>NZ_NKWE01000017.1:0-147506 GCF_006243315.1 Aeromonas sobria
TGCGCAAGGAAGGGCTGGCGCACTGGAAGAAGATGTCGGGATATCATCGGCGCTCGCTGGCAGAGACGGCGATGTATCGGTTCAAGCAGTTGCTGGCGGGGAAAATCAGTCTGCGTAACTACAACGGCCAAGTGGGAGAAGTCATGGCGTATGTAAGCGCTATAAACAAGCTAAATACCCTTGGTCTGCCTGTCAGAAAGCCCCGAGTGTAGCGGTCACCTGGGGCTGGGGACGTTGTGACCTGATGGCTGATTTGGGCAACAACGCCGCAAATCAGCGGTAAAGAGGCGCAAGGGGATAGAGCAGGCAGCGGCTTACCACCGCCACCTGTCATTCAGGGGCTGTCAAGCTTTGTTAAATGGCCCAGTGCAAGCGCGACTGCAGTGCCGTGGCAACGGGGGCGAGTGGCTCCTTCATCTCGCCAATCAGCACCATGTTGGCCCCTTTGAGTTGGACTATTTCCCCTTTGAGGGTGCCATCTTCAAAGCTGGCCTGTTGCAGGGTGAGGGGGACATGTTTGGGCACCAAAAACAGGGTGATGGGTCCCATCTTCCCCTGGATCACCATGTGTAAGGCCGGCCCCTGGTAAAACGAGCAGTGATTGGCATAGGTGACGTCAAGTCCATTCATCCCGCTCAGGGTTGCCCCGTATTTTTCCATCTTGCTGTTGATGCTGTGCAAGTTGACCCTCTCATCCGTTCCCTGGATAAAGGGCGCTTCGTCATAGACATGGGCCATCGCCACTTGGGCGAGGGAGCTGGCGGTGGGGGTCGCTTCTGGCAGGCTGATCCAGCGAGTGCTCATCCCCAACAAGAAGGCCACCGATGCAGCCATGGCGATCTGGCGCCAGGGGGACTGTGTCCGATCGCTGGCTAATGTGGTGGCGCTGTTGAGGGGATGAATATTGTCATCGGGCATATCTTGCAACATGGCTTGTTTGAGCAGGATCCGCTCGGCCAGTCCAGCGGGGACGTCTACCTGCATGGCGCGCTTGAGGGTTCTGTCAAACTGCTTCATCTCGTCGAGGTAGTGGCGATTGGCCTGGCTGGCATCGGCAGTCTCGAGAAAGTCAGGCTGTTGATCGTTGGGCTGGATCATGGCGTTGCGGCGAAATTCGAGTTCATCCATGTCCGTGTCCTCTTGCTTGGTTTTTCTGTTCCATCGCCTCTTTGATCTGGTTGCGGGCGCGAAACAGTCGGGTCATGACAGTGTTTTTGTTCAGGCCGAGCATCTTGGCTATCTCCTCGCCACTGAATCCCCCTACGACTTGCAGCAGGAGTGGTTCTTGATACTCCTCTGGCAGGCGGGTGATGTGACGGCGCAGCCATTCGTTTTCCATCTCCTGTTCGCTGTGTAAGGCGTCAGGATCACTTTGCGGGAAATCATCGAGATCGACCACATCGAACTGCTTGCGTTCAAAGCGGCGGGCGTTCTCCCGTCTGAGGATGGTGATCAGCCACCCCTTGGCTGCCTTGTCATCCTGCAGGGTGTCGATCGCCTTCCAGGCACGCAGGAAGGTCTCTTGCACCAGATCTTCCGCCACGTTGGGATCACGGGTCAGCCAGTAGCCATACCGGTAGAGATCCCCGTGCAGCGCATGGACCAGTGCTTCAAATTTGGTTTGTTTGTCAGCCATAGGAGTAGAGACCGGCGCAGTGGCCGGATCATTTCCACCCATATGCTGTTGAGCGCGTTTTTTGCTAAAAAACAGCAGAGCCATGGGGCAATCCTTGTCAAGAGGCTAGTCGCAGGGGCGTCGTTTCAAGCGAGCCAACAGGTAAATCAGCTGTGAAATGGCCATCGTTTCATGGGGTGTCAGGGCACGCGCAAGGGGGCACCACTGCAGGGGCTGGCCAGCTGCCGGGGGGGCAAAGCAGGCTCGTTCGAGCTCATTTAGCGCGTCACGGATCTGATTATGCCCAGCGCCGGGCAACTGGCCTAATTGATAATAGGGAACCTGCCAGCGCAAGGTAGCCCAGTGGATCAGCGCCTTGCGGCTTGCCTCTGGTTGATGCCGGGCCAATGCCTGTTGCAGTCGAGAGAAGGCGCACCAGCGTGGCCCGTGGCGCTGCACGGCACGAAGGGCTAGCGCGAGCAGCACCCACCAGAGGCTCTCTGGCCTTGGCATCTGTGGCGGCTGACTCTCTGGTTGTGGGCGAGCCGTTGCGAGGACTGTCAGGTCGATAGCGGGCAGACTGGCTTGCTCAATCCGGCCACTTTGGGTGCTGAACCAGGGCACGGCAATGGGGGGGAGCTGATACTTGCCGCTGTTCTCTGCGACCAGTGTTTGTCGCCACTCCCGTTCAAACAGCAGTGTTCCCTCGCGATAGCGTTCCTGTTGCTGCTCGCCATCAGGATGGGCTTGCACCCCGGTTGGCAGCTGATGAGCCATCAGCCGGGCAAGCTGGAGTTGGCTGCCATCGCCATTTTCCATGGTCAGGGTCAGGATCCGGATCAGCGGTTCCCCCACCTCTGTGGAGGTGCCGGGTTCCAGTCGTTGTGTCAGGGTGAGGCGGGATGCCACCGCAGTGGCGGGGGCCTTGTCTACCCGTATCGCAAGAGGGGCCGCCCTGGCTGAGAGTCGCTGTGGGTTGCTCCCTTGTTGTATCAACTGGCCTTGCAAGCGGGGGGAGTCGATATGCCAGAGCCCCGCTGCTTTTGCCTGGATCAGCCAACTGCGGGTCAGTCGGCCGGGCAGCCCAGCTTGCGCAGGGGCGATCCACTCATCACTGCCGAGGCGACGGATGGTGAAGTGGGTTGAGCTCAGCTCGCTCAGTCCCGGGTTTTGCATGCTGGTGGGCAGCCAGAGGGTCAGGCGGTAGATCACTGGCTGGCCGGGATAGAGCGGGCCCTGATGATCAAGGCTTGCCTGCATCTCGAGGGGCGATGGGGCTGCGGGTTGTGGCAGCGCTGCTGTTTTCGCCTCTCTCAATGGCAGGGTGAGGGAGGGGGTGAACTCATTTCCCAGCTTGAGCGGGGCAATTATCACCTCTGTATTCGCGGGTGAATCGCTCTGGTGCAGCGGGATCTGCCAGCGAGTCAGTTGTTGTACCGGGGTGGTGACCCGGCTCATGGTCACTCTGCCCACCGCAAACTGGCGCAGCAAGGGGGTGATCTCCAGCTCGCTGCTCTGGCGCTCGCCATCCGCTTCGATGATCAGCAGCCAATCGCTGGGGTCGGCACCCGGCAGCAGCTCTGCTCGGGGCGGCAAGGCCCAGCCAAGCGGACTCACCAGCGCGAGCAACAGTCCCCATCCTGCCCGCGTCACCAGGGCTCCTCCACCTTGATCAGGTCCCGGCGCAGTGCCTCTTTGCGCAGTCGCTGCTCCAGCAGCAATACGGGTGGAGAGGGGGGCAGGGGCATTGCCGTCACCTGCTGATCAGCCGCTGGTTCGGGTTGCTTGCTGTTGTTGGTGTCGGGGGCCGCCGCCGCTGCGCCTTGTAACAGTGAGAGGTTATAGAGCGCATCTTCATGGCCGGGTTCCAGCGCCAGGGCAGCCAGATAGGCCTCTTTGGCGGGGGCAAACTCACCCAGTTGCAGCAGGGCGTTGCCGCGGTTGTAGTGGGCGGTGGCGCTCGTCGCTTGCTGATAGGCTGCGATGGCTTGCCGATAGGCGCCGGCCCGATACCAGGCATTGCCACGCCAGATCGGATCATTAAAGGTGCGGGCGGCTTGTTGAAATTCCCCCTGTTGATAAGCCTGCATGGCGCGCTGTGCCATCCCATCTGCTGCTTGCAGATCCTGAGGGACGAGCAGCGGTAGTCCCATGATCAGCGCCACCATCAGCCGGGCGCCGACTCTGGCCAGCAAGGCCAGCGGTAACAAGGGGAGCAGCAGCCAGGGGCCTAAATCGAGTGGCGCAGGGGTGAGGGCCGAGCTAGTGGCGGGCAGCGGCGCAAAGCGCGGCGCGTCGCTACCAAGCCACTGCAGCTCACCGCCGAGGCGATTGGCCAGCGCGGCCATGGCCTGACTATCGGGGGCAGGCAGTTGTGCGGGCAGGCTGGTAGCAAAACCCAGCTCATTGGCAGGAATGGCGGGCATGGAGGCCGCTTGGCCGCTGCTGGCGAGCAGAATATCGAGGCGAGCCGGTTGGGTGTCGCGGCAAAGCAGGCGCTGCTGGCAGGGCCACAAGGCGCTAATTTGTTCCATCTGGTTCGTGGTGAGGTCGTCGGTGATCAGCAGCAGACGCGCCTGCTCACCGGGGGCAAGCTGTTGCATGGCAAGCTCAATGGCCCGTGCCGGGTTGCTGCCCTGCAGCGGCATGATATCGGGGCGCAAGTCGGGCAGCAGTAACGCGAGGGCCTGATGATCCCGGGTGGGCGGCATGGTGAGGTAGGCATCACCAGCGTAGAGGATCAGCGCAATGCGCTCGCCCTCGGCGCGGCTGAGCAGTTGTTGCAACTGCCATCTGACCCGGGTGGCGCGATCCGGCTTGAGGTCGGTTGCGGTCATTGAGCGTGACAAGTCCAACAACCAGATATCGAGCGGCGCAGCAGGCTGCTGTTGCAGTTCACTGCGCAGTGCCGGTCCACACAGTGCCAAAATGATCGGCAGTGTCGCCAGCCAGAGCCAGGGGCGCTCGGGACGGGATGATGGCAGCAGATAAGCGTGCATGGCTGGGGCGAGCAGCGGGGGCTGGCGACGGCGGCGCCACCCCTGCCATAGCCAGGCGATGAGAGCGATCAGCCACAGGGGCCGCAACAAGATCAGCTCCATCTGCGCGCGCCTCGGGCCAGCCAGCTACGCATCTTGCGAAATTCCAGCCTGCCGCGCCCCGCAGGCAGAAGCAGCAAGCCACCAAGCAGTGCCAGCGGCCAGGGGTAGAGCTCGGTCACCGGTTGATAGTGGGCAATTGGCATGGGGGCTGGTTCAAGGGCATTGAGGGTCGCGTTGATGGCATCCAGATCGCTCTGGGTGCGTGCCCGAAAGTAATGCCCCTTGCCGATCTGTGCCAGCTCTTTAAGGAGCGGCTCGTCTAGCTCGCTGCTGGGATCGGCCTGACCGCTGCCCGCTTCATCGTAGGGTTGGATAAAGGTATCGGGATCGGCACCGACCCCCAGCGTATAGATCCGTATTCCCTGCGCCGCAGCGAGTTTGGCCTCCTGCTGTGGGTCGGCATTGCCGGCAGTATTGCGGCCATCGGTCACCAGCAGCAGAGCGGTCGGGCGATTAGGGTCCCCATGCTGGCGTGCCAGCAAAATGGCCTCACCAAGTGCGGTGGTGCGGCCGACCAGATCAAAATCGAGCTCGTCGCTCAAGGTCAACAGCGCCGGGATCTCTTGAGTAAGGGGAGAGAGCAGGTAGGCGTGATCGGCAAAAACGATGAGGCCAACCCTGTCACCGGCCCGCTTGGCGATCAGCGCCTTGAGCTGCTGGCGCACCGCCGTTAGCCGCGCCTGCTGCTCGCCGCTGTCGAGCATATCCGGGGTGCGCATGCTGTCGGAGAGATCGACCGCGATCAGCAGATCCCGGCTCCCTTCATATCGGATAACCGGTTCACCCCATAACTGGGGGCGGCAGAGGGCGAGGATAAGGGCGCACCAGAGCAGCATGGCGCGCCAGAGCGGCAATCCGGCGTGGGGGCGAAGTAGGGCAAACCCGGGGTGAGCCAGATAACCACGGCGCAGGGGCGGTAAACCGAAGCGCACCAGCAAGGGCAGCACCAGCGCCAGCGCAAACCAGGGCCAGGCCAGGGTCATGAATGTCTCCGCGCGGTTTTGCGCCCTGAGCGGGGAGAAAATTGTAAGAAAAGGGTTTGACCCCAGCGGCGATAATCTTGCCGCAGCTGTTCGCACTGTTCGCGGGTTGGGTTCTGGCTGCCATAGAGCCAACTGCTCCAGTGATGGGAGAACTGGCTGAAATTGCTGCCGCCGTGACGATCGACGAAGGCGAGCCACGCCTCTCCCTGCAACTGGCGTGCCTCGGGCCAGCGTTGCAGCGCTTCATGGCGCAGCGCCTCGTGTATGCGTGCCACCAGTAGCGCCGGATCTCCCTCCAGCTGGCGGCACCAGCGGCGGTAACGTAGCAACCGCCGGGCAATCAGAGCGATCAATAGCAGCAATAAGCCTGTGATCAGTAGCCACAGTAACGCCTGTATTTTGGGGTCCAGACTCTGCTCAATCAGATCAGGTCCCGGGTGGATGTCTCGCATCAGGGCGGCCAACTGTGCGGTCATGGCCTCGGAGGCGGGACTGGCCGTGTCGAGATCCGTTGGCGCTATTACCCCTGATGACATAACCCCTCCTGCCACTGTTGTTGCAGCGTCTGGCTGTTATCGAGCAGATAGAGGCGCTGTACCAGCGGCAATAACTGCTGCTTGCCGTGGGCCAGCTGCTGCTCGGCGGCTTGCTGGTAGCGGCGGGAGAAACCGGCATGGCCCCCATCCAGCCAGCCCTGATAGTGCTGGGCTGGCCTATCGATGGCCACTGGCAGCTGGCCGTCAGGGGGCAGGGCGGCTTCGAGGGGATCGCGGATTTGCCAATAGTGGATATCGTGGCGCCGCGAGAGCAGCTGCAACTGCTGACAGAGCGCCGACTCGCAGGGCCTGTGGTCGGTGATGAGCGTCAGTTTGGCACCGTGGGGCAGCTTCACGCTGGCCAAGGTGTCGGCCAGCGAGTGGGAGAGCGTCCGGCGTGTTAGCCCTTGCTGGTAGTAATGGCAGAGGGATTCGAGCAGGGGAAGCACGCTGCCGCGCTGGCTCTGGCGATGGGGGATAAGCCCATGGCAGATCAGGGTGTTGTGCTGCTTCTCCCCTTGCCAGATCAGGGCCGCCGCCAGCTCGCAGGCGAGGCGCGCCTTGAGCTGCAGCGTGGAGCCGAAATACATGGCAGGAGAGAGATCGAGCAGCAGCCAGTGCGCTTGATCCAGCTCCTCGCTGTAGAGGCGGGTGTAGGGGCGACCGAGGCGCGCCGTGACCCGCCAGTCGATATGGCGTACCTCGTCACCCGCCTGATAGGCACGAAGTTCCCGAAAGGTGAGCCCAGGCGAGCGCCCCGGTTTGCCGCGTTCACTGCTGCTCAAGCCTGTTTTCGGCCTGGCCCTGGCCTTGGCCCAGAGCCGGATATTGAGCAGCCGTGGCAGCGACAGATCTATGTCGGGATGCAGGCCGGGATCTAGGGGCATGGCACCTGATCCAGCAGTTGGGCGATCAGGATGTCGTTGTCCAGATTGTCAGCCAGTGCCTGATAGCTGGGGATCAGGCGGTGGCGCAGCACCGGATAGGCCTGCAGCTGGATATCTTCTGGCAGCACATAGTCACGCCCCGCGAGCCAGGCACGGGCGCGGGCAGATCGCGCCAGCCCCAGCGTGGCCCGTGGGCTGGCGCCCACGGCAATCAATGGCTCAAGGGCGGGGCACAGGCCGCTGCCCGGGCGGGTGGCACAGACCAGCTCCACCAGATAGTGCTCCAGTCTGCTCTGCATGCTGACCGCCAGTACTTCGCTGCGGGCATGTTGCAAGGTGGTCTGGCTCAGGGTCACCGGCGCAGCGCCAAGCTGCTCGCCGCTGGCGTTAAGCTGCAAGATGGCCAGCTCCATGGTGGGGCTCGGGTAATCCACTATCAGCTTGAGTAGAAAGCGGTCGAGCTGAGCCTCCGGCAGGGGATAGGTCCCCTCCTGTTCGATAGGGTTCTGGGTGGCGGCGACCATAAAGAGTGGCGGTAGCCGCCAGCTCTTTTTGCCCACAGTGATCTGATGTTCGGCCATGGCTTCCAGCAGCGCCGATTGC
This sequence comes from Aeromonas sobria, assembly GCF_006243315.1. GTDB lineage: Bacteria > Pseudomonadota > Gammaproteobacteria > Enterobacterales > Aeromonadaceae > Aeromonas > Aeromonas sobria_A. The sequence goes on from NZ_NKWE01000017.1 coordinate 7,726, forward strand.
ACCTTGGCGGGCGCCCGGTTGATCTCGTCTGCCAGCACCAGATGGTTGAACAGGGGGCCCGGCTGGAATACAAAACTGGCATCTTGCGGGTGAAACACTTCGCTGCCGGTGAGATCGGCAGGGAGCAGATCGGGGGTAAACTGGATACGGGCAAAACGCCCCTCGACGGCACCAGCGAGCGCTTTGACGGCGCGGGTTTTGGCAAGACCGGGGGCCCCTTCGATTAACACATGTCCTTCACATAACAGGGCGATCAAGAGCCCTTCGATGAGCTCCTCCTGCCCCAGAATTTGACTGCCAAGATAGTCCCTAAGCGCGCTGAACTCGGCCGCTGCCATGCGATAAACCCGTTGTTTTTATGGAAGTTGATCTTTTTATACTCCAGTTGCTCCCCAAGGGCGAGTGAAGGGGCCTTGCTGCGCTTAATTTAGTTTCAATCAGCTGTATGAAACTTGTGAGTGGATTGTTAAGATGTGGCGCAATGAGGTCAGACCTCTACCTTTTAATCTTTGCGTTTAACCAAGGAGCCAGGATGAAACAGCCATTGAAACTGACGACTCGCCAGGGCGAACGGATTGCCGTCGTGGCGGGGCTGCGTACCCCTTTTGCCAAGCAGGCCACCGCCTTTCATGGCGTGCCTGCAGTCGATCTCGGCAAACTGGTGGTGAGCGAGCTGCTCGCCCGCACCGATCTCGACCCTGCCCTCATCGATCAGCTGGTGTTCGGTCAGGTGGTGCAGATGCCGGAAGCCCCCAACATTGCCCGCGAGATCGTGCTCGGCACTGGCATGAGCATTGCCACGGATGCCTATAGCGTCTCCCGCGCCTGCGCCACCAGTTTTCAGGCGGTGGCCAATGTCACTGAATCGATCATGGCTGGCACTGTGGATATCGCCATTGCTGGCGGTGCCGACTCCTCTTCTGTGCTCCCGATTGGTGTGAGTAAAAAGCTGGCTCGCACTCTGGTGGATCTCAACAAGGCGCGCAATCTGCAACAGCGCTTCAATATTCTGCGGACATTGAGGATCAAGGATCTGATGCCGGTGCCACCGGCGGTGGCGGAATACTCCACTGGCCTCTCCATGGGGCAGACGGCCGAGCAGATGGCCAAGAGCCACCATATCAGCCGTGAGGCGCAAGATGCGCTGGCTCATCGCTCCCACACCCTGGCTGCAGAAGCATGGGCGCAAGGCAAGCTCAGCGGCGAGGTGTTTACCGCCCATGTGCCCCCTTACAAGTCACCGCTGGAGCGGGACAACAATATCCGTGAAAGCTCCGATCTGGCGAGCTACGCCAAGCTCAAGCCGGTGTTTGACCGGGTCCATGGCACAGTCACAGCGGCCAACGCCACGCCGCTCACCGATGGCGCCGCCGCCGTGCTGCTGATGCGGGAAGGGCGTGCGAAAGAGCTGGGTCTCGAGCCGCTGGGCTATATCCGCAGTTTCGCTTTCTCGGCCATTGACGTGTGGCAAGACATGCTGATGGGCCCCTCCTATGCCACGCCGCTGGCGCTGGACAGAGCCGGTATCACGCTCAGCGATCTGACCCTGATCGACATGCACGAAGCCTTTGCCGCCCAGACCCTGGCCAACCTCAAGATGTTTGCCAGCCCCGAGTTTGCCCGTGACAAGCTGGGCCGTGATCAGGCCATCGGTGAAGTGGACATGGATAAATTTAACGTCCTCGGTGGCTCGCTGGCCTATGGCCACCCCTTTGCCGCGACCGGTGCGCGGATGATCACCCAGACCCTGCACGAGCTGCGTCGTCGCGGCGGGGGATTTGGGCTCAACACCGCCTGTGCGGCGGGTGGATTGGGCGTGGCTATGGTGTTGGAGGTTGAATGATGAGCGCTAAGACTTTTTCCCTGGATGTTCGCAAAGATGGTATCGGCATCCTCACCATGGATGTGCCGGGCGAGAGCATGAATACCCTCAAGGCTGCCTTTGTGGAGGAGATCCGCACCGTGCTGGCCGAGGTGAAGCGTAACAAGGATCTGATTGGGCTGGTGATCACCTCCGGCAAGAAGGACTCCTTCATCGCCGGTGCCGACATCACCATGCTGGCCGCCTGCACCAGTGCCAAGGATGCCGAGACTCTGTCGCGAGAAGGTCAGGAGATCTTTGCCGAGATCGAGGGGCTGACCATTCCGGTGATCGCCGCTATCCACGGCCCCTGCCTCGGTGGCGGGCTGGAGCTGGCGCTGGCCTGTCATGGCCGGGTGGTGACCGAGCACGGTAAAACCGTGTTGGGGTTGCCGGAAGTCCAGCTTGGCCTGCTGCCAGGCTCGGGTGGTACCCAGCGCTTGCCGCGTCTGATCGGGGTGGCCAAGGCGCTGGATCTGATGCTGACCGGCAAGCAGGTGCGTGCTAAACAAGCCAAAAAGCTGGGGCTGGTGGACGATGTGGTGCCGCCCTCCATTCTGCTGGATGCCGCCATCAAACTGGCCAAAAAAGGCAAACCGCGCCATCAATTGAAGCGGGATCTGCAAGGCAAGGTGCTGGAGACCAACAAGCTGGGCCGCAAGGTGCTGTTCGATCAGGCCAGCAAAGGGGTGAAAGCCAAGACCCGTGGTAACTACCCGGCGCCGGAGCGGATCCTCGAGGTGGTGCGTATCGGTGTGGAGGAGGGGATGAAGGCCGGTCTCGCCGCCGAATCCCGTCACTTTGGCGAGTTAGTGATGACGGCTGAATCTGCAGCTCTGCGTTCTATCTTTTTTGCTACTACCGAGATGAAGAAAGAGGTCACTTATCAAGGGGCCGAGCCGCGCAAGGTGGCCCATTCTGCCGTGTTGGGCGGTGGTCTGATGGGCGGTGGCATTGCGTTCGTCACCGCCACCAAGGCGGGCGTGCCGGTGCGGATCAAGGATGTGGCAAGCACCGGTATCGGCAATGCCATGCGCTACAGCTACGACATTCTGGCCAAGAAGCTCAAGCGTCGCCAACTGCTGCGCAGCGAGCTGGAAAAACAGATGAGCCTGCTGACCGGTACCGTCGACTACTCCGGTTTTCATCGGATCGATATGGTGGTGGAGGCGGTATTTGAAGATCTCGCGCTCAAGCACCAGATGGTGAAGGATGTGGAGCGCGAGTGCGGTGAGCACACAGTGTTTGCCTCTAACACCTCTTCTCTGCCCATCAACCAGATTGCGGCAGAGGCGGCGCACCCGGAGCGAGTCGTGGGGCTGCACTACTTCAGCCCGGTGGACAAGATGCCGCTGGCGGAGATCATCCCCCACGCCGGCACCAGTGCCGAGACGGTCGCTACCACCCTGGCTTTTGCCCGTGCTCAGGGCAAGACGCCCATTGTGGTGAAAGACGAAGCCGGTTTCTACGTCAACCGCATCCTCGCCCCTTACATGAACGAAGCGGCGCGACTGGTGCTGGAAGGGGAGCCGGTGGAGGTGCTGGACAGCGCGCTGCTGGACTTCGGCTTCCCGGTCGGCCCCATTACCCTGCTTGATGAGGTGGGGATCGATGTGGGTGCCAAGATCTCCCCCATTCTCGAGAAAGAGCTGGGCGGCGAGCAGTTCCAGGCGCCCAAGGCGTTCGACAAGCTGCTGCAAAACGATCGCAAGGGCCGCAAGAACGGCAAGGGCTTCTACCTCTACGGCAAGGCGGCCCCGCGTAATCGCCTGACCGGTAAAGAGGGCAAGAAGAAGGTGGACGAGAGCGTCTATGGCGTGCTCGGGATCAAACCTTCAGCCAAGCTTGCCCGCCAGGAAATCGCCGAGCGCTGCGTGCTGCTGATGCTCAACGAAGCCGCCATGGCGCTAGATAGCGGTGTGGTAGCCTCGGCCCGTGATGGCGATATCGGTGCCATCTTCGGCATCGGTTTCCCGCCGTTCCTCGGCGGCCCGTTCCGCTATATGGACAAGCTAGGGATCGATCATCTGGTTGGTCGTCTTGAGTATTACCAGAAGCGTCACGACGACCGGTTCGCCCCCTGTGCTCGCCTCAAGGCGATGGCTGCAGAGCAGCAGACCTTCTACTGATAACCGTGGCAGATTGACCGCAAGACAAAGAGGCCCGTACCACAGTGCGGGCCTTTTTCTATGTTGTTGTTTATTCGGGTTGTGTGGCTTGGGCTGCGATGATGCTGGCAGAGGCGAAGGCAGATAAAAAAACGGCCCACCGAAGTGGGCCGTCGAGAGATCAGGTAACCGGTCAGATCCCCGGTTTTCGCTCCGGGCAGCGGCCGATGATATCCGCCGGCAGATCGCCGTTATCCTGCTCCAGCACCACATCGAATCCCCACAGTTGATGCAGGTGCTTGAGCACCTCATGGCGCGAGTCGCCAAGGGGGATGCGGTTGTGGGGCACGTAGCGCAGGGTGAGGGAGCGATCCCCTTTCACGGCCACGTTGTAGACCTGAATATTGGGCTCCAGATTGCTGAGGTTGTACTGGGCCGACAGGGTATTGCGCACCTGACGGTACCCCTCGTCATTATGGATGGCCGAGACCTTCAGATAGTTTTTGAGGTCATCGTCATCGATGGCGAACAGCTTCAGGTCCCGCATCACCTTGGGGCTTAAGAACTGGCTGATAAAGCTCTCGTCCTTGAAGTTCTGCATGGCAAAATGGAGGGTCTCGACCCAGTTGCTGCCAGCATAATCGGGGAACCAGTATCTGTCCTCCTCGGTCGGGTTCTCGCAGATGCGGCGCAGGTCGGTAAACATGGCAAACCCCAGCGCATAGGGGTTGATCCCCGAGTAGTAGCGACTGTTATAGGCCGGTTGATAGACCACGTTGGTGTGGCTGTGCAGCACCTCCATCATGAAGCTATCGCTCAGCTTGCCCTCGTCATAGAGGTGGTTGAGGATGGTGTAGTGCCAGAAGGTGGCCCACCCCTCGTTCATCACCTGGGTCTGTTTTTGCGGATAAAAATATTGGCTGATCTTGCGCACGATCCGCACCACTTCCCGCTGCCAGGGCTCCAGCAAGGGGGCATTTTTCTCGATGAAGTAGAGAATGTTCTCCTGAGGTTCGGCAGGGTAGCGTCTGTCCTCGACCCCCGCTGCTTTATGCTGCTTGGGCAGGGTGCGCCACAGCTCGTTGACTTGGGTTTGCAGGTAATCTTCCCGTGCTTTTTGGCGCCGTTTTTCCTCGGCCATCGAGATCTTCTGCGGCCGCTTGTAACGATCCACCCCGTAGTTCATCAGGGCATGACAGGAGTCCAGCAATCGCTCTACTGCGTCAATACCGTGTTTTTCTTCACACTCGGTAATGTATTTTTTGGCGAACAGCAGGTAGTCGATGATGGAGGAGGCATCAGTCCACGCCTTGAACAGATAGTTGTTCTTGAAGAAGGAGTTGTGGCCATAGCAAGCGTGGGCCATCACCAACGCCTGCATCGGCATGGTGTTCTCCTCCATCAGATAGGCGATGCAGGGGTCCGAGTTGATGACGATCTCGTAGGCCAGCCCCATCTGGCCGCGCTTGTAGTTGCGCTCGGTATGGATAAAGCGTTTGCCAAATGACCAGTGTTGGTAACCGAGCGGCATACCGACACTGGAGTAGGCATCCATCATCTGCTCGGCGGTGATCACCTCGATCTGATTAGGATAGGTGTCGAGCTTGTACGATCGGGCGACCCGGGCAATCTCCTGGTGGTAGGTCTCCAGCAGCTCAAAGTTCCAGTCCGGTCCGTCATCCAGTGGCGCTACTCTTTTTTCGGTTTCGATCATAGGACCTCCTCACGCCGCTTGTTTCTTGAACAGTTCACGGAACACCGGATAGATATCCTCAACCTTGCGAATATGTTCCATCGCAAAGTGGGGGAACTGGCTGGCCACCGACTCATACTCGTGCCACAGGGTCTGGTGGGCGCGGGTGGTGATCTCGATGTAGGAGTAGTACCGCACTCGCGGCATGATGTCCCGTGCCAGGATCTCCTTGCATTGTGGTGAGTCATCGGCCCAGTTATCCCCATCGGATGCCTGCGCCGCATAGATGTTCCACTGATTGGCCGGATAACGCTCGTTGATGATGTCGTTCATCATCTTGAGCGCACTGGAGACGATGGTGCCGCCGGTCTCCTGGGAGTAGAAAAACTCGTGTTCGTCCACCTCCTTGGCCTGGGTGTGGTGGCGGATATAGACCACCTCGACGTTCTTGTAGGTCCGGCTCAGGAACAGGTAGAGCAGGATATAGAAACGCTTGGCCATCTCCTTGGTGGCCTGATCCATGGATCCTGACACGTCCATCAGGCAGAACATCACCGCCTGGCTGGAGGGAACCGGCCGCTTGACGAAGTTGTTGAACTTCAGATCGAAGGTGTCGATAAACGGCACTGCATTGATCCGCCGCTTCAGTTCTCTGATCTCCTTCTCAAGCTGGGCTATTTCGGCAAAGTGTTCGTTGGGATCGGTGGCCAGCAGGGCCAGCCGATCTTCCAGCTCATGGAGCTGACGTTTCTTGCCCGCCTGCAACGCCATGCGCCGAGCCAGTGAGTTTTGCAGTGAGCGCACTACGTTGATGTTGGCGGGTACGCCATTGGAGGTGTAGCCAGCCCGGTAGGTTTTCATCTCCATCAGCTGGTTGAGCTGGGTTTTCTGCAGTCGTGGCAGCTCCAGATCTTCAAACAGCAGGTCGAGATACTCATCCTTGGAGATCTGGAACACGAAGTCGTCAGCCCCTTCTCCCTGATTGGATGCTTGCCCCTCACCAGAGCCTTGACCACCGCCCCCTCCTTTGGGGCGGTCAATCTTGTCACCAGAGATGAACTGGTCATTGCCGGGATGCACCATCTCCCGTTTACCGCCTTGCCCCTGATGGAAATGGGGTTCACCGATATCCTTGGTCGGGATACTGATGTTCTCGCCTTTGTCTACGTCCTGAATGCTGCGCTTGGAGACAGCATCCGAGACCGCTTGTTTTATCTGCTTCTTGTAGCGGCGAATGAAGCGCTGCCGATTGACAGCGCTTTTGTTTTTGCCGTTGAGCCTGCGGTCGATAAAATGCGCCATAACTCCCCCTTGAACCACGGCAGGGTCAGGATGACTTGCGTACCCTGAGATACCATTCGGAGAGCAGTCGCACCTGTTTGCGGGTGTAGCCTTTCTCCATCATCCGTTCGACAAAGTTATCGTGCTTCTTCTGCTCCTCGGCCGAGGTTTTGCTGTTGAAGGAGATAACCGGCAGCAGCTCTTCCGTGTTGGAGAACATCTTCTTCTCGATCACGGTGCGCAGCTTCTCGTAACTGGTCCAGTTGGGGTTACGGCCTGCATTGTTGGCCCGGGCACGCAGCACGAAGTTGACGATTTCGTTACGGAAATCTTTCGGGTTGCTGATCCCGGCCGGTTTTTCAATTTTTTCCAGCTCGCTGTTGAGCGACGAACGGTCAAACAGCTGGCCGGTTTCGGGGTCACGGTACTCCTGATCCTGGATCCAGAAATCGGCGTAGGTGACGTAGCGATCGAAAATGTTCTGACCGTATTCTGAATACGACTCGAGATAGGCGGTCTGGATCTCTTTGCCGATAAATTCCACATAGCGTGGGGTCAGGTAACCCTTGATGAACTCCAGATAGCGATCATGCAGTTCTTGCGGGAACTGCTCACGCTCAATCTGCTGTTCCAGTACATAGAAGAGATGCACCGGGTTGGCCGCTACCTCAGCGTGGTCAAAGTTGAAGACGCGAGAGAGGATCTTGAATGCAAAACGGGTCGACAGACCATGCATCCCTTCATCCACACCGGCGTAGTCACGGTACTCCTGATAGCTCTTGGCCTTGGGGTCGGTGTCTTTGAGGCTCTCGCCATCATAGACCCGCATCTTGGAGTAGAGGCTGGAGTTCTCTGGCTCTTTCAGGCGAGAGAGAACTGAGAACTGGCCCAACAGCTCGAGGGTGCCCGGCGCACATTTGGCCTCGGTCAGTTCACTGTTGATCAGCAGTTTTTCGTAGATCTTCACCTCTTCCGACACGCGCAGGCAGTAAGGCACCTTGACGATGTAGACCCGGTCGAGGAAGGCTTCGTTGTTCTTGTTGTTGCGGAACTGCTGCCACTCGGACTCGTTTGAGTGGGCCAGCAGAATGCCGTCAAAGGGGAGGGCGGAGAGCCCTTCGGTGCCGTTGTAGTTTCCCTCCTGGGTCGCTGTCAGCAGCGGGTGCAGCACCTTGATGGGCGCCTTGAACATCTCGACAAACTCCATCACCCCCTGGTTCGCTTTGCACAGCGCACCGGAGTAGGAGTAGGCATCGGCATCATCCTGGGCGAAGTGCTCCAGCATGCGGATGTCGACCTTACCGACCAGCGAGGATATATCCTGGTTGTTATCATCACCCGGTTCAGTTTTGGCGATGGCGATCTGATCGAGGATGGAAGGATTGACCTTCTCCACTTTGAATTGGGTAATGTCGCCACCAAACTCGTGCAGCCGTTTTGCTGCCCAGGGGGACATGATGGGGCGCAGGTAGCGGCGCGGGATGCCGTACTCTTTTTCGAGGATCTCGCCATCCTCTTCAATGTCGAACAGGCAGAAGGGATGGTCATTAACCGGTGAGCCCTTGATGCGGTAGATAGGTACCTTTTGCATCAGTGATTTGAGCTTCTCTGCCAGCGAGGATTTACCGCCGCCAACGGGACCCAGCAGATAGAGGATCTGCTTCTTCTCTTCCAGCCCCTGAGCGGAGTGTTTGAGGTAGGAGACAATCTGTTCGATGGCCTCTTCCATCCCGTAAAAATCCTTGAATGCGGGATAGCGTGCCACGACACGGTTGGAGAACAGGCGGCTCAGTCGGTGGTTGGCAGAGGTATCTACCATCTCAGGTTCACCGATGGCGGTCAGCAGGCGTTCTGCTGCAGAGGTGTAGCAGGCTTTGTCCTGCTTGCACATATCCAGGAACTCCTGAATGGTGTACTCCTCTTCCCTTGCTTTCTCATATCGCTGTTGGTAATGCTCGAATATGCCCATAACTTTGCCCTCGTTATAGTCGCTTACCCTGAAAAAGTGGAACACTGTTGTTGTGTGGTACCTAGTTAAAGACTAGTCAACGGCACCCAGTAGTCCATCACGGTGGATTGGTTAAATTCTGAAGAAACCAGCTCGTTCCTTATGCGGGCCGGGTCAGTCAACAACACCGCTATGTTACTGACTGTTAAATTATTTTTGCCACGATAGTGAGGTAAATGTCAAAGACATAAAAAATAAATGTTTATCAGGGAGTGGAAACTTGTTGCGCGAGTGAGACGGCGGGAAGGGAAAATCAGTGGGGACAACGGCTAACGCCATTATGAACAAAATCATCATTACGTGCACGTTAACGTCAGTTGAACTGTTTGGTGTTAAAGCTCTATTTTTTACATTGACGCTACATTTCGGGTGCCCTAGATTGGCAGCGTGTGATCAGCAAGACGCTTTAGCAAGAGAGTTGACTGTTGCCTCACCAAGCTCTGTTTAAGCACGTTTCCGTTGGCTTGACCCTCGCAACCGCGAGGGTCTTCTTTTTCCAGCGCCTGCAGAAGTGAATGTCTGCTGGTGGGTGTAGAGGGCGTATGTGAACACCGATCAGGGATAGGCCTGCTGCACCGCCGCCAGGACACGGGCAAACGGGTGTGCGGCCAACTGGCCAGAGCCCGCCAGCGATTTGGCCTTGACCCGGCTGGTCAGCGGCGTGGCGATACCACACAGGAAACGGGCCAGCACCCGGGTATCTACCGAGCCGGTCTTGGCTATCAGCGGATCGCACCAGGCGCGGATCCCTGCCTCGTTTGGCATGGCCAGTTGGGGCAGGGGAGGCAGATGCGCCACCTCGCCGCGACAGACCGAACAGTGGCCGCAGTGAGCCGGCGCCGCTTCATCGGCGAAATAGCGGGCGAGGCGGTGGCTCAGGCACTCCCGGGAGGTGAAAAAGTCGAGCATGGCTTGCAGTCTGGCCAGCTCGCTCTGCTCTTTTTGCAGGAACAGGGCGTGCAGGGCGGTTGCTTCCTGCTCGTTGTCCCACCCTTGACGGGTGATCCGGTAGACCTCGGTCATCTGCTTGCTTTCGAGCTCGATCCAGCCTTGTTGTTGCAGGTAGTCCAGCGCCGCAACGGCCCGTTGCCGCTCCCCCTGATAGCCCTGCCAGAGCGCGTCAAAGTCCATGGTGCACCAGCTGCGTGCTTGCGGGGCGCAGGCGAACAGCTGCCCCAGAAACTGGCGGCGATCCGGATTGAAGCGGTTCAGGATCTCGCCTTTATCCAGCACAAACTTGAAGCGGTAGTCGGCGTAGTAGCTGTAAGCAGGAGTGATGATGCCCGCCATCTCCAGATAGACCAGCAGGGTTTTCAGTGGCAGTTGGCGAATATTGGTCTCATTGGAGAGGCGTAGCAGAGTGAACTCCCACTCGGCACCGCTCTGTCCGATGATGGCGAGCAGCTGAAGGATGGCACTCAAGTCCGGCGTATCGCCGTAGACGAAGTTCTCCAGCACCGGCAACTGGCTCTGGTTGGCCAGCACGATGCAGCGTGATGGCTGGCTATCCCGCCCGGCGCGGCCAATCTCCTGGCTGTAGTTTTCGATGGATTTGGGCAGATCGTAGTGAATGACCCGCCGGATATCCGCTTTGTCGATCCCCATGCCAAAGGCGATGGTGGCGACGATGCAAGCCACCTTGCCTGCCATAAAGTCGTGCTGGATCTGACTGCGCAGCGCCGAGTCGAGTCCGGCATGGTAGGCGCGGGCGTTGATCCCTTGCCCCATGAGTTGCTCGGCGCACGCTTCGGCGGTGTGCTGCAAGGTGACATAGACGATGGTGGGGGCTGTCGGCTCTTGGGCAAGCGCCTGCGCGAGCCAGCCATCCCGCGCATCGGGTGCCAGTGGCATGACCGCCAGATCAAGATTTGAACGGTAGAAACCGGTGACCACGACCCCCGCTGGCTCAATGCCAAATTTGGCCTGCATGTCCTGAATAACCGCCGGGGTGGCGGTGGCGGTCAGCAGCAACACCTGCGGGATCTTCAACTCATGGCGATAGCTTGGCAGCTTGAGGTAGTCGGGGCGAAAGTTGTGGCCCCACTCCGAGATGCAGTGAGCTTCGTCAACCACCAGCAGTGACAGGGGCACTTGCTCGATAAAGCGGCGAAAGCGCTCGTTCTTGAGTCGTTCTACCGAGATCATCAGGATCTTGAGCTGACCATCCAGCGCCTGCTGCATCACTCTGCGGCTCTCTTCCGGGCTCTGGCTTGAGTCGAGGGTCGCGGCGCTGATCCCCTTGCCTTTCAGGAAGGCGAGCTGATCGTGCATCAGCGCAATCAGTGGCGAAATAACCAGGGTCAGATGGGGCAGGGCAAGAGCAGGCAGCTGGTAACAGAGAGACTTGCCGGAGCCGGTGGGAAAGATGGCGGCGGCACTCTGGCCAGCCAGCACCCGGCTGATGACCTGTTCCTGACCTGGTCTGAGTTCGGAGAAACCAAAATATTGGTTGAGCAGGGATGGGATCATGGCAAGGCTCCGCAGCAAATGGGGGATGATAGCACAGCGAAGCCGGTCACGGATGGCACAGGGATGGTCGCGAAGGCGAAGGTAGAGAGTGTTGATAAAACGTACAAAAATGGGTGGTTGCGCTGTAGTTAAGGTTTTGTTGCGGTTTTTTGTGATGGAAACGGGATATTTTTTGGTGAGTCTCTGGAAAAAAAAGATGGCGAATGGGATATTCCGTCATGCAATCCGGTGACTGGCGGATCGGCCCGACAGAAGGCTGGCCACAGACACCACACTCGGGCGACAGGGGTTTCTCGGGTGCAAGATTGCTGACAGGACTCATGATTCATGCACTACGGTGCTTAGGGACTTTTTTGATGACACAACAACACCCCCTCCTTCGGCTGGTCAATAGCACCAGTCTGGTCAGCCAGATCCTGGTTGGTCTGGTATTTGGTATCTTGCTGGCTCTGTTTGCACCCGAGTGGGCGAAAACGGCAGGTCTGCTCGGCAGCCTGTTTGTTGGCGCACTGAAAGCGGTGGCGCCGCTGCTGGTATTCGTACTGGTCATGGCGGCCATCATCGGTCACAAGCAGGGTCAGAAGACCAACATGCGACCGATCCTGCTGCTCTATCTGTTTGGCACCTTCTCTGCGGCCGTGGTCGCAGTGGTAGCTAGCTTCCTGTTCCCCACCAACCTCCATCTGGTGGCCAACACCGCCGAGATCACCCCGCCGGGTGGCATCACCGAGGTGTTGCAGACCCTGCTGTTCAACGTGGTGACCAACCCGGTCAAGGCGCTGATGGAGGCCAACTATATCGGGATCCTGGCGTGGGCCATTGGTCTGGGGATCGCCATGCGCCATGCCAACGAGAGCACCAAGGCGCTGATCACCGATCTCTCTCACGGTGTCTCCACCATAGTGAAAGCGGTGATCCGCTGCGCCCCGCTCGGTATTCTGGGTCTGGTTGCCTCGACCCTGGCCGAGACCGGCTTCGACGCCCTGTTTGGCTATGCCCAACTGCTGGTGGTGCTGATCGGCTGCATGCTGTTTATCGCCTTCGTGGTTAACCCGCTGATCGTGTTCTGGAAGATCAAGCGCAACCCCTATCCGCTGGTACTGACCTGCCTCAAAGAGAGCGGCGTGACCGCCTTCTTTACCCGCAGCTCTGCCGCCAACATTCCGGTCAACATGACCCTGTGTGAAAAACTGCGTCTGCCGGAAGATACCTATGCGGTCTCCATCCCGCTGGGTGCCACCATCAACATGGCCGGTGCGGCCATCACCATTACCGTGCTCTCCATGGCGGCGGTACATACCTTGGGGATGGAAGTGGATCTGGCGACTGCTGTGCTGCTCTCCGTGGTTGCCACCATCAGTGCCTGTGGCGCGTCCGGCGTAGCCGGTGGCTCTTTGCTGCTGATCCCGCTGGCGTGCAGCCTGTTTGGTATCGGCAACGACATCGCCATGCAGGTGGTGGCCGTCGGCTTTATCATCGGCGTGCTGCAGGATTCTGCCGAGACAGCGCTCAACAGTTCCACCGACGTGCTGTTCACCGCGGCTGCTTGCATGGCCGAAGATGAAACCCTGCTGGAGACCGCAGCGCTGCCCAGCCGCGAAGGGTGATCCGGTAGCTTGCCTATTCGATTCAGCCCCTCTCTGTGAGGGGCTTTTTATATCAGCTGGCCAAGATTTGTTGAGGGGAGCTGTGCGCAAGAGAACATCTATTTTGACGAAATGTTTGGTTACAAATGGCAGGCAGACAGCGGGAGAACCGCCCCCCTAAAATAGCAGCGGAATAATAAAGTTCAGGCTAAAAAAGAGATTCAATAATGAAGAAAACAACACTTTGGTTGGCAATGGTAGGGGCATTGGGGTTGGCTGGTTGTGGCGGCGGCGGTGGGGATAGTGGTGGTGGTACCACACCACCGGAGCCACAACCAAGGGCGCTGCCGGATGCTGGCGTCTATCTCCCCGTCCTGATGGACGCTCAGGGGCAGTTAATCAACCGCCCGGTCAACGACAGCTATCGTGCGGTGGGTTTTGTCTATCCGGCGTCCACAGAGGGCACGGGTTGGGCGATGAACATTGCTGAAAAAAGAAGCACCACAGTCAGCACTTATACCTTCCCTCAAGGCTTTTCTTCTCTGAACAAAGGTGAGGGCTACCCACTGACGTTGTCGTTGCTGGTGAGCAAAAGCCAGCCCAGTGTCTTTGACTCGGCAGAGCAAAAGTCCAACACCAATGTCGATGGATTGGTCAAGATGGCGTCTGTGCCTGGTACGGCGGGAAGCAGCCAGTCACTCTGGGTGCTCGATTATCGAGCCGTTAAAGCCAAAATCGATTCAGCGCTCACTATTCAGAATTGGGGCGGCCAAGTGGCATTGCAGCCAATGGTAACCGCGCCGATCAATGCGGATTCTTGGTACAACCTTGGGGAGAGCGCACTGTTTCAGGATTTCAAAACCGAGCGCAGCAACAATGGTTCGGGGATCAAGCTGACCATCCTGTTTAAAGAGGGGTGTTCTGTCAGCGGTGAGACAGAGGCCAACACTAAAGATCTGAACAAGCTGACGCTGACCGGTTGGAATAATCGCTCATGCAGCTTCAATACCTTAAAAGGGTCTGCTGATATCAAAGACGGAAAAATTTATGAGGGGCTCTGGGAAACAACGATGCGCGATTTTGCCAATCGTAACGCCAGTGTCACCGCTTATCTGACCATGAAGCCGGGTAACAGCAATGGTCAGAAAGATACGCTGATGATCGGCATTCCTGAAATCACCGGTATCACGCCATTCGTGTTGGAAGTGCAGCCGCTCTAATCAGCCAGAGATGGTGCGTGCTTTGCAAGAGATGCCAGTCGCTTACCCGACTGGCATTTTTGTTGGCTGAGGTTTGAATTGGGTCGCTGACGGTATCATTGTGCCGCTACGGGATAAGGGCGCGGCCCCTGATGGTTGTGTGAGTTCGGATTACGACACCGCAATAACCGCATGATGAGGTGTAGAACATATTCAGGGCGGGACAAACGCAATAAAAAAAGCCAGCCGGTTAACCGGCTGGCTTTTTGCTATCAGAGGCGGGGATTAACCAACCAATTGGAACAGGATGGCGGAGATAGCGATCATCCCCATCACAGCGACAAATACGTTGCTGATATGGCCCTGATACTTCGCCATGGCCGGTACACGCTTGATGGCGTACATCGGCATGATGAACAGGATGGTGGCGATGATCGGGCCGCCCAAGGATTCAATCATGCCCAGGATGGAGGGGTTGGCAATGGCGGTGCCCCACAGGGTCAGGATGAAGAAGGCGATGATGAACATCTCGACTTTCTTGGCATTCGGCTCTCTGCCAGATTTGCGCATGTTCTGCACTATCATCCCTTTCAGACCTTCACGGGCACCCAGATAGTGACCGAAGAAGGAGGATACGATAGCTACAAACGCAACCAGCGGACCGAAGTAGGAGATGATGGGGCTGGCATGCTGGTTGGCCAGATAGGAGAGCACGGCGATGTTCTGGGACTTGGCTTCAGCCAGCTGGGCAGGCGTCAGGCTCATCACACAAGAGAAGACGAAGAACATCACGAAGCAGAGCAGTACGCCAGCGGTGCGCTTGAGGATGGCATCAGATTTCTGGACCGCCTGATCACCGTAGTCACGGCGCTGGGCCACTGCAAAGCTGGAAATAGCCGGGCTGTGGTTAAAAGAGAACACCAGTACCGGGATGGTCAGCCACAGGGTAGAGGCGAAATCCTTGGCGGAGGGCACTTGCGCTAGTGCAGCACCGGTCCAGTCCGGGATCAGGTACAAAGAGATACCGGCCAGAATGGCAATGAGCGGATAGACCAGAAACTCGGTCACTTTCAGCATCAACTTCTCACCGGCCAGCATCACCGACATCATGCCCAGGATCAGCACGATAGAGAGCATCCAGCGCGGTGGTGCACTCATCTGCAGCTGGTTGACCATGAAGCTCTCAACGGTGTTGGTAATACCAACGCCGTAGATCAGCACTATGGGGTAGATGGCGAAGAAGTAGAGCAGGGTGATTAATTTACCGGCTCCCACGCCGAAGTGCTCTTCTACCACTTCAGTGATGTCAGCATTGGGCTTGCTGGAGGAGAGTACGAAACGAGCCAGACCACGGTGGGCCAGATAGGTCATGGGGCCAACCAGCAGCGCCATCACTACCAGCGGCCAGAAGCCGCCCATGCCCGCGTTGATCGGCAGGAACAGGATACCTGCGCCGACCGCGGTGCCGAACAGGCTGATGACCCAGGTAGAGTCACGTTTTTGCCAACCAGTGGATTGAGTGAAGCCGGTTTGTGGCTTCGTTGCAGTCGCAGCATCTTGCGTGCCAGTGACAGTATTAGACATCTATCTCACCCCGAATGTGTGGTTCTTATTAAGTCGGCGCAAGGATACGGTTTTTTTAATCAAAAATGTTGATCAGATTCATTTTTTAAAGGCTAAAAACCCTACTTTTTTATGGAAATGTGAGCGAAATACTAAAAATTCAATTTTTGTTTACCATTTGGCACGTTAGTTTAGTGTTAATGATTAAATTTCGCTCTGGCAAATGTAGGTGAATTGTTATCTTGCAAGGTGGTGGGCAAGTTGGCAGATCATGCTGGCGGTGGCCCCCCAGATAAAGTGCTGTTGCCAGGGGATCCAGTAGAGGGTGTGCTGTTTCCCCCCTCTGGTCAGGGTCAGGGGGATGTGGTTGCGCCGATCCAGCAGATGGGCCAGCGGCACTTCAAAGGCGTGATCCACCTCATCCGGACTCAGAATGAGGGGATAGTTGCCATCGAGTAGCCCCAACACCGGCAGCACCTCGAATCGTGACACCGTATTGAGCGGGTTGAGGGTGCCGATCACCTCGATCAGCTGCGCCGGAATGCCGAGCTCCTCTTCGGTTTCCCGCAGCGCCGTGGCAATCAGGTTCTCATCGCCCGGATCCTGTCGCCCGCCCGGGAAGCTGATCTGCCCCCCATGATGACGCAGTCGGGGGTTGCGCCGGGTCAATAACACGCTGAGACCCTCGTTGCGCATCACCACCGGGATCAACACCGCCGCCGGACTGAGCCCGCCAATGGCGAGGCGATGGGCCGGCGCGGGTTGCTGCAACTGGAAGCGGGTCAACAGTTCGTGGCGATCCATGGCGGGGGCGTTCTCCTGTACGGTGGCCTGACGGTGGGGGCGGTTACAGCGCCGAGAGGGGCGGCAGGATGCGGGCGACCTTGTCATAGGTCTCCTGATATTCGCTGTCGGCATCGGAGTCGGCGATGATGCCGCCACCGGCCCAACAGTGCAGACGACCCGCTTCGGCGATCAGGGTGCGAATGCAGATGCTGGTATCCATCCGACCGTGCTGGCTGAGATAGCCGATGCTGCCGCAATAGGCATTGCGCCGCTGGGGCTCCAGCTCCTCGATGATCCCCATGGCGCGGATCTTGGGGGCGCCGGTGATCGAGCCACCCGGGAAACAGGCGCGCAGCAGATCGACCCCTTGCCAGCGTGCATCGAGCTCCCCGTGAATGGTGGAGACCAGATGGTGCACCGCCGGAAACGACTCCACCATAAAGAGATGAGGCACGCTGACCGAGCCTGGTCGGCTGACCCGACCGATGTCGTTGCGCAGCAGATCAACGATCATCAGATTCTCTGATCTGTCCTTGTCGGCCTGTGCCAGCTCCAGCGCTACTTGCCGATCGGTGGCCGGATCAGGGTGGCGAGGGCGAGTGCCCTTGATGGGCTTGGTTTCGATATGGCGGCCATCGAGCAGCAGGAACCGCTCGGGGGAGAGGCTGAGCAGCGCGCTGTCTGGCAGGCGGATAAAGGCAGAGAAGGGGGCCTTGTTGGCGGCTGCCAGCAGGCAGTAGGCCTGCCACTCATCCCCCTGATAGGGGGCGCTGAAACGCTGGGTCAGGTTGATCTGGTAGCAATCCCCCGCGGCGAGGTATTCCTGAATGCGGGCAAACTTCTCGCCATATTCCGCGCGGCTCATATTGCTCTGCCATGACCCCTGCAAGGCAAAAGCGGGGGCCGGTTTGGCCTGTTGCTGTTCAAGCCAGGCCAGCCGTTTGGCAAGGCCTGCTTCATGCCCCCAGTGCACCAGCTGCCAGTCACCGGTCGCCACATTGCGCAGCAGCGCCCAGTCATAAATGCCCACCGCCATGTCGGGTACCGCGATATCGGCGGCGGCCTGCACCGGCAGCCGCTCGAAGCGGCGGCCCAGATCATAGCCAAACAGACCGAGGGCGCCGCCAATAAAGGGAAGGCGAGTGGCGCACAGATCCCGCTCCCCCAGCAGTTGTTGCTGGGTGCGGGCCAGCAGGGCGAGGGGATCCCCATGGTGTTCGCTGACGTGGTCATGCTGGCTGAGGGTGGTGACAAGACCTCTGGTCTCGAGGGTCGCCAGCGGATCGGCGCTGATGATATCAAAGCCGTTGTCGGCGCCGAGTGGCCCCGCCGATTCCAGTAACATGGCCCACGGCTGATGTTGCAGGCGGGCAAAAAGCTGATGGAGTTCAGCGCTATGGTCTAGATGATGGATATGAAGTGTTGGCGTCATTTTATGTTACACAGGCAACAGTTTAGTCCCTGAACCCTAGTCGGTGCTGGTGGGCAAGCGTATCATAGGTGTCGGTGACTTAAGAAAAAACTGCCGTGTCGTTCGTTTTTTGCTGGTTGATAGTTTTTAGCCAGCACGTCAGCACGGCCCATCATATGGAAGCCCTTGCTCTGCCGTCTGGCAGGGAAAAGGACCAGTGAGGATGATATGAGCATTATAAAAAAACAGGATTTCATCGATTCTATCGCAGATGCCCTCCAGTACATCTCCTATTACCACCCGTTAGATTTTGTTCAGGCTGCCAAAGCGGCGTATGACCGTGAGGCCAACCCGGCCGCCAAAGATGCGCTGGCCCAGATCCTGATCAACTCCCGCATGTCCGCCGAAGGTCATCGTCCGCTCTGCCAGGACACCGGTATCGTGACCTGTTTCGTCAAGATCGGCATGCAAGTCCAGTGGGACAGCGACATGACAGTGCAGGAGATGGTGGACGAAGGCACCCGCCGTGCCTACACCAATCCTGACAATCCGCTGCGCGCCTCGGTGCTGGCCGATCCGGCTGGCAGTCGCACGAACACCAAAGACAATGCCCCTGCTGTGGTGCATATCGACATGATCCCCGGCAACAAGGTAGAAGTGAGCATCGCGGCCAAAGGCGGCGGCTCCGAGAACAAATCCAAGATGGTGATGCTCAACCCCTCCGATGATGTGGTCGAGTGGGTGCTGAAAACCGTGCCGACCATGGGCGCAGGCTGGTGCCCACCCGGCATGCTGGGCATCGGCATCGGCGGTACTGCCGAGAAAGCGGCGGTACTGGCCAAAGAGGCCCTGATGGAGCACATCGACATTCAGGAGCTGATCGCCCGTGGTCCCAAGACCACCGAAGAGAAGCTGCGGGTCGAGCTCTACGATAAGGTCAACAAGCTGGGGATTGGTGCCCAGGGTTTGGGCGGCCTCACCACAGTGCTGGATGTGAAGGTCAAATCTGCCCCGACTCACGCCGCCTCCAAGCCGGTGGTGATGATCCCCAACTGCGCCGCCACCCGTCACGTTCACTTCGAACTGGATGGTTCAGGCCCCGCCGAACTGACCCCGCCGAAACTGAGCGACTGGCCGGAAATCACCCGTGAAGCGGGTGGCAACGTGCGCCGTGTCAACGTCGATGGCATCACCAAGGCCGAGCTGGCCAGCTGGAAGAGCGGTGATACCGTGCTGCTTTCTGGCAAGATCCTCACCGGTCGTGACGCCGCCCACAAGCGCATCGCCGACATGCTGAAAAATGGCGAAGGGCTGCCGGAAGGGGTCGATTTCACCAACCGCTTCATCTACTACGTTGGTCCGGTCGATGCGGTGCGTGACGAAGTGGTTGGCCCGGCTGGCCCCACCACCTCCACCCGGATGGACAAGTTCACCGACATGATGCTGGGTGACACCGGCCTTATCGGCATGATCGGCAAATCCGAGCGTGGCCCGAAAACCGTCGAGAGCATCAAGCAGCACAAGGCCGTCTATCTGATGGCGGTGGGCGGCGCCGCCTATCTGGTGGCCAAGGCCATCAAGAAGGCG
Organism: Aeromonas sobria; assembly: GCF_006243315.1. Taxonomy (GTDB): domain Bacteria; phylum Pseudomonadota; class Gammaproteobacteria; order Enterobacterales; family Aeromonadaceae; genus Aeromonas; species Aeromonas sobria_A. The sequence goes on from NZ_NKWE01000017.1 coordinate 27,278, forward strand.
CGGGTAGTGGCTTTTGCCGATCTCGGCATGGAAGCGATCTACGAGTTTGAAGTGGAAGATATGCCGGTGACCGTTGCGGTCGACTCCGAAGGCAACAATATCCACGAAACCGGCCCGGCCTACTGGTCAGCCAAAATTGCAGAGCTGGACGGCAAACTCTCCTCCTGAGTGACCGTTCCCGCTGCCGGTTAACGGCAGTGGCAATGTAAAAAAGGCGCGTCCATCCGGATGCGCCTTTTTGCTGCTGGCGGTTGGCTGAGAGCGGCAAGCAGGCATAAAAAAGGATGGCGTGACGCCATCCTTTCTCGTTGTGCTCATGCTGTTGCCAGCAGAGCGGTCGCGCCTGGCTTAGGCCTTTTTCAGGTAGGCAGCGACCAGTACGATCTGCACGCCGTTGACCTTACCTTCGATATGGAGCGGGTTGTTGGTCAGACGGATGCCCTTGACCAGGGTGCCGCGCTTGGCGGTGAAACCGCCGCCTTTCACTTCCAGATCCTTGATCAGGGTGACGGAGTCGCCCTCTTGCAACACGGCGCCGTTGGAGTCAACGGTCGGCACGCTGTCGTCATCTTCGTCAGCCAGTCCGGCTTCGGCCCAGGCCTTGGCCTCGTCTTCCATGTACATCATGTCCAGCAGATCCTGAGCCCACACTTCCCCCTTGCCGGAGAGTGCTTTCAGCTGACGCCATGCCATCACCTGCACCGCAGGCACCTGGCTCCACATGCTGTCACTCAGGCCACGCCAGTGGTTGACTACCAGGGTATCCGGTTGTTCCAGCTGACCACGGCAGGTGTCACAGATGGCAACGCTGTGATCATCGTCGCTGGCGGGGGAGTGAGGCACCACGAAGGCGGTCAGCGCCTGCTCGGCGCTGCACAGTTCACACTTGGCGCCCGCGCGCGCTTGCAGGATGGCGTTGATGGTCATGTTGTTGGTCCCATAGCTAGTGGTAAAGCGACCCGCGAGGGGCGGGGCGCGTGAAAGAGGGGGCGGAATATAGCATAAAACCGCCTACTTTGTCAGGTCACCCTGGTTGATGGCTGCGAGCGAAAGGCGCGCCGCTTGCTGTTAACGGTGGATTTACCGGGTATTGAGGGTGCATTTTGAAGCGGGATCGCTAGAATGAGCCTCTTTTTTGACTGCAAGGCAGGGGCGCGCGTGCTGGCTCAACGTTTTCAACAACTGGATCGACTGCTCACCCGCTACCGGCGCTGGTGGCAATATCAGCCATACCATCATTTGGCGATGGCCTTTGCTGATGAGGCCCCTGATCTGGCAGCCCTGCTCAATGGATTGACCCTGGCCCAGCTGGCCGAGTTTGATGGGGATATGGGGGCCCTCAGTTGCTTGCTGGCGCCCTGGATTGCCGAAGGGGCCGAGCTGCAACAACTGAGCCAGCTTGCCCTGTTTCCCCCTGAACCCATCACCTGCAGCAAGGCAATGGCATTGAATATGCCGGGGCGCAAACAGGCCCAGATCGAGTCATTCACTGCCTGCTTGCCCGTCCACCAGGGCCCTTATCTGGAGTGGTGTGCCGGCAAGGGCCACCTCGGGCGGCTGGTGTCGCTCCACCGACAAGCTCCGATCCTGAGCCTTGAACTGCAACCGCAGCTCTGCGACGAAGGGCGGCTGCTGGCCGAGCGGGATGGCGCCAATATGACTTTTACCTGCGCCGATGCCTTTGCCCCCGAGTCGGCGGCGCTGATCGCCCCCGAGCACCACGCCATGGCGCTCCATGCCTGCGGCGAGCTGCATACCCATCTCTTGGAGCGGGTGGCCGAGCGCAGTGCCAGCGGGGTGACCATCTCCCCCTGCTGCTATCACCTGATCCGCACCAGCCACTATCGCCCGCTGTCTGCGGCGGCAAAGGCCAGCGAGCTGGTGTTGAGTAAGGCGGATCTCAAGCTGCCGTTGCAGGAGACTGTGACCGGCGGGGCGCGGATCGCCCGCTTGCGAGAGCTGGAGGTGATATGGCGGCTCGGATTTGACTGCCTGCAGCGGCAGGTGCGCGGGGTGGATGAGTATCTGCCGGTGCCCAATATGCAAAAGAGTCAGCTGACCGGCAGTTTCGAGGCATTTTGCGGGTGGGCGGCAGAGCGCAAGGGCATAACCTTGCCTGCCGGACTCGACTATCCCGCATTGCTGGCGCAAGGGGAGCGCCGCTTTGGTGATGTTGCCCGCATGGAGCTGGTGCGCCACCTGTTTCGCCGTCCCCTCGAGATCTGGCTGGCACTGGATCGCGCGCTCTTTATGCAAGAGCAGGGCTATCGGGTCGAAGTGGGGGAGTTCTGTGCCAAACCCATGACCCCGCGCAATATTCTGATCCGTGCCGTGCGCGCCTGACGCCGGGCTCTTTTGAGCATTTTTCTTGAACATTGATGATGGCTGACAGGCTGAGCGTGTCAGCCATTTTTTGCATCTCGAATAATGAGTTGCTGGCAGCTCGACTGATCGTCTCACTCGGGCAAAAACTGGCGACAGATCACGCTTTATTGTTTTCGTTTGAGTTCTTTTGCTTCGTTTCAGGTGTGCTGGATATCACAAGGTGAAATGGCTCACAAATTCCGTCTATTCCTTAATTCTCATCGTGAATTTAGTGGTTGAAACACCTACTCTTGGAGCGCGTTATTCCCAAACAAGGACGATACACATGTTCAAACCCAAGCGTTGCGCCTGGCTGATCGCTGCTGCCTGCGCATTGCCAAGCTATGCCGCAATGAGTGCAGCCATGAATATTCAACCCGATCCGCAAAATGCGGGAGGATATGTGATTGCGGCACCGGATCTGGCCGCCGTGGAAAAAGCCAAGACGGCCAATCCCATGTATGCAATATGGGCCAAGGCATTGGCCACCCGGTCCAATAAAATCGTTGATGCCATTGAACCGGGTCTGGCAAGCAATCCTGACAACGTAAAACGGGTTGAACGGGTATTTCCCCAATCTGAATGGGAATATTTAACCCAGATGGCTGCGCCGGAATATACTTATGTCCGCTTCTTGCGAGCCATCGGTAAATTCCCGGCGTTCTGCGGGGAATATACTGACGGGCGTGATGCTGATGCCATCTGTAAAAAATCCATTGTGACCGCCTTTGCGCATTTTTCGCAGGAGACCGGTGGCCATATCGCCAAGGAGAACGTCTCAGATAACCCGCAGGGGTTGGAAGAGTGGCAGCAGGCGCTGGTGCATGTACGGGAGATGGGCTGGTCAGAGGGACAGACCGGCTACACCACCGGCTGCGGCCAGAATGACTGGCAGAACAAGAAGTGGCCCTGCAGCACCGGTCAAGGATACTTCGGCCGCGGCGCCAAGCAGCTCTCCTACCACTTTAACTACGGCGCCTTCTCCGAGGTGATGTTTGATGGCGATGCCTCGGTGCTGCTCAACAACCCTGGGCTGGTGGCAGACTCCTGGCTCAACCTCGCTTCGGCCATCTGGTTCTTCCTCACTCCGCAGGCCCCGAAACCAGCCATGCTGCACGTGATTGATCGCACTTGGGTGCCCTCCAAGCGGGAAACTGACGCCGGTATCGGCTACGGCTTTGGCACCACCATCAACGTCATCAACGGTGGCATCGAGTGCGGTGAGCAGAACAAGGACAAGGGGCAACCGGTCAATCGCATCCGCTACTGGGAAGGGCTGGCCAAGCACTACCAGATCCCGGTCAAGGGGGATGAGAAGAACACCTGCTGGCAGCAGACCCCTTATGGCAGCCTCAATCTCAACGGCGCCACCGATGTGCTCTACACCAACTGGGATGGTAACTGGAAATACTATCCGGATCGCCCGGGTGGTTACTCCTTTGAGTGCGAGCTGGTGGGTTTCCAGACCGCTTACTCTGCGCTGGTGCCGGGTGATTACGAGAAGTGCGTGACCAATTTTTATGGATCGCACGCCAGTTGGCCTAAAGTGCGGATCGTCGCCAAGCTTGATCCTGCACCGATAGATCCGGTCGATCCGCCCATTAATGGCAATGCGGCCTGGGATGTCAGCAAGGTCTATACCGCTGGCAGCAAGGTGAGCTACAAGGGTGCCGTCTATCAGGCCAAATGGTGGACGCAGGGGGATGATCCCGCCAAAGGTGGCCCATGGGCGTTGGTGACGGCCAAATAAAGAGATAGTCCAGCCGTTAATGGGTTAAGGAGAGGGGGCTTGGCCCCCTTTTTTTACATATTTGATTAATGGCAGATAATATTTGGCAGTGTTGATGCAGATATCCATCTATCAATGTGCTGAGTCAGCCGGGGGCATCGCTCTATTTATTGAGCATATTTATTTTCGCATTTTAATTTTCGTCGGGCTACGACTATCAAACAACCTTGATGGTTAATGGCCGAGCACTGTGTTAATGCCTGCTGTCGAGCAATTTAATCATGTTGCGTTTGGTTTTTTGCTAGGTAATCTGGCTGCAGATTACGCCTGTTATGCACATATTTTTCGTGTTTTTATAGAACGTCGAAATATTGGATGTAAAGATTTCATGTACCTATTTCTTGACGGGGGATGGGGCGTAATTAAGCGTATTTAATTTTGACTACGAGCGGGGTAATCTTGCGGGATTGCAAAATAATCGAGGAGGTGCGTGATATGGATGGGGGCTGTCATTGCGGTGCTATCCGCTACAAGGTGCTGGCGGCACCTTTTGCTGCTGATTTCTGCCACTGCCGGGATTGCCAGCGCACTACAGGGGCGCCTGTCGGAGCCTGGATGGATTTTCGGGTAGAGCAGGTGCAGTGGTTGTGCGGTAAACCGACCGAGTATGCGTCGTCGGAGACTATTCGCCGCGGTTTTTGTGCAACCTGTGGTGCCACTCTCAGTTATCGCAGCATTCAATATCCCGAATATCTGACTCTGGCCATCGCTTCTCTTGATAATCCGGAGAGTGTCTCGCCGACCTATCACATCCATACCGCCAGCCAACTGCCTTGGTTGCCGATCCAGGATGACTATCCCCGTTATCCGAAAGGGAAGTAGTCTGCGGTTTTAACCAAGAAAGATGAGTGTGCCATCAGGTCGGTTCCTGCACCTCTTTGCGGCAGCAGTTACGGCCCTGTTTTTTGGCCAGATAGAGGGCGGTGTCGGCCCGGGTGATCATCTGTTCGACGCTGTCGAGGGGGCCCTTGCTGGTGCTGATCCCGATACTGATGGTGAGGGTTACTTCGAGGGAGTCTGCCAGTGGGTGGGCCGCCGACGCCACCGCCAGCCGGATCCGCTCTGCGCTGGCCCAAGCCTGATCCAGCGCCGTCTCCGGCAACAGCACGATAAACTCTTCTCCGCCCCAGCGGCCCAGCATGTCGACCTCCCGTAGCTGTTTGCCGATCCGGTTAACCAGACTCAACAACGCTTGATCCCCCTGCTGGTGGCCATAGGTGTCGTTGACTTGTTTGAAGTGATCGATGTCGATCATCAGCAGACTCATGGTGCGGCCAAAACGTTGGCAGCGCTGCATCTCGGCATTGACCAGTTCACCGAAACGGCGCCGGTTGGCAATACCGGTAAGCGGATCCGTGGTGGCGGCCACTTTTAACTCTTCCACCAACCGGGCTCGCTCGGAGATATCCCGCAAGATGGCGGTCATCTCTGTGGTCTGACCAAGGTTGATCTTGGCGATGGTCACTTCAAGGGGGAATTCGCTGCCCTTATCGGGTGCATCAGGTGTTTGAGCTGCCAGAGGTGAGTTACTTCGTTACCGAGCATCAACTGTTCCGTGCCACCTGTACTCACTGCATCAACACGGCAGAGGCGACGCTGCCCGACACGGTCAGTGACACCCAGATGGGCCCGAACCTGCTCAGTTACATCGCCCTGCAAAGTGGTCAATTCCATCAGAGCGTCAGCCAGATACAGCAGCAGCTTAAACAGCACGTTGGTCTGGGCTTCAGTCGCGGGGCTATCAGCGAAGCACAAGGGCGGGTCAGTGCCATGCTGACGCCTACCCATCAGGCCATCAAGCAGCAGGTGCAGTCGGCCTCGCTCATCCATGCCGACGAGACCCGTCATCAACGGGGTGGCGAGCGGCGGTGGATGTGGATGGCGCTAAGCAAGATAGCGGTCTGCTTCATGACAGCCTACGGTCGTGGTATCGATGCCGCCAAACGGCTGCTGGGGCAGGAGCCTGCAGGCGTGCTGGTGACGGACCAGTATGCCGCTTACCGGTTTGTAGACACGAGTCAGCGTCAGCTTTGCTGGGCCCATGTGCTGCGCAACGTGGCCGCCATCGCTCAGAGTGGTGAGCAGGTTAATCAGCCCATCGGCACAAGGCTGGTGCTGCTGGCCAACAGTGTGTTTCGCGCTCGCCACCGCTATGAGAATGGTGAAATCAGCAAGGAACTGTATCTGCGCCGGCTCAGGCACTATCGACAGAGTTGGTTAAAGCAGTTAGAGCGAGGGACACTGCTTTGCTCGAAGCGGTATCGGGGGCGCTGCGAGTGGCTCATCAAGGATGACGAAATGCTGTGGCAGTTTATGAATGATGACGATATTCCGCTGACGAATAACGAAGCGGAGCGAGCGCTGCGCGGCTATGTACTGTGGCGCAAAGGGAGCTATGGTGTGTGTTCACATCGTGGGGAACTGTTTCGTCAGCGAATACTGTCATTGGTGGAGACGGCAAACGACTGGGACGTTGCCCGCAGGATTGGCTGCGCGCAGTTGTTCGTGCTTGCATCGAGAAAACGGATTACCCCATCCCTGCCGAGTTGTGTGCGTCAAGCCCCTGCCGGTGAACGGTTACACTTTGATCGACGCCAAACATCTCGCAGGCGGCGGTATTAATCAGCTCGATGCGCGATTCGCTGCTGACGCTGATGATGCCGTCATAGGCTGAGTTGACGACGGCTTCAAAGCGACGTCGGCTGGTGGCGAGCGCCTCTTCCAGCTGCTTTTTGGCAGTGATGTCGATGGCGGTGACGATTATGCGGATGATGCGCGGTTGTTCGGGCATGATGGGAGAGAGCACAAAGCGCCACCAACTGGTGCGAGAGAGGGTATCGATGGGCAGCTCGCTTTCGATCCCCGTCTGTTGACTGACGCACTCGTGCATTGGCTGTTCGATGGTGTTGGTGATGTAGCGGGGGAACAGTTCGCTTAGCGGCTTGCCAATGCAGCCAAGCACATCCAGCTCGAAGGCATTGGCGAAGGTATCGTTGGCCGAGACCAGCACAAAATGGTCATCTTTATCGAGACTGAACACTGCCACGGCGGCGCCAATGGCATCGAGGGATGCCTTGATGTCGGCATGGGAGCCTTGTGTAAACATGCGACCTCCACTGTCAATAACCTATTGATAGTCAGTATAGGGCGCATGGATGGCCAACTACTCTTCGATATCGAGTAATACCAGAATGGCGCTGTCGCCACCCCATTCACGGGGGGATTGATGGAAGGCGCGGACATTGGGGTGCTGGGCCAGCCAGCTGGGAATACGCTGTTTGAGAATATGCTTGCCGATGCCGTGCATCACAGATGCAACGTGAATGTTCTCTTTTTGGCAGAGGGTGAGCAGGGCGGCCAGCTCCTGTTTTGCTTGCTGCTGGTTCATGCCGTGCAGATCGAGATAGATCTCCGGCGGATAAATGCCCCGCTTGAGCTTTTTCAGTTCAAATTTTGATACATCCTCCCGCACGTAACGGGTCGGCCCATCTTCCTCGAGATGAGGCTGATACTCATCGCTGAAATAGTGGTCAACCCCAAGCTTTTCGCGGGTTTCACGCAATTCGCGTTTCTGCTTGACCGGGCGTAACTCGGCCCTTATGGTATCTTGCTTGATTTTCCGGGTACCTTTTATCGCATCGCGGAACAGCAGGGTTTCCTCTTCTGTCTGTGAGGGCGTTTTTTTCATCAGATGCTCATTTTTTTACTAGGTATGCGTCGTGCCCGCTATGCAGTGGGTGCTCGGGCCGGATATTACTCGACTTGGAGGTGGATTTGGACAAGATATTTATCGATGAGGTGGTTGCCGAGATGCACACCATCCAGGACATGTTGCGTTGGGCCATGAGTCGTTTCAACGACGCCGGGATTTTCTACGGACACGGAACCGACAACGCCTGGGATGAGGCTGTGCAATTGGTACTGCCCGCGTTACATCTGCCACCGGATGTAGACCCGGCCATGCGCCACTCCCGTTTGACCAGCAGCGAGCGCCATCGTTTGGCGGAGCTGATCATTCGTCGGGTACAGGAGCGGGTGCCTGCCGCTTACCTGACCAACAAGGCCTGGTACGCCGGTTGGGAGTTTTATGTCGATGAACGGGTACTGATCCCGCGCTCGCCGATTTCCGAAATGGTGGCGAACCGTTTCGCGCCGTTCCTCAAGCATGAACCGACCCGCATCATGGATCTCTGCACCGGCTCCGGTTGCATCGCCATCATCATGGCCCACGAGTTCCCGGAAGCCGAAGTAGATGCCATCGACATCAGCATCGATGCGTTGAACGTGGCCGAGCGCAATATTGACGATCACGGGGTGGAGCAGCAGGTTATTCCGATCCGCTCCGATCTGTTCCGCGATCTGCCAGCCGGTGACAAGTACGATTTGATTGTCTCCAACCCGCCTTATGTGGACTCCGAAGATATGTCGGATCTGCCGGAGGAGTTCCGTCACGAGCCTGAATTGGCACTGGCGTCGGGCTCTGACGGCCTGAAACTGACCAAGCGCATGCTGGCCCATGCCGCTGACTTCCTCAAGGATAACGGCGTGCTGGTGGTCGAAGTGGGCAACAGCATGATCCATCTGGAAGCCCAGTTCCCCGAGATCCCCTTTACCTGGGTTGAATTCGAGAACGGCGGTCACGGGGTGTTCGTGATGACCCGTGAAGAGCTGGTGCAGTATCAGGATCATTTCGCCATCTACAAGAACTAAGCAGGAGCACGCATGGCAGGGAACAGTTTTGGTCTTCTCTTTCGGGTCACCACCTTTGGCGAGAGCCACGGTCTGGCGCTGGGCGCCGTGGTCGATGGCTGCCCACCGGGGCTGGAGATAAGCGAAGCGGATCTGCAGGGGGACTTGGATCGGCGCAAGCCGGGCACCTCCCGCTACACCACACCGCGGCGCGAGCCGGACGAGGTGAAGATCCTCTCCGGGGTGTTCGAGGGCAAGACCACCGGCACCTCTATTGGGCTGCTCATCGAAAACACCGATCAGCGCTCCAAGGATTACTCCGAGATCAAGGATCTGTTCCGGCCCGGCCATGCGGACTACACCTATCACCAGAAGTACGGCCAGCGCGACTATCGCGGCGGCGGTCGCTCTTCTGCCCGTGAGACCGCGATGCGGGTGGCGGCGGGCGCCATTGCCAAGAAGTACCTCAAACAGGTGCATGGCATCGAGATCACCGGTTTCCTCTCCCAGCTCGGCCCCATCAAGGCCGAGGCGTTCGACGCGGCGCAGATCGAGCAAAATCCCTTCTTCTTCCCCGATGCGGGCAAGCTGGAGGAGCTCGATCAATACATGCGCGACCTGAAAAAAGAGGGCAACAGCATAGGTGCCAAGGTGCAGGTCATTGCGCGCCATGTGCCGGTGGGGCTCGGTGAGCCGGTCTTCGATCGTCTCGACGCCGACATCGCCCACGCCATGATGGGTATCAATGCGGTGAAAGGGGTGGAGATCGGCGACGGCTTCGCGGTGGTGGAGCAAAAAGGCTCCGATCACCGCGACGAGATGACTCCGGCTGGCTTTGCCAGCAACCATGCGGGCGGCATTCTGGGCGGCATTTCGTCTGGTCAGGATATCGTGGTGAGCATGGCGCTCAAACCGACCTCCAGCATCACTGTGCCGGGCAAGACCATCAATACCGAGGGTGAGGCAATCGAAATGATCACCAAGGGTCGTCATGATCCTTGCGTCGGTATCCGCGCGGTGCCCATCGCCGAAGCCATGCTGGCGCTGGTATTGATGGATCACCTGCTGCGCCATCGCGGCCAGAATCAAGGGGTGTTAACTCAGACCCCGCAGCTGCGCTGATCGGTGCTGCTGTCTATCGGCTGATCACCCCCTGTTCGGTGATCCGGTTTGATCACTAACACAAAGGCGACCTTCGGGTCGCCTTTGCTATTTCCGGGGGATGGATTATTTCGTCAATGTTTGCGGAGGGTGCGGGTCAGCAGATCCGCAGCCCCCGGATCGGCATTGAGGCGACAGGTGGGGGGCGAGAACTTGCTGTGGGGTTTGGGCAAGGCATGAATGGCCTCGTTGACCTTGAGGAGCTGCGCTTCGCTCACGCTGTTTTTGGCAAACATCAGGCTGACCGGTTGGTGGTGCAGCAACAACTGGCAGCTGATAAACCGGTCGGCCCCCAGTTGGGCCAGCCGATAGTGGGCATATTGCCACTCCATGATGACGCCATCGAGACGACGGGCCAGCAGCAGATCGATCAGTCGGTCATCGGCATTGTATTCGGTCGCCATTTTAAGCGCCGGGCAGCTATCCATCTGATGCATGGGGCGGGTACCCCGCAACTTGCCGATCTTTAGCCCTTTCTCGTTGCACAACGCGGCCAGAGTATCGAGCTTGTCCCAGCGATCCTGATGGCCGGGGATAGGGTTATTGCTCAGCAGCACATAGGCGCTCTGGCGATAGGGGGCCGAGAAGCGGGCATAGCTCTGGCGCTCCGGCAGTGGCAGGGCGGCCATCGCCACATTCAGCTGATCGTGCTCCACCAGATGCAGGGCTCGCGCCCAGGGGAGCTCACGAAATTTGGGGGTAAAGCCCGCCCGTTGCAAAATCTGGCGGGTCAGGCTGACATCCAGGCCATCGAGCTGTCCCTTGTCATCTATCTGACTGAAGGGGGGCCAGTGACTCCAGGCCACCGTGAGGGATGGATCGGCCTGCAGCGTCGGGGCCAGTAGTAGTAACAAGCTCATCAGGGTAAGCCTGCGACCATGGGGAAAACATCGCGTGGTCATCGCTAAACCTCATTATTTTGTTTTGCTATCCCGAGCCTCTGCCTGCCGCTCACCATGGCTGCGGGGGCAGATATTAAGTTGTCAGTTAATAGTGTGGTGCTTGTGTCACCGATTAACGGGATTATTCGGGAGGCTACAGAGGACTTTTCTGTTCGTGCTGGGAGGAATGTCACATTTTTCTCGTTTATCCCGGGCAACTCCGTTAGACTGCGCCTCTATTCTTTCCCCTTTGCTCTGCTCCCCGGGGAAATCGTTGTTTTCTCAATAGGCCCAGACTTGTGAGATGGCATCGGCTCAGCAGAGGAGCCCCACCACAACGTTATCCGGCGCCACTATCCCTAGCAGGTATCTATGAGTTTTACTTCCCTCGGTCTGTCCGAACCCTTGTTGCGTGCTGTTGCCGAGCAAGGCTACGACACCCCGTCTCCCATTCAGTTGCAAGCGATCCCCGCCGTTCTGGCTGGTCGTGACCTGATGGCGGCGGCCCAAACCGGGACCGGCAAGACCGCAGGCTTTACCCTGCCGATGCTGCAACGTCTGATGGAGAGCAAGCGCCGGGTTTCGCCCAACCGCATTCGTGCGCTGGTGCTGACCCCGACTCGCGAGCTGGCTGCCCAGGTGGGCGAGAGCGTGCGTAACTACGGCAAACACTTGCCGATGCGCAGCCACGTTGTCTTTGGCGGCGTCAGCATCAACCCGCAGATGATGGCAACTCGCCGTGGTCTGGACGTGCTGGTGGCCTGCCCTGGCCGCCTGATGGATCTCTACAACCAGAACGCCGTCAAGTTCGACGAAGTCGAGATCCTGGTACTGGACGAAGCGGACCGCATGCTCGACATGGGCTTTATCCGCGACATCCGCAAGATCCTGGCACTGATGCCGAAACAGCGTCAGAACCTGCTGTTCTCCGCGACCTTTGCCGAAGAGATCCGCGAGCTGGCCACTGGCCTGCTCAACAACCCGGCGGTGATCGAAGTTGCCCCGCGCAACAGCACTGCCGAGCGTATCGAGCAGCTGGTGCACCCGTGCGACAAGGCCAACAAGATCGGCCTGCTGAGTCATCTGGTTACCAGCAACGATTGGCAGCAGGTACTGGTGTTCACCCGTACCAAGCACATGGCCAACCGCGTTGCCGAGACCCTCGACAAGACCGGTGTCAGTGCTGCCGCCATCCATGGCAACAAGAGCCAGGGTGCCCGTACTCGCGCGCTGGCCGGTTTCAAAGATGGTAGCGTCAAGGTATTGGTGGCGACTGACATCGCCGCCCGTGGTCTGGATATCGACAAGTTGCCGCAAGTGGTCAACTTCGAGCTGCCGAACGTGGCAGAAGACTACGTTCACCGTATCGGTCGTACTGGCCGTGCCGGTGCTGCCGGTCACGCCATCTCCCTGGTCGCTGCCGATGAAGGCAAGCTTATCAAGGCGATCGAGCGTCTGACCAAGCAGAACATCCCGTGTGAGCAGGTGGCCGGTTTTGAAGCCTCCCGCGAGACCCTGGACAACATCGCCCGTGGTATCGGCGCGCCGCTGCGCAAAGAGCCTCGCGATCCCAGTGAAGAGCGTCGTGCGCCCCGTCCGCAAGGTCAGCGTCAGGGTGCAGGTCGTACCTCTTCCGGTGCTAACGCCGGTGGCGCACGTACCGGTAACGGTGGCAAGCCCAAGCCGCAAGGTGGCCAGCGTCCGGCTGATGGTGCTGGCAAACCGGCGCAAGCCCGTCGCCCCCGTCGCTCCACTCACAACCAGTAAGCGGCTCGGGAGCCTGGCTCCACAGCTATATGGTTGATGTAAAAAGCCCTGCCAATCTGGCAGGGCTTTTTGTTTTTGTCGCACATCAGCTGTTGGTCAGTTGCATCCGCCCGGCATATGGCAGCCGCCTTGCTACACCTGCGGTACGCTCTCTTCTCTTCTCTTCTCGCGGGAGCAGGGTTGGGGATGAGGTGAAGCATCCCCGTGCCTAACCGCAAAGAGAGAGGGAGGCCAAAGCCTCCCTCTCTCTTTTGCTGGCGTGCTTTAGGTCATCAAAATGCCATCAGATATCCACCTGCGAGCCCAGTTCGATCACCCGATTGGGCGGGATCTGAAACTGATCCGGGGCGCGCAGGGCGTTGCGTTGCAGCAGCATAAAGAGCTTGCCGCGCAGGTAGAGGTACCAGGGGCGCTCCTTCATGATCAGCGACTCGTGGGCCATAAAGAACGAGGTCTCCAGCATCCGGCAGCTCAACCCCTCGGCGTTGCAGCGCAGGAAGATATCCTCCACGTTGGGGGTCTCGCGCCAGCCGTAGCTCGCCACCACCCGCCAGAAGGTGGGGGAGAGCTGCTCGATGCAGACCCGCCGCACATTGTGGACGTAGGGCACCTCTTCCACCCGCAGGGTGAGCAGGATGATCCGCTCGTGCAGCACCTTGTTGTGCTTGAGGTTATGGAGCAGCGCATGGGGGATCACATTGACCACCCGCGACATATAGACCGCAGTGCCAGCCACCCGGGTCGGCGGGGATTTTTCCAGCGAGGCGATCATCGGCTCCAGCGAGTTGCCGTGCTCGTTCAAGCGGCGAATAAGCTGAAAACGCTCGCTCTTCCAGCTGGTCATCAGGGTGAACATCACCGCACCCAGGGTGAGCGGCAGCCAGCCACCGGACCAGATCTTCGCCACGTTGGCGGCAAACAGCGGCACATCGATGGCCAGCAGCGCGGCGAGCAGGGCCGCCACCAGATAGCCGTTCCAGCCCCAGCTGTTTTTTGCCACCGAGCAGAACAGGATCGAGGTGAGCACCATGGTGCCGGTCACCGCGATGCCATAAGCGGCCGCCAGATTGCTGGAGTGCTCGAAACTCACGATCACAATCACCACCGAGATATAGAGCAGCCAGTTGATCACCGGAATATAGATCTGGCCGGATTCCAGTTCGGAGGTGTGAACGATGCGAATAGGTGAGAGATAACCGAGCCGCACCGCCTGTCGGGTGAGGGAAAATACCCCGGAGATCACCGCCTGCGAAGCAATCACCGTCGCCATGGTCGCCAGCACCAGCAGCGGCAGCAGCGCCCATTTCGGCGCGAGCAGGAAGAAGGGGTTGGCAATGGCGGCGGGGTTATCGAGCAGCAGCGCCCCTTGCCCGAAGTAGTTGAGCACCAGTGAGGGCAGCACCACCATAAACCAGGCGCGGCGGATCGGCTTTTTGCCAAAGTGGCCCATATCGGCGTAGAGCGCCTCCACCCCGGTGATGGCCAGCACCACGGCGCCGAGGGCAAAGAAAGAGGCGCCCTGATAGGTCATAAAGAAGCGCATCGCCCAGACCGGGTTGAGCGCCGCCAGCACCTCGGGGTTATGAATGATGCTGCGCAGCCCCAGCAGCGCCAGCGTCGCAAACCAGATCAGCATGATGGGGGCAAACAGCTTGCCCACCATGGCAGTACCGTGTTTTTGAATGGCAAACAGCAGGGTCAGCACCAAGACCGAGAGCGGCACTATATAAGGGTCGAGGGAAGGGGCGACCAGCCGCAGCCCCTCGATGGCCGACATCACCGACATCGCCGGGGTGATCACCACCTCCCCATAGAAGAAGCTGCCGCCAATCAGGCCGAGGATGATCAGCAAGGGGACCAGCTTCTCTGGCGTATTGCGGGTGGCCAGCGACATCAGGGTGAGAATGCCCCCTTCACCGGCGTTGTCGGCCCGCATCACAAAAGAGAGGTACTTGACCGACACCACCAGGATCAGCAGCCAGAAGATCAGCGAAAGAAAACCGAGAATGGAGGCGGGTTCAACGCCAAACCCGAATTGCCCTGACAGGCACTCGCGCAAGGTATAGAGCGGGCTGGTGCCGATATCGCCATAGACCACGCCAATCGCCGCCAGCATCACGCCGGACATGGCTTGTTGTTTATCACAGTTCATGAGTTCATCTTGTCAGTTTGATGTTTACACGTTTGCCAACGCACAGGGGCCCGACATATCAGCAAAATAGTGATATTTAATCGGGATAGAATAAATGGATTGCGATGGGAAAGGGGACTAACCGAATGGTGATCTGCTTGTCATGGAACACAGTCTGTTCATCTGTTGTTAAGCTTATAATGACACACACTCTGCGGGACTATGCTCAGTTATAAATAATCAAAAGTTCAATTTGAGTAAGATTATTAATTATCCAACGATTGAAATAGACCACCACAACGCGGACAACCGTTTGCTTTATCTGCGGATCTTTTTTGGCCGCTATTTTTTATCGAAGCGGCTGAAAAACAGACGATAAAATGCTGACTAATAAATGGATGGTGAGGTGGGTAAAGAGGCCAGAATGGGGTGGCAATGGAGTCTTTATTTTATATGTGAGAGGGAAGGGGTGACGGAAACGTAACGTGGCCGTCACAACAGCAGCCACTATCAAGTAAAACGAGAGTGGATATATAGGTAGGGTGCAATGAACGCAGTGAATTGCACCACTCATTAAAAGCGTAAGAGCAGAGGTGCAATGCGCTGCGCTGCGCTTATTGCACCCTGCCATATATAATCTATGTGCTAAAAATTATAATCTATCAAATATTGAGCCTGATGAAGGAGTGAAAATCTTATGATATAGACGAGTTGCATAGTCATCAGTTGTTCCTGCTAAATAATCACAAATAACCCTCATATTTTGACCTTCATTTTTATATCTTTCATAATATTTTGTTGGGAGTAGTCTAGACGGATTGTTGGCAATGACATCAAATAACTTAACAATCATTTGTTGCCCTTTATACTCTAGAGTTTGTACTTCGGGTGTCTTGATGACATTTTTAACCACGAACTTTTTAAATATCTTAAGTTCTTCATTTGGCAATTGCTTTAATTTTGCTTGATAGTCAAGTAAATTGTGTGAGAAAGCATCCTGCTTTATCATTTCTGAATTTATTATAAAATAATTAACCAGATAGCTTATTGCTCTTTTTCTTGTCTTATTTTCTCCCGAAAAAAGTTGTTGTGTTAAAAGATCAATTTGGCCAGATAAAGGGAGCATCCTTAATGGATCTTTTATTATATTTACAACCTCACTTTTCCAGCTTCGCTCGCTGACCAGTCTTAGAGCAATGGAGTCTTCAAGATCATGAACACCGTAGGCAATGTCGTCAGCCATCTCCATAATACTGGTATCTAATGATTTATATAGCGGTTTACCGTGATCTCCAGATACATCCTTAAATGACTGAAATTTATTTTGATCAGCATTGAATGGCTGTAATATCCAATTAACATGACTTTCGTCACAATCAAAAATACATTTTGGGGGGTGGTATGAGTCTAAGTTAATACCACCTTCATTGTTATATTTTTCATTGTTAACTACGGAACTGTGATATGCAGGATACTTAATCAGACCAAGTAGAGTCCTTCTAGTTAGATTTAACCCTCCACAATCTGAGTATTCACCAAGCTTTGTACAAATTCTCAATGTTTGAGCATTACCTTCAAACCCATTATGATTTCTCATCGAATAATTAAGAGCTACTTCCCCGCCATGACCAAAAGGTGGATGGCCAATATCATGAGCCAAACCAATTGACTCAATGAGATTTTGTTCCGGTAGCAGGTTCAGTATTTCTTCATTATCAGAATATGTCCCTTTGAGAAATTCTGCGATACCACCTCCAATTTGTGCAACCTCAAAGGAGTGAGTCAATCTTGTTCTATAAAAGTCACTTTCTCCCAACCCTAGAACTTGAGTTTTTCCCTGTAGTCGCCTAAAAAATGCAGAATGAATAATTCGTGCACGATCACGACTGAATTCATCGCGGTTAAATCCACTTGTTGTTGCAGCTTCAAATCTATCTTTCCACATATATCCTCACTTATATATACTAGTGTCTAAGTTATTTGGAATTAATAGTTATTATTTATCGGGTAAATTTTGTCTGCCAAATTCTAGTTGGAGATCCAGTACTTTCATCTATACCTTCATCAGAGGCTTCACCAAAAATATTATTTGCAAGAGATAATGAAGGTGCGTTATCTATGTCGACAATTGTTTCTATATAAAACTCTCGAATACGCCTTGGCAGATCCTTTTTAAATTGATCGATAACTTTGTTAATAAATGTGAAGGTTAGGCCTTTACCTCGTAGTTCTGGTAAAGTTCCATAAAATAAGCAGTAGCAGTGTAAGCCATTCAATTGTTCGTTTTCATGTAATACGACGGTTTGTTGTACTTTTAGCTTTTTTAGTCTGGCATATGTATAACGATAAGTGTTAAAAGCTTTATCACGAGTATAATAAAAATCATCATTGAATGGAATTCGCTGCATGCGAAACCCTTGAGAAAACGCCAGTTCTAAAGTCTTAAATCCAGTCATAGGATCCTGTTCTTTTCTCATGGTATTACTAATCCTTTTAGTAGTTTAAATTTATTCGCTTTCTTGAACTTCGATTATTAATAGTTTCAGTTCTTGTGGATGCATAGCAGGTTTTTTTCTATGAACCATAGCATGGCAATTAGGGCATAAAGGTAATAAATCTAACACCGGATCTAATTTATAGTTGTGTCCGATTTGAGATAATGGAATGATATGATGAACATGAATAAATCCTTTACCTAAATCTCCATATGTTTTTTCAAAATCAAAACCACATGTCCAACATTTGTTTCCATGATGTTCTATACATATTGATCTAGCGTTAGTGTTCCGCTCATACGCATTCACGCTGATTGTTTTTGTTGCTCCTTCAATAAAAGAGCTGCTCGATAGATCCTCTATGTCATTTTGATATGGGTCAATGGGAAAATAATTCCCATGATTCCAATAACCAACAGTCATCTCTATTTTACTATCCTTTGGTTTATGATAAACATAACCATTAAACGGATAGTTGAACCCCAGATATAAGTATGTACCATCAGGATTTATAGAAAGGAATTTGTTTTTAAGAACTCCTGACTTGTCAATGCCATAGTTGGTTCTATTGTAACAATAGTCGCTAGGTATAATCGATGTAGGTTTTATTTTATGTTTCTTGAATGTAAGGTCTTTAATTTCCTTGGATGTAAATATTATTCTATCTTCTTCGGATAACGTACTAGCAACACTTTGTACAATTGACATATATTTCTCTTTGCTTTTATAACCATATAGTGTGATTGTATTATCAATTTTCATCTAATAAAACTAAGTAACCTAAGTGTCAGATATCCAATCTGCTGCTTTTAGTTTACGCAGCATTATTTTTTAACATCCTGAAAGCGACTCAATGGGGCAGGTTGCCAACTGAAGCATGCTATCCAATCGGGTAGGAGGGAAAAAGAGTGATCGGCGTAAAATCTGTCCAAGATCAATAAATTAGTCATTTATTGGCGTTCTTTTGTGCGTTTGGCCTGCAAAGGCAGGGGGATACTCCTTTGTCAGCCGGTGTCGAGCTCGTCACTTTTGTCGTGTCGATCACAGTTCTGCGGGACGGTCGTCATCGTCACCTGCCTGAAAATCGCAGTTCTCCATTCTAGTTACCCCTTTATTTTCAGTTGTTTGCGAATTTTATTTCGTTCGCCCCCGTTTTTGGTCTGATAAATGCTTTGTGGGTGAGCCGGCTGTATCGTCGCTGTGCGAGTGTGGGCCCCCCGGGGTTGGCACTTGGCCACACCGGGCGATGCCAGTGCGGCAGTAACGAAACATTTAGGATCCCTCTCTATGAACAGCTTCGTGATTGCAGATCCCAGTCTTTGTATTGGGTGTCGTACCTGTGAGGTGGCCTGCGCCGTTTCACACCAGTCAACGTCCTGCACGGGTACCGTTGAGCGGGAGGGCGGCCTGCGTCTTGCCATCGAGGATGGACATCTGGTCTCCAAGGACAGCTATTTCCAGCCGCGCCTGAAGGTGATCGTCGGCAGCAAGGTGACCACGCCGGTGCTCTGCCGCCAGTGTGAAGACAAGCCGTGCGCCGTGGCCTGCCCCAACAATGCCATCGTGACCGAAGATGGCTGCATCAAGGTGTTGCAGGAGCGCTGCATCGGCTGCAAATCCTGTGTGGTGGCCTGTCCTTACGGTGCCATGGCGGTGGTGGTGAAAGAGGTGGCGCCCGCTGCCGGTGCGCTGTTCAAGCGCCCGCAGACCAAGGCGCAAGCCTTGAAGTGCGATCTCTGCCGTCACCGTGAAGCGGGCCCGGCCTGTGTCGAGGTGTGCCCGACCCAGGCGCTGCGTCTGGTGACCCCGGAATCCCTCGGTGAGTTGAATCGCCAGAAGCAGCTGGCCAGTGCCGAGGCGATGGCGGTCTGCCAGCGCCAGCCGGTGTTGGCACAGGGTTGAGGCATCAGAGTTGCGTGCGCATTTGGCCCTTGCTGGCTCTGGGCGCCGTCTCTCAGCCGTTTCTTGTTAAAGGCCTTTTAGCGTTAACCGCCTTTTACCGTTAACAAACAAGAGTGTGAGTCATGAAAAAAGTCATTACCGTCTGCCCCTATTGCGGCACCGGTTGCAAGATCAACCTGCTGGTTGAAAACGACAAGGTGGTGGGTGCCGAAGGCGCCAACGGCCGGACCAACGAGGGGCAGCTCTGCCTCAAGGGTTATTACGGTTGGGATTTCTTGAACGACACCAACCTGCTGACCCCCCGTCTCAAGAGCCCGATGATCCGCCGCGAGCGCGGTGGCAAGCTCGAATCTGTCTCCTGGGATGAGGCGATCGGCTTTGCCAGCAGCCGTCTGGCTGCCATCAAGGCGAAATATGGTGCCGACGCCATCATGACCACCGGCTCTGCCCGTGGCCCGGGTAACGAAGCCAACTATGTGATGCAGAAATTTGCCCGCGCAGTGCTGGGGACGAATAACGTCGACCACTGCGCGAGGGTGTGACACGCACCCTCAGTCTCCGGTCTGGAGACAACTGTAGGCAACGGCGCCATGAGCAACGCCATTCCCGAAATTCAAGAGACCAAGTGCCTGCTGGTGTTTGGTTACAACGCTGCTGACTCTCATCCCATCGTTGCCCGCCATATCCTCAAGGCGAAGGCGAACGGGGCCAAGGTGATTGTGTGTGATCCCCGCATGGTGGAGACCGCCCGCATCGCCGATCAGTGGCTGCCGCTCAAAAACGGTTCCAACATGGCGCTGGTTAACGCCTTTGCCAACGTGTTGATCAGCGAGGGTCTCTATAACAAGGAGTTCGTCGCCAACTACACCGAAGGGTTTGATACCTTCAAGGCGACCGTCGCCAAGTACACCCCGGAATATGTCGAGGGGATCACCGGCCTCAAGGCCGCTGATATCCGCGCCGCCATTCGCACCTATGCCGCGTCGCCTGCTTCCATGATCCTGTGGGGCATGGGGGTGACCCAGTACGGTCAGGCGGTGGATGTGGTCAAGGGGCTGGCGGGTCTGGCGCTGCTGACCGGCAACTTCGGTCGCCGTGGCACCGGTTGCGGTCCGGTGCGCGGGCAGAACAACGTGCAGGGCACCTGCGACATGGGGATGCTGCCGCACCAGTTCCCGGGTTATCAGTCGGTGAGCGACCCCGAGATCAGCGCCAAGTTTGCCAAGGCGTGGGGCGTGCCGTCCCTCTCCCAAAAGCCCGGCTACCGTCTGACCGAGCTGAGTCACAAGGTGGAGGAGGGCAAGTGCAAGGCCTTCTATATCTTTGGCGAAGATCCGGCGCAGACCGAGGCCGATCTGGCCCAGTTCCGCCGCACCTTGGGCGGCATGGATCTGGTGATCGTGCAGGATATCTTCATGACCCAAACCGCCGAGATGGCGGATGTCATTTTGCCCGCCACCAGTTGGGGCGAGCACGAGGGGGTTTACAGCTCGGCAGATCGCGGCTTCCAGCGCTTCTACAAGGCGGTTACTCCCCCTGAGAACGTCAAGCCCGACTGGGCGATCTTCTCGCTGATGGCCACCGCTATGGGGTATCCCATGGAGTATCGCGATACCCAACAGATCTGGGACGAGATGCGCGCCCTTTGCCCGCTCTATACCGGGGTCAGCTACGACAAGATCGCGGATCTCAAGAGCGTGCAGTGGCCTTGCCCGACCGAGGATCACCCGGGCACCAGCACCCTGTTCGAGGGGAATGTGTTTACTACCCCGAGCGGCAAGGGTCAGCTGATTGCCGCCGAATGGCGGGCGCCGCTGGAGCAGCCCTGTGCCGAGTATCCGCTGGTGCTCTCCACCGTGCGGGAGGTAGGGCACTACTCCTGCCGCTCCATGACCGGCAACTGTTCGGCGCTGCAGACCCTGGCCGATGAGCCGGGCTATGTGCAGATCCACCCGAGCGATGCACAAAAGCTTGGGGTGAAGGATCAGGCGCTGGTGTGGATCTCGTCGCGACGCGGCAAGGTGATCACCCGGGCCAACTACAACGATCGGGTTAACGCCGGTGTGGTCTATATGACCTACCAGTGGTGGATCGGGGCCTGCAACGAGCTGACCATCGAGCACCTTGATCCGGTCTCCTACACCCCCGAGTACAAGTACTGTGCGGTGAAGATTGAGCGTATTGAAGGTCAGGCTGAGGCGGAAGTGTACGTCCAGACTGAATACAGCGCGCTCAAGGCGAAATTGCGCAGCGCCGCCAAAGGGTAATCATCGTTAAATAAAGTGGATCCAGGCTCTGTTTACAGAGCCCGGATCCCCTCATCCTTTTTTCAGCTGGCAGGTATCCACCATGAGCCGTGAATTAACGATCTCGTTCGGGATTTTTTATGTTTCAGCCTATTTGTTGGCAATGTTATTGGGGATGGGGTGTTACCTCTGGTACGACGAATTGATATTTCTGCTGGGCTTTGGTTTCTTCGGCTGTTTTATCGCCGCGCGCATCGCCATGGGCGCCGTGCTGGCGGCCCTGAGCGTGCAGTTGGCCTGGCTCGTTGCCTTTCTCTCCACCACGCTGGTCAATACCCTGCTGCTGGGCCTTTGTGCTCTGGTGGTCTATCTGACTCATCAGGTGGTGTCGGTAGACATATCGCAAAATATCAGTTGGTTATTGGTGGCGTTTCAGCTGCTATCCGCTGGCTTTATTTTCGGTGGACTCAAGCTCCATCCAGGCAATATTGGAAAATCAATTTTCGAACAAATCGGTAGTAAGGAGTCAAATATATGAAACGTATTGAAGAGCAAGCGCAACTGCTGGATCTGGAGTATCAGGGCATCGCCCTGCTGTTTGACCAGTTTTGCCAGCGAGCGGGAACCCTCGCCAAGCAATACAAGTTCTTCAATTGGCCCGATTACGAGGATACCCCGCCACTGTGTCGGGCGTTCACCCTGTTGGGGGAGATGCGCGAGCTCAGACTCTCTTGTCAGCCTGGTGAGCGGGGAAAACTCAACGGTATCATCCAGATTGTCGATGCAACCGGGCAGGTTCAGGCCAGCCAGGCGTATCGGGCCGATGGCTGTTTGCTGCAGGCAACGGGCCGATTTCTCGATAATCCGCCCGAGCTGTTACTCAAATTGATGCTTGACGCCGTCTGGCAGCCCAGCCTTGTCGAAGGGCAACCGCTCATCGCCAATCAGTGCCGCTGACAACCTCACCTCGATTATGCCGTGCAGGGATGACACGGGAGCTCGTTAGCCAGAGGAGCTGTCATCGGGTTCGGGAGACGCAAGCCCCGCATTCGGACGAAGGATGGCGTATTCATGGCGGAATATCAGATGGTTGGCCTGGTGCGGGGCGCGCGACAACCCGTGACAAAAGGTTGCTGAAAAATGACAGTCCACTGGCGATAACGGATCTGCTCTGAATGGAGCGGCGAATAAAGGTGTGGAAGGCATCGACCCGGAACCATGAGCCCACTTATTTGCCCCCATGGTTGTATTGAAAATAGGGCTACCTTATGATTCAACGCTCAATACAATGCTATTCCAATGAGTATTGATTTTTATGATTAAACGTTAATGGACTACGTGTTTTATTGCGACATCTGACGGAGCGCCCCGTCCTTGCTGATGTTTTTCCTGCCTAGCTGTAACGTGAGACCAGAATGCTAAATGTGAGTGCCATTCCTCTGGACGACATCTCTCCCATCTGGGACGACGGTTTCCTCCTGCTCTCCAAATCCCTCTTGTCGGCCGTGACGCTCGATGATTTTATCCACAAACTCAACAAGATAGATGCCAGTTTCGGCGGTGTGACCCGGGTCAACCTGATCCTCAATATGGGCACGAGCGAGGAGGCCACTTTCTGTTTTATGGGGGCGATCGGCCCAAAGCACCTGGTCTTCCCCAAAGCGGAGCTTCATGTTTTCCCTCGTCCTACCCGGGAAACCCAGGAGCAAGCCATCGTTCTTTCAGCCGCCCGCTTTGAGAATCGCTGCCCCGCCCTCGATGCCGCAGGGATTTATGCCGGGCTGCGCTCCTACTGTCAGCTCCCCATTACCACCGCCCGCAGCCATCTTGGTGGGGTCGAGTTTATCAACACCCGGCTCGACAACTTCACCATGGAGACGCTGGCAAAACTGACCCAGCTGGCGGCCATCGTGGCCATTGCGCTGGAAAACGTGCTCGACAAGGAGCGCACCCTGGAGCAGGCCAACTCCCTGCGCCTTGAACGGGACAGCTGCAAAATTCTGGTGGATGTCACCAATGCGGTGATCAAACTGGTGCGCATCGCCGAGCTGCCCAAGAGCCTCTTTACCATCCTGCAGCACCACTTCGCCATCAGCAGCTTGTGTCTGGCCGAGTACAACGCCACCTCCGACAGCTTCAAAAGCTATCTGGCGAACAACGAGCAGAGTGAGCAGCCGGGTATCATCGATCACTCCTGTTTCGAGCAGAAGTGCCTGCAGGGGGCGCTCGGCCACAGCGAGCCGTTTTTCGTCTATCGCGATCACGGCCACGGCTGCAGCAATCGCTGCCGCTTTACCTCCCAGATCCTGCCGCCGGAAGCCGAGAGCTCCTGCATTTTGCCGCTGCGTTATCGGGGTAACCTGCTGGGGGTGTTGATCCTCTCCCACCCGAACGCTGATTTCTTTGCCGATATCGATATCTCCCTGCTGGAGCAGGTGGCGGCGCGCACCGCGATTGCCATGAACAACGTGCAGGCGCAGCAGGAGATCTCCAACACCAACGGTGCCAAAGAGAAGACCATTCGCATCAACGAGCCGCAGATGCAGGGGGAGTTCCCCCATATCATCTACCAGAGCGCGGTGATGGAGAGCGTGCTGGAGAAGCTGCGGCTGGTGGCCGAGAGCGACAGCACCGTGCTGATCCTCGGCGAGACCGGCACCGGCAAGGAGCTGATCGCCCAGGCCATTCATCAACTGAGCGATCGCCGCGACCACGAGATGGTGAAGGTGAACTGCGCCGCCATTCCCACCGGTCTTATCGAGAGCGATCTGTTTGGCCACGAGAAGGGGGCCTTTACTGGCGCCCTGACCCAGCGCATCGGCCGCTTCGAGCGGGCCCACAAGGGCACCCTGTTCCTCGACGAAGTGGGGGACATGCCGCTCGACTTGCAGCCCAAATTGCTGCGGGTACTGCAGGAGCACGAGCTGGAGCGGGTGGGTAACAGCAACCCTATCGCGGTGGATGTGCGGCTGGTGGCTGCCACCAACTGCGATCTGCTCTCCATGGTCAAGAACAAGCGCTTTCGAAGCGACCTCTACTACCGCCTCAACGTCTTTCCCATCGAGTTGCCGCCCCTGCGCGAACGGCGTGAGGATATCCCGCTGCTGGTCAATTTCTTTATCAAGAAGATCGCCAAGCGGATGCGCCGCACCATCACCTCGATCCCCGCCGATGCCATGAAGATGCTGGTGTCGCTGCCGTGGTACGGCAATATCCGCGAGCTGGAGAACGTCATCGAGCGCGCCGTGGTGATGACCCGTGGCCATGTGCTCAACCTCTCGCCGGACGAGCTGATGCCGCTCAAGGGCTACCACAAGATTGAGACCCTGGTCTATGACGAGCCCACCTCGTCGCTGTTTGCCAACGAGGCCCCCCATGATGAGCGTGAGGCGATCATCGCCGCCCTGCGCGACTGCAACGGCATCGTGGCCGGTGAGCGGGGAGCTGCCACTCGCCTTGGCATGAAGCGCACCACGCTGCTCTCCAAAATGAAGCGGCTCGGCATCTCGGCCCGAGATCCCGAGATCATCGATGGGGTCGCACCATGAGTAGCGGATCAGATGCCGCCCTGCCGGAGTTGAAACCTGAGCAGAGCGAGCTGGCCCGCTGCGCCATCCATCGCGAGGTGCTGCACTACCGCGCCGATACGGTAACCAGCGACAGCGAAATGGCGCTGCCCTCCGAGACGCCGGTGGCGCTGGTCTACAACGGCATCGCCCACAGCGTGATGATGTGCTCGGCCTCCGATCTGGAGGATTTCGCCATCGGTTTTTCCCTCTCTGAGGGGATCATCGACAGCCTGCTCGATATCCACGACATCGAGCAGGTAGAGGGCTGTCAGGGGATTGAGCTGCACATTACCTTGGCCAACCGCTGCGTCCATCGCCTCAAAGAGAAGCGGCGCACCATGGCGGGCCGCACCGGCTGCGGCATCTGTGGCAGCGAGAGTCTGGAGCAGGTGATCCGCAGCCAGCCAATGCTGCCCGACAGCCAGCGTCTGGCGGTGGCTCATATCGACAAGGTGCTGACGGCGCTGCGCCCGCTCCAGCTGCTGGGCCAGCGCACCGGCGCCACCCATGCTGCCGTGCATCTGGATGGGGAGGGCAACATCCTCGCCATTCGCGAAGATGTGGGGCGCCATATTGCGCTGGACAAGCTGGTGGGGCACCTGCAGCGCAGTGGTCGGCGGGATGGCGCCATTCTGGTGACCAGCCGTGCCAGCTTCGAGATGGTGCAAAAGTGCGCGAGCGCTGGCGTGGAGATTTTGCTCGCCATCTCGGCTGCCACCGAGCTCGCGGTTGAGCGGGCCGAGCAGACCGGACTGACCTTGGTGGGTTTTTGCCGCCCAGGGCGGGCCGAGATCTACAGCGGCTGCCAACGCATTGTGCTGGCGTGACTGTCGGGGGCGCATAGTAGGGGCATAGTATGGGCGTGGCGGGCCCGAACTGCCCGCCACGCTGGGTGCGTCAGTTGGCCATCAGGTCACTACTACCCGGCGTGAATCAGGAAAATAGAATGCAAAAAGCCCGCTCAATTGAGCGGGCTTTTTAGAATCTGGTGCGTCCTAGTGGATTCGAACCACCGACCCCCACCATGTCAAGGTGATGCTCTAACCAACTGAGCTAAGGACGCAGGGTGCGCAATGCGACTTTTACTGCTTGCAGGGGTGTGGTGGGTTTAATTGGATTCGAACCAACGACCCCTACCATGTCAAGGTAGTGCTCTAACCAACTGAGCTATAAACCCACATCTGCAAACACATTTATTGAATTTTCTGAGCTGTACGTTCAGATCTTCAATTCTTTCAAACTGAAATTGGTGCGTCCTAGTGGATTCGAACCACCGACCCCCACCATGTCAAGGTGATGCTCTAACCAACTGAGCTAAGGACGCATAAACAGTATTCTGAGATGGTGCGTCCTAGTGGATTCGAACCACCGACCCCCACCATGTCAAGGTGGTGCTCTAACCAACTGAGCTAAGGACGCATCACAGAAAAAGTGGTGGGTTTAATTGGATTCGAACCAACGACCCCTACCATGTCAAGGTAGTGCTCTAACCAACTGAGCTATAAACCCACTCGATGAACCGGGCTGCATGCCCGTTTCATATCGCCAGCACTGCTGACGTGGTCGGCATACTACCCATGCCCCCCAAGGCTGTCAACAAGCCATATGCACAAAGCAGACTGTTTGCCCAGTTCTTGTGCAGCCTGTTGATTTTGCAGGCGAGTTGTCGCTTTTCAGGGCTCGGTTACTGGGCCCGCGACAAGCTGGTGCAGGCCTCCGGAGTGGCGAAGCGGCCATAGATATGGCGCAATCTTGCCCCCAGCATCAGGGCGGCACTGGTGAGGCCGACGATAAAGCCGATCCAGAAGCCCTGCGGTCCCATCCGTGGCACCAGCCAGTCGGTGAGACCCAGGATCATGCCGGTGGGCAGCCCCAGACCCCAATAGGCGACGATGGTGACGTAGAAGACCGCCTGGGTATCCTTGTAACCGCGCAGTGCGGCAGCCGCAACCACCTGCACCGAGTCGGAGAGCTGGTAGATGGCGGCGAAGAACAGCAAGGTGGCCGCTAGGGTGATCACTTGCTGGTCATCGGTATAGATGCTGGCGATCTGCTCCCGTAGCAGCACGGTCACCGCCGCGGTGAGTGCCGCGACACTCACCCCCAGCAGCAGACCGGTGCGGGCCGCCACCCGGGCGTGATGGGGTTGCCCTTCACCTATGCTGTGGCCGACCCGGATGGTGACTCCCACCCCGATAGAGAGCGGCAGCATAAACACCAGACTGGAAAAGTTCAGGGCAATCTGGTGGCTGGCCACGATTTCAGCGCCGAACGGTGCCAGCATCAGCGCCACCACGGCAAACAGGGTCACCTCGCAGAAGATCGCCATGGCGATGGGGAACCCCAAGCGAAACAGCCGCCAGATCCGGCTGCCATTGGGGCGTACCAGCTGGGAGAAGAGACGGATCTTGCTGAAGTGAGGGGAGAGTTTCACATAGAGGATCATCGCCAGCAGCATGGCCCACAGCACGAGGGCCGTCGCCACACCACAACCTACTCCACCGAGCTTAGGCATGCCGAAGTGGCCGTGAATGAAGATGTAGTTGGCAGGAATATTGACCGCCAACCCGACAAAGCCGATCACCATGGTGGGCATGGTGTGGGAGAGCCCCTCGCTAAAGTTGCGCAGCACCTGGAACATCGCAAAGGCGGGCAGGCCCCACAGGATGGCGTGCAGATAACCCGTCGTTTTGGCCGCCATCACCGGATCCACATTCATATGTGCCAATGCCAGCGGGCTGTAGTAGAGGGCGATCATCGCCAGCGGCGTCACCATCAAGGCGAGCCAGAAGCCCTGATGCACCGCCGGGCGGATCTCGTCTCGCTTACGGGCGCCATTGAGCTGGGAGACGATGGGGGTCAGCGCCATGATGATCCCCTGCACCAGCAAAATGATCGGTAACCAGAAGCTGGACGCCACGGAGACCGCTGCCAGGTCCACTGCGCTGACCTGACCTGCCATCACGGTGTCGACGAAGTTCATGGCGACCTGAGCCACTTGAGCGACCAGAATGGGGCTGGCTAAACGAACGAGCTGCTTCGCCTCGGACCAATAACGTTGCACTGACACCTCCGAGTGGATCAGATAAGAGTAAAAAGAGCGGAAATCGGGAAGATCCTTTGCACATTCGGACGAAGGTGCAAAGGGGGGGAGGCATTCTAGCCTGAAATTCATCCAGGACGAAATAGTTGCCGCCCCCGAGGGCAGGATCAGGCGTCTTCGTGATCGCTGATCAGCAGGTTGGCAGCGGCATAGGCGGCTTGTTCACGGAGATCTGCGGGCACCCGCTCGTCGGCGGCAACGGCGTTGAGGGCGCGGATAGTGGCGGCAATGGCATTAGGAACATAGCCCTGCTCACCGGAGCCAATCTGGTTATAGGCGATGCGGATCGCTTCGCAACATTGATATACCTGCATTTCTTTTTCCTTGTTAACCCTGATTTGAACGGCGTCACTATAGCGATCGGGCGCAAGCTTGTCAGCCTGTACCCTTGTTTCACCCTCTGCCCGAGGTTAACCTGCCCTTTTTGCCGTAGCAGGAGACGAGAGATGTTCACTGGCATAGTGCAGGGGACCGCCGAACTGGTGGCCATTGAGGCGCAACCCAACTTCCGTACCCATGTGATCCGCATGCCGAGCCCGGCGTGGGGGGAAGGGCTGGCCCTCGGCGCCTCGGTTGCCCACAACGGCTGCTGCTTGACCGTCACCCGGGTCGAGGGGGATCTGGTCAGCTTCGATCTGATGCAGGAGACCCTGCGCCTCACCAACCTCGGCTTGTTGCAGGTAGGGGACAAGGTCAATGTGGAGCGGGCTGCCCGCTTTGGCGACGAGATCGGCGGGCACGCCATGTCTGGCCATATCATCGGCATGGCAGAGGTCACTGGTGTGATCGACACCCCCAACAACCGGCAGGTGTGGTATCGCCTTGCCCCCGAGTTGATGAAATATGTGCTGACCAAGGGCTACATCGGCATCGACGGCATCAGTCTGACCCTTGGTGAGGTGCGCGAGCGGGAGTTTTGCGTTCACCTTATTCCCGAGACCCTGGCCCGCACCAACCTCGGTTGGGTCAAGGCTGGCTGGCAGACCAATATCGAGATCGATCCCCAGACCCAGGCCATTGTCGATACCGTGGAACGGGTGTTGGCGGCCCGCGCAGACGGGTAACGCTCACTGCCATTGCGGTTATCACGCAAACAACAAGGGCCTGCACCATGCAGGCCCTTGTTGATTGTTAGGCTTGTTCAATTGCCTTTAACAGCCGCTCGGCTGGTTATGCCCACAACTAAACAGTTGCTCGGCTTGCTATGACTCACAACTAAAACAGTTGTTCGGCTTGCTATGACTCGCAGCTAAAACAGTTGCTCGGCTTGTTATGACTCGCAACTAAAACAGTTGTTCGTCGTCGGCATCCACAAACAGTTGCAGGCAGTCGCGAACTTCGTCGCGGTGAAGCCGCAGGTGGATTGGGTTGCAACAGGCCATGCAATCTTCGTAGAACTCCTGATCACCCTGGCTGGCATCCAGTTCGACCCGGGTATGGTGGCCGCAGTGGGGGCAGACGATGCGCTTGCTGGTGTACTCGATCATGATAACCTCCTCGGGCCATGGGGCCGCCTATCTACCCTGATTCTAGTCGGGCTGCAGAGAGTTAACCGCGAGCAAACGCACGTTTATGACAGAGATCAAGCCTGAGCGATGGCAAGCCGCAACCGGTTGGGCGGGTCCTGTGCGATAGGGGCCATCTGGTGGCGGAACTCGGGTGACAAGAGGGGGATTGCCAGCGGTTGTTTGGCAATAACAGGGGGCTGGATGCCCCCCGCTGGTTTATTTGATCCAGCTGGCCAGCATGTCGGCATCCAGCTCGGCCAGCGAGCTGAGCTGGTAGTTGGCGATGACCAGACGCGGATCACCTACCAGTGCCGGATCTGGCACGATCAGCGCCGTCATGGAGGCCGCCTTGGCTGCCAGCAGACCGGTAAAGCTGTCTTCAATGGCCAGACAGTGCACCGGTTCGACGCCGAGCTTCTCGGCAGCATGGATATAGACATCCGGATGCGGCTTGCCGAAGCGCTCCACCTCGGCGGAGTGAACCGCCATAAAGCGATCGCGGATGCCGAGTTTGCCGAGCACCGCCTCTACCATGGCAAAGGGGGAGGAGGTGGCCAGACCCACTTTCAGCCCGCGCGCTTCGATAAGGTCGAGCGCGTCCAGCACGCCAGCCTTGGCTTGACCTTCACTCAGAATGAGGGCATTGACCCGATCCAGAATACGCTGCATCACCTCTTCCTGGGTCGGGCCGTTCCACGGGCGCAGCCGATACCAGTGTGCCACCAGCTGATCGATGCGCACGCCTATGGTCGATTCACAATCCTCTACCGTGTGGGGGTGACCCAGTTCGGAGAAGACGGCCATCTGGGCCTGTTGCCAAAAGGGTTCCGAGTCGATCAGAACACCATCCATATCGAAGATCACGGCAGCTAACATCTTGTACTCCTGACAAATTTGAAGAGGGGATTATAAGCCTGAGGGGGAAATGCAAAAGGGGCATTGCCATGCCCCTTGCGCCCGATCACATCGGCAAACGTTTGTTTTGCGGTGGCAAAAAAAGCCCTTAGAAAATCACCTCAACCTTGGCGGCCACCGCTTTGGCGTGTTCCACCGCATCCGGGCAATCCGCTGCGCGGGCCAGCGCCACGCCGAGACGACGGCGACCGGCGATCTCCGGTTTGCCAAACAGCCGCAGCTGGGCACCCGGTACCAGCGCCAACGCATCGCCAATCCCCTGATAGCGGATATTCTGGCTATGCCCTTCACGCAGTACCACGGCAGAGGCGCTCGGCCCGTACTGGGTGATGGTGCCGATCGGCAGCCCCAGAATGGCGCGCACGTGCAGGGCGAACTCGGAGAGATCCTGGGAGATCAGGGTCACCATGCCGGTGTCGTGGGGGCGGGGGGAGACTTCGCTGAACCACACCTCGTCGCCCCTGATAAAGAGCTCGACCCCGAACAGGCCGTAGCCGCCGAGGGCCTCGACCACCTTGGCGGCGACCTCTTTGGAGCGGGCGAGCGCCAGTTCGCTCATCACCTGGGGCTGCCAGGATTCGCGGTAGTCGCCATCTTCCTGACGGTGGCCGATCGGCTCGCAGAAGTGAATGCCATCGACGGCGCGCACCGTGAGCAGGGTGATCTCGTACTCGAAAGGAACGAACCCTTCGACAATTACCTTGCCACGACCGGCGCGGCCGCCCTCCTGGGCGTAGGTCCAGCTCTCATCGAGCTTGGCAAGATCGCGCAATACGCTCTGCCCCTTGCCGGATGAGCTCATCACCGGTTTTATCACGCAAGGCATGCCGATGGCCTCGACGGCGGCGATAAACTCCTCTTTGCTCTGGGCAAAGCGGTAGGGGGAGGTGGGCAGACCCAGGGTCTCGGCGGCGAGGCGGCGGATCCCTTCCCGGTTCATGGTGAGCTGGGTGGCGCGGGCGTTGGGCACCACCTTGACCCCTTCTTGCTCAAGGGCGGCCAGGGTATCGGTGGCGATCGCTTCAATCTCGGGGATGATGAGGTCGGGTTTGACCAGGGCGACCAGCTCGCGCAGGGCGTTGCCATCGAGCATGTCCAGCACGTGGGCTTTGTGCGCCACCTGCATGGCGGGGGCATTGGGGTAGCGGTCGGCGGCGATCACTTCGATGCCGAACCGTTGCAACTCGATGGCGACTTCTTTGCCAAGTTCGCCGGAGCCCAGCAGCAGGGCACGGCTGGCGCCGGGGCGGGTTGCGGTTCCAAACATACGATCTCTCCTGATGTCGATGGTCACTGTTGATAATCGCTATCGCGGGAATAGCGGGCAAAAAAAGAGGCACGCATGGCGTACCTCAGGAAACCGGTTTGTGAGCGCGCTGCTCCAGATGGGTCAGCAAGGTAATGGCGCCAATGATGATGGCGGCGCCGAGCCACAGCCGGCCGGGGGGCGCCCAGCCAAAGACCAGCCAGCCTGCCAGCACGTTCATCGGCAGCTTGGCAAAATCGAAAGGCTGCACGAAGGAAGCCTCCGCCACGCTATAGGCGCGAGCGATGGACATCTGGGCCAGCGCCGTCAGCACGCCGGACGCGGCCACCAGCAGCCATTGGCTCTCGCTTGGCCACTGCCACTGTGGCATTGCCAGCATGACGTTGAACGGGGTGCTGAAGATCAGCAGGTAGACCACTATGGTGTGGGATGATTCGTTGGCCGCCTGATAGCGCACCATCAGGGAGTAGCCTGCCCAGAACAGCGCCGCCGCTACTGGCAGCAGGGAGGCCCAGCTGAACTCGTCGGTCCAGGGGGCCAAGATCAGCATGGCGCCAGCAAAGCCCGCCAGCGTGGCCAGAATACGGGCCCGGCTCACCTGCTCCTTGAGCAGCAGGGCGGAGCCCAGGGTGGCAAACAGCGGCGAGGTCATCAGCAGGGCGATCCCCTGCCAGATGGGGATCGGCACCGCCAGTGCCCATAGCCAGAGCTGGATGCCGATCACCGCCAGCAACACCCGCAACAGGTGCAACTGGAACTGATTGGTCTGCAGGGATTGGCGCAAGCCGTGGCGGATCAGCCAAGGGACCAGGCAAACCAGGGCGATCAGGTATTGATGAAAAGCGACCTGAGTGGAGGGGAGGCCGAGTTTGAAACTGACATACTGGCTCAGGCTGTTGACGGCGGCGAAGCAGAGTCCTGCCACCATCATCCAGACTGCACCGGCCAAAGGAGAGTGCCTGCGCGAGGGTATCATGGGATCCGGGTCGCTGGAAAAAAGTGCGGCGGATCATAACGGCAATCGTTTGTTCTGCCAAGGGTTGAAGCGCAGGGATGAGACCGGCTGGCGAGGAAGTGGCCCAATATCAAAAATTTTGAACAAGTTGAGCATCTATTTTCGCTATCAGCAAATAAGCACAATGTTTAGAGTGACCTCCATCGACAGCAACGCTGTTCAACCGACAACCAAATGGAGTTTCACCATGGCCAATATCCTCGTACTCAAATCCAGCATCCTGGGTCAATATTCCCAATCCAACGCCCTGATCGACGGCTTCCTCGCCCAGCATCAAGGCGACACCGTCACTGTACGGGATCTGGCCGCCCTCAACCTGCCGGTGCTGGATGGCGAGCTGGCCTCCGGTCTGCGCGGTGGTGACAACCTCAATGAGCGTCAACTGGCGGTGATCGCCCAGTCCGACGAGCTGATCGCAGAACTGAAAGCGAGCGACCTGGTGGTGATTGCGGCCCCCATGTACAACTTCAACATCCCGACCCAGCTGAAAAACTGGATCGATCTGGTGGCTCGCGCCGGTGTTACCTTCCGTTATACCGAGACCGGTCCGGTCGGCATGGTTGAAAACACCCGCGCGCTGGTGATCAGCCCCCGTGGTGGCATGCACGTTGGCAGCGCCACCGATCTGGTGACTCCTTACATGCGCACCGTGTTGGGCTTTATTGGCATCAAAGCGGTGGATTTCATCTACGCCGAGGGGATGGGGATGGGCCCGGATGCCCAGAGCAAGGGGATGGACGCAGCCAAAGCGCAGCTGGAAACCCTGGCTATCTAAGGGCTCTCTACCCAGTCAGGGGCAATCTCTTCAAGAGATTGCCCCGCCAGATACCACAACGCAGCCATCAGGCTGCGTTTGTTTTTTGGAGCGATGTGATTGCGACAGACGTTATTGATACAGGCGTTACTGCTATAGAGAGTATCGCGGCAAGCGGGCCATACAGAAGCGTTGGCGAGTCACTACTCCATCATAAAGCGGCGAAAACCGCGCAAGAGCAGCAGCGCAACGGCAACCAGCAGGCCCAGCAACAGGGTGGTTAGCCACTGCTCGGTACCTTGCGGCAACTGGGGGGTGAAGAGACTGATCATCAACAGGGCGCAGAGCGTGATCAACAGGCTCTGGCGGGTCATCAATATCATGGGGTCATCCTTGCGTTGTTCACCTGAAATCAATCTAGCGCCCTCTTGTGACAGCGTGATGTATCCGTACATCACCTCTTGTTCGGGGCTTGTCAGACCATATCAGCTTTTTACCACAGAGCCAGCGCCATGGTTGGCGCTGTGATCCCGATCCCGCAACCTACCCTTATCTGAACTGTTTCTGCGCTGGCTGGTAGTGAAAATCGCCGCTGGCGAGCCGCGCCTCCAGTGCCGCCTGATCGATCTCCTGCGCTTTGCAGAGATCGTCCAGATCGTCATAGCGATCACGCAGCTGCATATTGACGACGCTCAGCAGCATGTTGACCTCCATGGTGGCGAACTTTTTCAAATCCATGATTACCGCTCCTGATCCAGTGATTGCAACTGCTCGATGGCGGCGCTGACACTGTGCAGATGCTGGCGGATCGCCTCGCGGGATTCGCTTGGCAGATAGTCGGTCAGGGTATGTTGCCAGCTACCTGCTTCGCTTTTGAGCTGCAGGAAGAGGGCGAGGCCAGCGTTGGTGAGGGAGACCAGACTGATCCGTTTGTCCTGCGCGCTGCTCTCGGTGAAGATGATCCCTTTTTCGACCAGCCGGCGGATCTCGCGGGAGATCCGCACCTTGTCCATGCCGCTCGCCTCGACCAGCTCTTTTTGGCTGATGGGGTAGTTGGGGCCAAGCACCATCATCAGGCGCCATTGCGGTACGGTCAGCTGGTAACGCTGTTCATAAAACTGTTCGAAGGTATCCCGCAGCATCTCGGCGGCATGAACCAACTGATAGGGCGGGTAGTGAGCGAGTAACGCTATGATTTTTGACATATTACACCCTGCTGTGACGGCTGCATCAGATGCAGTTTCTTTTGATACTTTGACATTGATGATACGAAACTCAAGCTGATTTGTCTGATCCGGTTGCGATGAAATGTGCGGTGGCGCACGCCATCAAGGAAAAACCGGGTCTGACCGGCGGGTTTTTAATCCATCGCTGTTCAGCCTTTGCGCAACCAAATCAGGGCGCTCTGGGTGAGCCAGGCCTCGCGGGTGTGCAAGGCATAGAGCGCGGCTTCGTCACGGCTGCCCGCTTGCCAGCTTTCGGGATCCTGTTTGGGTAGCTTGCGTTGGCCCAGCAGGCAGGCTGGAATGTGTGGATTCGCCTCGATGGCCGCCAGCAGATGGGGCTTGGCCGCCTCGCTGCCTTCGGTGGCAAAGAGCATCAGCGCCTTGTTGTAGAGCAGCCAGCTGGAGGCTTCATCGAAGCGTACCAGCAGGGCGGCCAGTGCCAGCCAATCCCCTTGCAATGCGTAAAGGGAGGATAGGTTGTAGCGACAGCCCAGCTCATCGGCCACACAAAGGGCCAGCAGATCCAGATACTCGGCTTTGGCTTCATCCAGCTTGCCAAGGCGCAGCAGGCAGTCGGCGCGTCCGGCGCGGGCCGCCAGCAGAGGGCGCAGCTCGGGGGCACTCCAGCCGTGGCCCGCATTCTGCTGCCAGAAGGCCTGGTCAAACAGCGGCGTAGCATCGGCGATGATCTTCTCGAACCAGCCAAGGCGGGTTTGATGATCCCGGCAACAGTCGGCCAGTTCGAACCATTGCTGCCACTGCTGGGCCTGCTCGCTGCTCATCGCCACCGTGGTGCTAGGGGCTGGCTGATACTGGTCGATATTAAGTAACTGATTAAGCGTGGTTTTCATATTCTGACGCTGGCGTTTGCAAAACTCGACAAAGGGGAGCTCGCTGGCGGCAGCGCTATAGAGCATCTGGGCCATGGGTTTATCACGAAACAGACAGAGCTCGGCGGCCAGGCTGAATCGGTATTGGGTCGTCAGGTCGTTCAAATCCTTCGGCTTGGGCCAGGTGGCAAACCCCTGGCTGAAACCGTAGCACCACTGACCGAGGGGATGGCTCTGCTCAAACACCTGCTCCGGGTTGTCGCTGGGCAGGCGGCACTGGCTGGGCAGGGCCAGCTGGGCGTCATCAGCCTGCGCTTCCAGTTCGGCGATGAGGTGGCGCAGCGCCTCGGCACTTTTTTCATCCAGCTCGGCATCCTGTTCCAGCAGGCCCATCAGCGGATGTTGCCAGTCAGGGCTATGTGGCCCCACCAGACGGGCACAAAGAAAACCGTGCAGGGCCGGGTAGGTCATGTCCTGATCACTGTGGCTCTGGATCCATTGATTAAGCTGGCGGGTGCGAGTGGATGGGGTCATCGACAGTTCCTCTGAATTTGAACAGCCGAGAAGTCTACCTAAAAAAGGGGGTATTTACAGTAAACGGGCACCTGCTTGGCGATTTAATCACCACAAATGGCTGGCGTCGCGACGAAAGGAGTGGATGCAGTGGCTGGGGGACTAGGCCAGATCACCGCTCTTGAGGTAACATGCGCGCCCATAGGGGCCATGTTCAATTGGTCCATCCGGGTAATGAAAAAAGAGAGCTCCATGATGCAGATTGGCAAGATGAACACCCTCACCGTCGTTGAACTTGAAGACCGTGGTGCCTGGCTGGCAGCCGGTGAGTACGGTGAACTGCTGCTGCCTAAACGCCAATTGCCAGAAGGGATCAAAGCAGAGGATACCGTACAGGTATTTCTCTATCTGGATGCCGATTGTGAACCGGTGATCACCACTGACAAGCCGTTTGCCATGGTGGACGAATTTGCTGGCCTGAAGGTGGTCAATGCCAACAAGATCGGGGCTTTCCTCGACTGGGGCATGAAAAAGGATCTGTTCGTGCCAAGCCGCGAGCAGAACAAACCGATGCAGGTGGGGCATGTCTATCTGGTGCGTCTGCAGCTCGATAACGAAGGGCGCATGGTGGGCACCAGCCGCATCGAGCGCTTTTTGACCCCTGCTGATCACGCGTTCAAGGTCGGTGACGAAGTGAGCGCGCTGCCGGGCGAGCATTCGCCTCTGGGCATCAAGGTGATCGTTAACGGTCAATATCCTGGCATGCTGTTCAAGAATGAAGTGTTTGGCCGGGTGATGACCGGTCGGCCGCAAACCGCCTGGGTCAAGCAGGTGCGCGAAGATGGCAAGCTGGATCTGACCCTGCAAAAGCCGGGTCTGGCCCGGTTGGATGATGCTGGTGAGCGTATTCTGATCCGGATGAAAAAGCAGGGCGGCAGCCTGGCGGTGGGTGACAAGAGCGAGCCAGAACTCATCTACAAGCTGCTGGGCATCAGCAAGGGCACCTTCAAGAAGGCGATCGGCGGCCTCTACAAGCAGGGCAAGATTGTCATCGAAGATAACGCCATCACCCTCACCGACGCGGGTGCAGCGCAAGCAGGCGAGCAGGCGCAGGACAGCGAATAAGATGCCAAGCCCCTGCATCGGTCTGTGCAAAGCCAAAGACGGGCTCTGTCTGGGTTGCGGTCGGACCCTGACCGAGATCAGTCACTGGTCGGCAATGGATAGCAAGGCCCAGTTGGCAGTGATGGCCGAGCTCGATGGCAGCAAGCGCAGCCACACCTGTCCTGGTTGTGGTGAACCCGCCTATTGCGCGGTGTCTGCCGGTCAGACTATCGAGCAGTGCTGGTGCAGTCACTTGTCAGCCCTGCCGATCAACGATGCCAGCGTCTGCTGGTGCCGTCGCTGCCTGGCCAAGGCTATCGCCGCTCAGCCCTGAGCGGGAGAGGGCAATCTGAAACGAGAAAGGCGCCCAGGGCGCCTTTCTTATGGTTGCTGCTGGCGATGCCAGCGCACATGCACCTCATCTTCGGTTTGCAGCCGGGGCAGCAGGAAGGTGGCGAAGATCACCTCAAACTCATCCTGATGATCCAGCAACCCAACCCACACTTCGACCCAGCGCTCCATATCGACCGGCTCACCGAGCTCTGCCGACCAGTCGGCATTGGGCAGGGTCGCTTCCACGGCGCCACGTTGCTCAAATTCCAGGGTGATATCGACTATTTGCTCAGGGGCCAGCATATCGGCTGCCTGCTCCAGAAACAGATCATAGGCCCATTCGACCAGCTGATCCGGGGTACGTTGTTCCATGAAATCACTCCAGATACATCGGGGTGCGCTACTGTAGCAATTATTGGCGATGGCAGCCAGACCAGTGCGTCAGCCTGTCAAAGTCGCTGTGGTCGGCGTATGGTTACTACTTGGTTCAGTGAAGGGGGCGAGGGGATGAAACAGCGGGTGCGGCGGCAGCAGATCAAACGGCGCAGGGAGACCTGGTGGTGGCACTATCTGCCCCTCCACAGAGGGATGGTGGGAGGGCATTTGGGCCCACCAGGAAGATCCGATGAGTCTGACGATTAATCGGCCTGATGCACCCGATTGAGGGTGATCTGGCCCAGCTGCCCCATCTGGCGGCGGATCCAGACCGAGCGCTTCTGCACATAGGGTGAAGGGGGCTTGATCCGATAGCGCCACGGATTGGGCAGTATCGCCGCCAGCAGCGATGATTCGTAACGGGTCAAGCGGCTGGCCGGTTTGCCAAAATAGGTGCGGGCAGCGGCTTCGGCGCCATAGATGCCGGGGCCGAACTCCACGATATTGAGATAGACCTCAAGAATGCGGGATTTGTCCCACCCCAGCTCCATCAACAGGGTAAACCAGGCCTCCAGCCCCTTGCGCAGGAAGCTGCGATCACTCCACATAAAGAGGTTCTTGGCGGTCTGCTGGCTGAGGGTGCTGGCGCCGCGCACCCGTTCGCTGCGCTGGTTATGTTTGAATGCGGCGCTGATGGCA
This sequence comes from Aeromonas sobria, assembly GCF_006243315.1. Taxonomy (GTDB): domain Bacteria; phylum Pseudomonadota; class Gammaproteobacteria; order Enterobacterales; family Aeromonadaceae; genus Aeromonas; species Aeromonas sobria_A. The sequence goes on from NZ_NKWE01000017.1 coordinate 65,914, forward strand.
TTCATATCAAAGCCGTTATGGTCGGCAAAACGCTGATCTTCTGCGGCGATCACCGCCAGCTGCAGCTCTTTGGAGATGGACGCCAGATCGACCCACTCATGGCGAACCTGAGTGATCTTGGCGGGCGGAAACATTGCCCGCTCGATGCGCCAGCTCCACATCGGTGGATCGATAAAGCGCAACAGGGCGATCGAACCGACCGAGCAGAGCAGCCCGGTCAGTGCGATTTTGCCTGCCCACCTCAGCACCCGGCGGCCAAGCGATGCAGATGCGCGCACGGGAGCCACGGAGTCAGGGGCTGACCCCCACTGATAGTGGCTGGGATCATCGGGATCCGGAATTATTGGGGCAGCCATTCGATGTGGCAGAACTTTTCATCAACACGGCGGGAGAGCAGCATGCGGGCAAACAGGTGCTCGTACTCTTGTTCTTCATTGCCAAGGCCGATCCAGATCTCGGCATAGTCGGTGTCGCTCACCGCAAAACCCACGTCCGCTTCCCAGTCATCTGCCGGGTCTGTTTCCGCCAGCAGGCCGTGATCGTTGAACCCCTGATTAAAACGGGCGATCTCCTGCTCTGGCAGATTATCGGAGGCCAGCTCCATAAAAAGTTCGAGAGCGGTGTCGAGCAGCTCTTCGACGCTGTGCATTTCGTCATTCAAAGGCATAAACGGTCGGTTCCAGAAAAGAGAAAAAGGTGCCTGCACTGACCCATGCCAGTGAGGGGCGGCGCTATTCTAGCGATCAGCGGCCACCTTGGCGAGGTGAGGTGAATCGCTGTGGCAGTTTGAGCAAATAAAAAACCGGATCCTGGTTAAGGATCCGGTCTTTATTGGGGAACTGGGTTACGCATAGGGCGTCAGCTTATCCCTTTTTGTCATCAGCGAAGGTGATATTAAGCTCCAGCACTGACAGCTCATCACTCTTCTGATCCAGTTGGACGGTGATCTTCTCCGGATCAATATTGACGTATTTACGAATGACATCAAGGATGTCCTGCTTGAGCTGGGGCAGGTAATCCGGCCCCCCTCTGGATGAACGCTCATGAGCAACAATGATCTGCAACCGCTCTTTGGCCATCTGTGCGGTATTCGGTTTCTTGCTGGAACGAAAATAATCCAATAATGACATGATTAACTCCCGAACAGTCGGCTAAAGAAGCCCTTCTTTTCTTCTTCCAGAAAACGAAATTCTTTGGCATCACCCAGCAAACGGGAAACCGCATCTTCGTATGCTTTGCCTGCGTCAGATTCCTTGTCCAGTATGACGGGTTCGCCGGAGTTGGAGGCGCGCAGGACCGCCTGGGACTCGGGGATCACCCCAAGTAACGGGATCGCCAGGATCTCCTGCACATCTTGCACGCTCAGCATGTCGCCGCGGTTAACGCGGGTCGGGCAGTAGCGGGTCAGCAGCAGGTGCTCCTTGATGGGGTCTTCGCCACGTTCAGCGCGACGGGACTTGGAGGCCAGGATGCCGAGGATGCGGTCCGAGTCACGCACGGAAGAGACTTCCGGATTGGTGGTAACGATGGCCTCATCGGCAAAATAGAGCGCCATCAGCGCACCAGCCTCGATCCCTGCCGGGGAGTCGCAGACGATGTAATCGAACTTCATCTCGGCCAGCTGATCCAGGATCTTTTCAACCCCTTCACGGGTGAGGGCGTCTTTATCGCGGGTCTGGGAGGCGGGCAGGATAAACAGATTTTCTGAGCGTTTATCCTTGATAAGTGCCTGATTGAGGTTTGCTTCCCCGTTGATGACATTGACAAAGTCATACACCACGCGCCGTTCGCAGCCCATGATGAGATCCAGATTTCTCAGACCGATGTCAAAATCAATGACCACAGTCTTGTGACCGCGCTGGGCTAAACCGGTGCTCAGGGCCGCACTGGTTGTGGTCTTGCCAACGCCACCTTTACCCGATGTAACGACTATGATTCGCGCCATTCTCGCTTCCTTGTAACTCTATTTGATACGGTCTATTCGGAGTTGTTCGTTGTCCAGCCGGACGTGTACCGGTTGCTGGATCAGGCCTGCTGGCAGTGCATCGCTCAACTGGAACGTGCCTGCGATGGAGAGCAGCTCGGCCTGTAATTGCTGGCAATAGATCCGGGCCTGGGCGTTGCCCCGGGCACCGGCAATGGCTCTGCCACGCAGGGTGCCATAAATATGAATGCTGTCATCGGCGAGCACTTCAGCGCCCGGACTGACGGAGCCGAGCACCACCAGCGAGCTGCCAGCAGCATAAATCTGCTGGCCGGAACGCACTGGCCCCACATGCACCTTGGTCGGGATCACAGGGGCAGGCTCTGGCTCGGGTATTACCACGGGCGCAGCCGGTGCCAGTGTCGGTTCGGACTCGCTGCTGCGACTTTTTCCCGAGGCCATGACTGCCAGCCCAACCGCCTTGGCGGCGGTCTTCATCTCTTCTGTGCGCGCCCCTGTGATACCGACCAGCACAAACTCCTCAGACTCCACCAGCTCCTTGAGCTGTTCGAAATCGGGGATATGTTCCAGCCGGGAAACATTGACCACCAGTGGCGCACAATTAAAAAAGTAGGGTGCCTGAGCCACTTTTTCGGCCAACAACTGACGGATCCGCTCAGGCTCGCCATCGCTGATATGCAACACAGAAATAGTGAAGGTAGTCCCTTTCAATTCGTTATCGCGATCAACCATGAATCTTCCCCGAGGCAGAGATGCTAATCCGTTATTGTTATTCAATTCCTGATGTTATAGTTTGCCCCCACCAGAGGCAATAAACTCGTCGGATTATATCAATTTCCATGTTGTGTGCAGTCTATAAAAGTCGCAAAAAAGCCGAGACCTACCTTTTTGTTGAAAGAAGAGAGGATTTCTCCCGCGTGCCAGAGCCATTATTGACCGCATTCGGGCGTCCCGAGCTGGTCTTGATGAGCAAGTTGGACCCGAGCAAGCCCTTGGGGATGGCCGATGTCAACAAGGTGATGGCCGCGCTGACCACCCAGGGGTTCTACCTGCAGGTGCCACCTCCTCCCGAGAATTTGCTGGAACAGCATAAATCCCATTTGAAAAAGTCATTCTGATAAATTATCTCCGCTGCGCCGAGAGCCGAAAACGGTGCCGCGGAGTTTAATTTTTAAGGTGCGCAGGCGCACGCTCCGCAATATTGAGTTGCCTGATAATCAATGTCTGTCAGCCCAGATGAACAATGTTTCCCACTTTGCCGATCCTTTGGCTGTTTTTTTAAACCAGCCTCAATTTATCTTACTCCGATAACCGCTCCACTTTGCCGCTCTACCCTCTGAGTGAGCGTGCGGGATAAGAGTGCGCAAATGGATGGTTAGCGGTCAGGCATTGCTGGTTGTTTTGACATCACCTCCTTTAATCCACATATTGCGGTTTCGCTTCTCGCCTTTTTATGCGGCAACTCTTTTATGTCGCAACTCTGCCGTGAGCTGGGTCATTGCGAGAGGCCAACTCTGAAGCACTCGGTTGACTGACAACGTTCGGCGGGTCAACTGAGTGGGCATTTTCAAGGTCGTTTGGCCGCATCGCCCGTTATCCCCCCATCATTTTCGCCGTCTGTATCGCCTCGATCAGCGCCGCACGGTTGCCCCGATCCTTAGATGGTGCTGGCCTGGAGCGCGGCCTCAAGGTGGATGAAGCTGTGGCACACCATAAGCGAAGGGCGGAACGCCGGCATGTGGAGGGGAGCCAGTCGGTTTCTGGCAACCAGTTTGGCACCACCTTGCCGGAGTTCACCGCCATACGTGAGGCCGAGGTCTCAGCCGTGCGCGGTCAGCGGATATCGACCCGCATCAGGTGAGAGGGGGCGTTGTCGACAAAGTGGTGCCAGATATGGTCGTAGAGCGCCTTCTGGCCGGGGAAACTCACCAGCGCCTTGGCCTCGGCCAGGGAACACCAGCGATAGTCGGTGTGTTCATCGTTGAGGGTCACCGCCTGATTGGGCGGGCAATAGACCACAAAGACCGGCACCACCTCCACCGTATTCAAGGCCGCATCGTAAAACTGCTCCAGATACTGGCCGTTGTAGAGTTCAGTGACCCGGATCCCCGTCTCCTCGCCAAACTCCCGAATAATGGTCTGCCAGCCGGTTTCACCCGCCTCCACCGTGCCCGCCACATGGCACCAGAAGCCCCCTTTGACCCGTTTCATCACCAGCAATTTTGTTTCGCCATCGACAGTGGTAAGAGCAACGCCGGAGACGGCCTTGCAGCGAATGGGGATCATGATCTTCTCTCCGGGTTTGGGCTCTGTAATAGCTACGAACAGTGTGAAGGTGTGTTAATTGAAATATGCCTCGGCGGGTAGGCCCATGACCTCTATTTCATTCAGTCCATTTTTGGCCAGATAGTTGCTCACCAGATTGAACCCCACCCAGTAACCGGCATATTTGGGAAATGGCCGGTTATCACGGCAGTAGAAAAAGTCTAAATAGTTGAACTGCTTGCTGGACAGATGGGGTGTCATCTCTGCCAGGATCGATTGCCAGTCATGATGATGAGACTCCTTGAACAGCGAGGGGAGTGTGCCACCATTGAACCTTTGCTCAAAGTAGCAGGCCAGCCCTTCAAAAATCAGGTTTTCGGCCAGTGTCTCTGCGGTCACCTTGTTCTTCTTTTGCACGATATGGTGGACTTCGTGGGCCAGCACGGCAGGCAATTCGGTGATGATCACCTCTTTGATGTCGGGCCTCTCCAGAGCAAGCTGGAGTTCTATTCGATACATGTTGATGGCCCAGCCACCGATACCCGAGTCGGGAGCATCCCCCTCGGCAAAAGGGCTGAAGGTGACATCCAGTTGGGAGAGATCGAACAAGGCATTCAATTTGTTCGCCGTCTCGGCAAAGACGTGGGTAATGGTGTCATCGAGCCCATCGAATTTGCCCGAGTCGTTTAACAGGGTGAGTTGCATCCAGACATCCTTGTCTATTGAAATATGGGGTTGAGCCACTTGCGTGGTCGCGGCGCCATATCACCACGATTATCTCTCCCCAATCAAGGGGTTACCCGCCCATTATTCTCGCTGTCTGGATCGCCTCAATCAGCGCGGCCCGGTTGATGCGAGGGCGCTCGCCATCGAGCAGTTGCTGCCACAGGGCAATGGCCTGACTGTAGCGACCATGCAGGAAGTGATCGGAGGCGAGCAGCATCAGGGCGCTCACTTCCCCCGCGTCCTGCTTGAGGGCGCTCTCCAGCAGGCGGGTTGCCTCCGGGGTAAGCCGCTGGCCCGCCTGATAGTAGAGCACGGTGGCTTGCGCGGCCTGGGTCGCCGCGCTGGCGCCCCCTTCCAGCAGGGCAAGACGCTGATAGGCAAGCAGGGCGTTGTCGTACTCGTTCCGATAGAGATAGAGCTGGCCAAGCGCCGCCCAACCGTCGAGATCGGCGGGGTTGGTCTGCAGGCGCTGGTGCAGGGCGCCCAGCTCCTTGTCTTGCAGATCCCGCGGGCTCAGCCCGGCCAGTGGATCGGGACGGGATGCATGAGCCTGCCATGCCTGATAACGGCCGCTGCTTATATACACAGCGGCAACGGCCGCGAGTACCATGATGCCAAGCAGCAACAAGGCGCGGGTGTGCCGGTTATTGCACCCGCGATTGTCATGCTGGCTGGCCAGTCGCGCGCGCAGGGTCAGCTCCGCCGCCGGGATGGCATTGGCCAGGCGGGCGGCGCTCAGCTCCCTGTAGAGTGGCTGGTCGGGTGAGAGGCCTGCTTGCTCCCCGTGCATGATCAGCCAATTCAATTCGCTGCGTGGATCGGCCGCGGGGTGATGGATTGACTCAACGATGGCCTTAACGACAGGGATGGCCTGTGCCTTTGTGCGCGTCAGGCGGCGAGACAGGGTCAACAGCGCCAGCCCCAACAGCAGCAGGGGGCCGCCCCACAACAGCAAGGTACTGGCCTTGAAGGGGGGATCGTAGCGGACGAAATCGCCGAAGCGCTCCGTCATGCGGGCGATCACTTGCTCGTCGCTCTGCCCCTCATCCACCCAGCGGTAGACTTCGAGCCGCAGATCCCGGGCGATGGGGGAGTTGGACTCCACCAGATTCTGGTTCTGACACTGGGGGCAACGCAGGGCGCGGGCCAATTCCTGCGCGCGGGTCTGCTGCTCGGGGTGGCGAAACTGATAGGTATCGACTCCGCTGGCAAATGCAGTTGCACTCAACAGCATGCCGAGGGCCAGCAGGGCGCAGGCAAGAGAACGGCACATCATGGCTGTGTCTCCCGAGCTGATATCGCAATAGACGGCGCAATAGATGGCGCAATCGCGGGTGCCTTTGTAGCGGCCTTCATTTGCGCGTCAGTTCGCGCCTGGTCGAGCAGGGGGGCAAACTGACGTTGCCAGATCCCTTTGGTAAGCTCGCCGGTATGGCGGGCGAGCAGGGCACCATCGGCATCAAACAGATAGGTTTCCGGCGTGCCGTAGACGCCGAGCTCAAGAGCCAGTTTGCCGTCAGGGTCGGCCAGTACGGCGCGATAGGGGTTGCCTGCCTGGATAAGCCAGGCGCGGGCCGCATCCCCCTTGTCCCGGTAGTTGAGACCGTAGAGGGGCACAGTACCCGCGAGCTCGCTGAGCAGCGGATGTTCAGCGCGGCAGTTGGCGCACCAGCTGGCCCAGACGTTGAGCACAAAGGGCTCCCCCTTGAGGTTGGCGGTCTGGATCGGACGCCCATCCAGTAGATTGTCGCTCTGCAACGCAGGCAGGGTACGCCCGAGCGTCGCCTCATCCTGGCTGTAGGGATTGTTGCCAAGGCCGAGCCAGAGCAGGATGCAGAGGCTCAGGGTCAGCAGCAGTGGAAGAAAGAGGCGCAGGCGGGATCTCATAACGCCTCCTGTTCGAGCCGTTGATGGGAGGTGCGAACCGCAACGGAACGAGAGGCTAGCAAGGGGCGACGGGCGAGCAGACGCAGGGCGCCACCTGCCATCATCAACAGGCCACCGAGCCAGATCCAGCGCACCAGCGGCTTGTAGTGCAGCCGCATGGCATAGGCATCTGGCCCCATCTTCTCACCGAGCACCACGTAGAGATCGCCGAGCATTCCCCACGCGATGCCCGGTTCGTTCATGTTCATGGTGCGCACGCTGTAGTGGCGCCGCTCCGGCGTCAGCCGTGCCACCTCTTTACCATTCTTGTACACGCTAAGCATGATGCGCTCGGCGGTATAGTTGGGGCCGATCACCGGCTCTCGCCCCTCATAACGAAACTCGAAGGCGCCGAGGTGATAGGGCTTGTCGGCTGAGAGTACGACGCCCCCTTCCTGACTGTGGTGACTCACCTGCGCGATGCCAAGGGCGCACACCGCCACCCCGAGGTGGGCCAGCAGGCTGCCGAGCCGATTGAGGGTGAGCTCGCGCAGCGACGTCGGTTGCAAGAGCGGGAGCAGCAGGCTGGTCACCAGCCAGAGGCTCACCATATTGGCGAGGATACCGCTCCAGCTACCGGAAAATGATCCCTGTTCCAGATAGGCAAGGCTAAGCAGTCCGCCACCAAGCAGGCCAAACAGTGGCGGCAACAAAGTGTTGAGCCGGGAACCTGCGGCAAGCTGCTGCCAGCGCAGGCGCGGCAGCAGGGTCATCAGCCCCATCAGCAGCAGGGCCAGCGGCACGAAGATGGTATTGAAGTAGGGGGCACCCACCGAGAGCGAACCCAGATGGAGCGACTGGAACACCATGGGGTAGAAGGTGCCGAGCAGCACACTGGCGCAGGCCACGCAGAGCAGCAGGATGGCGGCGCCGAGCAGCCCCTCTTTTGACCAGAAGCCGAAACGTTCATAGGGGGCGCGGGTGTCAGCGCGCAGGGCAAACAGGGTGAGGGCGCAGGTCAATAGCAAGCCGAGCAGCAACAGCAGGGTGAGGCCGCGGTCGGGATCCACCGCAAAGGCGTGCACCGAGGTGAGCACCCCGGAGCGCACCACAAAGGTGCCGAGCAGGCTCAAGGCGAAGGTGAAGATGGAGAGCAGCAGTACGGCGTGACCGTAGGCGCCGCGCTTCTCGCAGACGACAAGAGCGTGCAGTAGGGCAGTGCCGAGCAGCCAGGGCAGCAGGGAGGCATTTTCCACCGGATCCCAGAACCACCAGCCGCCCCAGCCCAGTTCGTAATAGGCCCACCAGGAGCCCAGTACGATACCGGCGGTGAGAAACACCCAGGAGCCGAGCGCCCAGGGGCGACTCCAGTGGGCCACGGCGCCATCGAGCCGACCCGAGAGCAGCGCCGCCATGGCGAAGGCGAAGTTGACCGCAAAGCCGACGTAACCGAGATAGAGCAGGGGCGGGTGGATGATAAGACCGATATCTTGCAGCATGGGGTTGAGATCGCGCCCCTCCAGCGGCCCCGGAAACTGGCGGTCAAACGGGCTGGAGAAGATCAGGGTATAGAGGGCGAACAAACCGACGATCAGCCCCATGATGGCCAGTACCCGGGCGGTGATCAGCGGATCGACCCGCTTCGAACAAAGCGCCACCAAGGCCCCCCACAGGGCCAGTGCAAAGACGAAAAAGAGCATGGAGCCTTCATGGCCGCCCCACACGGCCGCCAGCTTGAAGCCCAGGGGCAGGGCGCTGTTGGCGTGCTGGGCTACATAGCTGACGGTAAAATCATCCCGGGCAAAGCAGCTGGCGAGCAGCAGCAGCGCTGCCCCCAGCAGGATGGCATTGATCTGCGCCAGCGGCTTGGCGCAGCGCAGCAGGGGCGGGGAGGCGAGGCGCAATCCCAGCCAGGGCAAGGTGCCCTGCAGCAGCGAGAGTACCGCTGCCAGTAGCAGTGAGAGATAACCAAGCTCTGCCAGCACAAAACCTCCAGGTTCAATCTTTGATCTCATTCATGTCATGGCACATACGCCGCGTCGTCTCCCTTTGGTGGGAAACATTGCCAAGCAACGGGTGTGGCATCACCAGAAATTCATTGGGCCAGCAACAAGCCAGCGCCAGTCACCCGAGGGCGGCTGGCGCTGGTCCCCCATGTTTATAACCTGTCCACGATCCGTCGCGAGAGGTTGTCAGCAAGGTAAAGAGCAGCGCAGGAACCGGAGCGTATAGACATACGTGAGGATTCCGAGCAGCACATGAGCCTTGATCACGGCCTCGCAGCAGGAGCGTGAACGGGTTGTTATACGACCGTCATCTGGCCGGCATAAAGCACGAAGTAGCGCAGCAGCAGGATCCCCACCAGGGTCAGGCTGCAGACCAGCACCAGATGGCCGTTTCGCTCCCGCAGGGGTGCCGGGGTCAACAGGGCCAGCAGCTGGGGCAGCAGCATGCCGATCCCCACCACCCCGACCCAGAACACCTGAGCCCAGAAACCGCTGCCGATGGCAGCCCACATCGCCACCTCTTTCTGGCCGCCACCAAAGTAGAGGCCGGTAAAGAAGCAGATCAGCAGCAGCACCTCCACCGCCAGCAGTGGCCGCTCGAAGCGGTGGACAAAGCTCACCCCCTGGCTGTGGTGGTTCTCCTTGAAGATCGTCACCGCCAGCAAGATGGTGGCGGCAATGCCGGAGCTGATGCCCGAGACCAGAAACAGCACCGGTAGCACCGGGTTGTTCAATAGCGGATAGGTCTTGAGCGCCGAGAGCAGAAAGCCGGTGTAGGCCCCCAGCAGCACGGCGAGCAGCAGCAACAGCGGTGCCAGCAAGGTTTCAACTCGTGCCAACAGGGCGATCAGTCCATCCACAAAGGCGAACTTCTCTTTCAGCAACCGGCTGCGCAGGGTCTCGATCTCGGAGCGAAACACCACCGCCAGCCAGGCGAACAGCACCGCCATATAGAGCTGGAACAGCATGACCCCCATCGACATCACGGAGTCGAACTGGTAGTGAAACATCAGCTTCCAGAAGGTCCAGGGGCGGGCCAGATGGAAGATAAGGATCAGTAACCCCAGCACCACGCTCGCCGGCGCCAGAATGGCTGTCGCCTTGATGATGCCGCTCTCGCTGCCAGCCCCCTTGCGGCGCAATAGCACCGAGAGGGTGGTGGCCCCCGCAGAGATGCCGAGCAGAAAGAGATAGATAGCGATGGGCCAGTCCCACACCAGAGAGGGGAAGTGAAATGCCGCTTGCATGGTCATGACGTTATCTCCCCTTTGGGCACGCGGTACATCTTGGGTGAGGTGCCGAGTGCCTGCTTGTAGCGATAGGTGGTCTCCTTCACCAGCCGTTGGGCGATGGGGCTGTCCGGATCATCCAGATTGCCGAACACCAGCGCCTTGGTGGGGCAGGATTCCACGCACGCCGGCTCCTTGCCCGCCGCCAGGTTGGTCTTGCGGCAAAAGTCGCACTTGTCTGCCACCCGGGTGACCGGGTTGATAAAGCGCACCTGATAGGGGCAGGCGGCGAGGCAATACATGCAGCCGACGCAGAGAGCCGCGTCGACATCGACGATGCCATCCTCCTTGCGGATATGGGAGGCACCGGTCGGGCAGACGTGCACGCAGGGGGCGTTGTCGCAGTGCTGGCACGATTTGCGAAAGAAGCGGTACTCGGCATCAGGGAATTCACCGATAGGGCCTGAACGGGTGATCTCGAGGCGCGAGACCCCTTCCGGCACCTTGTTGACCTCTCGGCAGGCGTCCATGCAGGCGGTGCAGCCGATGCAGGCCGTCTCGTCGTGGATCATGCCATAGCGGATCCCGTCGATGGTCTGGCTGTGGGCGAGGGGGGTAGCAAGTGAACGAGTCGGCCCCGTCATCATGATAAGGGCCCCCGCGCCCATGCCCGCCATAAAGTCACGGCGAGAGCAGCTCATGATGCCTCCTTGCCGGTAGCCGGTTTGGACTGCTCCTGCCGGGCCTTGCTGGCCTCATGTTGCTTGCTGTGGCAGTCGATGCAGAGCTTGATGCGGGATTTTTCCGGGATCGCCACCATGGGCTCCTTGGCCGGATGCAACTGGTGGCAGCTGGTGCAGGTGAGCTTGGTGGCGTGCACGTCGTGGGCCCAGAGCGCCTCGCGCAGTGGTTTGGGCTCGTGGCAGCTCATGCAGACTCCATTCTGCTCGCTGATGGGATAAAGCTTGATGCTCTCTTTATCCTTCAGGCTGTGGCTGAAGCGCATCACATCCTTGACCCCTTCCCGGTGCTGGGGGGAGGGCTGGCCGTGGCAGTTGGTGCAGGTGACAGGTGCCAGGTTGTTGGGATTGGTCGCCTGACCATGCTTGCCGTGCATCCCCTCGCTCTGCTCCTTGTGACAGTCGGTACAGGCCTTGTCGGGATTGCGTAAAAATTCCACCTCATGTGTAGCTGGAACAGGGGCAGCTGCCGGCTCTGCCGCCTGACCCTGCAGGCTGGTGAGCAACATGGCTGCCATCAGCATCAGTCGTAAAAAATCCATCGTTAAATCACCCATAGGAAGCCTCCATCCGCTGCGGGCCTGGTCTGGCCGGGCCCGCAGGCGCCGTTACTGTGCCAGCCGTCCGGCCGCTTTGGCCTCGGCATCCCAGGCGGGGACCGTGGTCTTGAGGAACTGGGCCTTGTCGCTGTTGAACTGCTTCATATCCATGCCAAGGGCCGCTTGCGCTTTCTCCTTGGTGGAGATGTCGGGAATGGCGATCTCGTGGGTTATTCCCTTTGCAGCCAACAGGCGCGCCAGCTTGGTGCGGGCGTCGGCAGCCTTGTCCAGCGCGCTGCCGAGCACCTTGAGCGCCACTTCAGGGGCGTGCATCTGCACCCCGTGGGAGGCGATGGCATAGTCCCAGCGCCACTGGGCGTGACGGATGTCTTGCAGGATATCCTTCATCTCGGCCTCGGTGGCACCGGCATCCCAGGCCGCCTTGGCTTCAAAGTGGGTGTGAACCAGCTGTTTCTCGACTTTCAGCTTGGTCTCGATCACCGCCTCTTTGCGCTGCTTGACGATCCCTTGCAGCATCTCCTTGCTCTGGGTGTGGCAGTTGCGGCAGGTCTGCTCGAAACGATCGAAGGGGTTCCCCACTTTGTGATCCGTGTAGACCTTGCCCTGCTCGTTCTGCACCTTGGGCATATGGCAATCGACACAGGCGACGTTGTTCTGGCCGTGAATGCCGGCGCGCCAGGTTTCGTACTCGGGGTGCTGGGCTTTCAGCATCGGTGTTTTGGAGAGGGCGTGCGTCCAGTCGGCGAAGCCCAGTTCGTCATAGTAGGCTTCCATCTGCTCGACGCTGGTGCCCTTGTCCCAGGGGAATTTCACCGCCTTGGTGGGGCCACTGAAGTAGTACTCCACGTGGCACTGGCCGCACACCTGGGACTGCTGATCAAAGCGCCCCTGCTCCTTGAACGGCTTGCCGATGGCGGTCATGGCCCGATCGGCATAGGGACGGGAGAGGTGCAGGGCAGGTTTGCCCTCCTTGAACTCTTTCGAGGCGGTGTCGTGGCAGTCGGCGCAGCCGATGGTGTTGACTACTTCCGGCCCGCCCTTGGCCCACATCCCCTTGAAGTAGCCATCCTCACCCTTCTCGTCGATGACGCGGGCCACATCCGGGCCTTTGCAGCTCCAGCAGGCCATCGGCAGCGGGCCATCTTCGGCTGTCTTGGGGGCGCCGGTACGCAGGGTTTCGCGCACATCGGTCAGCGCATAGAAGTGGCCCCGCGGCTTGTTGTAATCCTTGGCGAAGGGGTAACCGCCCCACAGCACCACCATATTGGGATCTTCCGCCAGCGCGTCGGTACGCTCCTTGCTTTCGCTGGTGGCTTGCCAGCTGGTGAACTGATCGGCGTGATCCTTGGCGAACAGCTCGCTGCGCGCCTCGATCTTGCCCTTGGTGGTTGCGTCATCAGCCAGTGCCCAGCCGCTGGTGCCAAGCCAGCTGGTCAGCAACAGGGCGGTGAGGCCCAGTTTGGAATGCCTGTTTTGTGAACCCACGTTTATCACTCCCAGATAAATGTTTTTTTGTCCGGTCTGACCCGATCCATCTTGTCGTGTGGACTTTATCCCCGTGGGGGAGGGCAGACATGCCGTTGGTGGTGACACTGACCTTGCAGTACCTGATTACTCACGCTGAATTTATCAAACAGGTAAATTCAATGTTGTTTTATCAGAAGCAGAGTTGCGTCAGATCAATTGTTGAGACGGGAAAAAAGCTGAAATGAGATCTGGATTGAAATTTATGAGAACTCAAGGCGTTGCATGGCGTGAGTTGGCAGATGAGGGATGGTTCGCTACCCAGGTGGTGTTCGCGTTCATTTTGACGAGGGGGCCATAGGCTGACCCCAGCCAGGTGGTGGGGTACCCAACAAGTGAGCCCATCAGCTCAGGGGTTTGCAGCTATTTAGTAATCATTAAAGTATCACTTACGCACATCAACGAGGGAATTTTTCGCCAAACGACAGAATTGGTCATAACAACAACGCCGGGGCCAGCGTTGCAGCGAGAATGTTTGGCTCTGTATGAAGCTATTCTTTTCTTGGCGCCCTTGCTGGATGCACAAAACAGCAGGTAATGGCCCTTTTAGCGCGATCTCTATCGAAAATTGTGAAAAGACCAACGTTGTCAGATGAGGTATGGTTCTTGAACAGATGAGCATTCTTTAGATGCTGATGTTAATGGTTTGGTTGTTGCTGGAGGTTGTATGGCAGAGTTGCAAATTGAAAAGTCCACGGTGATCTCCCAACTCGAGGGCTCCGTGTTTGTCATCAGTGCAGATGGATCTGTCATACGAGCAACGGTGGGGATGGCATTGCAGCCGGGGGATCGCCTGCAAGCTGCCCAAGGGGGCCATTTTCAACTAGCCGAGCCGGGCAGTGATCTCGCAGGCGAACAAGATATGGCCGCCAAACCTGAGCCCGCCACACCTGCTGCTGATGGGCAACCGGCCGATCCGGAACTGGCCTCGTTGCAGGAGGCGATCCGTCAGGGTATTGACCCGACCGAATTGTTCCAGGAAACCGCCGCCGGTAACGCAGCTGCAGCCGCGGGCAATATCGGTGGTGTAGCCGGTTCCAGCTCGGGTGGATTTGTGGTGGTCGATCGTACCAATGATGCCACCTTGGCCGAGGCTGGTTTTGATACCGATCATGCGGTGCAACCTGTTGGCGATGAGCTGCTGTTTTCCGAAGAGCGTGATTTCTTTGCCTCCATCACCATCACCGAGCCCCAAACCAGCGACAACATTATCAACGCCGATGAAGCGGCTGGTGTCATCATTCGTGGTGTGGTGGATGATGTGGAGGTAGGCCAGCCAGTCACTGTGACCCTTATCGATCAGGCGGGCAATTCACTGACGGTGACGACAGTGGTGCTGCCCGGCCTGGTGTGGGAAGCCAATTTTGGCGATGTGATCGGCAAGCTGGTGGATGGCCCGTTGCAGATTGTGGCCAACACCCAGGATCTGGCGGGCAACAACGCCAGCGATACCGGACAGACTCTGCTAGATACCATCACCACCATTACCCTCGATCTCGCCGATGAGAGCGACACCGGCGCCAGCCAGATCGATGATCTGACCCGCGACAATACCCCGCTGCTGCAAGGGAAGGGGGAGCCCGGCGCCACCGTGACCCTGAGCCTTGGCGGCAGCGTGCTCACCGTCCTGACGGTGGATGCAGCCGGTAACTGGCAATATCAGCTGCCGCAAACCCTGGCCGATGGCCAGTACCAATTTCAGGTTAATTCTGTGGATATTGCTGGCAACCGCGCCAGCGATACCCTCGTTATCAATGTCGATACCCAGGCCTTCATCGACATCGATGATCTCGATGCCGCTGTCCTGTTTGGCAACAGCAGCGCCACCCTGAGCGGCACCACCAGTAATGTGGAAGCGGGTCAGAGCGTCACCATCACTCTGGTCGACAGCAATGGCCAGCCGCTGCTGACCACCTCGGCACTGGTGGGGGCCGATGGCCGCTGGCAGGTGAGCGGCCTTGATCTCTCCGGTATCAATCAATCCTTTGAAGTGCGTGCCAGCGTCACCGATCTGGCTGGCAACAGTGCCAACGATGGTGCGCCGCTGATCGGTCAGAGCGAGACCCTGACGCTCTCCGAAGCCGGGTTGGCCGATGGCCCGGTGACCGCCATCGGTAGCCTCAACACCGGTGCCGGTCAGGATGGCAATCTGCAAGTCCGGTTCGCCGCTGATCAGAGTGCGTTGGAAGGGCTGGGACTCGTCAGCCATGGCGCGCCCCTTGGTTACTCCATCAACGGTCAGACTCTGACCGCTACCGCCGGTGGGGCGACTGTCTTCACCCTGACCCTTAACAATGAAGGCAGCTACCGCATCGTCTGGAGCCAGAGTCTGGATCACGGTCAGGATGCATTGCGCCTGCCGTTCAACCTCGAATATCGCGATAGTGACGGCGATCTGGTGAAGGCGCCGCTGGTGATCAATCTGGTGGACAGCAATCCGCCCAGCTTCGAGATCCCGGCCATTCCCCTGACTGAAGATGCCTTTACCAACGGCGCCACCGTGGTGGGCGAGAGCAGTTTTGTGGTCAAACACACCGCCGATCCCCTGCTGGTAGATTCGCTGGTGTTCAGTAACCAGAGCCTGACCCTGGCCACCCTCAACAGTGCTGGGCTGGGTAGTGATGGCCATCCGCTGACGTTCGAATTTGCCGGTGATCGCACCCTGTTGGGTTACTACCTGGATGGCAGTGGCAAACGGGTAGAGGTGCTGCGCGCCGAGCTGAAGGCTGAGCAGCAGGGCAGCGATCTGGCTGGCCGGGTGGTTGTCACCCTCACCGGGCCGCTGGATCATAAGGGCAGCGATAAGTTTTCCCTTGGTTTGCAGGTTAGCGCCAAAGAGATCGATGGCGACAGCACCAGCGCCAACCTGACGCTGACCGTCAATGATGGCAGTGATCCCGCATTGGGCATCGACAATGGGGTCGCCCTGCAAGAGGGGGGCAACCAGAGCATCGATGGCCAGCTGCCGGTGACGGTGGGCAGCGATCGTCTGGTTTCCCTCAACTTTGACAGCAACCAACCGGCGCTGGCGGGGCTCACCAGCCAGGGCAAGGCGACAACCTATGAGGTGCAAGACAACCAGCTGATCGTCAAGGATTGGCAGGGCAAGGCGATCCTCACCGTCAGCATCGGGCTGGATGGCAAATACAGTGTCTCCCTGACCGGCGTGTTTGATGAGCCGACTACCACCGATCGCCTCGATCTTGGTCTTAAGGTGCAGGGCAGCGATTTTGACGGCGACAAGAGCAACCTCGGCACCCTCAATATCACCATTACCGACGGTGCCTTGCCGCAGGTTAATGCTGTTTCGGTCACCCTGACCGAAGATAGCAACTGGCAGCAGGGCCAGACCCTTAACGGGGATCTGGCCATCACCGCAGGCAGCGATCCGCTGGCCAGCATTACTTTTGATGCCAGTCAGCCGGGGCTGCAAGGGTTTACCTCGGGCAAGCAGGCCGTGACCATCACGGTGGCCGATCACCTGATCGAGGGGCGTACCCCCGATGGCACGCTGGTGTTTGAGCTGACCCTCGGTAACGATGGCAAATACAGTTTCACCCTCCATCAACCGCTGGATCAGGGCAGTGCCGACAGCCTGCTCAAGGCGGGCTTCACCCTGCTCGACAGCGATGGCGATAAGGTTGCCTCCACCATTACCGTGGCGGTAGGTGATGGCGCCAACCCGACCATCTCCGCCGTGACCGGCACCACTATCACCGAGATGGCGCAAGGTGAGGCGGCAGCCGTCAGCACCATGAGTTTCTCGGTGGCGCACGGCAGTGATGCCCTCGACCCCAACTCCCTTGGCTTTGATATCGCCAACATCCAGAGCACCCTGACTGGACTCACCAGTCACGGCAACCCGGTCACCTTCTCTCTCAACCCCGCAACCGGCCAGTTGGTCGGGAGCGCGGGTGGGCAGGTGGTGCTGCGTGCCGAGCTGACTCTGGTCGACAACAACGGCAACTGGAGCGTCACCGCCAAGGTCACTTTGAGTGGCGAGCTGGATCACAAGGGGAGCGAATCCCTCAACCTGCCCCTTGCCATTACTCTCGCCGACAAGGATGGCGACCGCATTGGCACTACGCTGCCGCTCACCATTGCGGACGGCACGGCGCCGAGCTTTATCCCCGGCATCGGTGTAACCCTGGATGAGGGGAACCTCACCGACAACAACAGCCTGAGCCAAACCGGTCACTTTGACGTGCAAGCCGGGTCGGATCGGGTCGTCGAAGTGGCGTTTGCCGATGCCAACGAACAGCCTGCGCTGACCGCATTGGGTAAACCGGTGCAGTACGAGCTGGTTGATGGCAACAGCGCCATCCCCGGTAGCCAGCTGATCAAGGGTTATGTGATGGTGGATGGCCTGCGGGTCGAGGTGTTCGAGGTTACTCTCTCCGGCAACCTCAATCAGGCGGGTAAGAACGGGTTTGACTATCAGGTGACCCTCTATCAGGGACTCCATCAGAACGGCAATGCGGTGACCGAGCTACCCATCAAGGTGATCGTCAACGACTACGACAAGGCGGGTGGCAACAACGACAGCACCAGCGGCATCCTCAATATCAAGATTGGGGAAGGGGAGAAACCGACCCTTACCCTGACCGGTGTGACCCTCAATGAAGGGCGCTTCGATGGCTCCGCCAATAACCAGACGGCGGATGATCAGCAAGCCAGCGGCAAGATCACCATCAAAGCCGACTCGGATCCGGTGGCCGATGTACGACTGACCCTCTCCGGTCAAGTCATGGATGCCAGCGGCAAGCCCATTACCCACAATGGCGAGAGCTTGAGCTGGAAAGCGGTTGGCACCGATGGTCACACTTTCCAGGCAGTGACCAGCGGTGGTCTGGTGGTGATGACGGTGTCCATCCCCACTGTACCCGCCAGCATCGCCGCCCACACCAGTGTGGATATCGGCTATCAGGTGACGGTGCACACCAACCTGGATCACGGAGCCGACAACCAGCTGACGCTGACCCTGCCGGTAGAAGTCACCGACAGCGATGGCAGCAAGAATGAGGGTTCCGCCACTATCACGGTAAGTGACAGCGCAGATCCTGTGCTCGGTCTGGATAAAGGCGTTGCGCTGCAAGAGGGTGGCAACCAGAGCATCGATGGCCAGCTGCCGGTGACGGTGGGCAGCGATCGTCTGGTTTCCCTCAACTTTGACAGCAACCAACCGGCGCTGGCGGGGCTCACCAGCCAGGGCAAGGCGACAACCTATGAGGTGCAAGACAACCAGCTGATCGTCAAGGATTGGCAGGGCAAGGCGATCCTCACCGTCAGCATCGGGCTGGATGGCAAATACAGTGTCTCCCTGACCGGTGTGTTTGACGAGCCGGAGGCGACCAACAGCCTCAACCTCGGCCTGAAGGTACAAGGCAGCGATTTTGACGGGGACAAGAGCAACCTCGGCACCCTCAATATCACCATTACTGATGGTGCCTTGCCGCAGGTAGACCCTGTCTCCCTCACCTTGACCGAAGATAGCAACTGGCAGCAGGGCCAGACCCTTAACGGGGATCTGGCCATCACCGCAGGCAGCGACCCGCTGGCCAGCATCACCTTCGATGCCAATCAGCCGGGGCTGCAAGGGTTCACCTCGGGCAAGCAGGCCGTGACCATCACGGTGGCCGACCATCTTATCGAGGGGCGCACCCCCGATGGCACGCTGGTGTTTGAACTGACCCTCGGCAACGATGGCAAATACAGCTTCACCCTCCATCAACCGCTGGATCAGGGCAGTGCAAATAACTTACTGCAAGCGGGCTTCACCCTGCTCGACAGCGATGGCGATAAGGTCTCCTCCACCATTACCGTGGCGGTAGGTGATGGTGCCAACCCGACCATCTCCGCCGTGAGCGGCACCACGATCACCGAGATGGCGCAAGGTGAGGCGGCCGCCGTCAGCACCATGAGTTTCTCGGTCGCGCACGGCAGCGATGCCCTCGACCCTAACTCTCTTGACTTTGATATCGCCAAAATCCAGAGCACTCTGACCGGACTGACCAGTCACGGCAACCCGGTCACCTTCTCCCTCGACGCCAACGGCCAGTTGGTCGGGAGCGCGGGTGGGCAGGTGGTGCTGCGTGCCGAGCTGAGTCTGCTCGACAACAACGGCAACTGGAGCGTCACCGCCAAGGTCACTTTGAGTGGCGAGCTGGATCACAAGGGCAGTGAATCACTCAACCTGCCGCTGGCCGTCACCCTTGCCGACAAGGATGGCGACCGCATTGGCACTACGCTGCCGCTCACCATCGCCGATGGCAAGGCGCCGAGCTTTATCCCAGGCACCGGGGTGACGCTGGATGAGGGGGACCTCACCGGCAACAACAGCCTGAGCCAAACCGGCCACTTTGACGTGCAAGCCGGGTCGGATCGGGTCGTTGAGGTGGCTTTTGCTGATGCTAACCAGCAACCGGTCCTCACTGCCCTCGGCCAGAGCGTCAAATACGAGCTGGTTGATGGGGATCCCGCCATCCCTGGCAGCCAGCTGATCAAGGGCTATGTGATGGTGGATGGCCAGCGGGTCGAGGTTTTCGAGGTCAAGCTGGTTGGCAGCCTCGATCAGGCTGGCAACAACAGGTTTGACTATCAGGTGACCCTCTATCAGGGACTCCATCAGAACGGCAACGCCGTGACCGAGCTGCCCATCAAGGTGATCGTCAACGACTACGACAAGGCGGGTGGCAACAACGACAGCACCAGCGGCATCCTCAATATCAAGATTGGGGAAGGGGAGAAACCGACCCTTACCCTGACCGGTGTGACCCTCAATGAAGGGCGCTTCGATGGCGCCGCCAATAACCAGACGGCGGATGATCAGCAATCCAGCGGCAAGATCACCATCAAAGCCGACTCGGATCCGGTGACCGATGTGCGACTGACCCTCTCCGGTCAGGTCATGGATGCCAGCGGCAAGCCCATTACCCACAATGGCGAGAGCTTGAGCTGGAAAGCGGTTGGCACCGATGGCCACACCTTTCAGGCAGTGACCAGCGGTGGTCTGGTGGTGATGACTGTGTCCATCCCCACTGTACCCGCCAGCATCGCCGCTCACACCAGTGTGGATATCGGCTATCAGGTGACGGTGCACACCAACCTGGATCACGGGGCTGATGACAAACTCAACCTGACCTTGCCGGTCGAAATCACCGACAGCGATGGCAGCAAGAATCAGGGAGCGGCCACGGTCACGGTGACCGATGGTGCCAACCCGATTATCTCCGCCATCGAGCCGGTACGGGTCGAGGAGTCAGATCTTGATGCCGTTAACGGTCAGCATCCGGGCACGACTCCTGCGGAGAATGGCGAGGTAAATGGTGGCAAGGTGACCATCACTGCCGGTTCGGATCGGGTTGCCTCCCTTGGGCTGGATGTGGCTGCATTTAATCAGGCTAATCACCTCACGTCGGGTGGCAAAGAGGTTACGCTGGCGGCACACAGCCCCAGCTGGTATCTGGCCACTGCCGAGAGTGGCAAGCCCGTTTTCTGGATCCATCTAGACGTCAACGGCAGTTACAGCGTCCATCTGGTCGGCCAGCTTGATCACGGTGCACAGGGCAAGGATGAGTTGGCTATCGAAGTGCCGCTGTTTGTCACCGATCATGACGGCGATCGCAGTCCGAACGTCAGTGTGACCGTGACCGTGCAGGATGACATGCCCATCGGCTCCGTGCTGGCTCATACCCTGAGCGAGGGGAGCAGTGCCGTGACCGGCGATCTGCTGCCTACCGCTAATGAAGGTGCGGATGGTGCCCGTGTCGAGTCGATCACCATCAATGGCCAGACGTACGCCATCAATGGCTCTTTGATACAAGATGTGATGAGCCCCGATGGCAAGCAGGTGATGGGAACCCTGACCATCTCCGCCGATGGCTCCTACTCCTTCAAGCCTGCCGCTGGTTTCAATCACGACGCAAGTCAGCTCAGTCAGATGGTGACTGCCCATCTGGTTGATGGTGATTATGACCGGGCTGACAGTACTCTGACCCTCAGCCTGCAGGATGAAGCGGTGTACTTTACCGTCACGGCGGCTACTGGCAATGAGGATCAGGGGGCGCAAGACCCGAGGCAGGGTATCCCTATCGACATGCAGCTCGATATTGGCGATTTCGATCGCGGTGAGCATGTGGATCAGCTCCTGATTCAGGCGCCCACCAATGCCCATGGTACCTTCTATTACAACGGCGTTGCCCTCACCACCACGGCTGATGGCCTGTGGTTTATCGTGCCGCCAGCGGCCATGGTGACCAGTGACAATGTTCACTACACCACTCAGGGGGTGACCTTTGTGCCCTCAAGCAACTGGTCGAGCTGGAGCAATGGCGGTCAACCACTGCACTTCCAGGTGCAACTGCAGGTCGGCGTCACCGAAGGTGCGGCACCTGCGGCCGTAACGGGCGAGCTGGCTGTGACGGTGCGCGGTGTGGCCGACAAGCCGATGTGGGACACAGCCAGCACCACTTGCCACTATGACACCAATGAAGACAGCACAGGTATCAAGCTGGACGTCAAGGCGAGTCTGACTGACACCGACAACTCCGAGACGTTGACCTACCAGATCAAGCTGGAAGCGGGCAAGGGAACTTTGATGCTCAACGGTGCTGAGCTCAAGCCAAATGGCAGCGGCATCTACACGGTCTCGGCTGGCAACATCAACAAGGTGACCGTGGTCCCGGCCAAGGATTTCAGCGGTGACATCAAACTGTCGGTGACCCCGATCAGCACGGAGCAAAACCCGATCGCTCCGAGTCAGGGTACGGCACAGGGAGACAAGATTGAGCTGGTGATCAATGTCAATCCGCAGGCGGACGATGCCAAGCTGACGGTGCGAGATATTCAGGGCAAGGAAGACACCCGGCTCGATCTGGGCAGCAAGATAGTGCTCGCCCATCTGGGGGATACCACGGATGGCTCCGAGAGCATGTTCGTGCGCATCAGCGGCCTGCCCGCCGGTGCCACCCTCTGGCTCGGCGGCGTGGCGGTCACCCTGGATGCGAACGGTTATTACGAGGTGCCCTATGCCCGCATCGGCGAGCTCAAGCTGGAGCCGCCGAAGGACAGCAACGTCGACTTCGATCTCGGCATCCAGGGGGTGGTGAAAGACACCGCCACCCTGACCGATGCCAACGGCCAGACCCATACAGTGGTCAACGAGAAGGTGACCGGCAGCCAGAACCTGCATGTGGATCTGGTGGGGGTGGTGGATGATCCCCATTTCAACCTGGACAGCACCGGCTGGAGCCAGGATGGCAGGGGCTATGTCACCACCATAGGGGAAGATGGCAAGGCACCGCTGGACTTCAAACTGGAGTCAGGAGAGACGACGGGCGATGGCTCCGAAACCCTCAACCTGGTGCTGGAAGGCTTGCCGGAAGGGGCCAAGGTGTTTGATGGTAAAGGGAATGAGTTGACGCTCACCTTTGCTGGACTCGATGCCCATGGCAAGCCTACCTATCAGGTTGATATTAAAGGGCTAGGCAACCTAGTGATCCAGCCGCCCCATAACAGCACGGAGGATTTGAACCTGATTGCCAAGGTGGTGGTGACCGAGAACGATGGTGATCACAAGAGCTTTGAGGTGCCCCTGCACATCAAGGTTGAGCCGGAGATCGATGCGACCAACTACAACAAGACCAGCCATGGCCTTGAAGATCAGTTTGTGGTGCTGGACTGGCATCCGGTGCTGAGCGATGGCGCCGAGAAGGTGACGCACCTTAGCCTCTCAGGTATCGAGTCCGGCTACGACGTGTGGGTGAAGGACAGCAACGGAACCCATCAACTCACAGTGACGTTGGGTGTCGTCGAGTTGAGCGATGCCGATCTGCAGAGCCTGTTAAACGGCGGCCAACTGCTGGTGAAAGCGCCAGAAGATAGCGACCGGGATACCACCATCAAGAGTCATGTCACAGTGACCCAGCAGGACGTGGATTCCACTGTGGTGGTTAACAAGGTGATTGATGGTCAGTTGCACGTCGATATCCAGGCGGTGGTTGAACCCGATGGCGAGTTGCAGATAGACAACCCCTTCTTGTTCGGCTTCCTCGATCAGCCTGTGGATTTGGTTGGCGCTTTCAGTTTTGATGACCTTGATCCCAGCAGTAGCGAGCGGATCGACTACCTGGTGATCAGCGATTTACCACCGGGATTTGTCGTTAATGGCGGCATCAGTGATGGCAAGGGCAACTGGACTGTACCTGCTGGCAACCTTGGTAATTACAGCTTGAAGGCGCCAGATGGTTTTACCGGTCGGGTCGACTTCAAGGTGAGTGCTCGCATTCTGGATTACAGCGATGACGGTGATGTCAGTGCCCCTGTGGTTCGGGAAATGCCCGTGTCGGCAATCTTCATCTTTGCCAACGCGACCGATGAAAAGGCAGCCCAGATCATCTTCCAACCTGCGGCCGTGGTCGGGGTTGAGGATCATGTTGTCGATCTCGGGGCTCAGCTCAAGTCGCAGATCGCAATTGCTAGCCAGGACAGTCGCCACGATGAGGTGAGCATTGTCATCACAGGGCTCCCGCCGGGAGTCACTCTGCAGGGGCTCAATTACGACTTCGTCAATGGCGAATACCTGATCAAATTGCCGACCAGTTTGAGTGGTCTGGAGAATTTGACGCTGGGATTACCCACTGATTACGCCGGCACACTCAATCTGAACGTGCGAGTCGTTAATACCGATACCACCAGCGGTGATAGCAAGATTGTCGAGAAGCAAGTCACTCTCTCCATCACTCCGGAAGTGGATATCAACGGTGGCCAGGATGGTCAGCCCGAGCTGACGCTACAGGTCAAGGATGTGAATGGGGATGGTCAGCCGGACAATCTGGAAGATACCCACATTCACCTCGACCTGTCGGTCAAACTGGCTGATATCAGCCCGAGCGTGGCTGACGGCGGTCTCGAGACGGTGAAGGCGGTGACCATTTCCGTTGATCCCAAGTTTGGCTATTTCCTGGTCGGTAACCAGCAACTGACCACCCTGGTGGTCAGCGATGTGGCGGCGCTTAAAGATCTGGTGTTTGTGCCCAAAGAGCACTTTAGCGGCAAGGTGCCGCTCGATATCAAGGTCGATATCATTGATACCGCCACCACCGGCACGGCGCAAGCCAGCTGGAACGGGCAGGCAGAATTTGAGATCAAGCCGGTCAACGATCCGGCCAAGCTCACGGTGCACAGTGTCACGGGGAGCGAAGATGGCACGGCCAACCTTGCCGGATTTGGCGCAGCCCTTATCGACAACGATGGCTCCGAGCAGATCGTCGCGCTGCAGATCAAGGGGGTACCGGATGGCTTCACCCTGTCGGCTCCGGCGGTCAACAATGGTGGCGGCGTCTGGCAGATCCCGGTGGGGACCGATTTCTCCAAACTGACCCTGATCCCGCCAGCAGATTTCAGCGGCACCGTGGAGCTGTCGCTGAGCGCCTTTACCCTGGACAAGGGGCTCACCATTCCACTCGAAACCAGTGGCAGCTTTACCGTCACGGTGACGCCGGTTGGGGATGCCATCATCGCCGACATTCAGGGTAAGACGAGCGGTACCGAAGGGGATGTGATCACCCTGGATCTGGGGCTGGAGACCCGGGATATCCAGCCAACCGGCGGTAGTGCGGGTAATGTGCATGAGAACAAGCCGGAGCAGGTGCGGGTTACCATCGAAGGGGTGCCTGATGGTGCCCAGATCCGCTTGCCAAATGGCGTAGCGGGGACCGTTGTTGATCTGGGTGGCGGTCGCTGGCAGGTCACCACCGAGGGCGGCAAGCTTGGCGCTGTCGAGCTGGTGACCAATGATGCCAACGGTGCGCTGGATCTCAAGATCACGGCTCAGAGCCTCGATAACGGCGCCCTTGGCCCCGTGGTCAATGGCACCATCCATGTGGATGTGAGCCCGGTCAACGATGCGCCCATTAACGTATTGCCAACGACCTCTCAGGTCGCGCAGGAAGATCAACCTTTCGTCATTCAGGGTTTGCAGGTGAAAGATGTGGATGCGGGCAGCAGCCCCATCAAGATCACCCTGTCGGTGGAACATGGCACTCTGACGTTGCCAGCTGGCAGCGGGGTGACTGTGGTCGGCAACGGCACTGGTTCTCTGGTGCTGACCGGCACGCTGGCCGCTCTCAATGCCTTGCTCTCTGGTGGGGTGACCTATCAGGGTAACAGTAATTTCCACGGCAGTGACGCCCTGACCATGGTCACCAACGATCAGGGGAATACCGGTAGTGGCGGGGCACTCAGCGATACCGATGTGCTGCCCATCGAGGTGCAGCCGGTCAACGATGCGCCGGTCAATCAGCTGCCAACCGCGCCGCTGGTGGCGCAGGAAGATCAGCCTTTCGTCATCCAGGGTTTGCAGGTGAAAGATATGGATGCGGGCAGCAGCGCCATCGAGGTTCGCCTCTCGGTGGCGCACGGCACCCTCAATCTGGTGGCGGGCAGCGGGGTGACGGTGACCGGCAACGGTAGCGGTACGCTGGTGCTCAGCGGGCCGCTGGATGCCATCAATGCGCTGCTGTCCGGTGGGGTGACCTATCAGGGTAAGCAGGACTTCAATGGTCAGGATCAGCTCACCATGGTGACCAATGATCTCGGCAATAGCGGCAGCGGCGGCGCGCTGAGCGATACCGACGTGGTGGCCATCGAAGTGCAGCCGGTCAACGATGCCCCGGTCAATCAGTTGCCTGCCAGCATGACGGTGAAGGAGGATGGCTCCCTGTCGCTCTCCGGCGTCAGTGTGAAGGATGTGGATGCAGGCAGTGCGCCCGTCTCCATGGTGCTGCGGGTCGAGCATGGTGTGCTGACCCTGCTTGGCGCGACTGGCGCCGTGGTTGTGCAGGGGGCGGGTACCAACGAGATCTCCCTGGTGGGGTCGCTGGCCGATCTAAACCAGTTGCTGGCCAGCCAGTTGCACTATGAACCGGCCAAAGATTTCTGGGGGCAGGATAATCTCACTATCACCACCTCGGATCAGGGCAACAGCGGTGCTGGCGGTGCGAAAACCGACACCGATCAGCTGGCTATAACGGTCACGGCCGAGCCGGATATGCCGAGTCTGACGGTGGATCAGCATGCGTTCCATGCCTTGCAGGGGGCTGTGATCCCGCTGGGTCTCAACGCTAGCGTGGTCAATCCGGCAACCGGCGAGCTCTCCATCCGCATCAGTGGGCTGGGTGGGGCTCAGGTGCAGGATGAGCATGGCCAGAGCGTCGGCCATGCCGATGGCAATGGCGACTGGCTGATCCCGGCCGATCACTCGGTTCCGCTCTACTTCAGCGGTTTTGGCGCGGGTGATCATGTGCTGGGGATTAGTGCCGAGTCCAGTGTTGGCGGTTCAACCGTTAGCACGCCCCTTGATACCATCACGGTGCACGGCCAGAGTGGCCATGAGCTGGTCGGTTCCGATCAGGGGGATTGGCTGTTTGGCTCCTCCGGTGATGACCGCTTGTTTGGTGGTCAGGGTAACGATCTGCTCCATGGCGGTCATGGTAATGACATCCTCACCGGTGGGGCTGGCAGCGATCTCTTCGTCTGGCAGCACGGTGATGAGGGGAGTCAGGGTCAGCCCGCGATCGATACCATCACCGACTTCCACCCGGAGCAGGGGGACAAGATCGATCTGGCCGACATGCTGCAGGGGGGCCCGGGAGCCAGCGTCGAAAGTCTGCTGAATAACCTCTCGGCGTCAGTGACGACCGGCAGCAATGGTCTCAGTGATGTGAGTCTCTCGGTGGCACCGGCAGGGGATGGGCAGGTAACCCAGCAGATCACCCTGAAGGATGTGGACTTGAGCAGCTGGCATCTGGCCACTACCTCGTCTCACGATGTGCTGCAGAGCATGCTGGATAACCACAGTCTGATCATTCAGCACCCCTGATAGTGTGGTGGTCTTTTTGAGGCCGACTTTACGTGGTGTGTTGCATGGGGCGCTTCGGTGCCCCATGCACATACTGTCTGATCGCAAAACCCTTCCGTGAGTTGATGGCTGATTGCCACGGCGCCGCAAGCAGGCCGTCGCGGTTATCCATAGCGTTAATGAGGCGGGATATTAATGCGCCTAAAGCTGCTCAAGGTGGATCAAATGGTGTTCTGCGCTGGCCAATATGGTTTGTTGTTGTGGCTCGGGTTGCCCATCCCAATTGGCATAGGGCAGGGCGAGGCGGGGATTGCTGCCAAGTTTATCCCGATTGCGCCATAAAAAGTGCCAATAGAGGCTGTTGAACGGGCAACTCCCCTCACCGCTGCGGGCCTTGACCTGATAGTGACACCCTTTGCAGTAGTGGCCCATCCGCTCGAGATAAGCGCCGCTGCTGACGTAGGGCTTGCTGCCCATCAGGCCGCCATCGGCAAACTGACTCATGCCGCGGGTATTGGGTAGCTCCACCCACTCGATGGCATCGACATAGATCCCCAGATACCACTCATCGACCTGGTCAGGATCTATCCCCGCCAGCAGGGCAAAGTTGCCAGTCACCATCAGTCGCTGAATATGGTGGGCGTAGCCGTGCTCCAAAGACTGGCTTATGGCGTGGCGCACGCAGGCCATCCTGGTCTCCCCGCTCCAGAAAAAGCTGGGCAGCGGCCGATTTGCACCCAGAAAATTGCTGCTGCCATAGGCGGGCATTTTTTCCCAATAGAGGGCGCGGACAAACTCGCGCCAGCCAAGGATCTGGCGAATAAAGCCCTCCACCTGCGCCAGGGTGATGGTGTCCTGATTGGCCTGCCAGTGGGATTGCGCGGCGCGGATCACCTCGAGGGGGTGGAGCATTTTGCTGTTGAGGGAAAACGACAAGCGGCTGTGAAACAGACTCCAGCCTCGCTCGCTCAGGGCATCCTGATAGCGGCCAAAGTGCGGCAGGCAGTGCGTCAGAAAGTGCTCCAGCAGCTCGCGGCTCTGGCGCCGGCTGATGGGCCACGGCAGTTTGCTGGCATCGGCGCTCCCCAGCGTCTTGACCCCGTGACGGGTCAGCATGGCATCAATCTCGCTCACCTCGTTGGCAAAAAGCAGGGGGGTGGGAATGGGCTGACGCTCCGGCAGCTTGGCACGATTCTCGTCATCAAAATTCCAGCGCCCGCCAAGGGGTTTGCCGTCCTCATCCAGCAACACCTTGTATTGCTTGCGCAGGGCGCGGTAGAAAAACTCCATCCGGCTGTGGGGGTAGCGCTGCCAGCCATCGCGGGGGGTGAGAAAATGCTCGCTCTCCACCTCGGCGGTCGGCATGGCAAGGCCCGCTGCCCAGCTTTTCAACTGGCTTGCGAGGCGCCACTCATCCGGGCTCTGCCAGGCAAAGCTGCTGGCCTGATGGGCAATGAGCTGGGCCTCCAGCAAAGTGGGCAAATCGGGCCAGCGGGCGCTCTCATCAAGGGTCAGGTAACAGACGTTATGGCCCGCCTGGGTGAGGGCGGCGGCGAAGGCGCGCATGGCGGCAAAGAAGGCCAGCACCTTCTGGCGATGGTGGCGGCAGTAGTCGGTCTCTTGGTGCAGTTCTGCCATCACATAGCAGACTGCCGGATCCGGGGTGCGAAACCAGCTGTGACCGGCGTTCAGCTGATCGCCGAGTACAAGGCGTAGCTCCATCAGGCTTGCTCCCCATTATGTTGACGGCTGCGGTGACGAGCGTGGCGACAGCGCTCGCTGCAGTAGCGCACCTCCTCCCAGCTGTGTGCCCACTTGCGCCGCCAGCTGAAGGGGCGCTGGCAGACGGGGCAGTTCTTCTCGGGCAGATGGGGTTTGCGATGCATGATGGCTTCCGGCCTTGGCTGATGAGTGAGGTGGCGTGCACTTGGGTAAGATAACGAACAGGAGGCGGGGGCGGATCAACCTCACTGCCGGTTTGCCGCGCAGGTGCGCACTTTGTGAGCAGGCGCACAGCTAGCCGGTATGTCCCTTGTGTCGCCGAACCACCCCCGCTAACGTGGCGAAGCTGCCAGTTGGCAGCGCAATCATTTTTTTGGTAACCAACTTCTTTTTACAACCGACATGGAGGGGAGTGATGCCAATTATGACAGCTACGCCCCGGGCAGCTTGCCTGCTCGCCCACTGGTATACCCGAGATCCCATTCTCACCTTCGACTTTCCTCACCGCTGAAAGGCGGCACCCGCCACTCGAGAAAACCAGCCGGACGACGCTGATCGCCCCGGTCCCGTTACCTATCCGTTTTTCACGAGCACTGGCCCCGCGCCGGTGAGGAGCCTTATATGCGTCGTATACCCGAGCCGTTTCGTATCAAGATGGTTGAACCCATCAAACAGACCACAGGTGCCGAGCGCCGCGTCGCCCTCGAGGCCGCGGGCTGGAACCCCTTCCTGCTGCTGGCCGAGGATGTCTATATCGATCTGCTGACCGACAGCGGCACCGGTGCCATGTCCGACCGCCAGTGGGCAGGCATCATGATGGGGGATGAGGCCTATGCGGGCAGCCGCAACTTCGTCGAGCTGGAGCGCGCAGTGCGCGACATTTTCGGCTATCAACATGTGATGCCGACTCACCAGGGGCGTGGGGCGGAGCAGATCCTCTTCCCCGAACTGGTCAAGCGCTGCAAGGGCAAGGCGCCGGTGTTTATCTCCAACTATCACTTCGACACCACCAAGGCCCACGTGGAGTTGGCTGGCGCGCGGGCCATCAACCTGCTCACCCCGAAAGCCCTCGACACCACGGCCCCTTATGCCTGGAAGGGAGATTTTGATCTCGGTCGCCTGACCGACACCATCGAGACTCTGGGGGCCGACAACGTGGCCGGTGTGATCATCACGGTCACTTGCAACAGCGCCGGTGGCCAGCCGGTCTCCATGGCCAATATGCAGGCGGTCTCCGAGCTGGCCCGTCGCCACCATATTCCGGTGGTGATCGATGCCGCCCGCTTTGCCGAAAACGCCTGGTTTATCAAGGAGCGCGACCCGGCTTATGCCAAGAGCAGCATCAAGGAGATAGTGCGCCAAATGTTTGCGCTGGGGGACATGTTCACCATGTCGGCCAAGAAGGACGGGCTGGTCAATATCGGCGGGCTCTGCTGCTTTAAGGAAGATCTTGACCTGTTCCGCGCGGTGCAGGTGCGCTGTGTGGCGATGGAGGGGTTTGTCACTTATGGCGGTCTCGCCGGGCGGGATATGGCGGCGCTCGCCATCGGCCTGCGGGAGGGAATGGATGAGGAGTATCTCACTTATCGCATCAGTCAGGTGGCTTATCTCGGTGAGCGGTTGGTCGAGGCAGGGATCCCCATCCAGACCCCCACCGGCGGCCATGCGGTGTTTGTCGATGCCAAAAAGCTGCTGCCCCATATTCCGGCCGAGCAGTTCCCGGCCCATGCGCTCGCCTGTGCGCTCTATCTGGAAGGGGGCGTGCGCGGGGTGGAGATCGGCTCCCTGCTGCTGGGGCGTGATCCCGCCACCGGTAAGCAGGAAGCGGCGGACTTTGAGCTGCTGCGCCTCACCATTCCACGGCGGGTCTACACCCGGGATCACATGGACTATGTGGCCGACTGCCTGATCGCGGTGAAAGCGCGGGCCAGCGACATTCGCGGGCTCACTTTTGACTACGAGCCGCCGCTGTTGCGCCACTTCACCGCACGGCTCAAGCCGGTTTGATCAGCAACCGGCTTGAAGGGGTGATCAACCGCGCAGAGCGGTGAAGATCAAGGGCAGTTCCCGGTTAAACCGCCTAGTAAAAAAGCCCCCGCACCAAGGTGCGGGGGCTTTTGTTTATCGAGGCGGAGCAGGGGTTAGACCGCCTGATACTCAAGCTCGACGGAGCCCAGCGCCTTGAGGGTGGACTGGGCGGAGTCACGCTGGCTGATCTGGCCGTTTTTGTTCTCCAGCAGCACGGCGCGGGTGACGGTGGCGAGATCTTCACCGCCCAATACCGCGTGGGCACAGGCCATCTGCATCGGCGGCAGGCTGGGGTTGAAGGCAGCGTTCTCGGCGTAACGGCCAGTGAACATACGGCCATCGGCAAACTGCAGCGCCACTGCGGCATAGCCTTGGCTGTAAGGGGCATAGCTTTGACGGGCGGCGGCCAGCACGGCTTGCCACAGCGGGTCTTCGCTCTCCAGCGTTAGCTCGGCGTGATCCTGCGGGCTCATCAGCGCATCCGTGATATCGAGATCCGCCGGGCCGAACGAGTGGGGCAGGAAGGATTGCAGGGTGCTCAAGTCATCGGGCAGAGAAACTTTGAGGATCTTGGCGGTGCTCAGCTCGTTCATAAACTGACGGCAGTGGCCACAGGGGGTGTAGTTGACGGTGATCTCGCTGATCCCGGTCTCGCCGCCCAGCCAGGCGTTGGAGATGGCAGACTGCTCGGCATGGACCGAGTGGAACAGACCTTGCCCCGCGAACTCCATGTTGGCGCCGAAGTACCAGCTGCCGCTCAGGCCGCAGGCGATGGCACCGACATAAAATTTGGAGATGGGCGCCACCGAACAGGCGGCAGCCAGTGGCAACAGGGCGAGACGCAGAGCGCGCTCATCCAGCCCGGTGGCGGTTTTCAGTGTGGCGACTTGCTCCGGGGTGAAACGGGCATTGAAGTCGGCACTATCCAGCATGGGCTGTACGGCTGCTTTGAGCGGAGCAGAGAGGGTATCGAATGGCTTGGCAAAACGGGGATGCATAGTGTGTCCTCAAAGGCCAATTGGGCGGCCATTGTAGGGAGCCAGCTCGGGTAATTATGTGAGCAGGCTCACGCCCTGACGGGCAAACGGAGGGAGATGGTAATGGAAACGTTTGTCTTGTGCAAATTGTGCGGCAGGTCGCACCCCGAGAGGCCTGCAGGCCTCTCGGGGTCGTCAATAGATGGTCAATCTGTGGTCAATTTCTGGTCAGCAGTACGATCAGATCAGCCAGTGATAGATGGCAAACAGCAGGGGGGCGACGGCAGCGGTGAGGATCCCGCACACCACCATGGCCAGCGACGCAAAGGCTCCCTGGGTGATCCCCTTCTCGGCGGAGGTGGCGGTGCCGATGGCGTGGGCGCAGGCCCCCATGGCCAGACCTTGGGCTTCCGGATCGGTTACTTTCAGCAGTTTGAGCAATGGGTAGCCGATCAGCGCGCCGACAATCCCCACCACCACCACCACAGCCGCCGCGATAGCGGGAATACCGCCGATGGAGTGGCTGACACTCATGGCGAGCGGGGTGGTGATGGATTTGGTGGCCAATGAAGCCAGCAGTGCCGGATCTGCGCCCATAAAGTGACCGATCAGCAGGGTTGTGCACACCGAGATCAAGACGGAGGCGAGGGTACAGATTAGGATGGGCTTGAGCTTGGCCTGAATTTGGCGTGCCTGCTGATAGAGCGGCAGCGCCAGCGCCACCACGGCGGGTTCCAGCAGCATGGTAATGGGGCTGCTGCCGCGCTCGTACTGTTCAAGGGGCAGATCAAACCAGAGCAGCAGGCCGATGATCACCGCGGTCGGCACCAGCACCGGATTGATGATGGGCCAGGGCAGGCGGCGATAGAGGGCGCGGGTGGTGAAATAGAGCGTCAGGGTTAGGGGGATCGCGCACCAGAAGATCATTTGTTCATCCTCTGGTAGAGCCGACCGACGGTGGCGAGGATCAGCACGATCCCGAGCACGATGCAGAGCATGATCAGGCCGAAGGATTGGCGCAGGGGCTCAAGCCAGGCCACCAGCCCCACCGCTACCGGCACGAACAGCACGCCCATGTGGCGCAGCAGCAAGCCTGCTCCCTGCTCGACCCAGTGCAGCTTTATCAGTTGCAGGGAGAGCAGCACAAACAGCAGCAGCATGCCAATGATGCTGCCGGGGAAGGCAAAAGGCAGGATGGCTGCCACGGTTTTGCCTGCCAGCAGGCAGGCGACGATGACCATAAAGTCACGAAGGAACAGCAAGGCACGTTGCGCGATCACGTGAGCCCCATCGACTGTGAAGAAAAATGCAGTTTACCAGAGAGGCCGGGTCGCGGCATTAAAACAATAACAACTGAAATCAGTTCGTTTGAAGCTGATTTGTATGACGATGATCTGTTGAACAATCTTTTGAACATCGTCTGATAGCACCCTTTTCGAACTACAAGGAGTAGTGATGACATCCCTCTTGTCCCGAGTTCGCCAGTTGGCGAGCGATAATGCGTTGCCATCCCATCTGCTGCAAACCCGTCAGTGGGAAGGGCCTCTGTGCCGGGCGCGGCTCGATAACACCGGCGCTGATGCCACCTCGGTTGAGCGCTGGGTGCTGTTTGACGGCAAGCTTGGCCTGCCGCTGGAGAGCGCTATTTACGGCGAAGGGTTTCAGATGCTGGCCCAGACCATGGGCAGCTGGCAATCACCGCAACCTGTCGGCCGTTGTCCCGATGCCAGCGTCTATCGCATTACCGACGACAACGGCTACCACACCGTTCACAACCTGCTGCTGGTGGAACATGGCAAGGGGTGGCTGCTGCTCGCCTTTGCCAGCTGCCACCGTTTTGGCGGGGAGTTTCGTCTCTACCCCGATGGTCGTTTGCAGATCCTGATGAACTGCGAAGGGCGCGAACTGGCGGTCGGTGAGCATTGGCAGAGCGAGGCGCTGATCTGCCTCGAAGGGGCGGATCGCGAGGATCTGCTGGCCGAGTTGGCACGGATGATCGAGGCTGAGCATGGCTCGCTGATCGGCAAGGTGAGTGATCGCCCGAGCGGCTGGTGCTCTTGGTACCACTACTATGCCGAGGTGAGCGCTGCCGACATTCGCGAAAACCTGCAGGTGCGTGCCGAGCGTTTCCCGGCGCTGCGCTATGTGCAGATCGACGATGGCTACCAGGCTAAAATGGGTGACTGGCTCACTCCATCGGCCAAGTTCGAGCAAGGTGTGGCGTCACTGGCTGCCGAGATCAAAGGTGCTGGCTGTGAACCGGCCCTCTGGGTCGCTCCCTTTATTGCCGAACCAAGCTCGCAGGTGTTTCAGGATCACCCCGACTGGTTCGTGAAGGGGGATGATGGCCTGCCGCTGCCTTCAGAGCGGGTTACTTACGGTGGCTGGCGCTGCACCCCCTGGTATGTGCTGGACGGTACCCACCCCGGGGTGCAGGCGCACCTTGAGCAGGTGTTTCGCACCCTGCGTGAGCAGTGGGGCATCCACTACTTCAAGCTCGATGCCAACTTCTGGGGCGCCATCCACGGTGGCCGTTTCCACGATCCGGCAGCCACCCGGGTCGAAGCCTATCGGCGCGGCATGGCCGCTATCCTGAGCGGTGCAGGTGAAGGCGCTTTCCTGCTTGGTTGCAACGCTCCTATCTGGCCAAGCCTTGGGCTGGTGCACGGTATGCGGGTGAGTGACGATGTGGAGCGCAATGGCCACCGTTATCGCCAGATCGCCCGCGAAGCCTTCTGCCGCGCCTGGCAAAATGACAAGCTCTGGGCCCTCGACCCCGATTGCATCTGTCTGCGGGATCTGCCGACCCAGCAGGCAAGCAAAGCTGAATACAGCTTCCATCTGGCTGCACTGGTGGCGAGCGGCGGCATGATGCTGGCGGGAGATCGATTGCAAGATCTCGACAAGGAGCAGGCGGCGCAACTGCGCAAGCTGCTGGGTCTTTGTGCTGCTCGTGCACCCTCTGCCCGTTTCGAGTCGATGGACTTTGCCTGTGGTGAAGTGAACCTGCCGCAGGGGGGATCCTTGCTCTGCCTGTTCAACTGGGAGGGGCAACCACAGGAGTTTCTGCTGCCAGAAGGGGGAACCGATTTTTGGCAGGGGCGGGTAGTCGGCACGGCCGTGACCCTGCAAGGGGGCGAGGGGCGGGTGATCCGCTACCTCTGATAATTCATTCCCACTAACAATTCAGGCTCCATTACGGAGCCTGAATTGTTTCAATCAGTGGTGGTCAGCAACGTCTGTCAGTAATGCCACTCAAAGCCGACGGCATATTTGGCGGAGCCATAGCCAGGGATATCACTGCCGGAGGCGATCGCCTTGAGGGTCAGTTGGGGGCTGAGTGGTACGCCGAGGCCAAAACCGATGGCCAGCTGATCATTGGGGTTCCCCATCAGATCGACCCGCATCACCCGATAGAGCGACATATCCTGGCTCAAGTGGGTATAAGCCTGAGAGGCGCGGTTATAGACCTGGCCAAATACCTCCAGTTGAAAACCCGCTTGGGCAGTGATGACTAATGGCACCCCGACAAACTTGTAGAGGTTGGAGTCGTTAAAGTAGCTGTTGGTGATCTGGGGGGTGAAGTCAGTTTGCTGGTAAAGGGTGCTGAAGTTGTGTTCGACGATCTGGTAGGTCTGCTCTGGCAGACGAGCAAGATAATCCGGCACATCGAACCGGTATGCGGCGTTGGCTGCCAGTGGCAGCAGGGTCAGTAATCCGAGCAGTGCGTGGTGACGAGGCATCAGCAAATGGCTTCCGTTCGGCCAAAGAGATCTCTTGCTTGGGAGATATCCGCCAAGGATGTTGCAAGATATTGGTTTTTGGGGAAATCCCCTTCGTCATTATGACCTGAAGAAGGGGATGGGCGGGAAGGATTTATTGTGAAACTACTCACAACTCATAAATCTTCCAGATAGTGATAGAGACTCTTGAGGATCGCAAAGTTCCGTTCGTTACTCTGGTTCTGCTCCGCCAGCGCCTCGAGACGGGGTACATAGTCCGGCAGACGGCGGCTGAAGTAGTCGCTGCAGTGCAGGCGCCAGCGCTTCTGCTCCGCCTCGCTCAAGGTGTGTGGCCAGTTGCGGGCACGGTAGCGGAACAGCATCTCGGGCAGGCGCGAGTCGGTGAAGGCAAACTCTCGTTCCCCCAGCTGATCTGCGGGGGTGGCACGCACCAGATCCATGGTGGACTTGTCACCGTGGCCAAAGAAACCGGCGTAGAGCTGGGTATCGGGGTCGCTGTCATTGCTGCCGGCAAACTCCTGATTGAACACCTCCACCAGTTTTTCCCGCACTTCCGGATGGGCGCGCAGCAGATCCAGGCTTTTGCGGCATTGTTCCCGATCGATGCCAAGCTGGTCGGCCCGCTCAGGGGTCAGGGTGGCGGCCGGTGCCAGCACCGGGCACTTGTTGATATGTACCAGTTTCACCGGAATACCCGCCAGTTCCCCAAGATCTTCTTTCTTGGTATAGAGCCGCTCGCGGATCTCCTCGCTGGTGAGTTCAATGAGCGGGGTAGGGTCGCGGGTCAGATCCACCATGATCACTGCATTCTGGTTGGTCGGGTGCCAGGCGAGCGGCGAGACCCAGCTCACGCACCCTTGCCACGGGGAGAACATGCCGGAAACGTGCACCAGCGGCTTCATGGTCACCACGTCGATCAGCGCCTTCACCTTGTTCTTGTTGCGCAGATCAAAGAGATAGCCAAACAGCTTGGGCTGGGCCTTTTTCACCAGCTTGGCCATCTCGATGGTGGCCAAGACGTCTGAGAGCGCATCGTGGGCATTGGCGTGCGCCACACCGTTGGCCACCGTCAGCTTCTCCAGCCGGAAGCTCGGCTTGCCTTCATCGTCAAAGGCCCACTCGATCCCCTCTGGCCGCAGGGCGTAGCAAGCCCGCAGCATGTCGAGGATGTCCCAGCGGGAGTTGCCGTTCTGCCAAGCGTAGGCATAGGGATCATAGAAGTTGCGATAGAGGGTGTAGCGGGTCACTTCGTCATCGAAGCGGATGCTGTTATAGCCCAGTACGCAGGTATTCGGAGTGGCGAACTGCTCGTGGATCTGGCGAATGAAATCCGCCTCGCAAAGCCCATCCTTCATCGCCTTTTGCGGCGTGATACCGGTGATAAGGCACGCCTCCGGATCCGGCAGATAGTCCGCCGGCGGCTTGCAATAGACAACAAGCGGCTCGCCAATGATGTTGAAATCCGCATCGGTACGAATACCGGCAAACTGCGACGGCCTGTCCTTGGCGGGACTGATGCCGAAGGTCTCGTAGTCGTGGAAGAAGAAGGTTGGCTCGCTGCCCGCGTGTGCTGTTTTGCTCATGTTGCTCGAGAGGGGGTCCGATGACGGCGGCACTATGCGCCTGGGTGGGCGGTGCCATGCACCACAATTGTTCGCATGGTAAACCATAGCGCAGGCAGAACGAAGGGCGAGCCGTGCAGGTGGTGGTTTATTGGGCGGAAGGGTATCTCATAGAGATTAAGGTGGGGTGATTCATCCAATCAGGTGGCCAAATTCACTATGTCACTAAATGCACTTCTTCAGTCGATAGGGGTCATTACTACTCTTGAGTCGCGTTGATCTTGCTCGTGGTGTTTTCTGCATAGAGCCTCTCTCATCCTATTTGTTATGAAGACGCTCACAAAATTGAGCAATCGTTTAGTTTTGGACGAAATCTCTGGTGTATCATTTATTCAAAATAATGAAGATAAAGATGATGACAAACCCATACATCAGTAAAGAAGGCATGGCAGTGATATGCCTTGCCAAGTATCTCATGACGACCCAGCCTGACGACCGCCTGAGGACGATAGAGTCCTTGTCGGACGAGATCGGTGTATCGGTCGGATTTATACAGAAGGCGTTTACCACGCTGGAAAATGACAAGGCAGTCAGCCTGAGCAAGCAGGGGCGTAACGGGACCTATATTCGACAGCTCGATTATCAGAAGTTGGTTCGTTATTCCGGCATCAGCCATGTAGTGTGTGCCATGCCACTGCCTTATACAAAGCATTACGAGGGGTTGGCTAGTGGACTGAAGGCACAGCTTGGCAGCCTGCCGCTCTATTTTGCCCACATGCGCGGCGCTAATGTGCGGGCCGAATGTTTGAAAAACGGTGTTTATGACCTGGCCATTATGTCCAAGCTTGCCGCCGGTACGTTGGGCAGTAGTGTTAAGATCTTGGCGGATCTGGGGGCGGAGTCCTATTCACTCGAACACCGTTTGATTTATCGGACAAACGAATATGAAGTCATCAGGCGCGTGGGGGTGGATCCGGCGTCTCCTGACCAGCGAATTCTGACCGAGAAGGCATTTGTAGGAAAAGAAATTGAAATTGTCGAGATCAACTATTCCAACAGTTTGAGTTATCTCGTTTCCGGACAAATTGATGCGGTCGTGTGGTTGTCAGAGGCTATTGATATGAATGTATCAGGGCTGAGCGAAAAATCGCTGAAGCACCTTGATGAATGCTGTCAGGCATCTCAGGCTGTCATTCTTCTTAGCCGTCAGAGCCCGCATATCAGTGAACTCATTAATAAGTTGCTTGATGTTCATCAACTTCTGGAACATCAACGCTTGGTTATTGAAGGGAAGTTGATACCCAGTTATTGATGTTTAAATATGGAGATGTGCAGTGATAGAGCGATTACAGTTACTTCAGTCAGCTGATGTGATCAGTACTGATGCATTAAAAGCATGTCTGGTGGTGATGGACGATCTCAGAGATCATTTTTCTGTTAGTGATGATAATGAACAGTACCAGATGATGATTGTCCATCTGGCCAGGGCATTTGATCGTATTAAATCTGGAGCACCTATCGAGCAGGGTATGGACCCATCCCTGTTTGATGAAGTGCAGGAAGATCCGTTCTTCCATGAAATGGATGTTCTTAACAGAAGAATGCTTGATGCAATTGATCTTGCGGAGGCACCTGATAGCGAGAAGTCATTTATGCTCAGTAATCTTTTATCACTGCACTACTCATGTCAGGAGCATATGTAATGTCGATTAATCTCGATGGCTACACTTATTGCCATGAACATCTGCACATAGATCTCTCTTCGCAGAAACGGGATAATGATTGTCTTCTGGATAGCTACGCGCTGATCCGGGACGAGCTTCTGGCGCTCAAGCAGTGTGGGGTGCTCAATGTTATCGAGATGACCAATCGTTTTATGGGAAGAAATCCTCATTTTATTGAAAATTTAATGCGAGATACCGGCATGAACGTACTGATGTCGACCGGTTATTACATCGAAGGTTTTTTCCCCGAAAGGCTTTACCGTTTGTCCGCTCGCGAGATCTGCGATGAGATGGTGCATGAAATTACGGTGGGCATTGATGAAAGTGCACTTAAAGCAAGTGTTATTGGGGAGATTGGTAGTAGCGAGAACGCATTTACCGAAACTGAGCGAAAAGTCTTCGAAGCCGCAGCTATGGCGCATTATGAGACTGGTCGCCCAATCTCGACCCATCTTTCTATGAGCACCATGGCAAGAGAACAGGTGAAGTTATTCAAGTCGTATTCGGTCGAAATGGAAAGGATCACTATCGGCCACTGCGATCTTAAAAATAATCTAGATGACATCTTGTGGTTGATTGATCAAGGCTGTCATGTTCAGTTTGACACTATCGGCAAGAACAGTTATTTCCCTGATTCGTCGAGAATCGACATGCTGAAAGAATTGGCCAGCAGGAATTTGCTGAATAGAGTCATGTTGTCTATGGATATAACGAGAAAGTCACACCTTAAGAAAAATGGAGGCCCCGGATTTTGCTATCTGGTGGAATATTTTATTCCACAGTTACTTGATTCAGGTATTAGTAAACATCAAATAGAACAAATGTTACGTCTTACCCCTTACCACTTTTTTAAATGAGGCTGGATATAAAATGAAAAAAATAGGGATCGCTGGATTACAACGTGAGCAGATCAAGGCTCAGATTGAGCAAGCTGCTCCAGGTGAGTTCGAGTGTCATATTCTCAATGACATGGATGCAGCAATGAAGGTGAAAGCTGGAGTCTTGGATTATTACATCGGGTGCTGTAATACCGGTGCCGGGGCTGCACTCTCTATCGCTATCGCAATTATCGGCTATCCGAAAAGCTGCACTATTGCCAAACCCTCCATCAAGGCAAAGTCCGAAGAGGTGGATAAATTTATTAAAGAGGGTAAGGTTGCATTCGGTCTTTCAGTGGAGCATGTCGAACATGCCATCCCGTTATTAATTACCAAACTGGCAGCTAATTGAGGGAATAATAATG
This sequence comes from Aeromonas sobria, assembly GCF_006243315.1. Classification (GTDB taxonomy): domain Bacteria; phylum Pseudomonadota; class Gammaproteobacteria; order Enterobacterales; family Aeromonadaceae; genus Aeromonas; species Aeromonas sobria_A. Next base: position 105,632 of record NZ_NKWE01000017.1, read on the forward strand.
GACATTATGCAATTAGGGTTAGTCACTCTGTTGTGTGCCATGACAGCACTGCTGGCCAATATGAGTGCAGCGGTATTTCATGATGGTATCAGACCGATCCTGCCCCAAGTCGTCGAAGGAAATATGACGCGGCGTGATGCGGGATCCGTGGCGTTTGGCCTATCGATTGGTTTCGTGGCCTCAGTCGGTATTTCATTTACTCTCTCCACTGGTCTTCTAAACCCGTGGCTGCTTTTTTTGCCGACAGATATTCTCGGTGTGATGATGGCTCGGCGCTGGCAAGCCGCGTTAGCTGGCGGCTTATGGGGGGTTCTGGTTGTTACCTCTATTTCCGGTGTGAATGCGGTATTGACCGGCTTGCCTGTCGATGCGATTGGCGCATTGGGTGAGTTGGGCACGCCGGTGATGACCGCTTTTGCGCTCTTCCCGCTGCTCGCCATCTTTTATCAGTTCGGGTGGAAAGCCGGTGCTATTTCGGCGGCTGTTATTGTGCTGGCCCGGCTGGCCACGATGAAATTTACCACTATTTATCCTGAGTCTCTGCAAATCTTCGTGGGGATGATGATGTTGGTGGGGACTGCCATCTACAAAGACATCAACGACAAGAAAAACGGTATTGCGCCGCCTGATATGTCGGGGATGCACAGTTTGTTTGAAGAGCGTACCAAACGCATCATGAAAAACCTGCCATTCCTGGCTGCAACCGGTGCGCTGGTTGCTGTGGTTGTCAATGCAGGCTATTTTGCAGGTTCAGAAGTCTCTATCTATCCATTGGCAGATGCATACAAGCTGACTGACCCTGTCGCGCAGCAGACGGCTATCAACCAGGTGGCCCTCTCTGAATTTATGCGCGGGCTTGGTTTTGTACCCCTGATTGCCACCACGGCACTGGCCACTGGTGTATATGGTGTGGTCGGGATGACCTTTGTATTTGTGGTTGGTTATCTCTCGCCTAACATACCGGTTGCTGCGGTGCTTGGTGCTCTGACCATTTGTGCGGAAGTATTCCTGCTACGTCGGATCGGCCATTTCCTAGAACAATTCCCATCTATTCGTAATGCTTCGGATAATATCCGCAACTCGATGAATACGCTGATGGAGTTTGCACTTCTTATCGGCGGTGTATTGGCGGTTATGAAAATGGGTGGGACCACCGGGATTACCATTTTCACTATATTGTTCTTCCTCAATGAGGTAATGGGACGTCCTGTACTCAAGATTGCTGCTCCGGCTCTCGCTGCCATATTAACTGGTGTCGCGCTCAATATTTTCCATATTGTCGGACTTTTTAATATCTGACCCTAGCGTTCGCCCGGTTTGACAGCCTGAAACCTATCGGGCCGGGTAAGCTATATTCATAAGGTGAGCGAAGATGTTTCTTGATGCCTTGAAAAAACAAAATCCGAGATTTATAGAATGTGCAGCTGAATTATTAAAGTCCAACCAAGTGTTGCCTGATACTTATCTTATTGATGTCGACCAGTTTGCTGAAAATGCCAGAACGATAAAGAAAAATGCTGATGCATATGGGATTACACTGTATGCGATGACGAAGCAGTTTGGACGCAATCCCGTTTTAGCCAGATTACTGGTTGATGAGTTAGGTTACGATGGCATCGTCTGTGTCGATTTTAAAGAGGTCCGCCATTATTCCGCTCTGGGAATAAAAGTCAGCCATGTCGGGCATTTGGTACAACCACCGAGTGGGATGGTCAATGAATTGGTGAGTATTACCAAGCCTGAGGTTATCACCGTTTATTCGATTGAAAAGGCCAAGGAGATTTCATCTGCCGCAGTTAAGGCGAATGTAATCCAAAAGATTATGGTTAAGTTTTATCAGAATGGGGACATTATCTATCCCAGCCAAGAGTCTGGATTTTCGTTAAGTGATCTGGATGAGGTTATCCAGTCATTATCAGCATTGCCGAATATCGCTGTAGAAGGAGTAACTCATTTTCCCAGTTTTCTCTATGACGAAGATAAAGATGTGACCGTTGCCACGCATAATTTCAGGACAACGATGATTGCCAAAGAGCAGGCTGAGCGATTGGGTTGCCGGATATCACAGGTCAATGTTCCGTCTTCAACTTGTTGTGAAACGATACCGCTAATTGCCTCTCGAGGTGGGACGCATGGCGAACCAGGGCATGCTCTGACCGGGACCATTCCATCAAATCAGAATGGCGAGCAGCCTGAAAAAATAGCGATGCTCTATTTGAGTGAGGTATCTCATCATCATAACGGAAATAGTTATTGCTACGGTGGTGGATACTATCGGCGTGGGCGTATTCGTGGCGCATTGGCAATGGATGGCTCAGATCCACACGGGCGCTTCATGCCGTTTATGGCAGGTGATGATGGCAGCATTGATTATCACATCCAGTTGGCGGGAACGTGTCCCGTCGGAACTCCCGTCATCATGGCTTTCCGCTCTCAGGTGTTTGTGACCAGGAGTGATGTTGCGTTGGTTTCAGGGATATCGACAGGGACCCCGAAAATAATCGGACTCTATGATTCGCAAGGGCGAGAACTGTAAGGGAGGGATTATGGCAAGGTTCATTGTTGTCGTCCTCGATGGCTTTGGTATCGGTGAAATGCCGGATGTACTGACCGATCGGCCACAAGATCACGGTGCCAATACAGCAAGAAATCTCATCGAGCATTTTTCAGATAAACATCTGCCAACATTGGCACGGCTTGGATTGCTGAATTCGGTGTACTCAGCCAACTCAGTGATGCAAATAAGTGAGACTGCAAACTGGGGTAGGTCAATGCTGGCCCATGAAGGGTGTGACACCTTTATGGGGCATCAGGAGATCATGGGGACCAAACCGAGATCACCGCTACAAGCCCCCTTCAGTACTTATATCGATGAGATTGAGGCGGGGTTGATTGCCGAAGGATACCAGGTCAACCGAATTTATCGGGATGCGCTTGCCCTGCTAGAGGTCAACAACTGTGTCGTGATCGGGGATAACCTCGAGGCCGAGTTGGGACAGGTATATAACATCACCGCCAACCTGAATCTGATATCGTTCGATGACGTCGTGCAAATTGGGAGAGTGGTCAGGAAGTATAATGAAGCTGGACGAAATATTGCTTTTGGTGGATTAGTTGATTCAATGGATGAGATATATGCAGCCATAGAAACTAAAACAGACAAAAACGGCGATAAAAAATTTATTGGAGTCAATGCTCCTCACTCTGGGGCCTATAACAACGGATTCAAGGTTATTCACCTTGGCTATGGGGTAGATCCATCGACACAAGTACCACACTGTCTTAATAAGATCGGAATCACGACGTTCTTATATGGTAAGGTCGCCGATATTGTAGAGAATGAACACGGTACATCATACCCTGGAGTTGTCGACACCGATACGCTCTTCGATTTATTGCAGCAGGATGTGGAGCGGGAAGATAACGCTTTTTTCTGCCTCAATGTTCAGGAAACGGATCTTTCCGGTCACCAGCAAAATGCTGAACGTTATTGGAATACGCTCGAAAAGGCTGATGCTGGACTATCAAATATCATAGCGGCTATGTCAATAAACGATATCTTGATTGTTATGGCCGATCATGGCAACGATCCTTTTATCGGCCACGCTCTTCATACTCGAGAAATGGTTCCAATATTGTTGTACAGCCATAAATTAAAAGGGCTTGAATTAGGTGTTCGCGATACGCTATCTGATGTGGGGGCCAGTGTCACCTATTTCTTTAATGCCCCTATGCCAGAATTTGGTTCGCCAATAAGATTGGCGTTCGACAACATATAACTCTATGAATATTTATTTCACACCTCACTGGGTATTTTGGTGAGATAAACTGCTATTGTCAATCAGGAGTTGCGCGATGAAACATGGATTAAGTCTTCCGTTATTAGGTAGCATAATTATTGCGACCACGGCATCAGCCTCAACCGTGGGGATGCAGGAATTTCTCGATAGTCTTAGAAACTTTGAGTCGGGTATCAATCCGGCACTGAGCCAGTTTTACCTCGATAACCTGGATAACCCCGTTTATACCTACGCCAAGGTCACCAAGCCCGGTCGGCTGGTCAGGGACTGCGCCACCGGGAATATGGTGCAAGAGCCCACCACGATAAAGCAGTACTTTACCAAGCTTGGTCTTGGCAGCATCTATAACGAAAATACCCCTCATGACCCGGGCATGTTCAAGTTGATGCAGTACAGCTCGATGAATGCCTGGGGATTTGTCGGGTATCAGCTGGGTGAAGCGGTATTGATCGATGGAGGCTATTACAACCCGCCGACAGTCCAGATTGCAGGCAAGGAGTACGACAGCTTTTACATGTTCGTGCCCGATTCGACCTGGATCGGCTGTAAAACCGAGGCGCTGGCTGAAATCCCTGGCTCAGGCGGTAATCAGGTGTATGTAACGGATATCAACCGTTGGCAAGGGCATTTTATCGGCAAGAACGGGGTCAACAATTTCACCGATTTCATCAAGCCCGAAAAACAGGAGCTGGTGATCCGGGATGTCATGCACTTCAACTACAAGGTCATCAGCAAGCTGCTACAAGATGCCAATATGACCTGGGCACAGGCCTTGTCGAAAAGTTGGGCCGATAAGGATGATAACGGACAGCAGGTAACGGTTAAGGCAACCATGTCCGGCATCCTGGCCGCGGCTCACTTGCGTGGGGCGTGGGGAACCGCCGAGCTGTTGACCAAAGACAAGATCACGTGTGACGAGCAGGGAACTTGCATCACCAAATATGTGCATAAGTTTGGCGGGTACAACACTCTGTTTGATGTGCCGGGCGACAACGTCACTCAAGGCTCCCCTTACGATGAAGTACTGATGGCGGGGTGGGGGAATGACACCGTTATCTTGGGGGGCGGTAAAAACCAGCTGTTGCTCAACGAGCAGAAGGGCTCTATCACCACGGTCACCGACTTTGTGATCGGCAAGGACAAGATAGTGTTACGTGGCTGGTCTAGCGAATCACCTCTGGCGTCCATGGTGGTAACTCAGGGGAAAAATGGCACTGAAATCGATGTCACCGGGCAAAAAATCATTCTGAACAACATCAATGCCAGCGATGTACTGGCCAACCCTTCGCAAGTGGTCATCCAGTCTATGGTGTACACGCTGGCGTGGAATTCTGGCAAGCAGGTTGTCGCTCAATTTGACCCCAAGGTGGATCGCATTGAGGGTTCGTCCGGGATTGGGTTCAAGCATCTCAAAGCTTATGAGACCAGCTCCTCGGTGGTGATTGGTCCCCAAGCCGATGACGGTGGCATTTATGCTTCTTATGAGCTAATGGGGTTGACGCTGGCCGACCTGTCGCCTGATATGTTCATCAACGTGACCGGCAGTTTTGATCGTCTGGGCTTTATCGTACCGCTTGATCACAAAACCTGGGGCTGGAATGTGTCGCTGGTGGTGAACAGCTTCAATCCGCAAAAAACGGTGCTGACCGTTCCGAGCAACCAGCCAGTGCCGTTCTCGGCTGTGCAGTTGACTCAAAATGGCGCCAACACTGAACTGACCTTGCTCGAGCCGTTTGCCAAGGGTGACAAGAAGATCGTTATCCTGCGCAATACCGATGTGAAGAACCTCTCTGCACAGAACTTCTCCGGCTTCAGCGGTCAGTACAAAGAGGTGACGATTGATGTTCCCGTGATGTTCGACATTCGTGCCAGTGTCGTCGGCACCGGTGGCACCATCTCACCGGCACCGGATACCGCAGGCGTCATTCAGGGGAAAGGGGGAAGCGCACTGACAGTGGCGTTTATTCCCAATCCCGGTTATCGGATCAAGAGCATCGTTGTGGACGGCGTAGCTCAGCCTGTAGCGAGCGCTTATACCTTTCCGAGCTTGGCGGCCAATCACCGCCTTGAAGTGAGCTTTGAGAAGGGCAGTGCCTGCCCGGCCTCCTGGAACAGCACTCAGGTGTACAACACCGGTGACAAGGCGACCTATGCCGGCAACATCTACGAGGCTAAGTGGTGGAACACTGGCAGCCAGCCGGATCAGGGCGGTCCCTGGAAGCTGGTGGACGCTTGTCAGTAAACTGTGTGCTGACCCGCGATAACCAAATGCGCCGTTTCTTATCCGAAAATCCCCGAGCATTGCTCGGGGATTTTTCTTTTGAACTTAATTCACTTTACCCGTCGTTATTAATGCGTGGAGTCAGACGAGAGGGGTTGTGTCAGTAAATCCGCACTCTTGAGTTTGAAGGTACATCCTTGCTCAATGAGCTCCTCCCGGTTGGCCAGCACCAGCGGGTAGAGCAGAGGATGTTGTTGGTGTTCACCGTTATAGCTCACCTGCATCCGCTCCAGCGCATAGTGCATCAAAGGGATGCGCTGGCTCAGCAACAGTTTGTCATCTGGCATGGCGTAGTCGTTGGCGATGATGGCTTGCTGCCCTTGACTAAGACTAGGATTGGGAACGACTACTGCGGTGACTTGGGTGTTCCACTCTAGGTCCTGATCCCGGCCGTGAGGGGAGGCATCCAGCAGATCCGGTTCACCCCGAAAACGACTCATCACAAAGTCCAGATATTCCCCTTTCTTCTCGCAGTAGGCACGTACGTGCCAGCGGATCCCGTCATAGACCAGGGTGTGGGGCACGATGTTGCGGCCACTCTGCTCCTCTGAGCTGAGGGATACGTAATCGACATCGACCCGCAGTTGGCCACGAGCAGCTTGCACCAGGCCCCGCACAATCTTGGGGTCGATATGGCGGTTGGGCACATCCAGGATTTCGATATGGCCATAGCGTAGATCCATCAAAGGCATCAGGAGTCCGGCTTCATGTTGGCGCAGGTGCTGTTTTTCCCGATGCAGCAGCATCAGGTACTCGTCTACCTTGCCTTCACTAAAGCGCGGCTCAAATTGCTCGGTGGGTTTGTATCCCTTCAGGCTTTTGTCATAGACCAGCCCCTCTGGGGCGTAGTGCGTCAGGTAGTGGTTGATATCCCGTGACGCCTGTTGGCGGCCGATATTGAAGGCGGTCATCAAATGATTGGTGGTCAGCCGTCCCTCCCACTGCAACACGATTTCCAGCAGACGAAAACGCAGGGTTTGATCCCAGGTTAGCTCTTTGGGTGTCATATGTGCTCCAAAATGCGACATGTATATGTAACCAGTATCGGCATGAGTATACAGGCTACATATAATGAGGCCATCTAAATGAGCGCCAAAGGAGCATGTCATGAACGGTAAGTTGGACGGTGCATACAGCCATCATGCCGCGTGCCGGATGCAGCAGCGTGGCATTGCTTCCGAGCTGGTGGAGCTGCTTTTGAGCATCGGGCGCTCTGCTTATCACCAGGGGCGTGAACTGGTTTATCTCGATCGCAAAGGGTTGGTCATGCTGCAAACCGAGTGCGGATTGCCAGCGGAATACTGCCAGCGTCTGCGCCGTCACTATCTGGTACTGCAAGACGGAGATATTGTCACCGTCGGTCATAAAACCACTCACTTCAAACGCGATCGTCACTGAGGCGCTATGAACTCAACTCTGTTATCGGGTCAGGCGGCCATGCCCCTGATCAAGGGGATCTGTTGCCTGTTGTCAGCCGAGCGAGTCACCGAGCTGACATCTTTGCTTAGCAAAGGAGCGTCTCACCAAGAGGGTGAAACGTCACCGCTGGCAGTCGTGACGGCGTTGGCGATCCATATCGAGCAACATCGGCTGGATCGCACGTTACTGCCCATCTATCAGGGACGTGAGCTACTGATGGCCGGTGCTGCCGACTTGCTGGGGGGAGAGGCCTGTTTTGAAGATCAGGATGCGTTTCGCTTGCTGGCGCTGCTACTCGATAAATTGTTGCGAGGAGGGCGCGGCAGCCGTCAGGCCAAGTTGGATGGACTCACGCCAAGTGTGATGGAGCAGCGGGGGCTGGCGGCCAGATCACCGAATAGCGGCGCCGTGGTGCGCGGCAGCTGGCGACGCAAGTCACGCAATCAGCTGGGCCATGCCAGCTGGCTGGATGTGGTAGAAGCGGCCATCTGGTGCTTCTGGCATGGGGACTCCCTGGCAAGCGGCGAAGTATTACTCGGTGTACTGCTGGGCAGGGATGAGCGGGTGTGGTTGGTCTATGGTCTGCTGGCCGGGGCTTTCTATCTGTCAGATCGGACGGATTGAAGAGGCGGGGCACTCACGTTCCCGCCATCGTGTTTCTGGTTACCCAGCCATCTCTACCACCGGATAACAGGCATCCCCCCACAGGCTATCGGGGTGAGCCATCATTAAGTCGATGATCACCGGTACCAGTTTGCCGAGCAGGTTGGCACAATCCTTCAGTTGTTTGCGATTGACCGAACTGTTCCAGGTCGCACCGCCATGGATCAGTTGGTTGCGCAAGGTATAGAGGCGGTTAAACACCACACCCAGCAACTGCGGTGTGTTGCCGCTGGCAAGCGCCAGGGTCGCCATCTTCTTACCCTGTGCCAGCCGCTCTTTCCACTGGGCTTCGCTGATCTTACCGCTGTGATAATCCCAGAAGCTTTGCAGTACAAACGGGGTGTCCAGCAGCATGCGGATACTGCCCGAGAACTCTTGCCAGACCAGTTGCTCGATCTGCTTGTGCTCATCCAGGTCACACAGTTTCTCCAGAAAGCCTTTGAAGGTCTCCTGTTCCGAGAGGCGACGATCGTCATCGATTTCAGTGGCATAAGCCGCATTGAACGCAATCCAGAGAAAGATAAAGCGGCCATCTTCATCCTCGGCCATTTCAGCGCGCTGCAGCCAGCTTAATGCCCGATGAACCCGCAGGTTGAGGTTGCCGGGGGAGTGCTCACGCAGGGTGCGGTGACGGGTTTTCAACTGTTCAAAGTTCAACGACGATCTCCTTTTCTATCGGATGAATAGCTGGCATCTGTGGCTACGCAATCAGCTTATGGTTTCTGGCTTATTTTGCATGTGGTGAATCAGCTTGAGTGGCCATCTGCTCATGATGGTCACTTCCCCACCACATCCCTGAGCTTTGCCATTGCTCGCTCAACCATGGTGGCTGGGGTTCTTTCCAGTGACCCATGATTGCACTCGGGACAGACTTCAAACCAGGTGTGGCCCCGTACCATTACGTCACTCTTGGGGGCGATCGTCTTGTGCCAGCCACATTTGGGGCAGTGAAAGGTAGAAGGGGGCGGGGAAATAGGCATAGGATCCTCAATAAGTTCCATTTTGGTCCAACTTACCACAGTGACGGCTTGTTGAGTGCAGCTGTTTTCTGCATGTTGCATCGAAAATTCCGGTTCTTTCAGAGCGGGATTAGGTCAAATAAGGTTCTTGATGGCTAGGTCCCAATGATGTGTTGAAAGGCTCATATTGAAGTAGGCCATCAGAGATTGCAGCGTAGTTCTGGTTGAACAACGGGATGGAGATATGTGGGGTTATAGGGCGGTAGATTGGGATAAGGAGGGGATGACAGGGCGAGAAGATGCTGGGGTGATACGAATAGAGGCAAATAAAAAATCCGAAACCAACTCACGTGGTTTCGGATTTTTTCAGATCTGGAGGACCAATCAAAAGATCCCAAGCTGTTGGTGATTACGCCCTGAGGCGCTTTTTATATCACCCGGATATCAGCCTTTGAACTTACTGAACACCAGAGAGGCGTTGGTACCGCCAAAGCCAAAGCTGTTGGACATGATGGTATTGAGCTCGGCCTCTTCGTACTCGCGTACGATGGGCAGGCCTTCAGCCTTCTCGTCCAGGGTCTCGATGTTGATGCTGGGGGCAATAAAGCCGTGTTCCATCATCAGCAGGGAGTAGACAGCCTCATGCACGCCCGCGGCGCCCAGCGCATGGCCGGTCATCGCCTTGGTGGCGGAGATCTTGGGACCCTTGGTGCCAAACAGTGTCTGGATAGCTTCCAGCTCTTTGGTATCACCAACCGGAGTGGAGGTGCCGTGGGTGTTGATGTAATCAACCGTGCCAACACCTTGCATCGCCATCTTCATGCAACGCACCGCGCCTTCACCGCTCGGGGCAACCATGTCGTAGCCATCGGAGGTGGCACCGTAACCGGTCAGTTCGGCATAGATATGAGCACCACGGGCCAGCGCATGTTCCAGCTCTTCAACCACCAGAATGCCACCGCCACCGGAGATAACGAAACCATCACGGTTCGCATCATAGGTACGGGAGGCTTTTTCCGGGGTGTCGTTGTACTTGGTGGAGAGGGCGCCCATGGCGTCAAACTGGATGGTAGAGGACCAGTCCAGCTCTTCACCGCCGCCAGCGAACACCACATCCTGTTTGCCAAGCTGGATTAGCTCCATGGCGTGACCGATGCAGTGAGCAGAGGTCGCGCAGGCAGAGCTGATGGAGTAGTTGACACCCTTGATCTGGAACGGGGTCGCCAGGCAGGCAGAGGTGGTGGAAGACATGGTGCGCGGCACCATGTACGGGCCCACACGCTTGACTCCTTTCTCGCGAGCGATATCGCAAGATTCGGAGGTGTTTTTGCCGGAGGCTCCACCGGAACCAACCACCAGGCCGGTACGCTCGTTGGAGACCTGATCTTCCGGCAGACCGGCATCTTCAATGGCCTGCTGCATGGAGAGGTAGGCGTAGGCCGCAGCGTCACCCATGAAACGCATGACTTTACGGTCGATCAGTTCAGACGGCTCGAGTTTGATGTTACCCCAGACACGGCTGCGCAGGCTGTGCTGCTCGAACTGCTCGGAATAGGTGATGCCGGATTTACCTGCTTTCAGGGAGGCCAGCACTTCTTCCTTGTTGTTGCCGATACTGGAGATGACGCCGATACCGGTGATCACTGCTCTTCTCATTAATTCATCTCGTCTGGAAAAACTGGCACCAAGTCTACCCGCTTTCAGCTGCCGAACTGGTCTGCTTTCACTTAGTAGGTAGAGAAGGTGTGCTTATGGTGAGTGCGAGAGCTTATCACGCTGCCTATCAGGTGTCAGTAACGGGAGAGCTCATCCATCTGTCGTGGCACAGTGAACGCCTTGTGATCTCAATCAACCCGGCAGCCGGGCGTAGCTGCGGGCCTGCGACAGTGAACAACCGCTGCAACCCACCAGGCAAACACGGGGAGCTGCGCTATTGAGTCATGCCTCGCCCCAATGTGATGAGCGCCGATGTGCTGAAGATGAAAGGTTGCGCCGGGACGGCGTTGCCCTTGGGACTGTCTCCCGGGGCCCGGGATATATAACGCAGATATCAACGCACTCTGTTGAATTCTCATAATGATAATGGTCAGCCAGATTATATCATTTCAACCCCGGTAGAACGGGCCGAATGATAATTCTCACCCCATCGGGAGAGGCAATTTATTTATGATCATCTGGTGAGTGATGAGTCGGCCAGAGGTATCTGGCGTTTTATGGAATAAACCGCTGAAATAGCCGCTGTTTTTGTGGTTGGCATCACATACTTTCGCCATTTATTAATATCTGCCTGCATTTTATTGGTTTGGCACGGTTATTGATTGCCTTACATCGACGCTAACCGATGAGCTCACCCACAACCGGGATGCTGGTGACATCGTGAGTGAAAGGGGAGCTATCCATATCTCATCCAATGATTGGGGCGAACGATGAAAGCAGTTAACGAATTAATCAAAGAGATCAGAGCACTCAAATCCAACCTGCATGAAAAAGATTTTCTGCTGACTTGGGAGCAAACCCCTCAGGAGCTGGAGCTGGTATTGAAACTGGCCGAATCCCTCAAGACCCTGCGCGCCGAAAATATCTGCACCAAACTGTTTAATAGCGGGCTCGGTATCTCGGTTTTCCGCGATAACTCCACCCGAACCCGCTTCTCTTATGCCTCTGCCCTCAACCTGCTCGGTCTGGCGCAACAGGATCTGGATGAGGGCAAATCCCAGATCGCCCACGGCGAGACTGTCCGTGAAACCGCCAACATGATCTCGTTTTGCGCCGATGCCATCGGGATCCGTGACGACATGTTCCTCGGTGCCGGTAACGCCTATATGCGTGAAGTGGGCGCCGCACTGGATGAAGGGTTCGAGAAGGGAGTGCTGCCCCAGCGTCCGGCACTGGTCAACCTGCAGTGCGACATTGATCACCCGACCCAGTCCATGGCTGATCTCGCCTGGTTGCAGGAGCACTTCGGCAGTCTGGAGAGCCTCAAGGGCAAGAAGATTGCCATGACCTGGGCCTACTCCCCCAGCTACGGCAAGCCGCTCTCCGTACCGCAGGGCATCATAGGTCTGATGACCCGTTTCGGCATGGACGTGACCCTGGCCCACCCGGAAGGGTATGACCTGATCCCGGACGTGATCGAAGTAGCCAAAGAGAATGCCAAAGCCTCCGGCGGCAGCTTTCGTCAGGTCACCTCCATGGAAGAGGCGTTCAAGGGTGCCGATATCGTCTATCCCAAGTCCTGGGCCCCCTACAAGGTAATGGAGCAGCGTACCGAGCTGCTGCGTGCCAATGACCACGCTGGCCTCAAAGATCTGGAGAAACACTGTCTGGAGCAGAACGCCAAGCACAAGGATTGGCACTGCACCGAGCAGATGATGACCCTTACCAAGGGTGGCGAGGCGCTCTATATGCACTGCCTGCCCGCCGATATTTCCGGTGTCTCCTGCAAAGAGGGTGAAGTGACCGAAGGGGTATTCGAGAAATACCGTATCGCCACTTATAAAGAGGCGAGCTGGAAGCCCTATATTATCGCCGCCATGATCATGGCCCGTAAATTCTCCGCCCCGGCAGAAACCCTGGAAAATCTGATTAAAGAGGCGCAAAAGCGGGTGAAATAAATAACGGCAGGGCAGGGTGGATATTCATCCTGCCCACGCTGTCGAATTCATTATTTCGAGTTTTCTCCCCGTGGCATCTGAATAACGGATCTCCCGGCGAGGCAGCTCTTTGTCAGGTAACGCCTAGTGAGGTAAGCATGTCCCAATTTTCTCTGAAGATGGATATTGCCGATAACCGCTTTTTTACCGCCGAGCCATCACCGCTGTTTTCCCGTGTTGAAGCACAAAAGGCTCGTGCCTTTCATAAAAAACTGGCCGGTTATGAGCCGACCCCCCTGTGCGACCTTATCGATCTGGCCGCCTATATCGGGGTGAAAAATATATTGGTCAAGGACGAGTCAAAGCGCTTTGGCCTCAATGCCTTCAAGATGCTGGGTGGTGTTTATGCCATCGCCAACCTGCTCTGTGAAAAGTACGGGGTGGCCATCGAGGATTTCTCCTTCGATCTGATCAAACGCACCATCAAGGAGCCGATGACCTTCGCCACCACCACCGATGGCAACCACGGCCGCGGCGTTGCCTGGGCCGCCAAACAGGTGGGCCAGCATGCGGTGGTCTACATGCCCAAGGGCTCGGCGCAGGAGCGGGTGGATCACATCCTGAATTTGGGTGCCGAGTGCATCGTCACCGACATGAACTACGACGACACAGTGCGCCTGACCATGAAGATGGCCGAAGAGCGCGGCTGGCACATAGTGCAAGACACCGCCTGGGAGGGTTACACCAAGATCCCGACCTGGATCATGCAGGGCTACTCCACCCTGGCCGACGAAGCGGTCGAGCAGATGCAGGATATGGGCATCAAGCAGCCGACCCACGTGCTGCTGCAGGCCGGGGTCGGGGCGCTGGCGGGCGGGGTGCTCGGTTATCTGGTGGACTGCTTCGGGGCGAGAAACCTGCACAGCATAGTTATCGAGCCGGATCAGGCTGACTGTATCTACCGCTCCGGCGTGGCGGGGGAGATGGTTAACGTGGGGGGCGATATGCGCACCATCATGGCCGGTCTCGCCTGCGGCGAACCTAATCCGCTCGGTTGGCCGCTGCTCAAGAGCTGCACCACCCAGTTCATCTCCTGCCACGACAAGGTGTCGGCGCTGGGCATGCGGGTGCTGGGCAACCCCCTTGGCAATGATCCCCGCATCATCTCCGGCGAATCCGGCTCGGTCGGCACCGGCGTGCTGGCGGCGGTGCGTCACCACCCGGATCGCGCGGCGCTGATGGCGCGTCTCGGGCTGGATAGCAACTCGGTGGTACTGATCATCAACACCGAAGGGGATACCGACGTGAAGCACTACCGCGAAGTGGTGTGGGAAGGCAAACATCCAGCCTGCGACTAACCCCGGCTGCGAGTAATTCCCTGCAAGAGCAGAAACACGAATTGAAGAACTGATCGCGCCTCGCCAACGGGGCGCGGTAACGGGCACAGGGCGCTGTCGACGAACAGGCCGCGCACTCTCAGTTGTTATGGAGAATCACAATGAGCAAGCAAATTCCGTTTGAAATGGTGTTGGAGAAGGCCTACCAGTACAAGGCCGAGATGAGTCAGTTCCTGCGCGATATGATCGCCATCCCGAGTGAAAGCTGCGACGAAGAGCGGGTAGTGCTGCGCATCAAGCAGGAGATGGAGAAGGTTGGTTTCGACAAGGTCGAGATTGACCCCATGGGCAACGTGCTGGGCTATATCGGCCACGGCCCGCACCTGATCGCCATGGATGCCCACATCGATACCGTCGGGGTCGGCAACCGCGCCAACTGGACCTTCGACCCCTATGAGGGGATGGAAGATCACGAGATCATCGGCGGTCGCGGCGCATCTGACCAAGAAGGGGGCATGGCCTCCATGGTCTATGCCGGCAAGATCATCAAGGATCTGGGGCTGGAAGATAAATACACCCTGCTGGTGACTGGCACCGTGCAGGAAGAAGACTGCGACGGTCTGTGCTGGCAGTACATCATAGAGCAGAGCAAGATCCGCCCCGAGTTCGTGGTCAGTACCGAACCGACCGATTGCCAGATCTACCGTGGCCAGCGTGGCCGCATGGAGATCCGCGTGGAAGTTCAGGGTGTCAGCTGCCACGGCTCTGCGCCGGAGCGCGGTGACAACGCCATCTTCAAAATGGGCCCGATCCTCGGTGAGTTGCAGGCGCTGAGTCACAACCTCGGCAATGACGACTTCCTCGGCAAGGGCACCCTGACTGTCTCCGAGATCTTCTTCACTTCACCAAGCCGCTGCGCCGTGGCGGACAGCTGCGCCGTTTCCATCGACCGCCGCCTCACCTGGGGCGAGAGCTGGCAAGGTGCGCTGGATGAGATCCGCGCCCTGCCTGCGGTACAAGCCGCCGGTGCCGAGGTCTCCATGTACCAGTACGACCGTCCGGCCTACACCGGCCTGGTTTACCCGACCGAGTGCTACTTCCCGACCTGGAAGGTGGAAGAGGATCACATCACAGTCCGTACCCTCTCCAAGGCTTATACCCAGCTGTTTCGCAAGGAGCCGGTGGTGGACAAGTGGACCTTCTCGACCAACGGGGTCTCCATCATGGGTCGCCACGGCATTCCGGTCATCGGCTTTGGCCCGGGTAAAGAGCCCGAAGCCCACGCGCCGAACGAGAAGACCTGGAAAGAGCATCTGGTCAAGTGCGCCGCTATGTACGCCGTGATCCCCATGCTCTATCTGGCCGAGCTGGACAAGTAAGGGGGCTGCCGGGCGGTGACCGCTATCGCCGCCCGGCTGTTGCAAGTGTGGCAAGTGCCCCGTCTGTGTTGAGGCGGGGCCTTGCTGTTTGACGCGATGGGAGGTTTGAGGTGGTGGGGATGAAACGGCTGATCAAAAACGGTGTGCTGGTCGACTCGGAGGGTGAGTATCGTCAGGATCTGCTGATCGATAACGGGGTGATCCGCGCGCGTGCCGCCGATATCCAGCCCGATGGCGAGACCGAGGTGATCGATGCCAGCGGCTGCTACGTGATGCCGGGCGGCATCGACGTCCACACCCACTTCAACATCGATGTGGGGATTGCCCGCAGTTGCGATGACTTTTTCAGCGGTACCCGTGCCGCCGCCTGTGGTGGCACTACCACCATTGTCGATCACATGGGATTTGGCCCGGCGGGGTGCAATCTGCATCACCAGCTGGCCCGCTATCACGATTACGCCGCCGATCAGGCGGTGATCGACTACAGCTTTCATGGCGTGATCCAGCATGTGGATGACGCCATCCTCCACGAAATGGCCGCCATGGTGCAGGAGGAGGGGATCA
This sequence comes from Aeromonas sobria, assembly GCF_006243315.1. Lineage (GTDB taxonomy): Bacteria > Pseudomonadota > Gammaproteobacteria > Enterobacterales > Aeromonadaceae > Aeromonas > Aeromonas sobria_A. Next base: position 121,627 of record NZ_NKWE01000017.1, read on the forward strand.
GCAGCTTCAAGCTCTACCTCACCTACCAGTACAAGCTGGGGGACCATGACGTGCTGCGCGCCCTGGCCCGCCTCAAAGAGGTGGGGGCGCTCGCCACCGTCCACCCCGAGAACGATGCCGCCATCACGGCGCGCCGTGCGGCCCTGCTGGCCGCGGGCCACCATGAACCCTGGTATCACCCGCAGAGCCGTCCGCTGGAGTGCGAGGCGGAGGCGATCGCCCGGATGATCAATCTGGCGGGGCTGGCGGGCAATGCGCCGCTCTATATCGTCCACCTCTCCAACGGACTGGGGCTGGAGTATCTGAAACTGGCGCGCCGTCAGGGTCAGCCGGTCTGGGTGGAGACCTGCCCGCAATATCTGCTGCTTGATGACAGCTGCTACTACCGCGAAGACGGGGTCGACTTCCTGCTGAGCCCGCCGCTGCGCGGGCGCAGCGAGCAGGACAAGCTGTGGGTCGGCATCGCTGCTGGCGATATCGATACGGTGGCGACCGATCACTGCAACTTCTCCCACGCCCAGCGCATGACCCTGTCAGGCGGTGATTTCAGCCGCTGCCCCAATGGCTTACCCGGGGTCGAGAACCGGATGCTGCTGCTGTTTGCCCACGGTGTGCTCGGCGGGCGCATCTCGCCCTCGCGCTTTGTGGCGCTCACCAGCGCCAATTCGGCGCGCCTGTTTGGCCTCTGGCCGCGCAAGGGCAACTTGCAACCAGGGGCCGACGCCGATCTGGTGCTGATGGATCCCCGTGGCGAGACCCTGATCCGCCATGCCGCGCTGCACGACAACGGCGACTACAGCCCCTACGAGGGGATGCGCTGCCTGGGCCAGATCAGGATGACCCTGAGTCGCGGCGAGATCGTGGCCCGCGACGGCGAATTTACCGGACAACGGGGTCACGGCCGCTTTTTGGCGCGGGCACCTTTTGATCCGCAGCTGGTTGATCCGCTGCTGGGCAAAGCGGTCAGTGCGCCATCCCCTTGCGCCACACAGTTGGCAACTCGCTAGGGTGGGGCCGTTTTTGCCGCTGCAAGAACGGTATAAACAGCACAGCAATAGACAGAACAACCGAGCCGGAATGACGCCGGCCCACCCTTATCATCGGAGAGCACAAGATGAAACAGCGTATCGTACTGGCCCTGGGGGGCAACGCTCTGGGTAACAACCTGCCCGAGCAGATGAAGGCGGTGCAGAGCACGGCGGGCACCATCGCCGACCTGATCGCCCAGGGGCACGAAGTGGTGGTCACCCACGGCAACGGACCGCAGGTGGGGATGATCCAGCAGGCGTTCGAGGTGGCGGCCCGCCACGAGCCCAAGTCCCCCCATCTGCCGATGTCGGTCTGCGTGGCCCTGAGTCAGGGCTACATCGGTTATGACCTGCAAAACGCCCTGCGCGAAGCGCTGCTTGCGCGCGGCATCCACAAGCCGGTCGCTACTCTGGTGACGCAAGTTGAGGTGGATAAAAACGACCCCGCCTTCCTCGATCCGAGCAAACCCATCGGCGGTTTCTTCAGCAAGGAGGAGGCCGAGGTACTGATGGCGCAGGGGGAGCATCTCAAGGAGGACGCCGGTCGTGGTTATCGCCGGGTGGTGGCATCCCCCAAGCCCATTAACATCATCGAAAAAGAGACAGTTACCGCCATGCTGGCCGCCGGTCAGGTGGTGATCACCGTCGGGGGGGGCGGTATTCCGGTGCTGCGCGAAGGCAACCACCTGCGCGGTGCCAGTGCGGTGATCGACAAGGATTGGGCCAGTGCCAAGCTGGCGGAGCTGATCGATGCCGACATGCTGATCATCCTCACCGCAGTGGAGAAGGTGGCCATCAACTTCGGCAAGCCCGATGTGCAGTGGCTCGATCAGCTGAGCGTGGGGGATGCCAACAGCTTTATCGCTCAGGGGCAGTTTGCCAAGGGCTCTATGTTGCCCAAGGTGGAGGCGGCGCTCTCGTTCGCCAGCTCCCTGCCGGGGCGCAAATCCCTGATCACCTTGCTGGAGAAGGCTGCCGAGGGGATCGCTGGCAAGACCGGCACCCTGATCAGCCTGTAGCGTGCTGCGCGATGGCAGCTTGATAGACAGGGGGCCTTGGCCCCCTGCTGTTTTTGGCACGGGCGCCACCGTGGCTGAGGTCGATTTGCCCGCAGGCTATTTGCCACGTAGATCGTGGGCAGCCCGCCAGCACAGGGGTAAGATGGCCACCCCGATAAGGGATTGACCAACCCGCAGAAAAAGGCGTAAGGCAGAGCAATGCGTGGTACGAAATGAGCACAAAGATCAATATGGCGGCGCTGGTGGGGTTAATCCTGCTCACCGCCATCTGGAGTTACAGCTGGATCGTGATGAAGCAGGTGATGCTCTATGCGGGGGCCTTCGAGTTTACCGCCCTGCGCTGCCTGTGCGGTTCCCTGGTGTTATTGCTGGTGCAGGCCCTGCGCGGGCGCCGTTATCTCAAACCCACCCCGTTTCGCTACACCCTGGCCATCGCCCTGTTCCAGACCTGCGGCATGGTGGGGTTGGCCCAGTGGGCGCTTATCAGCGGCGGGGCGGGCAAGGTGGCCATTTTGAGTTACACCATGCCGTTCTGGGTGGTGATCCTCGCGGCGCTGTTTCTCGGGGAGCGGTTGCGCAAGCTGCACTATCTGGCGGTCGGGGTGGCGGCCTGCGGGCTGCTGTTGGTGATCCAGCCCTGGCTGCTGCACCTTGAATCCCTCAAGAGCGCGCTGCTGGGGATTGCCTCCGGCATCTGCTGGGGGATCAGCGCCATCATCGCCAAGCGGATGTATGCCCGCCACCCCGGAGTGGATCTGATGTCCCTCACCACCTGGCAGATGATCTACGCCACCGTGGTGATGGCGCTGGTGGCGGCGCTGGTGCCGGAGCGGCCCATCGATTGGCAGCCCTACGTGATGGGGGCGCTGGCCTATAGCGCCATTTTTGCCACCGCCATCGCCTGGAGTCTCTGGCTGTTTGTGCTGAAAAAATTGCCGGCAGGGGTAGCCAGCCTCAGCACCCTGGCGGTGCCGGTGACCGGCGTGCTGCTCTCCTGGTGGCTGCTTGGGGAAAACCCGGGGCCGGTGGAGGGGAGCGGCATCGCCCTTATCGTGCTGGCGCTGTTGGTGATCAGCCGCAAGGGCAAGCGCTCCGTGGTGTCGGTGGCGGGGGAGACCCGCATCAAGCACGGTTGAGCGGTCAGCGATCCGGCGCTGGGGCTAATCTGGCGTGGTTCAAGGTGCTCTTAAAAGAGCCCGCGACAGCAGACCCGCCTCTCGTTACAATGGCGCTACATAGCTGCGTTGGCGCGCAGGTATATGATTCAATGTGATTATTTCAACGAACTTAACGGCAAGGATGAAACCGTATGATGACGCTGATGTGGTTGGCCATAGGCCTGGTGTGTCTGGTGGTGGGGGCTGAATCTCTGGTGCGGGGTGCATCGCGCCTCGCCACCATGATGGGTATCTCCCCGCTGGTGGTGGGATTGACCATAGTAGCTTTTGGGACCAGTGCCCCTGAACTGGCGGTGAGCATTCAGTCTGGCCTCGAGGGACAGGCGGGTATCGCGGTGGGTAACGTGGTCGGCAGCAATATCTTCAACGTGCTGTTTATTCTCGGCGTCTCGGCCTTGATCGTGCCGTTGGTGGTCTCCCAGCAGTTGGTGCGTTTCGATGTGCCCTTGATGATCGCCATTTCACTGCTGGTGCTGATGTTTGGTTGGGATGGCCGTATCTCTTTCTTCGAAGGTGCCTTGCTGTTTGCCGGTATCGTTGCTTACACCGTCTTTCTGTTTGTCCAGAGCCGCCGTGAAACCAAGGCCGTGCAGGCCGAGTATGAGCAGGAGTTTGGCCAAAAAGAGCCGGTGACCCCGGCAAGCTTGCCCCGTAACCTGTGCTTTATCGTGGCAGGATTGGGGCTGTTGATCCTGGGCTCCCGGCTGCTGGTCGGCAGCGCGGTAGAGATTGCCCACTACTTCGGGGTGAGCGACCTGGTGATTGGCCTCACCATAGTGGCAGCCGGTACCTCGCTGCCGGAAGTGGTGACCTCCATCGTTGCCGCCCTGCGCGGTGAGCGGGATATCGCGGTGGGTAACGTGGTAGGCAGCAATATTTTCAATATTCTCTGCGTACTGGGGCTTACCTCCATGGTGACGCCGGGAGGGCTTGAGGTGTCGGCCACCGCCCTGCAGTTCGATATTCCGGTGATGATTGCGGTGGCGATCGCCTGCCTGCCCATCTTCTTTACCGGTTACACCATCGCCCGCTGGGAAGGGGCGCTGTTTCTGGCCTTTTACATCGGCTACACCACCTGGCTTATCCTGCACGCCACATCCAGTCCGCTGCAAAGCCAGTTCAGTGCGGCGCTTATCGGCTTCGTGTTACCCCTGACGGCGATTACCCTGGCGGTGCTGGCGTTTCGTGCCTGGCGTTTGCAGCGGGTCACGCCGTGATACATGTTTGAGCGCAGTAACGCGACCGACCAAAAAAGCCCCACCTTGACGGTGGGGCTTTCCTTTGTGTGGCGGGTTGCGAGTCAGCGACGCGTTGCTCATTCCTTATCTGCGCTTGGCCAAGTGCATCATGGCTTCCAGCACGGCGCCGCCAGTAGATAACGCGGGCCTTGCCGACAGGTTGTGAGTCGGCCCTTATCTGCGCTTGGCCAAATGCATCATGGCTTCGAGCACGGCGCCGCCAATAGCGCGGGCCTTGTCAGAGACAGTAGTCGCATCGGCGCGCTCGCCGCGGGGGTCGATATCGCCAATCTTGAAGCCTACCGGCACCTCGATACCATCGCTCAGCAACCCCCGCACCATGCCCGAGAGCGGCGCGATAATGGGGGTATCCCCCACATGGGCAATCACATCCCCCTCCTGCACCAGATCGCCGAGCTTGATCAGGCTCTTCATCACCCCGGGGGCGGGGGCGCGCACCACCCGACGGGCGGAGTGTCCCTCAATCACCCCGGGAATGCCGGTATTGGGCTGGGCGGGGCCCTGATAGATGACCCGCCCCAGATGGTGGCCGCGGTTGGTCTCGATCACTGCATCGCAGTCGCGCCCCGCTTCAAAGCCCGGGCCGAGGGCCACCGTGATGGGGGCCATCTCCTTGTGAGTGCCGAGGTTCTGCTTGGCCAGGATGGCATCCACCAGATAGCGGGGCTTGAGCTCACTCAGGGTTGCGCAGTCGGGGTCAACCAGCAGCGGGATAATGCCCCGATCCAGCTGCTCGAACGCCTGCTCGATACTCTCGACCCGCTTGGCGCGCACTCCCTCGACGCTGGTTTCGCCGTCAAACATCCCTTGGGCGAAGGCGACGGTGCGGCGGATCACCGTGGGTTTGTCGAGATCCAGCATCACCACCTTGAAACCGGCATTGTGCAGCCGCAGCGCCACCCCGGTGGCGATATCGCCGGAGCCGCGCATCACCACCAGTTGATCCCGCTTGAGGCGCACATCATCCTGCATCAGGCCACCTGCCTTGCCGTTTTTCACCTGGAGCAGCTCGGCGAGGATGCTGATGGCGATCTCCTCGGGGGTTTCGGCACCTATGTTGTAGCCGATAGGGGCGTGCAAGCGCTGCAGTTGCTGCTGACTCACCCCTTGCTGGCGCAGGGCCTGGGTGAAGGTCTGCACCTTGCGCTTGCTGGCGAGCAGCCCCAGATAGGCGAGGGGACGGCTGATCAGTCGATCCAGCGCCTCCTTGTCCTGATGGTTGGTGGCGATGATGACGAAGTTGGCGGGCTCGATGGCCAGCGCCTCGATCACCGCGCTGATGGTATCGGCCTGCTTGAGATGAGTACCGGCGGGAAAGTGATCGGGGTTGAGGCTCCCTTCAAAGCAGTCGCCCACATGGATATCAAAGCCGAGCGGCGCGGCGGCATGGGCCAGCGCCCGGTTGACGTGACCGGCGCCGATCAGTACCAGACGGGGGCGCAGGCCGTAGACATCGATATAGACCGACATGGCGCCACCGCAATCCGACCCCACCGCATGCTCGCCGTTGCGGGCCATCCGGCCGTGGAAGATGCGCGGCTTGCGCTCGGCAATGGCTGCCACCGCCTCTTCGATCACCAGCCGCTCTATCATGCCGCCGCCTATGGTGCCGAGGATCTGGCCATCGGCCATCACCAGCATCTGGGCTTGATGGCGGGGCGTAGAGCCACGGCTCTCGATGATCTGGGCAATGGCGAACGGGGTGTTAGCTTGTTCCAGTCGGGCTGCGTGTGAAAAAAGATTCATAAGGTACCTCTTCTTATCCTTAAACCATCATGGGCGAGGCGGCTGTGCCTCATCCTGGGCGAAGTAGCCGAGTGCGTGGCGAATGGGCTGTGGCTCGCGAACCGCCCCCTGCCAGATGGCGTGGAGCTCGGGATGGCGGGCCAGCAGCTTTATCAAGTGCGGTTGCCATGACGCCTCATTTTGATAATCGCCATTGATAAACCAGATCCGGCGCGCCCTGGCCGGGGTGCCCTTGAACACCCCCTGCGGGTGGGCGAGCAGCTGGTGAAACAGCGCCCAGTCGAGGGGGCCACCGGCCTCTATCCCGCACAGGGCCTGAAGCTCGGCCCAGCGGTGGATCTGTTGCGGGTCGGCCTTGGCCCCCACCACGGCGCCACCCGTCAGGGCGATCACCCAATCACTGCTCTGGGGAATGCAAGGTTCGTGCAAAGCGGGCACTTTCAATAACTTGTGATTGGCGCCATCCGCTTCGACCAGGATGAGATCGAAGCGCTGCTGCCCCTTGATGAGATCGATCTGCTGGGGTGTGGGGCCCGCCACCTTGCCGCTGGCCTGATCGATATGGCTGAACAGGGCGACCAGGGTCGGTTCATCGGGCAGTTGCTGACAGCGGGTCAGCTGGCGGATGGGATCCGTTTCCAGGATCAATTCCCGATAGTGTGACGGGGCAGGCAGAAACATCCGGGTGGTGGTGGTAATTAGCACCCTCTTACCCTGTTTATAAAAGTATTCCGCCAGCCAGAACAGGGTGCTGGTTTTGCCCCCGGCGCCGCAAAGGCTAATTAAGGTGGTATGGCTATCAATATTTTTGGTGAGCGGGTTTAATAGCAGTTCTATATCTGGAAATGCGACAGCAACAGCGTGTGGTAGCGACATAATGACGACCGAAATAAATATCGAAGGGAGTGGAAAACAACGTTGCCAGGAACAAGTGCAGTGTGACTGTATAATAACGGCGGCGGGTTTATCTTCCCGAATGGGTACCTGGAAAATGATGCTACCTTATTGCCAGGGGACAATGCTTGATGCAAGTCTCAAAAATGCCCTGGCCTTTTGTCAGCGGGTTATTCTGGTGGTGGGCCATCGTGGCGAGGAGCTTCAAGCGCGCTACCTTGCGCGGCCGGATATTGTTGTCGTCCACAACCCCGACTATCAGCAGGGGCTGGGCAGCTCCATCCGCTGCGCTCTGGCGGCCAGTGATGCAGACTACCTCTTTATCAGCCACGGGGATCTCCCCTGTATCCCGCGCGATGTCTATCAACAGTTATGGCTGGCACGGGGCCATGAGGCGCTCTTTCCCACCTTTCAGGGGGAGGCGGGCCACCCGGTGTTGCTGCCAAAATCCCTTGCCCGCGAGCTGGCTGCAGCCCCAGTGCAGCCGTCGGTACGGCGCTGGTTGCAACGGCATCCCCACCGTCTGGTGCCGGTCGACAGCCCCGCCATTCTGTTTGATGTGGATACCCCGCAGCGCTATCAGGCGCTGCTGGGCGGCGTACTGGAAAATGAGCGCGAGCGCGCGAAATAACCTGTTTTAAAAACATAACGGGGAGATAAATGGCGTATCAAAGTGATATTTCTCGCGTTTGAGTTGATAGGGTGAGCTCTTTTTAATCCACTCATCAAGTAAATTCCAGAGTGATTGATAACTACTCGCAACACCCATAATGGTGGCGTCACAAATCCCCCTCATTAATTGGAGCTGCCTCACGCTTTTACCCTAAAAAATAGGTTTATAACTGGTGTGGCCTGATAGTTGCTCCTCTCCTTGCCAAGGGGTAAAGCCCGTGCGGGATACCCCATTTATTCATGCTGCCAATGGGCAGAACAGCTGCAAGGAGATTGCCATGGGCGATATTATGCGACCCGTTCCGTTCAAGAACCTTCTGACCCGTATTTTCGCGGAATATAAAGAGAGTCAGAGTATTTTCGGTATTCCCGCCGCGCAATTTTATCGCAAGCAGGACGAGCGCAAGATCAAGGTGTTCGGTGAAACCTGCGAAACCCCCATAGGTCCGGCGGCTGGCCCCCATACTCAGCTGGCCCAGAATATCGTCACCTCCTGGCTGACCGGCGGGCGCTTTATCGAGCTCAAGACGGTGCAGATCCTGGACCGTCTCGAACTGGCAAAGCCCTGCATTGATGCCGAGGATGAGTGCTTCAACACCGAGTGGTCCACCGAGTTCACCCTACCCAAGGCGTTCGACGAGTACCTGAAAGCCTGGTTTGCCCTCTATCTGCTGGAGGAGGTGTTTGACCCGCGTCTTGATGGAGAGGCCAAGTCCTTCATCTTCAACATGAGCGTGGGGTACAACCTCGACGGCATCAAACAGCCGCCGATGCAGCAGTTCATCCACAGCCTGAAGGATGCCAGCACCAGCCCGAAATTTGCCGAGTATCAGCAAGTGGTGCGCGAACTGGTGGCCGACGAGCAGTTTATCGCCGATCTGGGATTGGGTGCCCGCCGCGATCGTCTGCAACAACTGGCGGATCGCATTCCAGCCGATATGGTGCACGGCCTCACCCTCTCCACCATGCACGGCTGCCCGCCCAACGAGATTGAGGCCATCTGCCGCTACATGCTGGAAGAGAAGGGGCTCAACACCTTCGTCAAACTCAACCCGACCCTGCTGGGCTACCCGCGGGTGCGCGAGATCCTCGACACCTGCGGCTTTGATTACATTGGTCTGAGCGAAGAGTCGTTCGATCATGACCTCAAGCTGGATCAGGCCAAGGCCATGTTGGCCCGCTTGATTGCACTGGGGGTCGAGAAGGGGCTCACCTTCGGGGTCAAACTCACCAACACCCTCGGCACCATCAACCGTAAAGGGGCGCTGCCCGGCGATGAGATGTACATGTCTGGCCGTGCGCTGTTCCCGCTCTCCATCAACGTAGCGGCCGTACTCTCCCGAGCCTTCGATGGCAAGCTGCCCATCTCCTACTCGGGCGGCGCCAGCAAGTTTAATATCGCGGAGATCTTCGAGACCGGCATTCGCCCCATCACCATGGCCACCGACCTGCTCAAGCCGGGTGGCTACCTGCGCCAGATTGAGTGCCTCAAAGAGATCGACTCGTCGGGCAGCTGGGGCATGAGTCAGGTGGATGTGGCCAAGCTGGAGGCGCTGGCCGCCAAGGCGCTCACCATGGATTACACCCAGAAGGAGTGGAAGTCCGACGATCGTATCGAAGTGGGCGGCGGTCTGCCGCTGACCGACTGCTACGTCGCGCCGTGTGTGACCGCGTGCGCCGTGCATCAGGATATCCCCGAGTACATTCGCCTGATGGGCGAGGGGGAGTATGTGGCTGCGCTGGAACTCATCTATCAGCGCAACGCCTTGCCCGCCATCACCGGCCATATTTGCGATCACCAGTGCCAGTACAACTGCACCCGTCTGGATTACGACAGCCCGCTCAATATCCGCGAGCTCAAGAAGGTCGCGCTCGAGCGCGGCTGGGAAGGGTACAAGGCGCGCTGGCACAAACCGGCAGGCAGCGGTGACAAGCACCCGGTTGCGGTGATTGGTGCAGGCCCGGCCGGTCTCTCCGCCGGTTACTTCCTGGCCCGCGCCGGTCATCCGGTCACCGTGTTCGAGCGTGAAGCGGATGCCGGTGGCGTGGTTAAACACATCATCCCCGAGTTCCGCATCCCGGCGGAGCTTATCCAGCACGACATCGACTTTGTCGCTGCTCACGGGGTCAAGTTCGAGTTTGGTTGCGATCCGGCGCTCACCGTCGACAAACTGCATGCCCAGGGCTTTACCTATGTCTTCGTCGGCATCGGTGCCGACAAGAATGGCGGCATGCGTCTCGAAGGGGGTCATGATCGGGTCTACAAGTCCTTCAACTTCCTGCGCAGCTTCAATCAGGGCAAACCGCTGCCGCTGGGCCGCCATGTGGCGGTGATCGGCGCCGGCAACACCGCCATGGATTGCGCCCGCGCCGCCCTCAAGGTGCCGGGGGTGAGCGATGTGACCGTGATCTACCGTCGCAGCGAAAAAGAGATGCCTGCTTACCGTGAGGAGTATCTGGAAGCGGTGGAAGATGGGGTGCGTTTTTGCTTCCTCACCAATCCGGAGCGCTTTGACAAAGATGGCAAGCTTGTCGTGCGGATGATGGCGCTGGGGGAACCTGACGAGCAGGGCCGCCGCCGTCCTGTGCCCACCGAGCAGACCGAAGTGATGCAGATGGATGCGCTGATCACCGCCATCGGCGAGCAGCCAGATTGCGAAGTATTGAAAGCCATGGGCATTCCCCTGGGTAGTGATGGCTGGCCCGAGGTGGATAGCCAGAGCGGTGAAACCAGCCGTCGCAACGTCTTCCTGATTGGTGACGTGCAGAGCGGCCCGTCCTCCATCGTCGGTGCCATCGGGGGTGCCCGCCGCGCCGCGGATCTGGTGCTCTCCCGCGAGCATATCGCTGGCGGCCAGGCCGAGGTATCAATCCAGCCGTCGGGCAAGGATGAGATCTATCGTCGCAAGGGGAGCATCGCCGTCACCCTGGTCGACAAGAGCGAGCGGGAGGCCTTTGTGGCGCAAGAGGCGCACCGTTGCCTCGAGTGCAACTACCTCTGCAGCAAGTGCGTGGATGTCTGCCCCAACCGGGCCAACGTCGCTATCGCGGTGCCGGGCTTCAAGGACCAGTTCCAGACATTGCACCTGGATGCCTACTGCAACGAGTGCGGCAATTGCGCCCAGTTCTGCCCGTGGCAGGGCAAGCCCTATCAGGACAAGGTCACCATCTTCAGCCTGCCAGAGGACTTCGACAACAGCCGCAACCCCGGTTTCTATCTGGCCCAAACCGGCGAAGGGTGTGGTGAGCTGCAGGTGCGTCAGGATGGCGAGACCTATCGCCTGACCATAGACGCCCAGAGCCGGATCAAGGATGCGCCAGCAGCCCTCGGCGACATGTGCCGCATCATCAGCCATGTCCACGCCCATCACCACTACCTGCTGGGGGCCGTTGAGGCCTGAGCGAATAACGAATAAGCGAAGGAGCACACCATGTTTATTCTGAAAAACGTCACCGCCGTCCAGCTGGAGCCGACCCGGGTACTGGAAGGGGTGGATATCGCCATCGAAGGGACGCTTATTAAAGCGGTGGGGCCCAATCTGCGGGCCCTCTACCCGGATGCCAACTATCGGGAGATGGGTGGCAAGCTGGTGATGCCGGGCATCGTCTGTGCCCACAACCACTTCTACTCCGGCCTGTCGCGGGGGATCATGGCCAACATCGCCCCCTGCCCGGACTTTATCTCCACCCTGAAAAACCTCTGGTGGCGGCTCGATCGGGCGCTCGATGAGGAGTCCCTCTACTACAGCGGTCTCATCTGCTCGCTGGAGGCGATCAAGAGCGGCTGCAGCGCGGTGATCGACCACCACGCCTCGCCCAACTTCATCAAGGGCTCGCTGAATGTGCTGCGCAAAGGGTTTGTGGAGGCGGGTCTGCGCGGCATGACCTGCTTCGAGACCACGGATCGCAACGGCGGCCTCGCCGAGCTGCAGGCCGGGGTGGAGGAGAACATCCTGTTCGCCCAACAGATCGATGCCGCCAAGGCCAAGGGGAGCGAACCCTATCTGGTGGAGGCCCATATCGGCGCCCACGCCCCCTTCACCGTGCCCGACGAAGGGCTGGCCATGCTGCGCGAAGCGGTGCAGGTCACCGGTCGCGGTCTGCATATCCATGTGGCGGAAGACAGATACGACATGGCTCACGGCCACCACCACTATGGCAAGGAGCCCATCGCCCGGCTGGATGAATTTGGCCTTATCGACAGCAAATCCCTGGTCGCCCATGGTATCTACCTGAGCCCGGCCGACATCGAGCTGCTCAACAGCCGCGATGCCTTCCTGGTGCACAACGCCCGCTCCAACATGAACAACCACGTGGGCTACAACATGCACTTGCCTGAGTACCGCAATCTGGCGCTCGGCACCGACGGCATCGGCTCCGACATGCTCGAAGAGCTCAAGTTCGCCTACTTCAAGCACAAGGATGCCGGTGGCGCCCTGTGGCCTGACAGCTTTGCCCGCTTCCTGTGGAACGGCAACACCCTGCTGGAGCGCAACTTCGGCGCCAAGTTTGGCCGCCTGGAGCCAGGCTACAAGGCCGACCTCACCATCTGCGACTACGACTCACCGACCCCGCTGGCGCCGCGCAACCTCGGCGGCCATCTCGCCTTCGGCATGGGATCTGCCAGCGTCAACAGCGTGATGGTGGAGGGGCGCATGGTCTATCAGGACCGCGAGTTCCCGTTCGATGTCGCGCCCATTTATCAGCAGGCCAGCAAGGTGGCGAGCCGCCTGTGGCAACGGATGGATCAGCTGGCCTAAGGCCACCCTCCACAGTTTTGGACCGGATTGCCCGCCCTGTGGATTCACCCCGGCGGCGGGCAGCAAGAGTAAGGACGACACATGATTGAGCAATTCTTCCGACCCGAACAACTGGGTCAGGCTTTGGAACTCAAGGCCAGCTTCGGCAACGACGCCGTCTACATGGGGGGCGGCAGCAAGCTTAACGCCGCCCCGACCCGCACCGACAAGAAGGTGGTCATTTCGCTGGACCAGTTGGGACTGAACCAGATTGAACAGCAGCAGGGCCAGCTCCATATCGGCGCCACCGTCACCCTGCAGACCCTCAAGGATGATCCCCGCACCCCGGCCGCCCTGTGCGAGGCGCTGGGATTTGTCTACTCCCGCCATTTGCGCAATCAGGCCACCATTGGCGGCGAACTTGCCTGCCAGCAGCAGGACTCCCCGCTGCTGCCGGTACTGCTGGTGCTTGAAGCGGTAGTGGTGCTGGAGAACAACCTGCTGCAACCCATCGACGCCTATCTGGCGGGTCAGCGCAATGCCCTGGTGCTGGGGATTGTGCTGCCGGAGCCTGAACTGCGCTGCGTCACTCGCCGCATCAGCCGCAACGCCGACGGGCTGGCGGTGATGACCGCCGCCGTGGCCCTCGACAGCATTGGTGAGATGCGGGTGGCCGTCGCTGGCGTCACCCCGCAGCCAATGCGGCTGCGGGATCTGGAGCGCCGCGATCTGCACGATGTCGCGCTGGAGGCCGCCGTGAGCGAGCTGATTTCGCCCCGTGAGGATCTGGCGGGCAGCATAAGTTACAAGCGGTATATCAGCGGCGTGGTGGTGGCGGATCTGTTGGTGGACTGCCAGCAGCAGGAGGTGCAAGCATGATGGAACTCAACTTTACCCTGAACGGTGCCCTGCGTACCGTCATCTGCAAGGCTGGTGACAATGCCCAGCGGGTGCTGTTCAACCAGTGCCGGATGCACTCGGTGCGCAACAGCGACGACGGCTTCGGTTTTGCTGGCTCCGATGCCATCCTGTTCAACGGCAAGGTGATCAACGCCTCTCTGCTGATCGCCGCCCAGCTGGAGGGGGCGCAGGTGCGCACCGCCGAGTCGCTGGGCAGCTGGAACCAGCTCAGTCTGGTGCAGCAGGCGATGGTGGATGTGGGGGTGGTGCAGTCCGGTTACAACGATCCGGCCGCCGCGCTGATTGTCACCGACCTGCTTGATCGCCATCCCGAGCCCACTCGTGATCAAATTGACGATGCCCTCTCGGGCCTGTTTCACCGCGATGGCGGTTACCAGCAGTTCTATCAGGCCATCGAGCTGGCCTGCTCGCGGATGAAGAACCCGGATTATCTGTGCCAGATCGCCCCGGAGTTTCGCGACGATCTGCGCCATATCGGCAAGAGCTGCCCGAAAGTGGACGCCGCCAAGATGGTGCAGGCCAAGCCCTGCTACGTGGAGGACAGGGTTACCGAGGATGCGCTGATCATCAAGATGCTGCGCAGCCCCCATCCCCATGCGGTGATCACCAAACTCGATGTGAGCCGCGCCGAGGCGCTGCCGGGGGTGGTGCACGTCATCACCCATCTCAACTGCCCGGATGTGTTTTACACCCCGGGTGGCCAGAGCGCCCCCGAGCCGTCACCGCTCGATCGCCGCATGTTCAGCCGCAAGGTGCGCCACGTCGGTGATCGGGTCGCCGCTGTGGTGGCCGAGAGTGAAGCGGTGGCGCTGGCGGCCCTTAAACTCATCGAGGTCGAATATCAGGTGCTGCCTGCGGTCATGAATATCGACGAGGCGATGGCCCCCAATGCACCGCTGGTGCATGACGAGCCCATCATCTACATGGCTGGCGCGCCTGCGGATCTCGAGCAGCAGAACGCCTGCTCGGTGCGCCGTGGCGACGAGCACATGATCATCAACTTCCCCATCGGCTCCCGCCCGCACGAGAACATCGCCGCCAGCGTCCATGGTCAGATCGGTGACGTGGCAACAGGCTTTGCCGAGGCAGACGAGATTGTCGAGCGTACCTACGAATCGACCCAGGCCCAGCAGTGCCCGACCGAGCCGCACATCTGCTTCACCTACATGGATGGGGATCGTCTGGTCATTCACGCCTCCACTCAGGTGCCGTGGCACGTGCGCCGTCAGGTGGCGCGCATCGTCGGCCTCAAGCAACATCAGGTGCATGTGATCAAGGAGCGGGTAGGGGGCGGCTTTGGCTCCAAGCAGGATATCTTGCTGGAAGAGGTGTGCGCCTGGGCGACCAAGGTCACCGGCCGTCCGGTCACCTTCCGCTACACCCGTGAAGAGGAGTTCATCAGCAACACCTCCCGCCACGTGGCCAAGGTGAAGGTGAAAGTGGGGGCCAAAAAAGATGGCACCATTACCGCCATCGAGATGGATTTTCGTGCCAACACTGGCCCTTACGGCAACCACTCATTGACGGTGCCGAGCAACGGCCCGGCGCTCTCCCTGCCGCTCTATCCGTGCGACAACGTGCGCTTTACCGTCAACACCTACTACAGCAACATCTGCCCGACCGGCGCCTATCAGGGTTATGGCGCGCCCAAGGGTAACTTCGCCCTGACCATGGCCATCGCCGAACTGGCCGAGAAACTGGGGATCGACCAACTCGACATGGTGGAGCACAACCGGGTGCACGAAGGGGACATCCTCAAGGTGCTGGGCGCCATCGGTGAGGGCAAGATGCCGACTTCTGTGCCCCACGCCGCCAGCTGCGCCCTCGAACCCATCCTCAAGCAGGGTCGCGAGCTGATTGCCTGGGACAGCCCCAAACCCGCTGACGGGGATTGGCGCATCGGTCGTGGCATCGCCATCATCATGCAAAAATCGGGGATCCCCGATATCGATCAGGCCAACTGCATGGTCAAGCTAGAATCGGATGGCACCTTGATCGTCCACTCCGGTGGTGCCGATATCGGCACCGGTCTGGATACCGTGGTGGCCAAGTTGACCGCCGAGGTGCTCGGTTGCCCGCTCAGCGATGTGCATGTGATCTCTGGCGATACCGATCACGCCCTGTTCGACAAGGGGGCCTACGCCTCGTCTGGTACCTGCTTCTCCGGTAATGCGGCCAAGATGGCGGCCGAGAACCTCAAGGCGAAGATCCTGTTCCACGGTGCCGCCATGCTGGGCGAGCCGGTCGAAGATGTAGAGTTGGTTCACCCGGGCATAGTGCGCGGCAAGCTGGGGGAGGTCTCTCTTGCCAAGATTGCCCACAAATCAGAGACCGGCACCGGTTTTGGCATTCTGGTGGGCACCGCCAGCTACATCACCTCGGAGCTTGCCTTCCCGTATGGCGCCAACTTCGCCGAGGTGGCGGTCAACGTCAGAACTGGCCAGATCCGCCTCGACAAGTTCTACGCCCTGCTCGACTGCGGCACCCCCATCAACCCGGAGCTGGCCCTCGGCCAGATCTACGGGGCGACCATGCGGGCCATCGGCCACACCATGACCGAGGAGATCTGCTACGACAGCAAGGGCATCCCGCTCACCCGGGATCTGAAGAGCTATGGTGCGCCCAAGATTGGCGATATTCCCCGCGACTTCCGGGCCTTCCTGGTACCGAGTGACGACAAGGTCGGCCCCTACGGCGCCAAGTCCATCTCGGAGATCGGGGTGAACGGTGCGGCACCTGCCATCGCCACTGCCATCCACGACGCCTGCGGTGTCTGGCTGCGCAAGTGGCACTTCACGCCGGAGCAGATCCTGCGCGAACTGGGCAAGCTGGAGCAAAAAGTGTCGGCATAACAAAAGAAAAGGTGAGGGGCGGGTGAACGCTCGCCCCCATCGCCTGACGGCGGAATGAGTACTCCGCCTCCATTCTGTGTGATGGGACAAACACGATGTCTAAAACAACACGCAAGCACTCTGATCTTATTTACGAGCTGGAAGACAAACCCCCGTTTTATCAAACCCTGATGGGCGCAGTGACCCATCTACTGGCCATTTTTGTGCCCATGGTGACCCCGGCGCTGATCGTCGGCGGCGCGCTGGGGCTATCAACCGAGACCACTGCCTATCTGGTCTCCATGGCGATGATCGCCTCCGGTATCGGCACCTGGCTGCAGGTGAACCGCTATGGCCCCATAGGATCGGGCCTGCTCTCTATCCAGTCGGTCAACTTCTCCTTCGTCACCGTGATGATCGCCCTTGGCGGTGCCATGAAAAAAGATGGCCTGCACGAGGAGCTGATCGTCTCGACCCTGCTGGGCGTTTCCTTCGTCGGGGCTTTTCTGGTGGTGGGTTCCTCCTTCGTGCTGCCCTACCTCAAGCGGGTGATCACCCCGACCGTGAGCGGTGTGGTGGTGTTGATGATCGGCCTGAGCCTTATCAAGGTGGGCATTATCGATTTTGGCGGCGGCTTTTCCGCTATGAGCAGCGGCACCTTCGGCAAATACGAGAACATAGGGCTGGGGCTCTTGGTACTCTGCGTCATCGTCGCCTTCAACTGCAGCAGGAGCCCGCTGCTGCGCATGAGCGGCATCGCCATCGGTCTGATGGTGGGTTATGTGGTGGCCCTGATGCTCGGCATGGTGGATTTCTCCGCCCTTGAGAACCTGCCGCTTATCACTGTGCCTATCCCGTTCAAGTACGGTTTCTCCTTCGATTTTCATGCCTTTCTGCTGGCCGGTACCATCTATCTGTTGAGCGTGCTGGAGGCGGTGGGGGACATTACCGCCACCGCCATGGTCTCCCGGCGGGAGATCCAGGGCCCCGAGTTTCAAAAACGGCTCTCCGGCGGCGTGCTGGCTGATGGGTTGGTCTCGGTGATCGCCTCGGCCCTCGGCTCTTTGCCGCTCACCACCTTCGCCCAGAACAACGGCGTCATCCAGATGACCGGGGTGGCCTCACGCCATGTGGGCAAGTTTATTGCCGTCATTCTGGTGCTGCTGGGGCTCTTCCCTGTTGTGGGACGCTTCTTTACCACCATACCGTCACCTGTGATGGGGGGCGCCATGGTCATCATGTTCTCGATGATCGCCATCGCCGGTGGTCGCATCATCATCAGCCACGGTTTCGATCGGCGGGAGACTCTGATTGTCGCTACCTCGCTGGGCCTTGGGCTTGGCGTCTCCTACGACCCGAACGTCTTCAAGGTGCTGCCAGCCGGGATCTACATGCTGGTGGAGAACCCTATCTGCGCCGGGGGGATCACCGCCATCATCATGAATCTGGTGTTACCGCAAAGCCGCAAGCGCAAGGCGGCCGCCAAGGATGCCGAGGCGGTGGAGGTGATCCAGCTGAGCGACAAACCGGATGTGATCTTTACCGCCCGCAGCGCGGGCCAGCCATCGGCCAGCAAGGGTGAGGGTTCATCAGACGAAGTGCCCGCGCGAGCGGTGGCGCCTCAAATCGAACGGATCTGACGGTTAAACCGGCAAAAAACGTCAACAGAACAAGAAAAACAGGGAAACAGTTATGAAAAACGACAACTCTGTCAAAGCGGTGCGCGGCAGCTTCTTCGATATCACCCGGGTGGTGGATCAGCCCGAGGAGATTGAGGCCAACGCCCGTCTGGTCGAGGATGGCCTGCTGATCATTCGCAACGGCTGTATCGACTGGTTTGGTGAGTGGGAGCAGGGGAAAGATCGCATTCCGGCCGAGGTGCGGGTGCGGGATTACCGCGGCAAGATGATAGTGCCGGGCTTTGTCGATACCCACATTCACTATCCCCAGAGCGAGATGGTGGGGGCCTATGGTGAGCAGCTGCTGGAGTGGCTCAACAGTCACACCTTCCCGGCCGAGCGGCGCTACAACGATCTCGAGTATGCCCGCGAGATGTCCACCTTCTTCATCAAGCAGCTGCTGCGCAACGGCACCACCACGGCGCTGGTGTTCGGCACCGTCCACCCCGAGTCGGTGGATGCCCTGTTCGAGGCGGCCAGCCGCATCAATATGCGGATGATCGCCGGTAAGGTGATGATGGATCGCAACGCCCCCGATTATCTGCTGGATACCGCGCAGAGCAGTTATGAGCAGAGCAAGCAGCTTATCGAGCGCTGGCACGGCAACGGTCGCCTGCTCTATGCCATCACACCACGATTTGCACCCACCTCGACACCCGAGCAGCTGACGATGGCGCGGCGACTGCGCGAAGAGTTTCCCACCACCTATCTACACACCCATCTGTGCGAGAACAAGGAGGAGATCGCCTGGGTCAAATCCCTGTTCCCAGCGCATCAGGGCTATCTCGATGTCTATCACCAGCACGGGCTGACCGGCCACAACTGCGTCTTTGCCCACTGCGTCCATCTGGAAGAGCAGGAGTGGGATTGCCTGAAAGAGACCGGCTCCACCATCGCCTTTTGCCCCACCTCGAATCTTTATCTCGGCAGTGGTCTGTTCAAGCTGCACAAGGCGTGGCGCAAGCAGATAAAGGTGGGGATGGGCACCGACATCGGTGCGGGCACCACCTTCAACATGCTGCAGACCCTCAACGAGGCCTACAAGGTGATGCAGTTGCAAGGGGAGCGGCTCTCGGCCTATCAGGCTTTCTATCTGGCGACGCTGGGCGGCGCCCATGCGCTGGGGCTGGATGAGAAGATCGGCAGCTTTGCGCTGGGCAAGGAGGCGGATTTCGTGGTGCTCGACCCGGTCGCCACCCCGCTGCAGCAGCTGCGTTATGACAACTCCACCACCCTGCGGGACAAGCTCTTTGTGCTGCTGACCCTGGGGGATGACAGATCCATCTACCGCACCTATGTGGATGGCCAACTGGTACACGAACGGGGGTAGGGGATGGAGGGGCTGCCGCGGCGCAGCCCCAAAGCATACGGCGGCTGGCGTGCCCATAGGGGTGCCAGTCTTGCCGCACGACAGGGGATATCCCCGCAATAGAACCTGAAATGGCCGGTTTTTTGACCAGCAAGGCAAACGTTTGAGTCAAGGCTGCCTGCCCTGGTCTGTCTGTCGCACTCTCTGCCGCCATCGCCTGTTTTTCACCAGACTGGCGCTCGGCAGACCCGCAGATCCTGTCGCCATTTCGTCATGGAATATTCAGGCGCGAGTGAAGGAGTTGGGTATGACCCAAGCAAACAGCAGGACAAACAGCGTGGAACAGCTGGCCAATGATGACGCCGGCAAGAGCGCACTAAAGCAACAGCCAATCACGGCTCTTGATCGCTACTTTATGATCAGCGAGCGGGGCAGCAACGTCAGGCAGGAGGTACTGGCGGGGCTCACCACCTTCCTTGCCATGGTCTACTCGGTGATCGTGGTGCCGAGCATGCTCGGCAAGGCGGGTTTTCCCCCCGGCGCGGTGTTTGTCGCCACCTGTCTGGTGGCAGGTTTTGGTTCGCTCTTGATGGGGCTCTGGGCCAAGTTGCCAATGGCCATCGGTTGCGCCATCTCGCTGACCGCCTTTACCGCCTTCAGTCTGGTGCTGGGGCAGCAGATCCCCATTCCAGTGGCCCTCGGCGCCGTCTTCCTGATGGGGGTGATCTTTACCGCCATCTCGGTGACCGGGGTGCGTAGCTGGATCCTCGACAACCTGCCGATGGGGATTGCCCACGGCACCGGCATCGGTATCGGTCTCTTCCTGCTGCTCATCGCCGCCAACGGGGTGGGGCTGGTGATCAAGAACCCGCTGGAGGGGTTGCCGGTGGCGCTGGGAGCTTTTACCTCCATGCCGGTCATCATGTCCCTGATTGGCCTGGCGGTGATCTTCGGGCTGGAGAAGTTGAAAGTACCGGGGGGGATCCTGCTGGTGATCATCGCCATCTCCATCTTTGGCCTGATCTTCGATCCGGCGGTGAAGTATCAGGGGCTGTTCGCCCTGCCGAGCCTTTCGGATGAGCAGGGCAAGTCCCTGATCTTCAGTCTGGATATCATGGGGGCCCTCTCGCCGCTGGTACTGCCAAGCGTGCTGGCGCTGGTGATGACGGCGGTGTTTGATGCCACCGGCACCATCCGGGCGGTGGCGGGGCAGGCCAACCTGCTGGATAAAGATGGGCACATCATCAACAGCGGCAAGGCGCTGAGTGCCGACTCGGTCAGCAGCATCTTCTCCAGTCTGGTGGGGGCGGCGCCTGCTGCCGTCTATATCGAATCGGCGGCGGGCACGGCGGCGGGGGGCAAAACCGGCCTGACCGCCACCGTGGTGGGCGGCCTGTTCCTGTTGATGCTGTTCCTCTCGCCGCTCTCCTATCTGGTGCCGGCCTATGCCACCGCGCCAGCCCTGATGTATGTGGGGCTGTTGATGCTGAGCAATGTCACCAAGCTCGATTTCGATGACTTTGTCGGGGCTATGTCCGGTCTGATGTGCGCCGTCTTTATCGTGCTCACCTGCAATATCGTCACCGGCATTATGCTGGGCTTCAGTTCGCTGGTGATTGGCCGCATCTGCTCCAAGGAGTGGCACAAGCTCAATATAGGGACCGTCATCATCGCCCTGATGCTGGTGCTTTTCTATGCCGGGGGCTGGGCTATTTAGGGATACCCCCCCGTTTGGGGCCGCGCTGGCGGCCCCATTTTTATGCCTGCGGCGCTCAGCCCGCCCGCGTTGGCTATCTTGCCTCAGCCGCTTCTGCAGTGGAGTGGTGCCATTGCTATACCATTTTGATAAATCCCCCTACCAGATTGATAGGGTCTCGCCCTTGCTGTCCCCGTGCTGCCGTTTTTTTCACCGCAAATTTGCCGCTGTTTGCCAACGGTTCGCCACTGCAGACCAGGAACGGGGGGCGAGACGGGATCCCCTTCACACTTCTCCCCATTGTCCTGACGATTGCTGGAAACAGGCGCATATCTTGCTGTTTTTTATGCCGGTTCCAGATTTTTCCCTTCGAAAAAGGACTTGCATATGTCCATAGGATTACCGTTCAAGCGGGTGGATGCCGAGGCCAAGGTGACCGGCAGCGCCCGCTATACCGATGACAACATCATGCTCGGGATGCGCCACGCCAAGTATGTGCGCAGCAACATCGCCCACGGCAAGGTGCTCGCCATCGACGCCACCGAGGCGCTGGCCCTGCACGGGGTTGAAGCCGTGTTTACCCATGAAGATGTGCCCACCACCTGCTTTCGCACCGCCGGTCACGCCTGGTCCCTTGATGAGACCAAACGGGATGTGAAAGACCGCCGCCTGCTCACCGACCATGTGCGCCACTTCGGCGATGGGGTTGCCATCGTCGTAGCTCGTGATCCGCTGGTCGCCGAAAAAGCGGCCTCGCTGGTCAAGGTGAGCTACGAGCCGCTGCCGGTGATGACGGATGCCGAAAGTGCGCTGGCCGACGGTGCCTATCCCATCCACCCGAGCGGCAATCTGCTACGCCAAAGCCAGCTTCGTGCCAATGACCCGGAGCAGGCCATCGCCGCCGCCGATCTGCAGTTTCAGGCGCATTACCAGACCCCTGTGGTGCAGCACTGCCATCTGGAGACGGTGACCTGCTACGCCTACATGGATCAGCCGGACCACATCATAGTGGTCAGCAGCACCCAGATCCCCCAGATAGTGCGCAGCCGGGTCGCCAAATCCCTCGGCCTGCCCTGGTCCAGCGTGCGGGTGATCAAGCCCTATATGGGCGGCGGTTTTGGCAACAAGCAGGATGTGCTGGAAGAGCCGATGGCGGCGTTTTTGAGCTATAAGCTCGGCGGCGTACCGGTCAAGGTAACGCTCAGTCGTGAGGAGTGCTTCTTCGCCTCCCGCACCCGCCACGGCTTTGCCATCGACGGCAAGATTGGCCTCAACCGCGACGGCACCCTCAAGGGTTATCAGCTCGATGTGCTCTCCAACACCGGCGGCTATGCCTCCCACGGCCACTCCATCGCCAGCGCCGGTGGCAACAAGATCAGCTACCTCTATCCGCGCAGCGCTTTTGGTTATGACGCCACGACCTTCTACAGCAACCTGCCCACCGCCGGAGCCATGCGCGGTTACGGCGCGCCCCAGGTGATTTTTGCCCTCGAATGCATGCTCGATGACGCTTGCGTCGAGTTGGGGCTCGACCCGCTCGACGTGCGTATCGCCAACGTGGCGCGGGAAGGGGATGTCAATCAGGTCAACCAGAAGACCATCTACAGCGCCGGGTTGCCAGACTGCCTGCTGCGTGGTCGCGAGATGTTTGAGTGGGATCGGCTCAAGGCCGAGTGTCTGGGGCAGGATCCCGCGAGCCGGGTGCGGCGCGGCATCGGGGTGGCCTGTTTCAGCTACGGCTCCAACACCTATCCGGTGGGGGTCGAAATTGCCGGCGCCCGCATGCTGCTCAATCAGGATGGCACCGTCAATCTGCAGATCGGTGCCACCGAGATAGGGCAGGGGTCGGATACCGTCTTTGCCCAGATGGCGGCCCAGACCTTGGGCATTCCGTTTGAGCAAATCCGGGTCATCTCGACTCAGGATACCGACATCACCGCCTACGATCCGGGCTCATTCGCCTCGCGTCAGAGTTATGTGGCGGCCCCCGCCATCCATCAGGCTGCGTTGCAACTGCGGGCGCGCATTCTGTCGTTGGCGGCCCAGCTCTGCCATCAGGATGTGGGGTCGCTGGCCCTGATCGACGGTTACGTGGTGCTGGCCGGTGCGCCGGACAAGGTGCTGATCAGCGTCGCCGAGGTGTCGGTCAACGCCTACTACCACCTCACCATCGGCGGTCAGATCACCGCCGAGGTCTCCCACAAGACCACCACCAACCCGCCCAGTTTCGGCTGTACCTTTGTCGATCTCAGCGTCGATATCGATCTCTGCAAGGTGACCATCAATCGCATCATCAACCTGCATGATGCCGGCAAGATCCTCAATCCACAGTTGGCGGAGGGGCAGGTGCATGGCGGCATGGGGATGGGGATTGGCTGGTCGCTGTTTGAGGAGATGATCATCGACGCCAAAACCGGCGTGGTGCGTAATCCCAACCTGCTCGACTACAAGTTCCCCACCATGCTGGATTTGCCAGAGCTCGAATGCGACTTCGTGCAGACCTATGAGCCCCAGTCGGTCTATGGCCACAAATCTTTGGGAGAACCGCCCATCATCTCGCCGGGGCCGGCCATTCGTAACGCCATTCGCATGGCGACCGGCGTCGCCATCAATGAGCTGCCCATCACCCCCAAGACCCTGTTTCGGGAGTTTGTCGCGGCGGGTTTGATCACCGAGGGTTCAGGGGAGGAGCAACACCATGTTTGATATTGCCCGTTACTACAAGGCGCACAGTGTGGCCGAGGCGCTCGCCCTGCGCCTGGCCGACCCCGAGGCGCGCCTGCTGGCCGGTGGCACCGATGTGATGATCCAGCTTCATCATCTCAACCCTGCCTATCGCCATATCGTCGATATTCACGACTTGCCGGAACTCAAAGGGGTGAGCGAGCTGGCTGATGGATCGATCCGCATCGGCTCTGGCACCACCTTTACCGAGATCATCGAAAACGCGCTGGTGCAGCGCCGCCTGCCGATGCTGGCGGAAGCGGCCGCCACCATCGCGGGTCCGCAGATCCGCAACGTCGCCACCTATGGCGGCAACATTTGCAACGGCGCCACCAGTGCCGACTCGGCAGCGCCCACGGTCGCGCTGGAAGCCGAACTGGAAATCGCTGGCCCGGGCGGCACGCGCCGCATCCCCATCGCCGGTTTTCACACCGGCCCCGGCAAGGTGGCACTGCAACCGGCGGACATTCTGGTGGCGTTTCATTTTGCCCCGGATCCCCATCCTCATGTGGGCTCCCACTACTTCAAATACGCCATGCGGGGGGCCATGGATATCGCCACCATCGGCTGCGCCGCCTACTGCCAGATTGAAAATGGCCACTTCAAGCGCCTGCGGCTGGCCTACGGGGTGGCGGCGCCGACACCGGTGCGCACTCCTCACGCAGAGGCGGCAGCCGAGGGGCAACCGCTAACCCGGGCGACGCTGGTGGCCATTGCCGAGGCGGTGGTGGCCGATGTGGCGCCGCGCTCCTCCTGGCGGGCGGAAAAAGAGTTTCGCCTGCACCTTATCAAAACCCTGGCGCAGCGGGTGGTCGCCTGCGCTGTCGAACGTGCCGGAGGCAAGATCCTATGATGCAACCGCAAACCTGTCCCACTGTTGCGATCCAGTGCGAGATCAACGGCAAGCCTTACTCCTATGCGGTGTCGCCCACCATGTCGCTGCTCTACTTCCTGCGCGGGCAGGGGCTGATCAGTGTGAAAGAGGGGTGCAGCGTCGGCGAGTGCGGCGCCTGTACCGTGCGGGTGGATGGTATCGCCATCGACAGCTGCCTCTATCTCGCGGTATGGGCCGATGGCAAGTCCATTCGTACCGTGGAGGGGGAGCGGCAAGGCAACCAGCTCTCCGATGTGCAGCAGGCCTTCATCGACGAGGGGGCTGTGCAGTGCGGTTTTTGCACCCCAGGGCTCGTGATGGCGAGCGCGGCTTTACTCGACAAGACAGATCGCCGCCCGCTGACCGATGCGGAGATCCGCCGCGGCCTTTCGGGCAATCTCTGCCGCTGCACCGGTTATCAGAACGTGGTGCGGGCGGTGAAAAAATGCTGCAAGGGGTAACAGCCTCAGCGCAATGACCGTGAGTGCCATTGTTTGAAAAAAGGGAAACAAGCGGCCCAAAAACTACAGGCCCGCCTCGAAAGAGGCGGGCCTGCTGCTGACTGGCGCCAGGAGAAATCACACTTTTGGCTGGTCGATCACCAGTTTTCCCTCCTTGACCGGGATGGTGGCACCGGGGGCTTGCTTCATGCGGATCACCCCCTCTTGACCGGCGAGGCGATAGGTCACGTCATAACCTATGGTGTTGACGCTGCTCTGTTGCACGGTTTTGCAGCGCTGCTCGGTGGTGGTGTAGGTGTCGCTAGCCTGCATATTGCCCTGCACCTGATTACCGGCATATCCCCCTGCCACAGCTCCGGCGGCGGTCGCCACTTTTTTGCCGCTGCCACCGCCAAACTGGTGGCCAACCACTCCCCCCAGCGCGGCACCGACCACGGAACCCAGGATCTTGTGCTCATCCTGTACCGGCTTGCGGTGGGTCACAGTGACGTTGCGGCACTCCTGCTTCGGGGTCTTGATGGTCTCGGTGATCGGCTTGCTGGCGATCACCTCGGCAAAAGTGGGCTCTGGGGTGAAGAGGGAGCCGCTAGCTGCTGCCGAGAGCGCCAGGGCCGAGGCGATGCCAATACCGATACCTGCCATCATGGACGTGTTCATGTTGTTCTCCTGCCGTGTATAGGGTGCTCATCGAGCTTGGCGTCATCTTGTCATAACCGGTTGGTTGGACAAGCTCAGGTGCGCGGGTCTGCGACAGTCGCTGACAAGGTCAAAAATAGCCACCCTGAAAAAGTGTCTGGCTTTGGCGACAACGATGTAAAAGTGACCAGATTGTCATTTTCAGAAGACGACT
>NZ_NKWE01000018.1:0-73075 GCF_006243315.1 Aeromonas sobria
CGCCCGCCCCGGTCGTGGTCCCCCCTCCACCAGCCGAACCGGAAGTGGTGGATCAAACCTTCAACCTCAGTTCCGATGTGCTGTTCGCCTTTGGCCAAGCAGATCTCAAGCAGGAGGGGATGAGTGCGCTGGAAGATCTCTACCAGCAGATCGTCGACGTACAACCCAAGGATGGCAGTGCGGTCGTGATGGGTTATAGCGACCGTATCGGTTCAGCGGCCAACAATCAGGCACTGTCGGAGGCGCGGGCAACCACGGTGGCCAACTTCCTGATCAGCAAAGGGCTGCCCGCCGACAAGGTGAGCATCCAGGGCAATGGCGCGAGTAATCCGGTCACCGGCAACCAGTGTGATGCCATCAAGGCGAAGGCGGCGCTCATCGACTGCCTTGGGCCGGATCGCCGGGTAGAGGTGCGTGTCACCGGTGTACAGGGCGGCAGCGAGTAGTTGATCTTGAGGCGATAACCATGTCAGACGTGCAGTAAAAAGGGATGCCGAGGCATCCCTTTTGCTTTGCCACTTCCCGCAGAAATCAGAACGAGGTGCGACGATAGCGGCGATATTCCGGATGCCAGAAGTTGGCGTCGATGGCCTGATCGATCACCTCGTCCGGAGTCTGCACCGCCTTGCCCTGCAGCATGGCGGTCTTGGCCACCATCTTGGCGATGTAGCGGGAGACCTCGTGAATATCTGCCAGATCCGGCAGCAGAGAGCCTTCCGCACCTTTTACCAGCGGCGAGCACTCCGCCAGCGCACGGCTGGCCGACATCAGCATGGCATCGGTCACCCGGGTGGCGCCGGAGGCGATAACGCCCAGACCAATCCCCGGGAAGATAAAGGAGTTGTTGCACTGGGCGATGACGTAGCGCTTGCCCTTGTGCTCCACCGGCGCAAACGGGCTACCGGTTGCCACCAGCGCCTGACCGTCGGTCCAGCGGATGAGATCTGCCGGCGTCGCTTCAACCCGGGAGGTGGGGTTGGAGAGCGGGAAGATGATGGGACGGGCACAGTGCTTGTGCATGGTCTTGACCACCTCTTCGGTAAACAGCCCCGGCTGGCCGGATACCCCGATCAAAATGTCCGGATGAGCGTGCTCCATCACCTCCAGCAAAGAGATGTTGTCCCCCACCGGCCAGTCGGCAATGCGCTCCACCGGCTGAGAGAGACGGCGCTGGAAGTCGAGCTGGTTGGGGATCTTGTCGGTGATAAGACCAAAACGGTCCACCATAAAGACCCGGCTCCGGGCCTGTGCATCGGTCAGCCCCTCGGCCTTCATCTGCGCCACTATCTGCTCGGCAATACCGCAGCCCGCGCTGCCCGCACCGAGGAAGGCGACCCGCTTCTCGGAAAGCTTGGCTCCAGAGGCCTTGCAGGCGGCGATCAGGCTGCCCAGGGTCACTGCGGCTGTGCCCTGAATATCGTCGTTGAAGCAGCAGAGCTCGTTCTTGTAGCGGTTGAGCAGCGGCATGGCGTTGTTCTGGGCGAAATCCTCGAACTGCAGCAGGATATCGGGCCAGCGGCGCTTGACCGCCTGAATGAAGGCATCGACAAACTCCGCATACTCTTCACCTGAGATGCGCGGATTGCGCCAGCCCATATAGAAGGGGTCATTGAGCAGTTGCTGGTTGTTGGTGCCCGCATCCAGCACCACCGGCAGGCAGTAGGCTGGCGAGATACCGCCACAGGCGGTGTAGAGCGACAGCTTGCCGATGGGGATGCCCATGCCGCCAATCCCCTGGTCACCCAGACCCAGGATCCGCTCGCCATCGGTGACCACGATCACTTTGACGTTCTGCTTGGTGGCGTTTTGCAGCATGTCATCGATCCGGTCCATATCCGGATAGGAGATAAACAGGCCACGGGCGCGGCGGTAAATGTTGGAGAACTCCTCGCACGCCTTACCGACAGTCGGGGTATAGATGATCGGCAACATCTCGGTCAGGTGGTTGTGCAACAGACGGTAGAACAGCGTCTCGTTGGTGTCCTGAATGTTGCGCAGATAGATGTGCTTGTCCATGTCGTTACCAAACGCCATAAACTGGCGATAGGCGCGCTCGGCCTGCTCTTCGATGGTCTCGATATTTTGCGGCAGTAACCCTTCGAGATTAAAGTGGCCGCGCTCTTCACTGGTGAAGGCGCTGCCCTTGTTGAGCAGTGGGGTCTCCAGCAGGGCGGGACCGGCGTAGGGAATGTAGAGGGGGCGTTTCTTATTATCTTCAAACATGGATCTTGATACCTAAACGATTAGCGGAACGTAGGAGCCCGCCGATCCTAGGGACTTGTGCCATGAATTTCAAAGAGTTTGCACATCTGTTGCAAAAGGTTTGCGACTCAGTCGACGAAAAGCACCCGGCGTCTGCCCTGTCAGGCGGCGAAAGCGGTTGGCAAAGTTGGCCCCATCACTGTAACCAACCCGGAGCGCCAGCTCACCGAGTGACCAGTTGGTATAGAGCAACAACTGGCGCGCCTTGCTCATTCTGAGCTCGGTCACCCTCGCCATC
This sequence comes from Aeromonas sobria, assembly GCF_006243315.1. GTDB lineage: Bacteria > Pseudomonadota > Gammaproteobacteria > Enterobacterales > Aeromonadaceae > Aeromonas > Aeromonas sobria_A. Next base: position 2,501 of record NZ_NKWE01000018.1, read on the forward strand.
GGCCCCATGCCAAATACTTGCTGACAGAGGCGATGCAGATGGGGCACCGAGCAGGCCATCTGGTCAGCCAGCAGGGCCACACTCCAGGGTTCGTCAAGGCGCGCCTCCACCCGGCGAAACAGCGCCTGTAACCGCAGCTCCGGGGTGCCCCGCACCTCACCTTGCAGGGTGCGCTCCAACAGTGCCAGCAGCAGACTGAGTAGTTGAGGCTGCAACGGTGAGCGCACGCCTTCTACCTGCATCAGGCTGAGCAGATGGTAGAGCTGATCGCCGCCATCCCCTTGCCAGATGCGATGACCAAGCCGGTGCAGGTGCTGCCAGCGCGGCACGTCATCGAGCAAAATCCAGCTGATCTGCCAGCTCTCCCCAACCAGCTTGAGACCACCAGGCTGTGCGGCAGGCAGAAAGATGAGCGACCCGGCCGGAATGGCTTGCTCCCCCTCGGTGGTGAGCAGCACCCCACCCTCATCGTGGCTCACCATCAAGATGTGGAACTCAGGCCGGTTGCGGCGGATCAGGTAGTGATCCCGCACCCGGGAGAGGCCGGTCAGAAGGATGCCCGCCTCACCGAGCAGAGGCAGCCCTTCACGCCCCAGCATCCACTCTTCGCAGGCCGGCGCTATCTCCAGACACTCGCTGATAAATGGCATAACACCTCAACAGGATAGTTTTGCACAAGAAAATCGAGAGGTCTCCACAGTGGGGAAACCTCGACATCCACCTATCATACCCCTGACAAACCTTGCTTTTCTCACCCCAGGTTAACAACTATGAATTATTGGCAAGCGATTTTAAAACAAACCACCGATCGTGAGTTCATGACCCGACTGTGGCGGCTGGCGCTGCCTGTCTCGCTGCAGTCCATGATGTTCTCCCTGCTCGGCCTCATCGATATCATGATGGTGAGTCAGCTTGGCACCACGGCGGTAGCGGCGGTCGGCTTGGGTAACCGGGTCGTGTTTTTCAATATGCTGGTAATAGGGGGCCTCTCGGGCGGGGTCTCGGTATTGTCAGCGCAATACTTCGGGCGCGGCGAGCTGGCGGGAGTGCGCCGCTCCCTGGCGCTGGCGCTGGTGGGGGCCCTGCTGATTACCCTGCCGTTTGCCTTTCTCTATGTGTTATCGCCGGGTAGCGTGCTGGGCTTTGCCAGCCAGGATCCGGCACTGCGCCTGCTGGCGGATCAATTCCTGATGATCACCGGCGCCACCATCCTCTGCACCGCCATCGTGTTGCCGCTGGAGTCAGCGCTGCGCTCGGTGGGCAATGCCGCAGCCCCGACCCGCATCGGCATTATCGCCATCATCGCCAACGTCATCCTCAATTATGCCCTCATCTTCGGTCACTTCGGCTGCGAGGCGATGGGGGTGGCCGGGTCGGCCTGGGGCACCACCATTTCGCGCCTGCTACAAACGGCCTTGCTGCTGATCTATGTGAAGCGTTATGAGTCACGGCTGATCCCGCGCGCACCAGACTGGCTGGCCGCCTTCAAACGCAAGGAGGTGGTGCGCTTCACCCTGATCGCCCTGCCGCTCTTGTTCCACGACGGGCTCTGGGCCTTTGGCATGCTAATTTACGGCTTTCTCTACGCCCATCTCGGCACCGATTCGCTGGCCATCATGACCACCCTCGGCACGCTGGAGAGCATTCTTATCTCCCTCTTCGTCGGGCTGGCAGTGGCCTGCTCTACCCTGCTCGGCCACCGGCTCGGGGCCGAGCAGTACGACATCGCCTGGCAACACTCCCAGCTGTTCCTGCTGCTGGCACCGATTGGTGCGCTATTGGTGGGGATCGCGGTCTGGTTGCTGCAAGCCAATCTGCTGCAGTGGGTCGGCAACCTCCCCCCCGAGCTGATGAGTGAGGCGGGACAAGTACTCGGCATCATGTGTCTGGGGATGCTGCTCAAGGTGTTCAATATGGTGGGGATCATCGGCGTACTGCGCTCTGGCGGCGATGTGAACTACAGCATTTTCATCGATATCGTCGGCATGTGGTGCATCGGCATCCCGCTCGCCTGGGTGGCCGTCAGTGTGCTCGGCTGGCCCCTCTCCTGGGTGGTAGCAGTGGTGTTGCTGGAGGAGCTCTGCAAGGTGCTGCTGGTGCAACGCCGCATTCGCCAGCGGCGCTGGCTCAAAAACCTGGTGATAGGATAAACAGCACGGATCGGGGTCATATCAATGACAGTAAAAACCCGTTTGCAGTATGCTAGTCGCCTCTCAATTCAGAGGCAGGGCGCCGCCATATGCCGCAACGCCGCTGCCTCGTAGTCGTTTAAGGAGCCGAGCATGCAACCCGAAAAAGAGCTGATAACCGAAAGTGCCTTGCTGGAGATGGCCAATACCATCATCAAGAACCACGAGGATTTCATCCACGGCATGCGTGCCGATTCGGTGGAGCAAAAGAGCGACATTCTGGTATTCAAAGGGGAGTTCTTCCTGGCCGAAGATGGCACCCCGACCGGCAAAACCATGGCGGTGTTCAACATGTTCAAGCTGCTGGCCCAGCAGCTCTCCGGCAAGTACCGGCTGAGCTAAGTTCGACACTTCGCCAACAAGATGCCGCCCTCAGGCGGCATCTGTTTTTTCACCCGGCTGATGCTCAACCACCACGCAGTTGCGACCCGCCATCTTGGCCTGATAGAGACACTCGTCGGCACGGTTGATCAGAATATCAATGGTGTCATCGGTGCGGGCCATGGCAATCCCGATACTCACCGTCACCTCCAGCAACTCATCAGCGGTGGGGCTTTTCACCAGCCGCGCCTCGACCGCAATACGCAGCCGCTCGGCCACTTTGCTTGCCTGCGCCGGGTCAGCACAGTTGTGGATCAAAATGGCAAACTCTTCGCCGCCATAGCGCCCCAACACCATCCCTGAGTCCAGTTGTTCATTCAAGGTCGCCGCGACATCTTTGAGCACCGCATCCCCCGCCAGATGACCATAGATGTCATTGATCCGCTTGAAGCGGTCCAGATCCAGCAGCAACACAGCAAACGATCTCTTCTTGGCTAACAGCCTGACACGGGCTTGCTCCAGCTCTTTCATCAACAAGCGGCGATTCATCATGCCGGTCAGCTCGTCGGTGGTCGATTCCCGATAGAGCCGCAGCAACATGTTGAGCTGACCACACTGCACCCAGCAGCTGGCCAGTGTGAACATGCCGAGCACCCACACCTGATTCAGGGTGGCCTGACTCCAGATGCTCTGGCCCACCAGCAGCCAGTGGCCCAGCAGCATGGTCAGCAGCACCACCCCCGCCAGTTGTAACCCGAGGGAAAGAGGAATAGGAAAGATGGCAAACAGGGTGATCAGCAGATAGGGAAAGGCGACATAGCCCGCTTGCAACTGCTGTTCCGTGCCAAAGCTATGGAGGCAAAAGAGCGAGAAAAGCATCATCACCGCCATCAAATAGCCGAGTGCCAGCTTCATCCGCTCACGACGAAAGTGGATGAGATAGGAGAGCGGGATCAGGGGGGAGAGCGCCAGCGTGCAGAAGATCCTGGCCTGAAACAGTTGCTCGAAATGACCCGCAGGCAAGGTAGCCCAATCGATCACCGCCCACACCGGCAAGCCCGCCATCAGCAGGCAGGTGAGCAGGCGCAAACGCACTGTCATAAAGCCCATGCGGGTACGGGTAAAATCTTCGGAGTGAGCCTTGGCACTCCAGAACTCCGCCAATTTCAGCATCTGGATGCTCCACATAACTAAAGAGGGCTCATTCTACACCGAGTCTGGGGGGGGCAAGGGGAAATTAAACCGTGATAAGGGTCACACAAACCGACAGATGATAACCGCAGCGCGCAAACGTTTCAATGCATCGAAAAATAAACCTTTTTCCGCATAATTAGCGCTGGTCAGCACAGTTTCAATCACTACAATAGCGCCCAATTTTCTCCCCCTCCCCACACCATTCGAGGTACTTATGGAACAGGCTGCCGCCGCCCCCATCACCCCTGAGGCACATCCACCCCGACGAGCGCACAGCGAACTGGTCTACGGCATAGATGATGTCCCTCCACTGCCCCAGACCCTGTTCGCCGCCCTGCAGCATATGCTCGCCATGTTTGTCGCCATCATCACTCCCACTCTCATCATCGCCAATGCCCTCGGGCTCCCTGCTGCCGACACCCGTTATATCGTCTCCATGTCACTGGTCATGTCCGGCATCGCCTCCTTCATCCAGACCCGCCGCTTCGGCCCTGTCGGTTCCGGTCTGTTATCGGTACAGGGCACCAGCTTCAACTTCCTCGGCCCTATCATCGCCTCGGGCCTCGCGCTGCAACAAGCCGCCATGCCGACGGAAGATATGCTCGGCACCCTGTTCGGCACCATGATGGTGGCGGCACTCACCATGGTGATCCTGAGTCGCTTTCTGCATCTGGTACAAAAGGTGATCACCCCGCTGGTGACCGGCATAGTGGTGTTGCTGATCGGCCTGACCCTGATCAAGGTGGGTCTGATCAGCATGGGCGGTGGCTACGGTGCCCTTGCGGATGGCAGCTTTGCCAGCCACAGCAACCTGTTGCTTTCCCTGCTGGTGCTCGGTCTTATCGTGCTGCTGCAGCGCAGCCGCAACCCCTGGCTGCGCCTCTCGGCCATCATGATCGCCATGCTGACCGGCTATGCCGTGGCGCTGCTGCTGGGCAAGGTGACACCACCAACCTTTGACGGCCCCATGGTGATGGTGCCGATCCCCTTGCGCTATGGCCTTGGCTTTGACTGGCAGCTGTTTGTGCCACTGGCCATCATCTTTGTGGTCACCGCACTGGAGGCCATTGGTGATATGACCGCCACGTCGGATGTCTCTGGCGAACCGGTGAGCGGCAAGATCTATATGAAACGGATTAAAGGTGGGGTGCTGGCTGATGGTTGCAACTCGATCATGGCGGCGCTCTTCTCCACCTTCCCCATGTCTACCTTCAGCCAGAACAATGGTGTGATCCAGCTGACCGGGGTGGCCAGCCGCTATGTCGGCCTGTTTATCGCCGGCATGCTGGCGCTACTCGGCCTGTTCCCCGCGGTCGCCAGCCTGGTACAACAGATCCCGGAACCCGTACTGGGAGGGGCCACCATAGTGATGTTCGGCACCATTGCTGCCGCAGGTGTCCGCATTATTTCCCGCGAGGAGCTGGATAGACGGGCCCTGATGATCCTGGCAGTCTCGATTGCGATGGGGCTGGGCGTCGCCCAGGTGCCCGAGGTCTTGCAACATATGCCGGAACTCGTCAAGAGCGTGCTCTCCTACGGCGTCGCCACCGGTGGTATCACTGCTATCTTGATGAACCTGTTGCTACCCAAGCGCGAAAAGCCCCACGTCTGAGTCATCACTACCCGATAGCGGATTTCAGTGTGGCGATGCCCGGTTTTTCCGGGGAGGTGACGGGTAGTGACAAGGCTCGCCGGGCGCCAAACAGGATCATCGATTGACTCATCGCCATTTCTGTCAAGATAATAGGTAAATCAACAATATGAAGCGAAGTGGCCCTGATCCAAATCAGGGCCACTTCGCGCTTGGCAGGTTACTATCCCGCTCTCGTCTCGTTCAAAGGTTTCACCTCTCTCATGCTGATGGATCTCTCTGGCCTGCTGCGCGGACTGCTGACCGACAGTCGCATCGATTTCACTTCGCTCAAGGGGGGGATCTAGCATGCCCATGGACTTCTCCAGTCTGTTACGCCGACTGCTCACCGATAGCCACATCTACTTCGCCCTCAAGGTGCTGCTGACCATTCTCGGTCTGCTCGCCTTCACCCTGGCCACCGGCAATATCCAGCTCACCGTGCTGCTCTCTCTCGGGGTAGTGGCAGGCGCCATCGCCGAGACCGACGACAGCCTGTGGGGACGGCTCAAGAACCTCGCCATGACACTCATCTGCTTCATGTTTGCGTCGCTGTGCGTGCAGTATCTCTACCCCACCCCCTGGCTATTCGCCATCGGGCTGGCCAGCTCTACCTTTATCTTCGTGATGGTGGGGGCGCTCGGCGCCCGCTACGCCACCATCAGCTTTGGCTCGCTGCTGATCGCTATCTACACCATGCTGGGGGCCGCCAAGGCGCCGGATCTCTTCTATCAGCCGCTGGCGCTCGGCGCCGGTGCCCTCTGGTACGGGCTGGTCTCTTTCATCTGGCTCTGGCTGCTGCCCTACAAGACCCTGCACGAGCAACTGGCCCAGAGCTACTTCGCCCTTGGCCGTTATCTGCTGGAAAAATCCCGCTTCTTCCCGGCAGATGAGCACGGCGCCCAGGCCATTCGCCACAATCTGGCCCAGCTCAATATCAATCTGGTGAGCGCGCTGACCCTCACCAAGTCGGCCCTCAACGCCCGCCTCAGCCGCCGCCATCCAGCCAGCCCGGAGCTTGCCAGCCTGCTGCGCCTCTACCTGCTGGCGCTGGAAATTCACGAGCGCGCCACCTCCAGCCACTACCCCTACAGCCGACTGGAAGCTGAGCTCAAACAGGGCATAGTACTGGAAGGATTTCAGGAGGTGTTCCTGCAACTCTCCGAGGCGTGTCAGCGGCTCGGTTACGCCATTCTGGTACACAAACCTTACGCCCATAACAAGCGCATTCACTGGACGCTGCAGGCCCTTGGCGATCAGCTGGAGTTCACCCACCTCAAGCAGCACTACCCGAAAACCCTGCTGACGCCGATGAAGTTCCTGCGCCGCAATCTGGCCAACATCAACCAACTGCTGGGCAGCGCCGAGGGGCTGCAAAACCCCGATCAGGCGCCGCAAAACCTGCCCGCGCTGGCGCGCCCGCCCCGCTTGCCGCTGCTGACCCAGCTCAAGCAGCACCTCACCCTGCACTCCATGGTGTTTCGCCATGCATTGCGCTTGTCGCTCGGGCTGGTGATTGGCTACGGCATACTGCAAGCCTTTGATCTGGAAAAGGGTTACTGGATATTGCTCACAGTGCTGTTTGTCTGCCAACCCAGCTACAGCGCCACCCGCCGCCGACTGGTGCAGCGGATGCTCGGCACCTTTGTCGGGATACTGGTGGGTATTCCGGTGCTCTGGCTGTTCCCCGAGCTGCACGTCCAGCTGGTAGTGATGGGGCTGGCCGCCTTCCTCTTCTTCACCCAGGTGCGCAACAACTACAGCGCCGCGGTCTGCTTTATCACCCTCTATGTGCTGATGGCGTTCAACCTGCTCGATGGCATCGGCTTTGCTATTCTGGGGCCGCGCTTGCTCGATACCCTGCTCGGCTGCCTGATCTCCTACGGGCTGGTGGCCTGGCTCTGGCCGGACTGGCAATACAAGCGGCTACCGACCCTGATCGCCAATTCCCTGTCGGCCAACGCCCGCTACCTCTCGGCGGTGCTGGCGAGCCTCACCCAGCAGCGGGATGAGTCCATCGACTATCGGGTGGCGCGCAAGAGCGCCCATCTGGCGGATAGCGAGCTGGCCACCGCCTGGCAGAGCATGCTGGTGGAGCCGCAAAAGCGCCGCCGTTTCCTCGATCTCTGCTTTACCCTCACCTGGCGCAACCACGCCCTGCTCTCCTATATCTCGGCGCTGGGGGCCCATCGCGACAAGCTGGAGGCAGTAAACGGGCTGGAGGAGCTGCGCCACCATATCTGCCACACCCTGGAGCAGGCTGCCGGCCATCTGGCGGGTAACCCCTCCAGCTCCATCGGCAACAAGAACCTGCTGATCACCCCAGATGGCGACCAAGAGTACAGCGAGGAGCAGCTGATGCTGACCCAGCAGCTCAACCTCATCAGCGAGCTGGCGGATCAGTTGCTGCATCTGGCCAACGAGAGCCGGTTGCTCACCGGGGGTCAAGGCGCTACCATGCCCGCCCAATCCTGATAGCCCCATTAGCGAGGAGCCCCATGTCTGCGTCCGAACAACATCAGCTGGAATTGAACGGCCAACTCATAAAGACCGATGCCAAGGGCTACCTGCTCAACAGCAGCGACTGGAGCGAGGAGCTGGCGCTGGTGCTGGCTGCGCAGGAGGGGATCGAGCTGGAGGAGCCGCACTGGGAAGTGGTGCGCTTTGTGCGCGCCTTCTATCTGGAGTTCAACACCTCCCCCGCCATCCGCGCGCTGGTCAAGGCGATGGAGAAGCAGTACGGCCCCGAGAAGGGCAACAGCCGCTACCTCTACAAACTGTTCCCGGAAGGGCCCGCCAAGCAGGCGACCAAGATTGGCGGCCTGCCCAAGCCGGTGAAATGCATCTGATCCCATAAAACGGGGGCCGCAACTGCGGCCCCCGTTGTTTCTGGTGCGCCTTGCTCACGCACCTTCCATTCATATTCCTCGCACTGACTCAGCCAGCCTTATCCCCGCTGTTCAGCCTGTGCCACCAACTGTTCCGCCAACCGATGACCGTGCAGGTAGGAGGCGATCAGCTCGCTATCGGCCTTGCCCGATCCAATTTGCTGATACCAGTGTTCCAGCATGGCGGCAAAGCCGCGCTGGGCCAGCACCGGCTGCCAGTCGTTGGGGGCCAGCGTCTGCGCCTGCTTGTCGCGGGCTATGATGCCGCGAGTGCAATTCTCAAGGTGCAGGGAGAGATTGTCGCCGTAGGCGTCGATGCGCTCCTCGGTGATCCCGGCGCTGCGATTCATGCTGCCGCTGATGGCGCGATCGCCGCTCTGCCAGCTGACACTCACCCCTGCCAGCAAGCGCTGGTCCTGGGCACCTGGCCGCAGCACCGCCTGAAAATCCCCCTGTGGCGCGCCGCCATAAAAACAGAGGCTGTCGAGCACATGGATAAAGTCATCGAACATAAAATCCCGTGCCCGCCCGGGCAGGGCAAAGCGGTGTTTTTGCCAGTTGAGTTCGGTGAGCGGCTGGGCACGGGCGGCATCCATGGCGGGCAGATAACGGCGGTTAAAGCCGACAAACAGCGCACAATCCTGCGCCATGGCGAGGTTGGCAAGCTCCTCGGCCTCGGCCAGATTGTCACACAGCGGCTTGTCGACAAAGGTGGGGATCCCTGCGCGCAGGCACTGCTCGGCAATCTGGCTGTGGACGGCGGTGGCGGCGTGGATCATCACGGCGTCGGGGCGACTGGCCAGCAGCGCATTAACATCGGTGTACGACTCGGGGATCCGGTACTGACGGGCGAGCTTCTCCAGCACCGCTGGATTGCGGGTGCAGAGCAGCGGGGTGACCCGCTCATCGCTCGTCAGCAGCGGCAGATAGGCTTTTTGGGCGATATCCCCCAGACCAATCATGGCAATGCGCATCTCAACTCCTTTTCACTCGATAACGGGGCAAGCGGATAACTGCCCGCACCATCGCAGGATTTCCCCCGCAGATCCAGCCTGCCGTTACCGCGCTGCTGACGCTGGCCTTGCTCGGCAAGTGGCTGCGTTATCTGGGCGTGGCAAGGGCGCTGACCGACTTAATCACCTCGGCCAGCCACTCGATAGCCAGATTGCCCTGACTTTTTCTGTGCCTGCCGACCACCACCTCGAACGGCTGCGGCGCCCCGGCCAGCTCCAGCAAGCGAAAATCCCCGAGGGCGGCGATGGCCGACGGAATGCAAGCTGCCACGTCATTGACCGACATAAAGGCTTGCAACGAGGTGTAACAGGGGAGCGTCGCCACCGCCGAGCGGGTGACCTGCTGCGGGCTCATTTGTCCTTCAAAATTGCCGACGCTGTTGGCGAACTGCACAAAGGGGATGGCCGCCATATCCTGCAGCTGGGTATTATCCGGAAGATATCGGGAGTCCTGGCGCAGCACGCAGCAGTAGTGATCCCGGCGCAAGGTGGCGCGCAGCAACCCCGGGTCGATGTAGGCATCAAAGCCAATCACCAGATCCGTCTCGCCGCTGGCCAGCGCGTCCAGATGCAGTTCAGCCTGAAAGTCCACCACATCGAGCCGGATGGAGGGTGCCTGACGTCGCAGAGCGCTCGCCAGCCTTGGGATAATGGCGAGCTGGGCATACTCGTTGGCCATCACCCTGAAGGTGTGCTGGCTGCTGGCCGGAACGAAGGGGGCAGCCACAAAGACCCCGTCGATGTCGGCCAGGATCTGCTCAAACTTGTCGGCCAGCTCGCAGGCGTAGTCAGTCGGCTGCAATCCGGCGCTCTGGCGGATAAACAGCTCGGCGGGAAAGGCGTCGCGCAGCTTTTTCAGATGACTGCTCACCCCCTGCTGGGAGATCTCCAGCAGCTCGGCCACCCGCGACACACTCTTGTGTCTGACCAGCAACACCAGCACCCGCATCTGCCTGATATCGATCTTCTCCACCGTCACCTCACCATTTTAAGTTGTATCACATACAAATTACCCATGATTTACATTGTATCAGTGACTCTCTAACCTTGCAGCTCTTCCAGCAAAGCGAGGTTAACGATGAAAACTGTCATTCTGATTGGTGCTCAGGGGAAAATGGGGCAAGCCGCCCTCAGTGGTCTGGGCAAGCACAAGGTGATCACCGCCAGCCGCTCCGGCGAGGGGTGTGATTTTCAGGTGGATATCACCAGCAGGGAGTCTATCGAGCGGCTCTACCAGCAGGTCGGCACCTTCGATGCGGTGGTCAATACCGCCGGCTATTGCGAATACGCCCCCTTTGGCGAGATGAGCGACGAGCAGTGGCAAACCACCATCCAGAGCAAGCTGATGGGCCAGATCAATCTGGTCAATGTCGGCCTCAACTACATCAACCAGGGCGGCTCCTTCACCCTGATCTCCGGCATCCTCAATATCAAGCCGATCCCGCTGGCCATTGCCGATGCCACCACCAGTGGCGCCATCGATACCTTTGTCCAGTGCGTGGCCCACGAGCTGCCCCGCGGCATCCGCATCAATGTGGTCAACCCGACCGTACTGGAAGAGGCGTGGGACGTATATGGCGAGATGATGCCCGGCTTCCAGCCGGTGCCGGGCGCCCTGGTCGGCAAGGCGTTTGAGCGCTCCGTCGATGGCTTTATTACCGGCCAGGTGCTCTATGTCGATGCCTGATCCGGTTCAGGTGTGAACCCACTGCCTTTGTAATTCCTTGTCGATGTTTTTCCTCTTCCCCGAAAGCGCCTGCTCTCGGGGCTTTTTGTATTTGGATCGCCAAGCCTGTCACAGAATGGGTTTCGTATTGAACCCTTTTTGGCTAACATGCCGCACTTCACGAAGCGACAAGGGCAAGGAAGCGATGAGCAACAAGACAGTTCAATCCCTCTTTCACTACAAGCGGTGGGCCGATGGCGAGCTGCTGGATGCGATCGCCACACTCGATGCGCAGCAATATGGCGAGGCCCACCACACCTGCCTTAGGATCTTCAACCATATCCATGTGGTCGATGCCATCTTCAAAGCGAATCTACTGGGTAAAACCCACGGCTTTGCCGCCACCAATACCCCGGAGACACCAACGTTGACCGCCCTTCGCAACGCAGTCACCGAGCTGGATAACTGGCTGGTGGATTACGTCGCGGCCATCAGCCCGCAGGAGGGGGCAACCCCGCTCTCATTTCGCTTTGTCGATGGTGACAAGGGGCAGATGAGCCGCGACGAAATGTTGCTCCATCTGGTGACTCACGGCGGCTATCACAGGGGGGCTATCGGGCGGATTCTGGTGCAATGCAGCATCACGCCGCCGCGCGATACCCTGACCACCTTCCTGCATCGCAGCGAGCCAGCACGGCAACGATGACCCTCTCGTGGCCCGGGCCGTGACGAGATGATCCTGCGCTAAGCCGCACGTCTCATCGTCAAACAAAAACCGGCATCACATGGATGCCAGTTTTTTATGGCTGCCGTTTACCCTTGTGCCATAAGACAACCAAAAGGCTCAAATAACGTATCTAATGGCATTATAATGAGCCGTTATGCAACAATATAATGCCCTCCCCTCGCTAAAGTGATCCCGTTACCACACGAGGAGTCACCCCCATGAAATTGCTCAAACCTGCCGCCCTGCTGCCCCTGCTCTGTATGGCGGCCCTGCCCACCTCTGCCATGACCTTGCGCAGTGGCGATATTCACGAAGGCCAGCTGATGGACAAGCAGTTCAGCTTCAACAGCTTTGGCTGCAGCGGCGATAACCGCTCGCCCCAGCTGAGCTGGCAGGATCTGCCCGCTGGCACCCAGCGCGTCGCCATCACCGCCTACGACCCCGATGCCCCCACCGGCAGCGGCTGGTGGCACTGGCTGGTGGTGAACCTGCCTGCCACCCAGAGCGAGCTGGCCAGGAATGCCTCCGGCAAGCTCAAGCAGGGATTAGAGATACGCACCGACTTTGGCAACCAGGGTTACGGCGGCCCCTGCCCGCCCGCTGGCCACGGCATGCACCGCTATCAGTTCACCGCTTGGGCCCTGCCCCATGATCTCGAGGTGAAGACCGATACCCCGCCCGCTATGGTAGGCTACATGCTCAACAGCATAGCGCTCGGCAAGGCCACCCTGACCGCCACATTCGTCACCCCCTAGGAGCCAACCGGATGAGCACTCCCCTGCTGCAACAGAGCCACTATCTCGGGATCCGCCAGCAGCCCCTGCACCGGGTGCTCATCTATGCCCCGACCCTCATCTGGGTCACTCAGGGGAGCAAGCAACTGTGGTGGCGAGAGCGGCGTCTGTCATTTGACAGGGAGCGTTGGCTGCTGATCCCGGCAGGCCACCAGCTCACCTTCGTCAATCAGCCGGAGCAGGGCAAATTTCGCTCCCACGCCATCACATTGCTCACCCCGCCGCCGCAGGAATGGCTGGCCGCGTCAGCCCCTTCCCATACCGATCTGGATGAGCCCAGCGTCAAAATCACGCCCGGGCTCGCCTTCTGCTTTGAGCTGATCAGCACCATGGCCGAACGGGGTCTGAGCGAGACGACCCAAGCCGAGCTGCTGCGCGGATTCTATGCCGAGCTACGGGCCGAAAATGCCCTCGGGTTGCTCTTCCCCGCCAGCACCATGACCCTCGGCGAGCGGCTGGCCCGCTACCTGGCGGTCGAGCCCGGCATAGACCACACCCTGGAGGCGGTAGCCCCCCACTTCGCCATGAGTCGCGCCTCCATGGTGCGCAAGCTGGCCGCCGAAGGTCGCAGCTTTCGCCAGTTGCTGGCTCAGGTGCGCATGAGCCACGCCCTTAACCTGTTGCAACAGGGCCTGCCCCCGCTGGAGGTCGCCCTCGCTTGCGGTTATGACTCCCCCAGCCGTTTTGCAGCCCGCTTCAAACAGGAGTTCGGCCTGACTCCCCACCAATATCTGCACACCTGTCCATCCACCCCGCTCAGTCACGCCAGATAGTCGATAAGTAATGCTCCAAAGAGAGTTACTGCCAGCAGTTGTCTGTCCTTGGGCTGCGCAATGGATGGCAACACCCATGATGCAAAAGGCCTCCGGATGGAGGCCTTTCTGTTTTCACTTAAGTTGCACTCACGCGGTACCCGCCGCGCTGCAGATACGCCCGCCTCTTAGCCGGTCGTGAGCGGCAGCGAGAGTCGTTTGGCCAGCGCCTGAAAGTGCTGGCTCACCTCGGCCCCGAACAGGGGATCGCCAATGGCACGGTTCTGCCAGTTTTGCTCCAGCTGGCGCCAGTCATCCTCGGTCAGGGCGTTACGCAGATGGGGGAAGATCTCCCCCTCTTCGTAGTTCATGTGCGCCTCTTGCAGCGCCACAAATTGCTCCAGTCTGCTGGTGAACTGATCAAGGGGGATCACCGCATCCATCAGGATCATCTCTACCATCTCCTTGAGATCGGTACCCGCCTCCAGCAATTTGAGGTGATCTTCTTGCAAGCGGTGAGCCACCTCACCCTCTACCATCCGATACTTCAGGTAGTAGTCATAGATGAGGTCTTCCTTGGGATGGTGATACTTGTCAGAAACCTCCCGCAGATAGTCGATGACATCCCGCACCAAGAAGTAGCTGATCGGCTGTTCGGCATGGATCGCCGCCAACTTGTGCTTGAGCAGCTCCAAGAGTCGGGCGATGTTGAGATGTTCCTTGTGCAGACTGGATAACATGGGCACTCCTTGGCTCTCAATTAATGTTATGTCCCTGAGTATACGGTCATTTGTCGCCCAAACTTTGCACTCAATCAAGTGAAGTGCAGACAGAATTCCACAGGATCGGCTCCTTGCCCTGCTGTTCCAGCAAGCGATTGGTCTCGGTAAAGTGGCCACAACCGATGAAACCACGGTGGGCAGAGAGAGGGCTCGGATGGGGTGCGGTCAACACATGGTGGCGCTGACGATCGATAAAACGCCCCTTCTTCTGGGCATGTGCCCCCCACAACAGGAAGACTACCCCCTGACAGCTGGCATTGATCTGCTCGATAACCCGATCGGTGAAGGTCTCCCAACCGAGCTGAGCGTGAGAGTGAGCCTGACCGGCCTGCACCGTCAGCACTGTATTGAGCAGCAAGACCCCCTGTTTGGCCCAGGATTCGAGAAAGCCGTGATTGGGGGTGACAAAGTCTGGCAGATCCCGCTGCAACTCTTTATAGATGTTGACCAGGGAAGGCGGGGTACGCACCCCGGGTAGGACGGAGAAACAGAGACCGTGCGCCTGATTGGGGCCGTGGTAGGGGTCCTGTCCCAGGATCACCACCTTGACCTGATCCAGTTCGGTCAGCTTGAAGGCATTAAACACATCGGCTGTTGGCGGGTAGATCACCTTGCCCGCTTCCCGCTCCGCTCTGACGGTCGCCAGCGTAAGTTTGAAATAGTCCTGCTCTTTTTCAGAGCCAATCACATCACTCCAGGTCTGCACCCCTAACTCCTCACTTGAATCGGCGAAGGGCTCAGGATAGGGGGCCAGCCTACAAGACGCAACAGTAGCTCACTGTTGCCAGATCCGAGCAACACGCCCCGAGCGCTCCAACTTGTGCAGGCCTGCGTTGAACAGCAACATCAGACGGCGCGCATCAGGATCGGCCTTGCGCATCAGCAGGTATCCCGGTTGCGACCAGATAGGATCAGCGACGTGGGTCAGCGCCAGCGATGGGGGATGACGGGAGATCGCTTGCTGGAACAGGGTCTGTGCCACCTGCTCATCCATCACCAGATAGTTGATACGCCCGGCGAGCAACTTGCCCATGCTCTGCTCATCGGAATCTGACCACTCGAGGGTAAGCCCGGCTTGGCGGGCGGCAAAACCATCGCCATAAAAATAGCCACGGGTGACCCCGACCGGCTGCTCTTTTAGCTCCCCCAAATTCACCTGCGGCGAACCGGCCAGCATAAAGAGGCGAGTCGTGAAATCGCCGAGCGAGGCAGAAAAATAAAAGTACTGTTCACGTTCACTGGAACGGAACCAGGGCATGGTGACCACATACCTCCCCTCCTGGGTCAGCCGGTAAGCCTCGGCCCAGGGGTAGAAGTGAAAACTGACATCCAGCCCCGACTGGGCGAAGGCCTCGCGTACCAACTGGCAGAGAAAGCCCTGATTGGGCAGCGCCTCACTGATATAGGGCGGCCACTCGCCCACGGCAATGCGCACCGTCTCGGCACGCACTGCGCTGGTACAACAACACAACAGGGCTAGCCATGCCCACTTTCGCCACCCACTCTTCACCCGGCACTCTCCTCAGTGTGTTTGCTGAGTGTAGCCAATCCCCCTGCTCTCATCAGAAAAAAGCCTAAAAGATGTAGTTAAATTACTAAATTGGCGATATAAAAGATGCATTATCTGGATATCTTACAATTTCGGAAAAATGACCTAAATTTGATTCAACTCAATAAATTAATACCGTTGACATGCGGCTTTATTGAATTTTATTGATTTGGATCAATTTTGGTAATATTACCACCATGGTATATATGACCGCATCAAAGTAAAGGTGTAAGGCAAGGGCCCTTTAAGTCATCGCCATCGACGGTAGCTTAAATACATCAGGGTAATTTCCTTACAGTTGGATTCGCGTTCCCATTGAGGAGTCATACCATGATCAAAGGCATTCAAATCACCCAAGCTGCTAACACCGCTCTGCTGAACTCTTTCTGGCTGCTGGACGAAGAGAAGCAACAAGCTCGCTGCATCTGCGTCAAAGGCGATGCTTTCGCTGCCGATCAAGAAGTGCAACTGGCTGACCTGGGTCAGTTCGAATATCGTGAACTGCCAGTGCAAACTGACCCGGTTGTTGAAGGTGGCCAGCACCTGAACGTCAACGTTCTGCGTCGCGAAACCCTGGAAGATGCTATCGCTAACCCGGAGAAGTACCCGCAGCTGACCATCCGTGTATCTGGCTATGCAGTGCGTTTCAACGCACTGACCCCGGAACAGCAGCGTGACGTGGTTACCCGTACTTTCACCGCCAGCCTGTAATCAGCGCTTTGCAGTGAACCGCTGATACTCACGGTATCAACACAAAAAGATACTCGCGGTATCAGCACAATAAAAAACGGCCAAACGGCCGTTTTTTATTGTCTCCGCACCAGCCAACGCGGCCGTGCGGGGGAAAATGCGCTTAGGCCCTGTCCACTTCCAGCTGCCCGGCCTTGCCGCCGAGCACCGCATCCATCTTCTTCTGGTCCAACTGCTTGCAGTATTTGGCGACCACCACAGTAGCAACCCCGTTACCGATCAGGTTGGTCAGCGCCCGCGCTTCGGACATGAAGCGATCGATCCCGAGGATCAGCGCCAAACCGGCCAGTGGCAGATGACCCACCGCCGAAATGGTCGCCGCCAGCACGATAAAGCCGCTACCGGTTACCCCGGCCGCCCCTTTCGAGGAGATCAGCAGCACCACCAGCAGGGTGATCTGCTGGAACAGGTCCAGCGGCGTATTGGTGGCCTGCGCGATGAAAATCGCCGCCATGGTCAGATAGATGGAGGTGCCATCCAGGTTGAAGGAGTAACCGGTCGGAATAACGAGCCCTACTACCGATTTCTGGCAACCCAGCTTCTCCATCTTGTCCAGCATCCGTGGCAATACCGACTCGGAAGAGGAGGTCCCCAGCACGATCAGCAGCTCCTCGCGAATGTAGGAGATAAAACGCAGGATGCTAAAACCGGAGGCTTTGGCGATGCTGCCCAGCACAACGAAGATGAAGAAGAGGCAGGTGATATAGAAGCAGGCGATCAACTGGCCCAGCTGTACCAGCGAACCCACCCCATATTTACCGATGGTAAATGCCATTGCCCCGAATGCACCGATCGGTGCCAGTCTCATTATCATATTGATAATGCCAAATATGACTTTGGAGAAACTGTCGATGACGCCGAAAATAACCTGTCCCTTCTCGCCAATATGATGCAGGGAGAAACCGAACAGCACCGCAAACAGCAATACCTGCAAGATATTGCCGCTGGCAAAGGCACCGATCACGCTGCCCGGAATAATATCCAGTAAAAAGGCGATAATGCCCTGGGACTTGGCCTGTTCCGCATAGGCAGAGATGGCGCTGGCATCCAGCGCGGCCGGATCGACGTTCATGCCGGCCCCCGGCTGCAACAGGTTGACCACGCACA
The DNA here is from genome assembly GCF_006243315.1 of Aeromonas sobria. GTDB lineage: Bacteria > Pseudomonadota > Gammaproteobacteria > Enterobacterales > Aeromonadaceae > Aeromonas > Aeromonas sobria_A. The sequence goes on from NZ_NKWE01000018.1 coordinate 19,863, forward strand.
GCCCGATGATCAGGGCGATGGTGCTGACCACCTCGAAGTAGAGCAGAGCAATGGCACCGGTCTTGCCGACTGCTTTCATGCTCTCCATCCCGGCAATACCGGTGACCACGGTACAGAAAATAACGGGGGCGATGATCATCTTGATCAATTTGACGAAGCCATCACCGAGGGGCTTCATATCAGCGCCCAGTTCCGGATAGACATGCCCCAGCAATACCCCGAGGGTGATCGCGAGCAATACCTGAAAATAGAGGCTGCTAAATAGTTTCTTTCGCATTATTAACGTCCTGTTAATTTAATTGCACATTGTTAGGGCAGCAATAAGCATGCAGATAGCCGGGACGAGATATCTGCGTATCTCACCCGATCCATGCCGTTTCTGCATTACTACGGCGACTACTCTACATGTAATAAAAAACAATTAAGAGACATTAATCACACAACAAAATTAACACCTTTAACGCCACAGCAACCAATGGTTGTTTGATCAAAGATTAATTTTAGCCTTTAGCAAAATATGGCAGATATAAAAAATGCCCCGCATTGCGGAGCATTTTTCATCAAGCACGACAGCGTCGGGATCAGACCGAGGTATCGAGAGGTTCGAAGCCCTTGATCAGGTCATCGATGGCCTTCATCTGCTTGAGGAAGCCTTCCAGCTTCTCCAGCGGCAAGGCGCTCGGGCCATCGCAGCGAGCGATCTTCGGATCCGGGTGGGATTCAATAAACAGACCGGCCAGACCGACCGCCATACCAGCGCGAGCCAGCTCGGTCACCTGCTCGCGACGACCACCGGAGGCAGCTCCCAACGGATCACGGCACTGCAGGGAGTGGGTAACGTCAAAAATAACCGGGTAACCGCCGGTGCTCTTCTTCATCACCCCCAGCCCCAGCATGTCTACCACCAGGTTGTCGTAACCAAAGTTGGCGCCGCGCTCGCAGAGGATCAAGCGGTCATTACCGCACTCTTCGAACTTGTCGGTGATGTTCTTCATCTGACCCGGGCTCAGGAACTGGGGCTTTTTGATGTTGATGACATTGCCGGTGCGCGCCATTGCTTCCACCAGATCGGTCTGGCGTGCCAGGAAGGCGGGCAGCTGGATCACATCAACCACCTCGGCAACAGCCTTGGCCTGATGGGGCTCGTGCAGATCAGAGATCACCGGCATGCCGAAGGTGGCTTTCAGCTCCTGGAAAATCTTCATCCCCTCTTCCAGACCCGGGCCGCGATAGGAGTGGATAGAAGAGCGATTAGCCTTATCCCAGCTCGCCTTGAAGACAAACGGAATACCCAGCCTGGTCGTCACTTCCATATACTTTTCGCACACCGCCATCGCCATATCGCGCGATTCCAGTACGTTCATGCCGCCGAACAGCACAAACGGTTTGTCGTTGGCAACGTCGATCTCGTTGATCTTGATATTCTTCTGGTCCATCTAAGACATCCTTAATAAACGGGTTTGGGTCTTGGGGCATGAAGCCAAGTTAGTCGCTGCGACCGGGCACAGCAGCCTTGATATTCTTCTGTTTCAGTTCCAAGACATCTTTAATGAAGAGGCTTGGGGCATGAAGCCAAGTTAGTCGCTGCGACCGGGCGCAGCGGCCTTGATATTCTTCTGTGTCACTGCCAAGCCGTCCTTAATGGAGGGGCTTGGGGCTAAGATCCAGCGCGGCCAGCTGAACTTTGAGCACATCGGCTACCGGATCGTCCGGGCATTGTTCAATAAAATAGCTAAAATCGTCGGCGGCCTGACGGGGGCAGTCGAGCTGCTCGTAGATGAAGCCGCGATCCCGCGTCTCCAGCGGGTCGCCCGGCTTCATGCGCAATAGCAGCTCGCTGCAGCGCAGCGCCTCTGGCATGCGATCTTCCCGCAGCAGAGCACCCTTGCTGACGTTGAGCAGTCGCTCGATGATCTCCCACTGCCCAGACGGTTGCAGATAAGCCGGGGTCAGGGTGGCTAAATCCCCCAACGCACCGCGCAGCAGCAGTTCGATGCGGGCCAGACTCAGCTCATCGCCGGTAAAGGGATCGACATAGACCTCTCCTTCACCACCGGCAAAGCTGACCAGGAAGTGGCCGGGGAAACAGATCCCCTCCACATCGAGCCCGAGCTTGCGCCCCAGCTGAATAATCAAAATACCGAGGCTGACCGGGATCCCCTTGCGCTGCACTAGCACCTGATTGAGGTCACTATTATTCGCAGAGAAGTAATCCTGCCAGTCGCCATGAAAACCGAGCTGCTGGTAAAAGCCCTGCAACAGTTGCTCACGCACCTCGTCACACGTTCCCTCTTCGATCTGTTCGTCCAGCCACTCATCCAGCAGGGTCAACTCACGTCCTCCCTGCTCGGCAGATCCGTAAATCTCATCGCTGATCGACAACGCCAGTTCGGTGATGTCATGAGCTTCAAAATCGGTCCATTCGTCTATGCGTAACATCTTCTTCATGCCTTAACCGAATAAACTCGTCTGTTTGAGCACTGCCAACTTGGCAATGAAAAAGAGCCACCCCAGGGCGCCCAGAAAAGAACACCAGCGGATAAGATTGCTTTTGGCCAGCCGCAGCGCCATGGTCGCCAGAAACACCAGCACCACAATACCCATCAACTTTTCGCTGAGCCAGGGTGTGCCGTTATTGAACGGGTTGAGATCCAGCGCCACACAGAGCAGCACGCCGGAGAGCATCACCAGACCATTGAGCCAGCCACTGAGTTTCACCACAGGCGCGCTGTAGGCACGGCTAGCGGTTGTTTGCACCCAGTAGAAGCGGAGCATAAAGATCAGCACAGCCCCGGCAATCAGGAAGAAGTGCAGCAGTTTGAGCACAAAATACATCGTTAATCCTTGCAAGGAGTGCCACAACGGCACCCAGCGTATAAAACCTGTCGTTCGACCAAACTCAGGCTAAAACGGGACCTTACCGCTACGGACGGCGCCCCAGCGTGACCCTGTCGTTATCGCCGTAATCGCGCACAGTGGCGACCTCGCGATAGCCGTTATCCCCCAGCAACTGCCGCACTGCAGCGCCCTGATCCCAGCCATGTTCCAGCAACAGCCAGCCATCGGTCAGCAGATAAGCGGGGGCATGGGCCACGATGTGGCGGATATCCGCCAGTCCGGCCTCATCGGCAACCAGCGCCGAGCGCGGTTCAAACCGTACGTCCCCCTGCTCGAGATGGGGATCGGCGCCATCAATATAGGGCGGATTGGAGACGATCACCGCAAAACGGGGCGCCTTGCTCAGGCCTGCATCGCCAAGCGGCTCAAACCAGCTGCCGTGCCGCACTTCGATGGGCAATCCCAGCGCGGCGCTGTTTTCACGGGCCAATGCGGCGGCATCGGCCATCCTGTCCACCGCCCATACATCGACCTCGGGGCGCTCGGACTTGAGCGCCAGCGCGATGGCGCCGGTGCCGGTGCCCAGATCCAGCACGGCGCACGGCCCTTGCGGAATTTTGGTCAGCGCCTGCTCGACCAGCACCTCGGTATCGGGGCGCGGGATCAGGGTCGCCGGGCTCACCTTGAGCGGCAGCGACCAGAACTCCCGTTCGCCCACCAGATGGGCGATGGGTTCACCCGCCAGCCGACGGTCAAGCCACCCTTGCAGGGTGGCCTGCTGGGCGGCATCCAGCTCGCGCTCGGGCCAGGTCATCAGATAGCCGCGGCGACAATCGAGCAGATGGCAGAGCAGCACATCGGCATCGGCACGGGGGGATTCCCCGCCAGCCAGTACCGTCATGATATGGGCACGGGCCTGCTGGATCTGCATCAGTGCCACTCCATCCTATGGGCGCAACACTTAATGCGAGCTTGCCGGATCACCAGTTGCATCAGCTGTTCTCGGCCAGCGAGGCGAGCTGATCGGCCTGATACTCCTGCACCAGCGGCGTGATGATGCAGTCCAGATCCCCTTCCAAAATTTCGGAGAGGCGGTACAGGGTGAGGTTGATGCGGTGCTCGGAGAGACGGCCCTGCGGGTAGTTGTAAGTGCGAATACGCTCGGAGCGATCACCGGAGCCCACCAGATTGCGGCGAGTGCTCTGTTCGGCAGCGCGGTGGCGCTCATCCTCGGCCGCCTGCAGGCGGGCAGAGAGCACTGACATCGCCTTGGCGCGGTTCTTGTGCTGGGAGCGCTCGTCCTGACACTCCACCACCAGACCGGTCGGCAGGTGGGTGATACGAATGGCCGAGTCGGTCTTGTTGACGTGCTGACCACCGGCACCGGAGGCACGGAAGGTGTCGATCTTCAGATCAGAGGGGTTGATCTCGATCTGCTCGGCTTCCGGTACTTCCGGCAGCACGGCGACGGTGCAGGCAGAGGTGTGCACCCGACCCTGAGATTCGGTTTCTGGCACCCGCTGCACCCGGTGGCCACCGGATTCAAACTTGAGGCGGCCATAAACCCGCTCGCCGTCGATCTTGGCGATCACCTCCTTGTAGCCACCGTATTCACCGTCGTTGCAACTGACGATGGAAAGGCGCCAGCCCTGACGCTCGGCAAAGCGTGAATACATGCGAAACAGGTCGCCGGCAAAGATCGCCGCTTCGTCGCCACCGGCACCGGCGCGGATCTCCAGATAACAGTTATTGTCATCGCGGGGATCCTTGGGCAGCAGCATCACCTGCATCGCCTGCTCCTGTTGCTCCAGGGCGGCCTTGACCAGTGGCAGCTCCTCCTGCGCCATCTCGCGCAGGTCGGCGTCATCCTCTTCCAGCATCAGCTGGGTGGTCTCCAGATCATCCTGCGCCTGACGATAATGCTGGAAAGCGTGAACGATATCTTCCAGCTGGGCATACTCGCGGGTCAGGGCGCGGTAGCGCTCCTGATCCGAGACCACATCCGGCTCGCCGAGCATGGCCTGAACTTCTTCGTGGCGCTCGATGAGGCCTTCCAGCTTTCTGATCAGTGACGGATTCATAACTCTTGCATTCTCAATGGAGGAAGGGGCCGCCAGCATGGCAACCCCGAACAATTACTCTTGGGACAATCCCAGCGCCTGCCGCAAGCGGGACAGCTCGCTCTGATCGCCCTGGGAAGCCGCCTGGCGCAAGGCCTGGGTCGGCGCGTGGATCAACTTGTTGGTGAGGCGATGGGCCATCGCCTTGAGCGCCTGCTCGGCACTCTCGCCCTGTGCCAATGCCAGCAGGGCGCGCTGCAGCTCTTCGTCCGCCACCTGTTGGGACTGATGGCGATAGTCACGGATCAGATCGACCGAGCGCTGACTCCGGTACCAACCCATAAACTCGTCGCGCTCTTCCTGCACGATCACTTCCGCCTGCGCCGCCGCCCTTTTACGGGTTTCGAGATTCTGCTCGATGATCCCCTGCAGATCATCCACCGTGTAGAGATAAGCATCGGAGAGCTCATCCACTTCGGCTTCGATGTCACGCGGCACCGCGATATCCACCAGAAACATCGGCTTGGAGCGGCGGGCCTTGAGGGCGCGCTCCACCATCCCCTTGCCAATGATGGGCAGGGGGCTGGCGGTCGAACTGATGACGATATCCGCCTCGTGCAGATAGTCGGGGATCTCTTCGAGCGTCATCACCTGGGCGCCGAATTCGGCCGCCAGGGTCTGGGCGCGCTGCAGGGTACGGTTGGCCACCATCATCCGGGTGACGTTCTGCTCGCGCAGATGACGTGCCACCAGCTCGATGGTCTCCCCCGCCCCCACCAACAGCACCTTGGTCTGGGAAAGGTCGGAGAAGATCCGTCGCCCCAAGCTGACGGCGGCAAAGGCCACCGACACCGCGCTGGCGCCGATCTCGGTATCGGTGCGCACCCGTTTCGCCACCGAGAACGACTTCTGGAACAGCCGCTCCAGGGTTCCCTTGAGGGAGTCTGACTGCTGAGCATGGGCATAGGATTGCTTGATTTGGCCGAGGATCTGCGGCTCACCGAGCACCAGCGAATCGAGCCCGCACGCCACCCGCATCAGGTGGCGCACCGCCTCTTCGTCATGGTGCTGATAGATGGCATTGACCAGCTCGGCGGCATCCAGCCCGTGGAACTGCTGCAACCAGCGCAACACCTCGCTCTGCTGCTCGCCATCCAGGTTGCAGTACAGTTCGGTCCGGTTACAGGTGGAGACAATCACCGCCTCGCTGACACCGGATTGGCTCACCAGTTCACGCAAGGCGCGATCGATGCAGTCCGGGCCAAAGGCGACCCGCTCCCGCAAGGCGACACTGGCGGTGTTGTGGTTGATTCCGAGTGCTAGCAAACTCATGAGTGGGCGACGATCATTTCATATGCAGGGTGCAAAGGCGGCAATTGTACGAGAAAGGGTAAGTCTTTAAAAGCAATACGGCAGCCCCGTATACTGTGGCAAATTCCTCTCTCTGGAGCCTTGCCGTGCTGTTGCGTATTTTCACCCTCACCTGTCTGCTGTTGCTGGCCGGTTGTGCCACCACCCAACCCCAACGGGATCAGGTGAACTGGAACCAGGAGCGGACCCGTCTCGAACAGCTGACCCACTGGCAAATAGTCGGCAAGATGGCCATCATCACCCCCCAGCAGAAAGGCAGCGCCCGCCTCAACTGGCAGCAGGATGGCGAGGATTATCGTCTCAACCTCAGCAGCCTGATTGGCACCAATATTCTGGAGCTCTCCCGCAGCAAGGGGGAGATCACCCTGCTCGACAGCGACGGCAAACGCCACCAGAGCCAGGATGCCGAGGCGCTGATCTATCAGCTCACGGGTTGGCATATTCCGGTCACCGGACTGCCGGAGTGGATCAAGGGGCTGCCGGGTCAGGCGGAGTTCGAACTCAACCCCGACCGCAGTCTGGCCAGTGTCCGTGACGGCCAATGGCAGATCGTCTATGGCGACTATCGGGATCAAGATGGCTACCGCCTGCCCCACCAGCTGACCATGACCGGCCAAAACAGCCGCCTCAAGCTGCAGATCAACCAATGGACGCTGGCCCCTGATGGCGACAACTGAAATGACTTCCACTGACAAGAATCCCGCAATGACCGCAACTCGCTGGCCGGCACCGGCCAAACTCAACCTGTTTTTGCACGTCAATGGTCGTCGCGCCGATGGCTATCACGAGCTGCAAACCCTGTTTATCTTCCTCAATCACAACGACTGGCTCGAGTTCGAGGTGATTGCCGGCAGCGACACACTCACCTTGAGCCCTGCCATTCCTGGCGTGCCAGACGAGCAGAACCTGATCATCCGGGCGGCGCGCCTGCTGCAAGCCAAGCTGCCGAGCCCGCAGGGAGCCCATATCCGGTTGGAGAAAGTGCTACCCATGGGGGGCGGGATTGGCGGCGGATCGTCCGATGCCGCCACCACGCTGGTGGCGCTTAACCAGCTCTGGCAAGCCGGTTTGAGCGAAGATGAACTGGCACAGCTTGGTGTGCAGCTGGGAGCCGATGTGCCGGTGTTTGTCCGTGGTCGGGCCGCCTTTGCCGAAGGGGTGGGTGAGCGGCTGCAACCGGTCGAATTACCAAGCGCCTGGTATCTGGTGCTCAAACCCGATTGCCATGTGGCGACGGCGGCGGTATTTCAGGATCCGGACCTGCCCAGAGCCACTCCGAAAATGGCGTTGGACAACTTGCTGGCAGGTGAGTGGAAAAACGATTGCGAATCACTGGTGAAAAAGCGCCACCCCGAGGTTGCCAATGCGCTCGGCTGGTTGCTAGAATACGCGCCGTCGAGAATGACGGGCACAGGAGCCTGCGTCTTTGCTCAATTTGAAGACGAAGTGACTGCTCGGGAAGTGTTTGCCAAGGTGCCGAAGGGGCTAGATGGGTTTGTCGCGAAAGGCGAGAACATATCACCTCTCTTCTGGACATTGCAACAGTTCAAATGATTGGGGTATCGCCAAGCGGTAAGGCAGCGGGTTTTGATCTCGCCATTCCTAGGTTCGAATCCTAGTACCCCAGCCAAATCCAGAGCCATAATATCCTTGCTCGTTATCTTGATAAATCGTTTGCCCCAAAACGATATGGGTCTGGTTTCAGACTCCCCCACATACTGGATGCAACCCCGAGGTTTCAAACCGTGCCTGACATGAAGCTGTTTGCTGGTAACGCAACGCCGGAACTAGCCCAGAAGATCGCAGATCGCCTGTTTATCAAACTCGGCAATGCTGCCGTAGGTCGCTTTAGCGACGGCGAGATCAGCGTACAGATCAATGAGAATGTACGTGGTGGCGATATCTTCATCATTCAATCCACCTGTGCCCCAACCAACGACAATTTGATGGAATTGATCGTTATGGTGGATGCACTGCGTCGTGCTTCAGCTGGCCGTATCACAGCCGTTATCCCCTACTTTGGTTATGCCCGTCAGGACCGCCGCGTCCGTTCCGCCCGTGTACCTATCACCGCCAAGGTTGTCGCTGACTTCCTCTCCAGCGTGGGTGTGGATCGCGTGCTGACCGTTGACCTGCATGCCGAGCAGATCCAGGGCTTCTTTGACGTTCCGGTCGACAACGTGTTCGGTAGTCCGGTACTGCTGGAAGACATGAAGTCCAAGAACCTCGAGTCTCCAGTCGTCGTCTCGCCAGACATCGGCGGCGTAGTGCGTGCCCGCGCCATCGCCAAGCTGCTGGACGATACCGACATCGCCATCATCGACAAGCGTCGTCCCCGCCCGAACGTCTCTCAGGTCATGCACCTGATCGGTGATGTTGCTGGCCGCGACTGCGTCATCGTTGATGACATGATCGACACTGGCGGCACCCTGTGCAAAGCCGCAGAAGCCCTGAAAGAGCGTGGCGCCAAGCGTGTATTCGCTTATGCGACTCACCCGGTCTTCTCCGGCACTGCCGTCGAGAACATCAAAAACTCGGTGATCGATGAACTGATCATCACCGACTCCATCCCGCTCACCGCGGAGATGAAAGCGATTGGTAAAGTCAAACAGCTGACTCTCTCAACCGTGCTGGCCGAAGCCATTCGCCGCATCAGCAACGAAGAGTCCATCTCTGCCATGTTTGAGCATTGATAGATTCAGCAATAACGAAAACCGCCTGCTGGCGGTTTTCGTCTTTCTGAACCCTCTCTTTCCACCCCTCTGCTATCTGGTACGACCCTGCCCCCGGCAGGCTTAAGGATTTACCCATGAATTGCTTGCGTCCCCTCCTGCTCGCGACCCTCACCAGCGCCCTGTTTGCCTGTCAGCCGGCGAAAGAGAGTCAACCCTTCGTGCTGACCCTGGCCCACATGAACGATACCCACTCCCAGTTTGATCCGGTCAATGCCGATCTCACCGGGCAGATCTTTGGCCAGCAGGAGGAGACGGACACCCTCTACACCCGTTTTGGCGGTTACCCCCGGCTGCTGACCATGGCAAAGGTGTATCAAGCCGAGGCATTGGCCAAGAACCAGCCCATGCTGCTGCTGCACGGTGGCGACGCCTGGCAGGGCAGCGGCTACTTCAAGCTCAACGAAGGGATGGCCAATGCCGATCTGCTGAGTCAGTTCGGCCTGGATGCCATGGCACTGGGCAACCACGAGTTCGATCTGGACAACCAGAAGCTGGCTCGCTTCATCGAGGGGGTCAACTTCCCGGTGCTGGCTGCCAACCTCGACACCAAGGCCGATCCGGCCCTCAGCAAAGCCGACAACCTCAAGCCCTTCGTGGTCTATGCCTTTGACGGCAACCAGAAGAGCCCGGTCACCGATCTCGACAAGCTGCCGCAAGGCAAACAGCTGGTCGCCATCATCGGTCTGGTGCTGGAAGACATGGGTAATATCGCCCCCAACGTCGGCAAGCTGCGCTTTGGCAAAGAGGTCACCTCGGCTCAGGCCACGGTCGACATGCTGCAGGCCAAGGGGATCAACCAGATCGTGGCCCTGACCCACATCGGCAACGAGCGGGATCTGGCGCTGGCGGCCAAGGTGAATGGCATCGATGCCATCGTCGGTGGCCACTCCCACAGCCTGCTCGGCGATTTTCGCAATATTGGCTGGGGCAAGACCGGCGACTACGCCAAGCTGGTGACCAACCCGGACGGCATTGGCAAGACCTGCGTGGTGCAGGCCGGCTCTTACGCCCAAGCCATCGGTCTGGCGCAGGTGACCTTTGACAGCCAAGGCCAGCTGACCGACTGCCAGGGCCACAACAGCCTGCTGGCCAGCCGCGACTTCTTCGCCGATCCGGCCCGCAAGCAAGCGCTCGACCAAACCCGCAGCAAAAAAGCCAGTCAGTTTATCGACAACCAGCCCAATCTGGTGACCGTGGATGAGGATCCGCGCCTGCGCGGCATCATCGACAGCCACTACAAACCGGCGCTGGAGAAAGCCTACGGCCCGGTGATCGGCACCATACCCGCACAGCTACAAAATGCCCGTCGCCCCGGCGATAACGGCAGCGACAACCACGGCTCCGATGTGGCACCGCTGGTCGCCGAAGGGGAGTTTTACTGGGCCAATACCCCGCAAGTTCAGGCCCTGACTGGCGGGGCGGTGGACTTCGCCCTGCTGGCAGTCGGCGGCGTACGTGCCGAACTGCCCGCGGGCGAATGGCGTGAAGGGGACAGTGCCCTCACCCTGCTGCCGTTCAAGAACCAGCTCTCGGTGCTGACCCTGACCGGCGCCGAGGTACGCGCCCTGCTGAGCGAAACCATCAGCGCCACCCTGCCCGCCAGCGCCCATGCCGGCAAGTTCCCCTATGGTGGCCACCTGCGCTACACCTTCCAGGAGACCGACCCAGGCAAAGCGGGCACCCTGACCCGGTTGCAGCGCAAGACGGCAAGCGGCGAGTGGCAGGATCTGCTGGATAGCCAGCGCTATCGGGTGGTGATGAACGCCTACAGCGCCAACGGCAACGATGGCTGGCAGGCACTGGCCAATGCCCAGCGCCACCAGAGCGAGCGGGTCGATATCGCCAGCGTCAATGGCCAGCTGACCGCCTTCCCGGTGCTGAAAGTGGCACAAAACGGCGAGCTGCTCAGCGCCGTCTATGCCCCGGGCCAGGCCCTCGATTGCAAGGCCAGCGGCGTGGATTGCGGCACCGATGCGGCCTCCTTCGTCCAATATGTGCGCGAGGCTCGCCCCACCCTGACCGCGCTGAATGAAGAGACCGTCACCCTGCTGCGAGCCAAGTAAATCGGCCTATTCGTTACCTGCAACAGGCCTCTCGCATGAGGCCTGTTTATTGATTGATAGCCGACCGTTAGCTGCCAGAGTGACTCAAATCCCGCCAGAACATGAGCATTGGTTGAGTGATCGTCACTCGGCGGCTAGAATATTGCGTCCTATTGCCCTGGGTAGTGTACCCATGGCAGCTGCGAGTGAAGACATCAAGCGTGACAAGCGAAATCAAACTGATCGTCGGACTGGGTAACCCCGGCCCGGAATATGCCAAGACCCGCCACAATGCGGGCGCCTGGTATGTGGAGCAACTGGCCCGCTGGCACAATGTCAGCCTGCGTGAAGAACCCAAGTTCTTTGGCCATACTGCCCGCATTCAGGTCGAGGGGCAGGATGTGCGTCTGCTCATCCCGAACACCTATATGAACCTCTCTGGCAAAGCGGTCGCTGCTCTGGCGCGCTTTTATCAGATTGAGCCAGAAGCAATGCTGGTTGCCCACGATGAACTTGACCTGCCGCCGGGCATCGCCAAGTTCAAGCAGGGCGGTGGTCACGGCGGCCATAACGGCCTCAAAGACATCATCGCCAAAATGGGCAACAACAATAACTTCTTCCGGCTGCGCCTCGGGATCGGCCATCCCGGCAGCAAAGAGCTGGTGGCAGGCTTTGTGCTGACCAAGGCCCCCGGCAGTGAACAGAACCTGATCGACGCCGCGCTGGATGAATCCCTGCGCGCCACCGATATCCTGTTCAAACAAGATATGACCAAGGCCATGAATCGGCTGCACAGCTTCAAAGCCGAAAAGGTGTAGGTCGATTTGACCCTGTACGGGCATTGTGCCGGTGCATGAGCAACGACCAGAACAAACATGACATGGGCCGCCTGCCGGCGCCCCTCAACAGCATCCATCAAGTAAGGTAACAATCCATGGGTTTTAAATGCGGTATCGTGGGCCTGCCCAATGTAGGCAAATCCACCCTGTTCAACGCGCTGACCAAGGCCGGTATCGAAGCCGCCAACTTCCCGTTCTGCACCATCGAGCCGAACACCGGCGTCGTACCGATGCCAGATAGCCGCCTCGATCAACTGGCTGCCATCATCAATCCGCAGCGCGTTGTGCCGACCACCATGGAATTTGTCGACATCGCAGGTCTGGTCGCCGGCGCCTCCAAGGGTGAGGGTCTGGGCAACCAGTTCCTGGCCAACATCCGTGAAACCGAAGCGATTGGCCACGTGGTGCGCTGCTTCGACAACGAGAACATCATTCACGTTGCTGGCAAGGTCTCCCCTGCTGACGATATCGAAGTGATCAACACCGAGCTGGCCCTGTCGGATCTGGACGCCTGCGAGCGCGCCATTCACCGCCAGTCCAAGCGCGCCAAAGGTGGCGACAAGGATGCCAAGCTGGAAGTGGAAGTGCTGGAGAAGATCCGCGTTGCACTGGAAGATGGCCAGATGATCCGTGGCTTGAAGCTGGACAAGGAAGAGCTGGGCGCTATCAGCCAGTTCAACTTCCTGACCCTCAAGCCAACCATGTACATCGCCAACGTGGCGGAAGATGGCTTCGACAACAACCCCTACCTCGACAAGGTGCGTGAAATCGCCGCCGCCGAAAATGCCGTGGTGGTCGTGGTCTGCTGCGCCATCGAATCAGACATCGCTGAGCTCGACGACGAAGACCGTGCCGAATTTATGGCCGATCTGGGCATCGAAGAGCCGGGCCTGAACCGGGTGATCCGCTCCGGTTACGAGCTGCTCAACCTGCAAACCTACTTCACTGCCGGTGTTAAAGAGGTTCGCGCCTGGACCATCCCGGTCGGTGCTACCGCCCCGCAAGCGGCAGGCAAGATCCACACTGACTTTGAAAAAGGCTTTATTCGCGCCCAAACCATCGCCTTTGACGACTTCATTACCTACAAGGGTGAGCAAGGCGCCAAAGAAGCGGGCAAGATGCGTGCAGAAGGGAAAGAGTACATCGTCAAAGATGGCGATATCATGAACTTCCTGTTCAACGTATAAGTGCTTTAGCCCTTTTTAAACAATCGGTTAAACAGGGTCAATCCGGCGTTGTGGTCGGTGTGACAAATTGCTGAAAAAGCCCGTCTGGAAACAGATGGGCTTTTACTTTTAGCGCATGCCACAGTCATTATTTGGCAGTGAAGTAAACGGGTAACCTCTTCTCGGCACGGCTCAATGCACTGCGCCACCACAACTCCCCACGGTTCACCATAAAAAGCCGGAGCATCTTGCTCCGGCTCCCGCTATCTGGCTGAAGGTCGCGACTCCCTGTGATAGAGCAGCCTTATCTCATTGAGTAGCCACATCACCTTGGCATCCTGGTTGTGGCGTTTGTGCCACAGCAGGATAAAGGTGACCTCCAGCTGTTTATAGAGCTTCTCCGGCAATGGCAACGGCATGGTCACCAGATTGGGATGATATTTGGCCGCAAAACCGGCGCAGTAGGAGGGGGCGACCGCAATCAACTCATGATTGGATTGGGAAGCAACATTCAGCGCCTGCTCGAAGTTGGATACCATAATAGGCACCTTGCGCTGCAACCCCTGATCCTCCAGCAGCATATCCAGACTCCAGGTTTCCTTGACCTCCAGCACCACGCTGCAGTGGGAGCAAGCCAGAAAGTTCTCCAGTGTCCACTGTTGCAGCAACGGGTGGTCATTGCGCAAGAACACCACTGGCAAGTCATGGAACAGCACTTCGTGATCGATGTAATAGGGCAGGTTGCTGATCTTGGCCAGAGAACGGTCATAACGCTCGCGGACACAGACGCCGAGATCCGCATCGCCATTGACGAGATCAGTGAGGGAGTGGTGATTCCACCCCTGCATCTTGACCACCGAGTTGGGATACTTCTCATGGATGGTGATGGGCAGATCCCCCAACAGGCTGTTGTAGAAGGGGGATTGCATCACCAGATTGAAGCGGGCCCCGTCGGGGATCGCCTCACTATTGAGCGAGGCGATGCTGCCGGTAAGCTGAAACCAGGCCTCCAACTCCTCGGTCAGCGCCAGAGCGAGGTTGGTGGGTAGTAATCCCTTGCGCCCTCGCACAAAGAGCGGATCGGCAAACCAGTCCCGCAACTTGGCCAGCGCCTTGCTCACGGTGGAAGGGGTCACACTAAGCTGCTTGGCGGCGCCCGCCACACTGCGCTCCGCCATCAAGTATTTGAATACCACCAGCAGGTTCAAATCGAGCTCACCCAGTGTTCGCATACGTCCTCTCATCAAGGGCTCTCATCGTGAAGGTGCCTTTCGGACTGCGAACGATGACCTTCGCACGCTGATCGACCGATCTGTGTGCAAAACTATCCACCGAAAACCAGTCCCCAAGCACCATCAGAGTAGCTAGCCTGTTTTCTCTCTGCGACACCGCAACCATGCACTACTGAACCACATACGGCCAAACAACAGATTATCGAATGCTCACCTATCTTTTGTTCATCACCAACACGACACCATCCAGTTCAGGGAAGCCGATAAGCAGCATCTCTGCTCCGCTATCATTTTTAAGAGTCGCACCATATGCCACAGCCCCATTTCTTCCCTTGGCCAATCCTTCGTTGTTAAAAAGATCGGGGGCAGTCCAGTTTACCCCTTTCGCGAGGTCAAACCGACACTTGTCAAAACCGGTAAAAATCAGCTTGTCGAAATTTGTTTTACCCGATGACGTTGCATCCCCCACCAGGGTACATCCGGCAGCCGGAAACGTCATCGTGACCGTCACCTTGTCACCATTGCGGGTTGTCTCCACATCGCCCAGCATATCCGTGCTATACCCCTTATTGTCATGCCAGTTATCCGTATTTATGGCGCGGGTTTTCAACTCCGTTAAGGATATTTTACCAGACCATTTTGGATACATTGAGGTGCCAGCACTAACGAAATCAAGCTCAGTATTAAGTTTCGAGGAAATATTAGGATTGTTCACCTTTATCTGCGGTGTGTTGTGAACAATATCATTATAAGAAACATCTACCCGCTTGATGACAAGTTCTGCAGGGACACGACCATCGGCCATTTGCCGGTTCATTTGACGACTGATACTTGTGAGCTGTACTGAATTAGGATTGTCTTTTAATATTTCATCACGACTCTGATCTACCCACCATGTGGTGGCCATCACACCATTATTGACCCATACACTCCAGCGAGTAACGCCTCTCTCATCAACCTTTTGATATTTCAATGCCAAACCAGTCAGGTCTATCGCCCCGTTGGTTTGTATATAATCAGCTTTATAAAGTGTTGCATTAGGTATAGTCACATGTTCCAGTGCAAGGGGTTTAACCGGGTCACTGGCTTTTACAACAGTTGTTTCATCAGATCCACCACCACAGCCATAAAGCGCCGCCATACCAGCAGCCGCCAATAAAACACTTTTCAATTGAGTCACACGCTATCTCCTTTACTTGTCATGCCGCACAATCAATTTGTGCTGTGCGAGGTGCATAAATACCGAAACTCAGGCTGCCAAACAGGGAGTCCCAAAAACCGACTTTGGTCTCTATCCGTACAACATTCTCGCTACCGTGACAGATCGCGGCCGCATCAATCGTATCGTTGATGCCGAAGTCGATATCGGAAAAGAAAAAGTGGCTGGTAATTTCTTTCGAACTGACAATCGCACCTTTGTTAAGTGCAAATGCCTGGGAACCATCGGAATGCACACTGTTTTTCGCGCAACCACAGAGCAACACGGTCAACCCAATGGCCGTTATAGTTTTGTGATTAATCATTTAAACAACCTTTCCAGTTTCGTTAATCCACCATATCTGGCTTTAACGGCAATATATTAACAGCAAGAATAGACACCCAATGGCATAAAACCATGAGAAAGTTGTAATGAATTATTTCATAAGTGTTCGATGAGCAATAGATATCCCCTGGTGATACATCCAGATGTAAATACAGGGTAATAATGTCAACGCAAGCCGATATTTTTATTATTGATGAGTAGCCACTGACAGATATGGATATATCCCGATAGCACATCGCAGCTTTTATTATAAATGGCAGTATCTAACAGCGGAGAGTGTGACGTCTATAGCAAAACCAGAAGTTGGCACCTTCCATTTCAGAATGTGCGTTAATATTTTGTTGTCACCACTAAATACAATATTGTCAGCAAAACTTATCCCCGCAGCAACCTCTTGTTTCGAGACATAAATCGAGGCATAAATCGGGGCATAAAAAGCCGGAGCAGATGGCTCCGGCTGATCAATGGGCACCGTTTTCGGCAACATTAGCGTGGCGATTCGTCGTTGTAGAGTCGCCGGATCTCGTTGCGCAACCACATCACCTTGGCATCCTGATTGTGCCGCTTGTGCCACAGCAGGATGAAGGCGATCTCCAACTGGGCGTAGAGCTTCTCCGGCAGCGGCAGTGGCATGGCGATCAGATTGCCGTGATGCCGACTGGCATAACCCCCGCAGTAGGAGGGGGCCACCGCAATCAGCTCATGGCTCGACTGGGAGGCGATATGCAGCGCCTGCTCGAAGCTGGAGACCATGATGGGCACCTCCCGCTTCAGCCCCTCATCCTCCAGCAGGCTGTCGAGGGCCCAGGTATCGTTCGCTTCCCACACCATGCTGATCTGGGGGCAGGCCAGAAAGTTCTCCAGCGACCACTTCTGCTCGAGCAAGGGGTGATCCTTGCGCAGAAAGACCACTGGACGATCGGTGAACAGTACCTCGTGATCTATGTAGTAGGGCAACCGGTTGACCTTGGCTTGGGAGCGGCCATGGGTCTCGCGGGCACAAAAGCCGAGATCCGCATCGCCGTTGACGATGTCGTTGAGGGAGTGGTGATCCCACCCCAGCATCCTGACCACCGAGTTGGGGTACTTCTGGTAGATGGTCATCGGCAGATCGCTCAGGAAGCTGATGTAGAAGGGGGACTCCATCACCAGGGTGAAGCGGGCACCGTCGGGGATCGCGTCGCTATTGAGCGAGGTGATGCTGTCGGTGAGCTGGAACCAGACCTTCAGCTCCTCCTCCAGGGTCAGGGAGAGGTTGGTGGGCTGCAATCCCTGGCGCACCCGCACAAACAGCGGATCGTCAAACCACTCCCGCAACTTGGCGAGGGACTTGCTCACCGCCGACGGGGTGACACAGAGCTTTTTGGCCGCCCCAGCCACACTGCGCGCCTGCATCAGGTGCTTGAAGACCACCAACAGGTTCAAATCGAGTTCACCCAGATTGCGCATATCCCCTCTCATCTTTGGTTATCCTCGCGACCGCACTTCGCGAAGCGCGAGCCATGGTACCAGCCCTTTGACGGCCAGGTAACTGAGCAGTGCCAGCAACAGGGCGTAGATCAGCATCTCGGTCGGGGCAAAGCCAAGCTGGCCCAGCAGCCAGATATAGAGGCCGGAGAGACTGATCTGCATGACGCAGAGCACGGCGCTGGCGAACGCCACATTTTGCTGACAACCATCCAGTGCCTCACCCATCGCCACCCCGAAGCCGCAGGAGAACCCGACACAGACCAGCGCAAACCCCGGCAACAGCAAGTGAATGTCTCCCCCCAGCTGCCAGCACCCGAGCAGAAAACATGCAGCCAGCAGATAAGCCAGATGGGACACGGCCAGCACCTTGTGCTTACCAAGCCAGCGCAACAGCAGCGGCGTCAGGAAGGAGGTGGACATGCTCACCCCGGCCATCACCATCATCACGATGGAGTACTGCTCGGTGGTAAAGCCAAACTCCTTCATCAGGATCAGCGGCGAGACGCTGACATAGACCAGAATGGCGGTCACGCTGGTACTGGTCAGCAGGGAGAGCAGCATAAAGCGCGGCGAGCGCAGCAGGGCAAAAGGCTGCGCCGTGCCACTTGCTGGTTGCCGGGCCGGGCGGGTCTCTTTTAGCAACAGCAGGTTAACCAGACCGCTAACGGCCGCCACCAGCGCCATCGCAATGAAGATCCCGCGCCAGTCAAAATGCGACAGGATGAGATAGCCAAGCACCGGCGCCAGCACCGGGATCACGCAGATGACCCCATTGATCATCGAGAGCGCCATCGCCAGCCGCTCCTGACTCAGCACATCCCGCAGCACGGTAAAGGTCATGATATAGAGCGCACCGGCGCCGACCCCTTGCCAGAAACGGCCGAGATAGAACTGCTTGATCCCCTCCGCATTACCCGCCACCAGCGAAGCGATGACAAAAATCAGCGCGCCCCCCAGCACCACCCAGCGCCGGCCGTAGCGATCGGCAATCATCCCCCCCAGCAGCACGGTGGCCGCCATGCCGAACAGATAGATGGAGAAGGCGGTGTGGATCTGCGCCTCGCTCGCCTGCAGGGCATCGGCAATCTGGGGCACCGCCACCAGATAGAGATCGATCCCGACCGGATAGAGAATGATCATCAGAAAAGTGCATAACAGGAAAACAGGCATGGATGCTCCATAACAGATTGGCCCGCCAGCACCGGCCAGATGGCAGCAACAGGCAAAAAGAGTGGGCGGGGCCAAGGTGGTAACAAAGGTAGCAACGCAGCGCGTCGCAATGGGGGCAACTATATGGGCGCCCACCGCCCTCACCTAGTGAAGAGATGGCGATCGGTACATTCCAATCAGGAAATATCATCTTGAACTGCGTGCCTAAGCGGCCATATTGAATCGACCAGACACCACCGCAAACCGGGTCGCTTCCCGCTCATTGCCGTCTCATCGCCGCACATTTACCGCCCACCAGTTATCCGCCTTCGCCCTTGCGGGCGTATAAGCTGTAGGGGCGACGCAATACAGGGAATGTGTATGAAGGGAATGAAGAGAGAAGAGCAGATTGCTGGGCTGCTAGCGGCACTGGAGCGAGTCATTCTGGGCAAGTCGCTGCAACTGAAAATCGCGCTGGTGACCCTGCTGGCGCGCGGCCATCTGCTGATCGAGGATCTGCCCGGCATGGGCAAGACCACCCTGGCCCACGCGCTGGCGCAGGTGCTGGGGCTTGCATGCCGGCGGATGCAGTTCACCGCCGATCTGCTACCCGCCGACCTGCTGGGGTTGCAGATCTTTGACCCCCAGCAGCAAACATTTCGCTTTCACCCCGGCCCCATCTTCACCCAGGTGCTGCTGGCGGACGAGATCAACCGCGCCAGCCCCAAGGTGCAGAGCGCCCTGCTGGAAGCGATGGCCGAGGGACGTGTGAGCATCGAGGGCCACACTCATCCCCTCCCCGATCCGTTTTTCGTCATCGCTACCCAGAATCCGGCGGATCAGGCGGGCACCTATCCGCTGCCGGAGTCCCAACTCGACCGCTTCGCGGTGCGACTCTCGCTGGGCTTTCCACCGCGAGAGGCTGAGCGCCAGCTGCTGCGCGGCCACCAGCAATCAGCCCCGCTCCACCCTATGCTGGATGCCGTCGGGCTGGTGGCCTTGCAAAGCGAAGGGGATGCTATCCATGTTTCCGATGCCACCCTCGACTATCTGCTGGCGCTGGTACACCAGAGCCGCTTTGCGGGAGAATTGCCACAACCCCTCTCTCCTCGGGCGGCCCAGACCTTGCTGGCGGTGAGCCGGGCCTGGGCGCTGGTGGCGGGGCGGCGCTTCGTCACGGTGGAGGATGTGCAGGCGGTCTTCCCCTATGTGGCCGAGCATCGGCTGCGGGGCAGCTTCGGCGTGCAGCACGGCGACGCCTGCCCCCTGAGCCAGCGGCTGCTGGCCAGGGTCGATCCGGACCATCCCTGATGAGCGCCTTGCTGGCACGCTGGCGGCAAAGGAGAGAAAACTGGCAGCGGCGCTGGCTCGATCGCCGCATTCCCCCGGCCCGCCAAATCACGCTGGGGACCCACAGCCTCTTTATCCTGCCCACCCGCATGGGGCTGATCTATCTGCTGGTGCTGCTCGCCATCTATCTGCTCGGCACCAACTACCAGAACAATCTGGTGCTGCTGGTGGCCTACTGCCTCGGCAGCCTGTTTATGGCCGCCATGTGGCTCACCCATCGCAATCTGTTGGGGTTGGAGCTGCTGGGTGGCCCGCTGGTGCTGGGGGAGGCGGGCAGCCAATTGCCCATCCGGTTTACGGTACAGAGCCCGCGCCCGGTGCTGGCACTCCGCTTTAGCCTCAACGAAGGGACCCTCTGGCTGGCCCGGGCCGATGCTGTGCCCCGCACCTTGCTCCTGCCGGTATTGGGCACGCGCCGTGGGCCACTGCCCCTTGGTCGATTGCGGGTCGAGAGCCGCTACCCCCTCGGCCTGTTTCGCTGCTGGTCCCTGCTGGATCTGCAGTTGGAGGGCTGGCTCGCCCCCAAACCGGAGTACGGGGCGCTGAGGGGGGAAGCGTCGGGTGACAACAAGGGTCATCAGGGCCAGCCCGCTCCGGCCCCCCTTGGCGACTTTGATACCCTGCGGGCACACCAGGCTGGTGAGCCCCTCAGCCGCGTCGCCTGGAAGCAACTTGCCCAGGGGCGCGGCCTGCTGACCAAGCAGTTCAATGAACCACTGCAGGATGACACTCACCTTATGTTGCAACGGGTCGCGGGCGGAGATCTGGAGCAGCGGCTGGCGGTGCTGGCCTGGTGGTGCGCCGATTACGGCAAGCGGGGCATCCCCTTCACCCTGACGCTGGCCAACCAGACGCTGGGGCCCGATAGCGGCGCCGCCTTTGTGCAGCGCTGCCTGCTGGCACTGGCCCAATTCGATGCCAAACCACCGAAGAGCACGCCGGATGCTGCTCGATAACCGCCGCCTGCTGCCACTCATCGCCCTGCAACAGCTGTTGCTGGTGGCGGCGCTTTGGCCCCAGTTGCAGCTCTGGGTGGTGGCGGTGGGCGCCATCACTCTCGGCATCCGGGCCATGATGCTGTGGCGCGGCTGGCCGCCCCTTCCTGCCCGCTGGTTGGCGCTGCTGGCGATGACTACCGTGGCGTTGCTGGGGTTGCAGTGGCGCGGCTTGGGCACCCTGCCCGCCCTGATCAATCTGCTCTGGCTCGGCTATAGCCTGAAGATGATCGAGGTGCGGCGCGAGCGGGATATCGAGCAGGTGCTGCTGCTCGCCTTTTTTCTCATCGCACTGGCGCTGGTGCAGCGACAAAGCATCGGCTGGACGGCCGGGCTGGCAGTGGCGCTCTGGCTGGCGGTGACCGCACTGGTGGCCGCCATCGCCCCCGAGCAGAAACGGCCGTGGCGCAGCGCGGGCGTCGCCCTGCTGCTGGCGCTTCCCCTGCTTATCACTCTATTTTTGCTGCTGCCAAGGCTCCCACCCCTCTGGCAAATGCCCACCACCAGCCGCGCCCTGTCGGGACTGTCGGAAGAGCTGGCCCCCGGCGATATCAGCGAACTGGTCAACTCATCGGAACTGGCCTTTCGGGTCACCTTTGCCGATGGCCCGCCCCCAGCCCGCGAGCGCTACTTTCCGGTGATGCGGCAGGAGGTTTTCGATGGCCAGCGCTGGCTGCTGAGCCCAGAGATCAAGGCGTGGCAGCAGACCGTGCCGGTGCAAACCGGGCTCACCCTTCTGGCGTCCTCTTCACCGGCCAACAATCAACTGGCAGATAGCCCGCTCCCCGCCGGGAGCTACGAGGTGATCGCCGAGCCCCAACGCCACCGCTGGGCCTTTGCCCTCAGTGAGCCAATCATACTGGCGGGTCCGGTGCTGCTTACCCCTCTCGACACCCTCTATCGCCAGGGGAGCGGCGAGGTGGCGATCCGCTACCGCATCGACCAAAGCGAGACGCAGCCCGAGGCCGACAGCCAAGCCGCTCAACGCAACCTGCAACTGCCAGCCGGGGGCAACCCGAGAGCGCTAGCCTATGGCCAAGAACTGGCGGCACGCTATCCGGATCGCAGCGCGCTGGTCGCCACCCTGCTCGAACAGTTTCGCAGCCAATCCTATTACTACACTCTGACCCCGCCACGGCTTGGCAGTGACGGGGTGGATGGGTTCCTGTTCGATACCAAGCGCGGCTTTTGCGGCCACTACGCCATGACGACCGCCTTCGTGCTGCGCGCTGCCGGTATTCCGGCACGGCTGGTCACCGGTTATCTCGGCGGTGAGTGGAATCCCACGGGCAACTATCTGGCGGTACACCAGTTCGATGCTCACGCCTGGGTGGAGTATCTCGATGAAGGGGGAGTGTGGCGGCGAGTCGACCCCACTGCGGCGGTGGCGCCGGAGCGTATTGAGGGCGGAGTGAGGGAGGCCCTGAGCGACGAGTTTACCGCCGCCGATCCGCTCGCTTTGCAGCGTTATCGTAACTGGGCCCTGCTCAATCAATTGCGCTGGTGGGGCAGCAATATCGACTATCAGTGGAGTCGCTGGGTGATCGGCCACGATGCGGGCCAGCTCTGGCAGCAAATCGGCCTGCGCTGGCCGGCACTGGCGGGGCACACCCCCTGGTTGATCCTCGCCAGCCTGATGCTGGTCGCCCTGCTGGTGAGCCTGCCCCTGCTGTTGCCCGCCCGCCTGCCGCCAGAGCGGCGCATCTGGTTACCTCTGCTCAAACGAGGCAAACGCAGCGGCTGCCCCCCGCAACCCGCCGAGAGCATGGGGGCGTGGTGCGAGCGACTGGCGCAACTGCGCCCCGACCTTGCCCGCCCCTTGTTGCAGGCCGCCTGGCTCTATCGCCGCTGGCGTTATGCCCCCCTCAGCGAACGGCAACAACGGCGCAGCGGGCGCCAGTTAAAACGGCGACTGCACCTGATTTGTCACTGCTGGGATCAAGATCAATAAAGAGGCTACGTCCCCATTACGGCGTTGTTGACTAAATCCGAAGTGGGGGAGCCTCTCCCCAAGCGACTTATTTCGCTCAGTTCACCGGCCACCTGACAAGCATGCCAAGCCCCGTCAACCTCCGTTACCAGCTGCGAACAGGACCGGTATCGAGGTGCACAAAGTTGTCATGGGGATAGTAACCGACACCGCCCACCTTGAGATTGAGGGCCGCTTTGCGTAGATGGGCCAGCTGTACGCCGGGGATCCGCACATCTACCGCCTGACCTAGGGTGTGATAGCTGTGCTTGGCCACACCGCGGCTCTTGTGGCGCTTCTGGCGATTGGTGGCAGGAGCACGATAGCCGGAGATAAGCTGGATCTCGCTGCGCCGACCCAGTTTGTGCTGCAACAGAAACAGCTGATCAAACAGCTTCTTGTCGATGTTGAACACTTCATTGCGCCGGTAATCGCGGAAGATGTGGTTGAGTTCGGCCAATCCATCGCTCAGATAGTGGCCATTCTCCCAATAACTGGTGCGCACCCGCTCGCCGGTATTGAGATTGAAGAAACTGAGTTCACGCCCGGAGGTACTGCGGCTTGCCAGCGCAGGGAAGGAGAGCAGCGAGCCGCCCAGCAGGCAACCGGCTCCCAGCAACAGGCGGCGTCGACTTATCTCTTGTTCCAGCATAAGGGGCTCGTCCATCGCAGTTTCAAGCGAAAAAAGTTAAATGAGATCACAGGATAAATTTGATACAGGCGCTTGAAACTACCTTCCAGCAGGGGCCCATGTCAAACCTCCATTGCCCATAGAAAAGCCCGGCACAGGCCGGGCTTCTCACTCTGTGGCTGGGATCACAACAAGCGGCTCTGGAAGCTGACTCGATCAAATCCGTAGATGTCATTACGCAGTTGCTGGCGACCATTTTCGTCGATCCAGCTGCTCCAGTAGACGGTAAACACCGGGATCGGTGTGGTGAGCGGCAACCACTTGGTCTGGCTCTCCTTGAGAATATTGGCCACCTTGTCCGGTTGATAGCGGGAGTCCGCCAGCAGCAGCTCGGCCAGATCGTCCGCATGTTCCACCCGGATGCAGCCCGAGCTGAAGGCGCGCGCCCCCTGCTCGAACAGCGCCTTGCGCGGGGTAGAGTGCAGATAGATGGCATCATTATTGGGCAGGTAGAACTTGTAGCGACCCAGGGCATTGTGGTCACCCGGTTTTTGCCGCAAGCGATAGGGGAAACCAGCAGCCAGCGCCTGATGCCATCCCTCTTCGCTGAACTGCACCGGATTGCCCTCGCTGTCGATCACCTCGAACTGCTCGCGATTGAGGTAGGCAGGATCACGGCCCAGCTTGGGCAGAATGTCCTTGCTCAGGATCGAGCGCGGCACATGCCAGGAGGGGTTGAGCACGATAGAGCGGATCTCACTGGCCAGAATAGGGGTTGCCCGCTGCTCCTTGCCAACGATGACCCGGCTGGTAAATATCTCACTGCCCGCCTGCACCACACTCAGGCGGTAATCGGGAATGTTGACCAGCACATAGCGGCCACCGGCGAGCTTATCCACCAGATCGCGACGCCACAGGTTGCGCAGCAGCAAGCTGGCACGCACTTGCGGGCCGGTATTGAGCCAGGAGCGGGTCTGGCGGCCGATGATGCCGTCCGCAGTCAGGCCATGACGACGCTGGAACTGTTTGATCGCCTGCTCGGTATCGCCATCATAAATCAGATCACCATGGCTCGGCGCGCTATCACCCAGCTCGTTGAGCATGGTGCGGATCTGACCAAGCTCGGCTGAGCTCTCTCCGGCTCGCAGGGTCGGCATCTCCAACGTCGGCCACTTGCTGGCCATCGGCATCGCCAGCAGCTTGTGCACTTTGGCCCGCACCGCCTCATATTCCGCCACCTGAGGACGCAGGGATTTCACCTGGGCCAGCAAGTCATCATCGCTGGGCTTGCTGACCACAGGGCGCTTCAAATCGAATTTGAGGGTCTTCATCTGCTCGCGAGAGACCAGATCCATCCCCCGCCAGGCATGCTGGAAACGGCTCAACTTGGCAAAAATATCGTCATAGATGGCGCCACGCTTGGTGGCAGGGGTCGCCTGCAGCCGTTTCCACAAGGTGAAAAAATCGGGGTGCAGCTGGGCCAACACAGCCTCTTGTAGCTGTTGTTCCAACTCGATACGAACCAGTTCAGCCTGACTACCCTGATACCAGTCATGCTGAGGTTCACTGGCCGCCACCACCATCTGTGATTCTGCCGCATGAACTACCCCGGCAGGCCAACATCCCAGCCACACCAGATTGGCAAGGGCCAGCCAATACTTCATCCCCATGGACACCTCAAAACGGTTTATTCATTCAGTCAGCCCTGATATTCAGGCCTGATGCTCAGGCCGCTCATCATGCGTGAACAGTCATCACTTTGCTAGCGCCCGGGGCCATAACGTTGCCAGATAATGTCGTATGCATCTGTTCCCTTAAACGCGGTTAACGCCTGATTAAATTGTTGCAAGAACTGCGGCGACACACTGCGTTTGCTCAGCATAAAAAAGCTCGGCGATTCATACACCACCATGGGGTGAGAGGCGAATTGGCCACTCCTGCCTTCCTTTTTCAGCCCACTGGGTGTCGCCAACATGTCACCGAGAAAGCCATCAATGCGCCCCCGGGCCAACTTGTCGTAGTTCTGTTTGTCACTCACCTCACTCACCTGTTTGGCATAACGGCCGAGCAGCGCCATCACCCCATCACCATAAAAGTACTCTTTGGTGACGCCGAGGGTATACCCCTTGGCCAACCAGCTCGCCAGATCCGGCTCTGAGTAGTTGCTGTCCTTGCGGACCCATAACAGGGTACGCCCGGGGTTGTAAGCGTCTGAAAACCAGGCGTAACGGGCACGCTCATCATTGATGTTCGCCTCCATCGCCATGTCTATCTCGCCGTACTCCATCTCATGGAGTACCCGCTTCCAGGGCAGCTCGACATAGTTGACCTTGCACTGCATCGAGGAGAGCACGGCCGTCAGCACTTCGGCGGCATAACCGCGCACCTGTTGCGGTGAGTCGGCCTCGTGATAATGGTAAGGAGGCCAGTTATCGTAACCGACCTGAATGGGCTCGGGACAAAGTGCCTTGGCAAAGGCCATTGGCGCCCATAACCCGCATAACAGGCAGTAAGAGATCAACTTCATAGGTCATCCTTGACGAAAAGATGGGCCATCATAAAACGGCCCCAGTAAAATGGCGATAGAGGGTACATAACTATGGCGTGCGCTAAAAAATGGCACAACAAAACGGTGATGCTTGCCAATCTGCTTGTGTGATCACCACGGATTCCGGTCACTGGCGCCTCGCCAACTCTGTATATTGGAAAAAACTGCGCTATTTGGCACAAGGGCAAAGAGGGGTTAATATGTGACCAAATTTTTTTTTGTGATCCACTATGCTTTTTTTGCAATTGGATTAGCATATGCGCGACATCGGCCTACCAATTCTGTCAGGCGTAGAGAGTGATATGACGTACAAAAAGTTCGGTTTTCTGACTGCCATCCTAGCGTTAAGCGGTTTTTATCTTTACACCCTCTATCTGGCTGCTCACCCCAACGTGAGCCTGGCCTACAAACTCTATTATCTGGAAGGCAAAACCCGCTTCTGGGAACACAACTCCAGCATGACCTATCAGCCAGGCAACGAGCTCAATCTGACCAAGCCGAGCCGCTTCCTCTCCAGCGAAGGCTGGGCCAAAAAGCCAAGCGATGCAGGCACCCTGCTCACCGGTCAAGGCGGTCTCTATTTTGTGCTGCCAAAACAGTCAGCCAATCCTGATCAACTGACGGTACACGCCCGCATCAACAGCCCGGAGGCTGGCGCTCTGCTGAAGGTGGCCCTAGGCCACGACTTCACCACCACCATTAAAATGGCCAAAGCGGGTATCAACGAGATCCGTCTCAGCCTGCCCGGTGACTCTCTTACCGCAGACCCCAAACACCCCAACTTTCTGGCACTCTCGGCACCTACTCCCATCAGCGTGGAGTCGGTACGTTTGACTGTTGCCCAGTGATCCTTGCGCCGAATACCATTTTATAAAAACAACTATCTCTAATAAGGACGTTCTTATGTCGCATCCAGATTTTCGACTCTCTCTGGTCGTTCCCGTTTATAACGAGGAAGAGAGTATCGATGCCTTCATCAACGCGATAGACAACGAACTGGCCCCACTGAAAGACCAGCTTGAAATTGTATTCGTCAACGATGGTAGCCGTGACCGCACCCGTGAAGTGGTCGAGCAGGCCATCGCCCGTGACCCGCGCATCACGCTAGTCAACCTGGCCCGCAACTTTGGCAAGGAGGCCGCGATGACCGCTGGCCTGCACCATGCCAAAGGGGACGCCATCGTGCCGATGGACGTGGATCTGCAAGACCCGCCCGCGCTTATTCTGGAATTCGTCAAACTGTGGCAGACCGGTGACTACGACACCGTCTTCGGCATCCGGGTCGATCGCAGTGCCGATACCCCGATGAAGCGCCTGACCGCCGGTGGCTTCTACCGCTTCTTCAACGCCCTCTCCACCAGCACCAAGTTGCCGGAGAACGCCGGTGACTTCCGCCTGATCGACCGCAAAGTGGTCGAAGCCATCAAACAACTGCCCGAGCGCAACCGCTTTATGAAGGGTCTGTTCGCCTGGGCCGGTTTCCGTGCCGTGGGTGTGCCCTACGAGCGCCCCGCCCGCCATGCCGGTGAAACCAAATTCAACTACTGGAAACTGTGGAACTTCGCCCTCGACGGTCTGCTCAGCTTCTCCAGCTGGCCACTGCGAGTGTGGAGCTATGTAGGGGTAAGCGTCTCGCTGGTTGCCTTCCTTTACATCCTGAAAATCATCACTCAGGTGCTCTTCTTCGGCATCGACGTGCCAGGTTATGCTTCCCTGATGTCAGCGGTGCTGTTCATCGGCGGCATTCAGTTGATTTCGCTGGGCATCATCGGCGAGTACATTGGCCGCATTTTTGTGGAAGTGAAACAGCGCCCGGTCTACCTCATCGAAGGGGTTTACGGCCAATATGCCAAGCAAGAGGCCGACCAGCCACAGGCTGAGCAAGAGCAGCAGGAGCAAGCGCCTCAATGATCTCCCGCGAGGAATTCTGGCGGCTGGTACGTTTCGGTTTTGTCGGCGGGGGGGCTACCCTCGTCGACCTTGGCACCTCCATCGCACTGTTTCACACCTGGCCGACCATGTCGGAGCATCTGGTAACGACCCTGGCCTTTGCCATCGCGTTCTGGTTCTCCTTCTTTGGTCACCGCTACATCACCTTCCAGAAGCAGGGAGCCGCCAGCAAGTTTCTGCTGGTCGCTCTCTTCTCGCTGGCGGTACGTAACCTGATCCTGAGCGGCCTGCTGTTTGCCGGGCTCTCCGGTCTGCTGCCGGTGGTCATCGCCACCCTGACCGTTACCGTCCTCACTTACGTTCTCTCTCGCGTCTGGGTTTTTGCCTGATGAATGATATGACCAATACTGCCCCGTTAACCGGGGCTGCACTCCCCTATCGCCCGTCACTGCGCATCAGCGGCCGTGACTGGTTGATGATCATCGCCGCCTTCATGCTGAGCCGGGTGGCGCTTTATGGCATGGGCTACTTCGGTGTCCAGCTCTATGGCTCCCCCGATATCGGCCCGCTGCAGGCCTATTGCCAGTTCGACTGCGTCTGGTTCCAGCGCATCATCGAAAACGGCTACGACCTCTACCCCCGCTGGCTGAGCAAGGGCAATGCGGCCAACTGGGCCTTTATGCCGCTCTATCCGATGGTCTCCGGTGCCATCTCCAACCTGTTCAATGTCGAGAGCCTGATCGGCCTCATCATTGTCGCCAACGCCTCTTTCTTCGCCAGTTTGGCGCTGATGTTACTGGTGCTGCGCCAGCTCAAGCTGGGGGATGACACCGCCCGCTTCGGCGTCTGGCTGCTCGCCTTCTCCCCCTTCTCCGCCTACTTCGTCTCCGGTTATACCGAATCGACCTTTATGGCGCTGATGCTGGGGATGTTCCTGTTCGCCTATCGGGAACAGTGGCTGATGGTTGCCCTGCTGGGGGTCTGTATCTCCAGTACCCGTAACCTGGGCGTGATGATGGTCTTCCCGGTGCTGATCCTGGCGCTGCAGGCTTACGGCTGGCGGGAGTTTTTCCGCTTCACCGAGCGCGCCTTCAAGGTGGTATTCACCCTCTGGATGATCCCCTTTGGCCTGTTTGCCTACATGGTCTACCTCTATCACCTGACCGGCGATGCCTTTGCCTTCAAACATATTCAGGTGGCCTGGGGCCGTTACATGGACAGCCCGCTGGACTGGTGGCTGAGCGGATTCGAGCTGGGCGGCCGCAAGGCTTACCTCTCCATCATGGTGATCTTCGGCTGGTGTCTGAACGGCTACCTGTTCAGCCAGAAGCGCTGGGCTGAAGCGACCCTGATGTTCATCTGCTGCACCATTCCGCTGATGACCGGCCTCAACGCCATGCCACGCTACATGTTCGGGCTCTACCCGACCATGCTGGCCATAATACTGCTGACCCATCGCTGGCCCGCCATCCGCCCTGCGGTGCTCTGCCTCAGCGGCATGGTGGCCTCCTTTATCGCGGTGGCCTTCGTCAACTTCAAGTTCTTCACCGTCTGATTTTACGGCGATGCTTCGAACCTCAAATGCCGGTCACCTGACCGGCATTTTTTATCACCAGATTTATCTCACTCCCGTCCCCATCACACTTTCCTCGGCTTGAAAACGTAACCATTTGAACTGATGTCACAAATCGGCATTTTGCCGATCCAAGGCGCGCTTTGCTGCTCCTAGAATGGGCCCTTGTCCGAACTGCCCTGCTCAAGGAATGGCTTATGCGTCGCGCTCCCAACTTATCCTCTCTCTGGCTTGCCCTGCTGGCCGCCCCGCTGTTTACCCAACAGGCGATGGCCGCCCCCGAGGTTCACCTCTATGTGGATGGTCAGCCGGTGGCGACCCCGATCGCGCTGGGCAAGGGCACGGTGGAGCTGACCCACACGCTCGCCAAGGGGAGCCACCAGATCCGCATCAGCGACGCAGGCAACAGTTGCGGCACCAGCTTTGGCCCGAGCGAGAGCAAGCCGCTCCCCTTCGGCACCGCCCAGCCGATGGACAAATGCAGCAAGGAGCAGAGCTTTACCCTGCGGGTGATGCTGGCGGGGGAGTATCAGTTCACCTTCAACCCTGATACCCCCAGCCTCAAGGTGCTGCGGGCGACCAAGAAGAGCGAGTTCAAGCGCCAACCGCCAGAGGAGCCCTGCATCAGCTGGGATGGCGGCCCGGTCACGGTATCCCTGCAAGGGGTTTGGCCCGACGGCACCCGGTTGCGGGATGCCTACTCAAAACAAGAGGCGGTGGTCAAACAGGGCAAGCTGACCCTGACCCCGAGCAAAGAGAGTGGCGGCCTGCTGCTGCTCGAGCCAGTCAAGGCGGCCAAACCGGCCCCCTTCAGCTGGGATCAGGCGAGCGTCTATTTCCTGCTGACCGATCGTTTCCACAATGGCGACCCGGCCAATGACCACAGCTTCGGCCGCCAGAAGGATGGTCAGGACGAGGTGGCCACCTGGCACGGCGGCGACTTCAAGGGGCTGACCGAGAAGCTCGACTACATCAAGTCGCTGGGCATGAATGCCATCTGGATCACCCCCATGGTGGAGCAGGTGCACGGCTTTATCGGCGGTGGCGAGCAGGGCAACTTCCCCTTCTACGCCTACCACGGCTACTGGGCGCTCGACTTCACCAAGATTGACCCCAACTACGGCGATGAAGAGAGCCTGAAAACCCTGGTGGACGAGGCGCACAAGCGCGGCATGCGGATCATCCTCGATGTGGTGATGAACCACGCCGGTTACGCCACCCTCGCCGATCTGCAGGATCTGGGGCTCACCGAGCTGACCCAAAACAGCGGCAAACTGCCAACCCTCTGGAACCAGTGGCGCCCGAGCGGCGGCCTTAACTGGCATGGCTACAACCAGTTCATCGACTATCAATCACCAGCGTGGAACCAGTGGTGGAGCGGTGACTGGGTGCGCGCCGGTCTGCCCGGCTACCCGCAGCCCGGCACCGACGATGTGACCGGTTCGGTGGCGGGGCTGCCGGACTTCCTCACCGAATCAACCAAACAGGTAGGGCTGCCGCCGCTACTGGCCGCGAAAAAAGACACCCGCGCCAAGGCGCTGCCCGACGCCACCGTGAGTGACTATCTCATTGCCTGGCACACCGACTGGGTGCGCCGCTTTGGCATCGACGGTTTTCGGGCCGACACCGTCAAGCATCTGGAGCCCGAGGTGTGGGCCAAGCTCAAACAGGCGGGCACTACCGCGCTCAAGGAGTGGAAGGCCGCCAACCCGGACAAGGCGCTCGACGCTCTGCCCTTCTACATGGTAGGCGAGGTGTGGGATCACGGGGTCGCCAAGGATTTCTGGTATCAGAACGGTTTCGATTCGCTGATCAACTTCGACTATCAGCGCGAATTCGCCCTGCCCCAGGCCCAGTGTATGGCGGGAGCCGAGCCAACCTATGCCAGCTACGCCAGCCGCATCAATCAGGATCCCGAGTTCAACGTGCTGAGCTATATCAGCTCCCACGACACCAAGCTGTTCTTTGGCGACTATCAGGATGTGCCGCTGCAGCGGCGGGTCGCCAACAGCTTTATGCTGCTGCCGGGCGGCATCCAGCTCTACTACGGCGATGAGTCCGGCCGTGGGCTGGCCAAGGATGGCGGGGTGTTCGATCAAAGCGTGCGCTC
This sequence comes from Aeromonas sobria, assembly GCF_006243315.1. Taxonomy (GTDB): domain Bacteria; phylum Pseudomonadota; class Gammaproteobacteria; order Enterobacterales; family Aeromonadaceae; genus Aeromonas; species Aeromonas sobria_A. The sequence continues at coordinate 51,374 of NZ_NKWE01000018.1, forward strand.
GGACATGAACTGGCAGGAGCTGGCCAGCGGCGAGCGGGCCGAACTGGTCAAGCACTGGCAGCAATTGGGTCAGTTCCGCGCCGCCCATCCGGCCATTGCGGCAGGCAGCCATCAGAAACTCTCGGATGCTCCCTACGCCTTCGTGCGGGAGCAGGGGGATGACAAGGTGGTCGTGGTCTTTGCCGGTCGGCAGCAGTAACCCTTAAGCCACCTTCAACAGCAACAGAGAGGGGAGCCACTGGCTCCCCTCTCTCGTTGTTCCGCCCGCACCAGTTTATTGGGACTGACGCGCCGCCACCGGCCACTGCAAGCGCGCCTTGAGCAGGGTCTCCTGCCACAGGGGCCAGGCCAGCAGCGCCTGCTGATAGGCTCCCGCCTGACCGGGTAACAGAATGCCGTAGCTGGCCAGCCGGTAGGCCATCACGGCATAGAAGGCATCGACAGTGCCCGCTTCGCCAAAGTAGAAGGGGCCCCGCCCTTGCGCCCAGATCTCCTGCAAACGGGCCAGCTCGCTGACTGCCTCCACCGGAGGATCGATACGGGTTGGCGCCCCAAGAAAGAAGGGGAGCAGAGAACGGATCTGCCGAAATCCGGCATGCAACTCGGCGCAGAGGCTGCGAGCCAGCGCCCGCTCGGCCAGCGACACCGGATAGAGCTGACGGTCGGGACAGAGCTCGTGAACATATTCGGCGATGGCCAGCGAGTCGTGAACCCGCGCCCCGTCGTGCTCAAGCCAGGGCACCAGACCTGCCGGTGCCAGCCGCTTGAGTCGCGCCAGCGACTTGGCATCCTCCAGATCGAACACCTGCTCCTGCCACGTCAGCCCGCTCATGGCGAGCACCAGTGCCGCCCGCATCGCCCAGGTCGAACCTGTGCCCACCGCCAATACCAAGGATCCCATCTCTTGCCTCCTGCATGAGTTGCCTGCGACCAGCCTGTCTGCCCTGATGGCAGCACATCCGATGGTCGCTTCACATTTGCACACCGGCGGGTTTGACCCCCTTGGTGAGCGATGCTAGTTTGATTTTTCAAAACAATCAGTTAGCAACAATGTGAGCCATTAACCGAAATATGGACAGCCAATTTACCATCGTCATCGCAGATGACCACCCCCTGTTTCGGGGCGCCCTCTACCAAGCGGTGCACATGGCCATCAACGACGCTCAATTGCTGGAGGCGGACTCCATCGACAGCTTGATCAGCCTGCTGGGGGAGCACCCCGAGGTTGACCTGCTGCTGCTCGATCTCAAGATGCCGGGGGCAAATGGCTTCGAGGGGCTGGCCCACCTGCGTGGCCAGTATCCCGACCTGCCCATAGTGGTGGTCTCAGCCTCGGAAGATGCGGCCATCATCCAGCAGGTGTTGCGGCTCGGGGCGCTCGGCTTCATTCCCAAATCAGTACCGATGAAGGAGCTGGTCAACGCCCTCAATACGGTGATCGGGGGGGATAATTGGGTGCCGGAAGGCATCTCGCTCCATCCCGAATCGGAAGATGGCCCCGATTTCGCCACCAAGCTGGCCAGCCTCACCCCCCAGCAGTACAAGGTACTGATCATGCTGCGCGATGGCAGCCTCAACAAGCAGATCGCCTGGGAGCTCAATGTCTCCGAGGCCACCATCAAGGCACACATCACCGCCATTTTCCGCAAAATCGGGGTCAAAAACCGCACTCAGGCGGTCATCGCCCTGCAACAGCTCGATATCAAGGAGAGCTGACACCCGCACGCGGCAACACATGCACGATAAGGTAGCCAGCTGTGCTGGCTATTTGTTGCTCGACAATTAGCACGGTCGTACTTTATGCTGCCAGCGCCAACGAGGAGAGAGTGATGAGCAAGGGGCGCCTGACCCGGGAAAACATTTTGCAGACTGCCTTTGAGCAGGCGAGCCAGCAAGGGCTGGAGAGCCTGACTATTGGCTCGCTGGCCAGCGCCTGCGAGATGTCGAAAAGCGGCCTGTTCGCCCACTTTCAATCCCGCGACAATCTGCAGATCGCCGTGCTGGAGTACGCCGCCGAGGTGTTCCGGCTGCGGGTGATCCAGCCGGTACGCCAGCAGGTGCACCAGAGCCAGCATGACAAACTGATCGCCCTGTTGCGTGCCTGGCAGGAGTGGCACCACTGCTTCGCCGGACGCTGCATGTTCCTCGACGCCTGGACCTCGGCGCAGGATGGCGAAGTACAGGATAGCCAAGTGCAGCAGGCCGCCCGTCAACTGGTGCGCTTCTGGCTCGACTATCTGGCCCGTCAGGTGGTACAGGGTCAGGCCGCAGGCGAGTGGCGACAGGAGCTGGATCCCTGGCGCGCGGTTTACCGCCTCTACGGCCTCTATCTGGCGGATCAGGTGTTCAACGCCCTCGAACTGTGTCAGGATCCGGCCCGCCACTTCTGGCCCGAGGTGGAAGATCTGCTGAGCAGCTGGCGCTGATGTTTTAGCATCCGTTCAACACGACTTTTTAAAAAACGATAAAAAAGCACGACCGTTCGAACATAAAAACCACAGGATGACCATGAGCAGCAAGATCTACTTCAACACCCGCCGCTTCAGCCCGAGCAAATGGCTGCTGGGGATCGGCACCCGGTTGCACCACAGATTCGCCCCCAGCCATGCCAAGCGCACCGCCAGCAAGTTGCTGCTCACCCCCCAGCGCAACCAGCGGGATGGTAGCGAACCTGCCGGTCTGGTGAAGCAGGCCGTCCATACCAGCGAAGGGGCAGTGATGAGCTATCGGCTCGGTCAGGGGCCACTGTGGCTGCTGATGCACGGCTGGTCCGGCAGCGCCAGCCAGTTTTATCCGCTGATGAGCCATATCGCCGCGCAGGGTTTCACCGCCATTGCCTACGATCATCCGGCCCACGGCCAGAGCGCAGGCAATACCGGCCACCTGCCCCGCTTCGTGCGCGCCTTCGACGAGCTGGCGACCAGATTGGCCAGCGACGTGGGCCCCCTGCACGGGGTCATCGCCCACAGCATGGGGGGCGCCGTCGCCCTCTCCAGCCGTCAGCCGGGTATCGATACCCTGCCGCTGCTGTTGATTTCGCCGGTGCTCGACTATGTGCCCCAGCTCTACGGCATGGTGGCGCGCTCCGGCTACTCCATCCGCTTGTTCGATGCGGTGGTCAAAGAAATTGAGCAGGAGTACCAGCACCCCTTGAGCACGGTCGATCCGCTGGGGCGGCTCGCCAGCCGCAGCGGCGCTGCGATGATAGTGCACGACGAGGAGGACAGATTTGCCCCCCATGACGACTCCCTGCGGGCCAGCCAGGATGGTCATACCCGGCTGGTGAGCACCCGGGGTCTGGGCCACGGTCGCATCCTCGCCAGCGCCCCGGTCTTCGCCGCCTTCAATCAGCTGGCACGGCCGGAAAATCCTCACCGGGCCCTTTGACAGCGGGCCATGAAAAAAACGGGCGAGCGCCCATTTTTATATTTGATACAGCGCCTTATAGTTAACTTGTCAGTGGGAACGCCCCTCTCGGGCCAACAATAAGGCGCCAGCATATGGCCAGACCCAATACAGCGTTGTTGCTCACCGGTGGCGGTGCTCGCGCCGCCTATCAGGTCGGTGCCCTCAAGGCGATTGCGGAGCTCTACCCGCGCAATCTTGGCATCCCTTTTCCCATCCTGTGTGGCACCTCGGCGGGGGCCATCAATGTCACTGCGCTGGCCTGCTACGCCTCCTGCTTTCATCTGGGAGTGCGCAAGCTGGAGTGGGTCTGGCGCCGCTTCGAGACGCACCACATCTTCGATTTTCACCCCGGTCGGCTGCTGTGGCGGCTGATGTACGAAGGGTCGGCGGGGCTGATCAATCCCCACACCAACCACGCTTTTCAGCTCTTTGATAACGCCCCGCTGCGCCGCCTGCTGGATCAGCTCATCGACTATCACCGCATCGATGACAACATCCTCTACGGCAGTCTGGAGGCGCTGGCAATCACGGCGTCGGATTACGATGACGGTCTATCCACCACCTTCTTTCAGGGGCGGGCCGACCACCATCCGTGGGAGCGAGCCAGACGGCGCGGGGTGCGCACCGTGCTTACATCGGAACATCTGCTCGCCTCCTCGGCGCTGCCCTTTGTCTTTCCGGCCACCCACATCGGCGAGAAGTTCTACGGTGACGGCTCCATCCACCAGCTAAGTCCGCTCAGCCCCGCCATCCATCTGGGGGCGGAGCGGATCCTGCTGATCACCCTCGATCCACCGGCGCACTCGGCGCCGACTCATCATCACGGCCATCTGACCAGCTCCAATATCGCCAGCCATCTGCTCGATACCGTCTTTACCGACACCCTCAATTCCGATCTGGAGCGGCTGTGGCGCATCAACCAGACCCTGGATCTTATCCCGGAGCGGGAACGCAACCGCCTGCAGCTGAAACGGGTGGAGACCTGCGTGCTGAAACCGAGTCAGGATCTTGACACCATAGCGCTGACCTATCTGCACAAGCTGCCGCTGCAGTTGCGCCGCCTGTTGCGGGTGTTGGGCGTGAAAGGGGATGAGACCAGCAGTCTGGCCAGCTTTCTGATGTTCTATCCGGGTTACTGCCAGCAGCTGATCAAGCTGGGCTATCAGGACACCCTCAGGGAGCGGGAGCGGGTCGCCGCCTTCCTCGATATCGAAGGGCAGCCAAACGAGGGGGAGTAAACGGGCGCGCGGTCGATGAGTGCGAGGGGACTCAGTGCCCCTCCAGCAGACGCTGCTCCGCCTGCTCCATCGCCACCACGGTACCAAACAGGATCAGCCGATCACCTGCAGCCAACACCAGCTCGGGTCTGGGCTCCAGACTCTGATCGCCGCGCTGGATCTCCTTGATCCGTATCTCATCAAGGGGCAGCTCTCTCACTTCATGACCTACCGCCCACGCCTGATCGTGCAGCAACAGCGGGTGGAGACGCTCAAGCAGCTGGTCTGCCTCCAGATTGCTGGCGCTCTGATCCCCCCAGTAGAAGCCGTGCAGGAAGCGATACTGGCTGCTGCGCTCCAGCTCCATCCGCCGGATCACCCGACCGATGGGGATATCGCAGTTGAGCAACAGGTGGGAGACCAGCATCAGGGCCCCCTCCTGGGATTCGGGGATCACCTCAAACGCCCCCGCCTGCTTGTACTGCTCCAGAAAACTGTCATCCCGGGTGCGCACCAGCACCTTGAGATCCCCCGCCAGTTCGCGGATCAGCGCCAGCATCGCCTCCACCCGCTTGCGATCATCGAAGGTGATGATCACCAGCCGCGCCCGCAACAGCCCGGCGGCTAGCAGAATATCGCGACGGCTGGCATCGCCGAAGGCCACTTGCTCCCCCGCCAGCTTGGCCTCGCTCACCCGCTCGGGGTCGAGGTCGAGGGCCAGAAAGGGGATCTCCTCGATCTTGAGGAAGCGGGCGCAGGTCTGCCCAGCTCGGCCAAAGCCGGCGATGATGACGTGCTGGTTCTTGCTCAGGCCAGACTGGGCCACCTCGGAGCGAGTCAGCAACGCCGGATCGGTGAGACTGCGGGCCAGCGAATGGGCCTGGGTCACCAACCAGGGGGTCATGGCGATGGAGATGATGCCGATGCCGATCAGCAGGGAGACCAGTTGCTGATCCAGCAGGCCGTGGTGGAGCGCCAACGCCAGCAGCACGAAGCCAAACTCCCCCACCTGACTCAACATGATGCCAGCGGCCATGCTGTCGCGCTTGCGCTCCCCCATCAGCCGCCCGGCCAGCAGCACCAGCAGAGATTTACACAGCACCAACAGCACCACACAGACCAGTACCTGCCACCATGCCCGCGCCACCAGCTGCCAATCCATGGCCATGCCGATGGTGATAAAGAAGAGCCCCATCAGCACGTCGCGAAACGGCTTGATGTCCACCTCCAGCTGATGACGGTAGTGGGACTCCCCCAGCATCATCCCCGCCAGAAATGCCCCCAGCGCCATCGACAAACCGAGCGAATGGGTCATGAAAGCAGCAAGCAGCGCCACCAGCAAAGCACTCAGCACAAACAGCTCGTCGGAGCGGGCCCGCGCCACCTCGTGAAACAACAGCGGCAGCAACCACTTGCCGACCGCCAGCAGGGTGAGCAAGGCAAACAACCCCTTGAGGGTGGCCCAGGCGATCTCGGCGGCCAGGGCGCTGCCCTGCACGTCCGGCTGAGCGAGGATCGGGATCATCACCAGCAGGGGTACCACCGCCAGATCCTGAAACAGCAGCACGCTCACCCCCAGCTGGGCGCGGCGGGTGTGCAGTTGTTTCTGCTCACCGAGCTGTTTGATCACCACCGCCGTGGAGGAGAGCGCCAGCGTCCCCGCCACCACCAGCGACTGCGCCAGACCCAACCCCCACCACCAGGCCAGCGCGAAAAAGAGCAGCGAGGTGAGCAGCACCTGCAAGCCACCCACCCCCAACACCAGTCGGCGCATCGCCAGCAATTTCGGGAGGGAGAACTCCAGCCCCAGCGAGAACATCAGAAAGACGATCCCGAGCTCGGCAATGGTCTGCATGATCGACTGGCCGGTGATCACCGCCAGTCCGTGAGGGCCGAGCAATACGCCGGCAATCAGGTAAGCGAGGATCACCGGCAGCCCGAGGCGCCGGAAAGTTGCCACCAGCAAGACGGCGGTAAACAGCAGGATCAGCAGGTCTGTGTACAAATTTTCCTCTCCTTTTTATCGACTTAAGTCTAGTCAGCCGATGTGGGCGGAAGGAAAGATATATTGGGCATGCCAATTGCAGGCGAAGAGTAAGAAAGTCGTTAGATACACAGGTGAAAGACCATGGAAAATACATCGTCACTTAATGGCTTTAGTCATGGCATCGAGCAGTGGGTTCGCCAGATGGAGCGGCTCACACCGCTGCCCAGCGTGGAACGCAACCAGTTGCTGGAACAGTTGTTGGGGCAGAGCGATCTTGGCGGTTTGCTGACAACTTTTGCCGATCGTGCGGCAAAAATTGTCAGGATCCATGGTCTTTACCTCGACTGTGGCCAGCCCCATGTGCTGATCCAGCACCCGCCGCTGGCCACCCTCAACCTGCACAACTATCCGTTCGAGCTGCGCGGCCAGCACAGCCAGCTGCTGGGTCAACTGCACTACGAGCTGGAGCATCCGCTGAGCGGCAGCCAGCAACGGGTACTGACGCAATATCATCAACTGCTCTGTCTGCTGCTGCCTCTCTACCTGCGGCTGGAAAAACTGGATCAACTGGTACGGCTCGATCACCTGACCGGCCTTGGCAACCGCTCCTACTTTGACGAGGCCATCGGCCGCGCCATCGAGCAACACAGCCGCGAGCCCCACGGTCTGGTGCTGGTGCTGCTGGATCTCGATCGCTTCAAGCAGATCAATGACACCTGGGGTCATCCGGTGGGAGATCTGGTGCTGAGCCGCTTCGCCCAGCTGCTCAAGGGGTGTATCCGCAGTACGGATCAAGCCTTCCGGCTCGGGGGAGATGAATTTGCCCTGCTGCTGCAACCGGCCGAACCCGAGGCGTGGCGCCCGGTCTGGCTGCGACTGCAGCATATGTTGATGACCAACAAGGAGCTCAGCACCTTCTCGGTCGGCTGCAGCCTTGGCGCCACCAGCTGGCAATCGGGTATCAGTGTGCAAAGTCTCTACGAAGCGGCAGACAGCCACCTCTACGCTCGCAAAAAAGCCGGCAAGGCCAGCCATAACGAATAATCCCGAACTCTTCTTTGCTCCGGCACATGTGCATCATGTGACCGGAGCTTCTTTTTTTGGGCCCCCGCTCACACCGATCACCTCAGGCAAGATCCTGCTCGGGCAAAACCGGGGCTGCACCGCGCTCCTGCCAGTGGCACACCAGCCCGGCCCCCTGCGCCATAAAGCCGTCGCAGACAAAGAGCCCCACCACCGCCGCCACCTGCTCGCCATAGTAGAGAATGGGGATGCGCCCCCGCTGCCACGAGGGAACCCCATACTCCTGCAGCAGCTTCTTCATCCGCCGACTGCCGCCCCGCCCCACCGGTTTAAGGGGGATCCCGGGCGCCACCTGAAAACGCACCGAGAGCGGCTCATCCGCTTGGGGGGTACGCAGCAGCCCCTCGCCGCACTCCGCCATGCGCACCACCAGCTCGCCCAGCCCGTCCGGCAGGGTCAGCGGCTCGCCCACTGTCAGCGGCAACTGCTGATGGCAGGGTTGCAGGTCCGGGCTCACCAGATAGAGCCGCTGCTGAAAACGGCGGCAACTCTGACGACCCCAGTTGAGCTGAGGATTGGCATCACCCCGCGCCAGCACCACCTCTTGCCATATCAAATTGAGTTGCTCGCGGGACGGCATCTCCCCCCCCTGACGGCGGATCCAGTAGCGCAGCAGGTTGTTGCGCTGGGTAGGAGAAAGGTCGTGCAGCGGGCCGATATGGAGCGCCTCCCCCTCGCCCGCCAGCTGCCAGTCGCTCTCGGCCAGCTCCTCCAGCAGCGCCTCCTGCTCGGCGCACAAGGCCATGCTGCGCGCCGCGGTCTGAGCCATGGCGGGCCAGCGCGCCTTGAGCTGGGGGATAAGCGTCTGGCGCAGAAAGTTGCGGTCATAGCTCACGTCCTGATTACTCTCATCCTCCACCCAGCCAAAGGGAAGAGTGGCCGCCGCCTCAGCCAGCTCGGCGCGACTGACATCAAGCAGCGGGCGCAACAACAGGCCAACGGCAAAGGGCTGGCTTGGCAGGATCCCCGCCAGACCACGCAGACCGGCACCGCGCTTGAGGGCCAGCAGCAGGGTCTCCAGCTGATCGTCCTGATGGTGGGCGGTGAGCAGCCACTCCCCCTCCCTCATCCGGGCCGTCAGCCGCTGGTAACGGGCGCGGCGGGCCTGCGCCTCCAGACTCTCGCCATTGCCACGGGCCAGGGTCACCCGCTCGACCAGCAGCGCCACCGCCAATTGCTGACAGACGGCTTCACAGTGAGCGACCCACTCATCGGCATGGGGGCTGAGGCCGTGGTGCACATGCAGGGCGCGCAGCACAAGGCCGTGCTCGCGGGCATACTGCGCCGCCAGCACCAACAGCAGGGTGGAGTCGAGGCCACCACTGAAGGCCACCAGCAAACCGGCGGAACCTTCCGGCGCTGGCATAGTCAGACTAAAGCGAGAATAAAGATGAGAAATCATAGGCTTCCCCAAAACAGACCGGCCGAATCTTAGCAGAGTCAGGCTTATCAAGCTGCACCCCTGCTGCTAGAGTGAGGCTCGCTCCCCCTCAGCACCAAGCAAGCTGGCCGCCAAGCCAACGAACCGACGGACAAAGCGTTCGAACCGCATGTCGGAACAATGAGGATGGGCTGGGAAGCAAACAACCCGAATTGGAATCAAACAGCATGAACAATAACAAAAGCTTACTGGCCGGTCTGATTGGACTGGCCCTGCTGGCTGGCTGCAGTCAGGCACCGCAAGAATCCCCCAAACACTCCGGGCTGGCGCTGGCCAATATGGACACTCAGGTCAAACCCGGCGATGACTTCTTCCGCTACGTCAATGGCAAGTGGCTCGCCACCGCCAAGATCCCCGACGATCGCCCCGCCGATGGCGCTTTCTACATGCTGCGGGACAAATCCCTCGCCGATGTGCGGGTGCTGGTCGAGGGGCTGGCCAAGCAGGAGGCTGCCACCAGCGGTACGCCGACCCAGCAGATCCGCGATCTCTATGCCAGCTATCTGGATCAGGCAGGCCGTGACGCCAAGGGGCTCACCCCGCTGGCTCCAGCGTTGGCCGATATCGACCGGATCAGTGATCAGGCCGCACTGGCCCGCGCCTTTGCCCAATCAGGCCGCATGGGCGGCGGCGCGCCGTTCGGCATCTGGATCGACGCCGATGCCAAGTCCCCCGACCGCTATGCGGTCTACCTCTACCAGGGGGGATTGGGGCTGCCGGATCGGGACTACTACCTCAAGCAGGATCCCGACAGTCAGGCAATGCGCCAGAAGTACCAGCAGCATATCGCTGCCATGCTGAGCCGCCTCGGGGAGTCTGATCCGAGCGGCAAGGCCAAGCGCATTCTGGCACTCGAAACCCGGCTCGCCACCATCCAGTGGGACAACGTGGCCCTGCGGGATCGGGAGAAGAACTATAACAAACGCCCCGCCAGCGAACTGGCACGGCTCGCCCCTCATCTCGACTGGCAGGCCTACCTGAACGCCGCGGGCATTGCTGCCCAGCCGGAGCTCATCATCGGTCAGCCAACCTATCTGAGCGCGCTGGATCAGCTGATGGCCCAAACCCCCATCGCCGACTGGCAGGCCTACCTCAAGTGGCAACTGCTGACCGACTACGCCCCCTATCTCGACAGCGAAACCGACCGGGCCAACTTCGCCTTCTACGGCACTACATTGAGCGGCACGCCCAAGCAGCGCGCCAGCTGGGAGCGGGCGCTCGGGGTGCTGAACGATCATCTGGGTGAAGCGGTCGGCCAGCTCTATGTGGCCCGCTACTTCCCGCCTGCGGCCAAGGAGCGGATGGAGCAGCTGGTGAAGAACCTGCGCACCGCCTACGGCCAGAGCATCAAGGAGCTCGACTGGATGTCGCCGGAGACCAAGGCGCAGGCCCTCGAGAAGCTGGCCAAGTTCCGCCCCAAGATTGGCTACCCCGACAAGTGGCAGGATTACAGCGCCATCGCCATCAAACCGGATGATCTGGTGGGCAACCTGCAACGCTCGCAAGCCTTTGAATACGCAGACAGTCTGGCGCGCCTCAGCAAGCCGGTCGATCGGGACGAGTGGCACATGTCGCCGCAAACGGTGAACGCCTACTACAACCCGAGCAACAACGAGATCGTCTTCCCGGCGGCCATTTTGCAGCCCCCCTTCTTCGACATGACGGCGGATGATGCGGTCAACTACGGTGCCATCGGCGGGGTCATTGGCCACGAGATGGGCCACGGTTTTGATGATCAGGGGGCCAAATCCGACGGTGACGGCATGATGCGCGACTGGTGGACGCCGCAGGATCTCAAGGAGTTCCGCTTCCGCACCAGCCGTCTGGTGGCCCAGTACAACCGCTTCGAGCCCATCAACGGCCAGTTCGTCAACGGCCAGTTCACTCTGGGGGAGAACATCGGCGATCTGGGCGGCCTCACTATCGCCCACAAGGCCTACGAGCTGTCTCTGGATGGCAAGGAGGCGCCGGTGCTGGATGGCTTTACCGGCGAACAGCGCTTCTTCCTCGGCTGGGCACAGGTGTGGAAGGGGATGTATCGTCCCGAGCTGATGCAGATGATGCTGCGCTCCGACCCCCACTCGCCACCTGAGTACCGGGTCAACGGCGTGGTGCCGAACATTCCCGCCTTCTACGAGGCATTCAACATCCAGCCCGGGGAAAAGCTCTATCTGCCGCCCCAGAAGCGGGTGAAGATCTGGTAACAGCATCACGGCGGGTTCCCGTGGGAGCCCGCGCTCAACAGACAGCAAGAGGTTGCAAGATGAACAGAGCATTGATGATCGCAGGACTGCTGGCCCTGCCGCTGGCGGCGCAAGCACAAACACAAGCCGAAGAGGGATTTAGCAAGCAACTGACCCTCCCCTCCGGGCAGGTGATCCGGGTGGCGCAGGGGGTCGGTGAACCCGCCTCCATCGGCAGCTATGACGTGCGACTCTATTCGGGTCAGAACGCCGAGTTTCCACTGGATGAGTTTCAGGATGGCAAGGTGATGACTCGTAACGGCTTTATCCGGGAGCTGAAGCTGGTCGATTTGAATGGCGACAAGCAGCCCGAGCTGGTGGTCATCATCGAGAGCGCCGGCAGCGGCAGCTATCAGGATGCCGATGCCTACACCATCAGCCCGCAGGGGGAGCTGGAGATCTTCAATCAGGTCAAGGAGCTGGAGCCCAAAGAGGATGTGATCAAGGCGCTCAGGAGCCCGCAGGACTGAGCCATCTCCCGAGATCTGAAATGTAAAAAGCCCTGATGATCAGGGCTTTGTTGTTTTTACTGTTGGCCAAAGCCAGTCAGAGTCTGGTCGCCCGGATGGAGACCTGCGGCAGCGCCATCTCGTGCTGGGCCGCTACCAGTTGCAGCTCGTAGGCCCCCGCCAGCCAGGTCTGGGCCAGCACCGCATCGACGCTGGCATTGGTGCGCTCGAACGCCGCCAGCGGGGTGCAACCGGCCAGCAGATTGGCCAGCAGGGTGGCGCTCAGCAGATCTCCCACTCCGATGGGATGGCGGGCAAAAGGGTAGAGCGGGCGGGAGAGGTGAAAGGTCCCCTCCTCGCACACCAGCAGCATCTCGAAGCGGTCCATGGCAAAGCCAGCCTTGCCCAGATGTTTCACCATCACCAGCTTGACCCCTTGTGCCCGCAACTGCTGGCACGCCTCGATAGCCTCCGGCACATTGCGGATATCGCGGCCGGTGAGCCGTTCCAGCTCCAGCAGATTGGGGGCCAGCATATCGGCGCAGGCCAGTGCCCGGTGTTTCAGAAAATCGGCGACGCCGGGTGCCACTATGCACCCCTTGTCGGGATGACCCATCACGGGGTCACAAAAATAGAGGGCGGCCGGATTGAGCGCCTTGAGCCGGGCCACCGCAGCCAGGATCTCCTCCCCCTGTTCGGCCGAGCCGAGGTAGCCGCTCAAGAGCGCATCGCACTGGGCCAGCACGCCGATCTCCGCCAGGCCGTTCACCAGCTGGCGGATATGACCGCCGGGCATCACCATCCCCTGCCAGCCTTCGCGGTATTGGGTGTGGTTGGAGAACTGCACCGTGTTCATCGGCCACACCTCGATCCCGAGGCGACGCATGGGAAAAACGGCGGCGCTGTTGCCGGCACAGCCAAAGACTACGTGGGATTGAATGGAGAGCACTCGCTTCATGGTTGGCGACTCACGCAATAAGAACAGGAATTTTGGAGGGAAAAACGGGCCTTGCGGCCCGTTATTGTGACTTTCGATGGTTGTCACTGTCGATTAACGCAGCACCTTGACGGTGTAGCTGCCATCGGCCTGACGATAGAGGCCGTGGATGTCGGTCTCGAAGCCCGGATAGTGAGCACCGATCTCGCACAGCATCTCGAGGAACTCGAGCACCGGCAGGGAGTCGGCAGTCACCATCTCGCCCGGCAGTACCAAGGGTACTCCCGGCGGATACGGCAGTATCATGTTGGCGCTGATGCGGTCAACCATGTCACGCAACGGCACCTCTTCCAGATTGCCCGCCAGCTCCTGCTGCCATGCAGCGTGCGGCGTCATCTTCATCTCCGGCAACACGTCGAACGCCTTGAACATCAGCTCCGGCAGACGGTATTTGCAGGTCAGATCGTGGATGCTCTGGGCCAGCGCCTGAATGCGCATCCCTTCGTAGAAGCTCGGGTCTTCACGATAGAGGCTCGGCAAGATGTTCTTGATGGTCAGGTTCAGATCATAACCACGCTTGAACTCGGTCAGGGCACGCAGCAGCTGCATAGCCTTGGACTGATCGATACCGATAGAGAACAGGAACAGCATGTTGTAAGGGCCGGTCTTCTCGACCACTATGCCGCGCTCGTCGAGGAACTTGGAGACCAGTGACGCAGGGATGCCCTTCTCCAGCAGCTGGCCATCACGACCCATACCCGGAGTCAGCAGGGTGACCTTGATGGGGTCGAGGTACATGTGGTCATCGTCGATGCCGTTGAAACCGTGCCAATCATCTTTCGGATCCAGCTTCCAGCACTCGACGGTATCGATGTTGTCCGGCTGCCATACGTCGAAGAACCAGCCTTCGCTCTGATCACGCAGACGCTTGATCTCTTTGCGGAAGGAGACGGCGCGATCGATAGAGTCCTTGATCAGCCGCTTGCCGGTGTTACCCCGCATCATGGCGGCGGAGATCTCGGTAGAGGCCACTATGCCGTACTGGGGCGAGGTGGAGGTGTGCATCATAAAGGCTTCGTTGAAGGTCTCCTCTTCCACTTCACCCTTGATGTGGATCATCGAGGCCTGGGAGAAGGCCGCCAGCAGCTTGTGGGTGGACTGGGTTTCGTAGAACACCTTGCCCGGCATAGCTTCGCCACTCATGCCGCACTTGCCTTCGTAGATCGGGCTGAAGTTGGTGTAAGGCACCCAGGCACTGTCGAAGTGAATATAAGGGGTATCCAGACTCTGCTTGATGAAGCCGGTGTTGTAGAGCAGGCCATCATAGGTGGAGTTGGTGATCACCGCATAACGGGGAGCCTGGGCACCCGGGGTGGCAGCGACCTTGGCCGCTATGGTCTCGCGGCTGAATTCGCTCTGCGGGATACCGCCCAGAATGCCGTAGGCGTTGCGGGTCGGACGGAAGTAGAGCGGGGTCACATCACTCATCATCATCAGGTGAGTGAGGGACTTGTGGCAGTTGCGGTCAACCAGCACGGTACTGCCCGCCGGTGCGGAGAACATGCCGACGATCTTGTTGGCGGTGGAGGTGCCGTTGGTGACTATGTAGGAGCGATCGGCGTTGAAGGTACGGGCGATGTACTCTTCGGCTTCCTTGTGCGGACCCGAGTGGTCCAGCAGGGAGCCCAGCTCCGGCATGGAGATGGAAACGTCAGCCTTGAAGGCGTTCGGACCGTAGAAATCATAGAAGATGCTGCCGGCCGGGCTCATCTGGAAGGCGGTACCGCCCATGTGACCCGGGGTACAGAAGGTGTATTTCCCCTCTTCTACATATTTGAACAGCGCCTTGGTGAACGGCGGCAGGATGGCGTCCTGATACTCCTGAGTGGCCTGACCCATCTTGAGGGCGATGTCGTCAGCCATGCCGAGACGGTACTCGAAGAAGTGCACGTTCAGACGCAGGTCGGTCAGGTGAATATCCAGAGTGGACTGGTCGTTGGCAAAGGCGAAGATCGGCAGCTTCTCGTTGCGATCGTGGATCTCCTTGCACAGGCCGAGGGAATATTTGTCCCAGTCGAAGATGGCACCGCAGACGCGGGGGTTCTTCTCGATAAGCTTCAGCAGATCGGCCACATCGACCGGATAGACGACCTCGAAACCCTTGCGCTCGAGGGAGGCTTGCAGCTGGCGAATGGGTTCTTCTTTAAAGAAAACGCCCAGGTGGTTGAGGATGGCAATGATATTCATCGTAATGCTCCACACGTAAAGGGGCGCTCTCCATCAGGGATGGTGAGTGAAGAGCGCTCGGAAAAGGAAAACGGAATTAGTGGCTGGCTTGCTCTTTGAGCAAGGCGTCGTGCTGACGCAGACCCTGTTTTTTGGCGTAGAACATCAGGATGATGAGCGACACCACGAAGGTGGCAGTGAGGTTGGAACCCTGGGCACCCATCAGGGCCACCAGACAGAAGACACAGGCCACACCGGAGAAGATCATGGTGCCGATGCTGCGGGAGGTCATGCCCTCGAAGCGAATGAGGTTAATGCTGGAGTAGAAGTAGGGCAGCATGGTCAGCAGCACTGCATCTGTGGTCAGCACGTTGAAGAGATCGGCAGCGTGAGCGGACTGGGAGGTGAAGGCGGTCAGGCCAATCATCAGGGCAGTCATCTTCAGGGAGCCCAAGATCAGACCCTTCTTGGCCACGCCGTTCTTGTCCAGTTCGCCGTAGATTTTCGGGAAGTTGCCATCGTTGGCGGCACGCTTGCCCGCTTCGCCCACCAGCATCATCCAGGAACCGAGCGAGGTGAAACAGGCCAGGGCGGTGAAGGCAGAGACGAACGGCGCAGACCAGCTACCGAAGATGGCGGAAGAGGCCATGGCAAACGGGGCACCGGAGGCAGCCACTTCACCGGCCGGGAACATGCCGCTGATCACCTGGGTAGAGAGGATGTAGATAACACCCGCGATACCAGTACCCAGCATGGTGGCGAGCGGTACGGTGCGCTTGGGGTTCTTCACCATGCCGGACGAGACGGCGGCGGATTCAACACCGACGAAAGACCAGAGACAGATCAGCACGGCGCTGATGACCGCATGCAGGTCGCTGCCGCTGGTGGTGTTCCAGTTCTGGCTGTAGACGGTGGTATCAAAATGACCCCAACCCATCACCGCAGTACCGACCACTGGCAGCAGGATCAGCACCAGACCCAGGGTACAGAGTCGGCTCACCCAGCTACCGCCAAGCAGGTTGACGAAGGTGAAGATCCAGACGGCGGCGATAGTAGCTGCAGCGGCCGGGATTGGGCTGTTGAGAATGGGGAAGAACACCGAGAGGTAGGAGACGCCGGTAATGGCGATGGCCAGGTTACCGATCCAGTTGGCGTGGTAATAAAGCACACCGGTCTGGAAACCGAACACCGGAGAGATCTCGCCAGCGTAAGCAATGGGGCCACCCTCTTGCGGGTTCTTGGTAGCAAGGCGGGCGAAGACGAAGGCGAGGCCCATGGCACCAACCAGACAGATAGCCCAGCTGAAAATGGAGATGGAGCCTATGGTGGCCAATGCAGAAGGCAGCAGCGCGATGCCGCTTCCCATCATGTTGCCGGCCACCACACCTGTACAGGCGATAAGGCCAATCTTCTTGCTCGTATCTAGGGACATAAGATCTCCGGTTCTATAAAAGGTCGGGTCGTCACATACACATTTGGCGAAACGTGCCGCCAAGGAATGGGCACAGACTAGGCCTCTCGTCCCCGAAAAACATAAGGAGCAGCTAACGGATAAAAATATGAGCCAACTTTTTTCGCAGCCTTGTGAGATTTGCTAAAAACCATTTAAAAACAGTAAATTGACATCAACCAACGCCGCCATCTTGATAAAACTTTGATATCCGGCCACCCCGTTTTGCCCCTTGATAACCCCTTTATCTCGCCGTCTTGATATTTTTGGCCAGATAAACCCGGGATAAAGCGGCTTCCATTGTGCCCCCTCCCCTTGGAACCATCCGAACGCCCTGCGGGCCATTGCCCTGAGTGGCCGCTCACCTCCTGTTTGACCCTCCGCTCGTCTCATCGCAATTCAGACTCAGAGGTAAAACTCAGTGGCGACAACTGGTAAGCAGTGAGCAGTGACGGACATCTTATCCCTGCGCCAACAATGGGATGGCAGAAGTGAGCTGAGTTCACGGCACAAAGCCGGGCAAGCGCGAATGCCGCAAATACCGCGATCAGGCAAATGGGGATGGAAGTGAACAGCAGGAAAAAATCGGGCAGCACCAGAGCGGCTACCCCCAGTGGTGAACAAGCAGGATTGAGACCGGCAGAAACGACACAGGCCGCCCGAAGGCAGCCTGTGGATGTGGCCGGCAACCGCGCCGACCGAGAGGAAACAAGAGCCGCAGCGTTAGAAGAGCTTCACCTTGCTCTGGCCCAGCGCATTGAACAGGGCGGGAGTGAGGGTCTCCATATTGCTGTAGAAACCGAGCTGCTGGCAGAGCAGATAGGTCTGCTCGGTCGCCTCCATCAGGAAGGCCTGACTGTAGGCATCCCCCGCCGCCTCGGGGCGACCATCCAGCTCCGCCATCTTGCCCTGCAGTATGTAGTAGAGCACCGAGCGGCCGCGGCTCGCGACCTTCTCCAGCAGATAGTCGGCCTGCTGTTGCTGGCCGTTGAGGATCGCCTGCAGGGTCAAGGCCTCCCACACCCGGGCGGGCAGCACGCCGCTGGTTTGCACCACGCGGGCGAGATGGGTGCCGATCCCCTGCAGCCGCTCGCTCTCGGATTTGCCCGCTAGGGTCGCCAGCGCCTCGCCCGCCAGATAGCGCTCCGCCAGCAGCAGCGGCTGATCCGGATGAGCAATCAGCGCCTGCTCCAGCAGATCGATGCCACGCTTGAGGGCCACCGGATCCCGGCTGTTGGTGTAGTAGTGGGCCTCCATCAGTGCCATCAACGAGGCATCGTCGGTGGGCCAGCCCATCCCCGGCTCGGCATCGGGCTGGCCGAGGGCGCGCAGCAGATCCTGACTGCTCGCCTGCAACACCCCGTGCACATTGTGGCGGCTGAGCTGGTATTGATGGCTGAACAGCACCCGGTTGGTGTTGATATTGCGGTATTCCAGATCGAGATAGGTGCCCCGAGGCTGGCGGGTGACCCGCACGCTCAGCTCCTTGCCGGGCATGATGCCCCCCATCAGATTGGTGGCGCCGTACTGCACCCGCAATGGAGTGGCCACCGCCACCTCCCCCATCAGGGCGCGGGTGATACCATCGGCGAGACGCACGTTTTCGTTGTTGTCATCCATGCCGGAGTGGAAGCGGAATACCAGCAGGTTGGGATCCAGCATGGCGTGTACCTGGGGGCTGGTGTGCTGGTAGCTGAGCATGCTGACAATGGCGATCAGCACGATGGCCACGAAGATATCGAAACTCACCATCTTCCAGCGGCTGCGGGCATCCTTGGCATGGGTGGAGATGGCGCGGGTCAGGGGCCCGGCAGGGAAAGGGGCGACATTGGGCAGTGCATCATCATAGTGATCAGCCGCAGGCGGGCTCAGATCGGAGAGAGTCGGGTGGTCGGAGCGAGCGGCATTGACCGCGGGCGCGGGCTGCTCGTCCGCCATCACCACAGAGAGCACTTGCAGCGGCCGCACTGGCGCTACCAGCTTGTAGCCGCGCTTGGGTACGGTGACGATGTAGTCGGTCGCATCGGTGCGACCATCTTTGAGGATCTTGCGCAGTTCGAAGATGGACTGGGTCACCACCTGATCGGTCACCTCGGCGCCGTCCCACACCTCGTTGATCAGGGCATCGCGGCCAAATACGGTGCCGGCATGGTGGGCCAGAAACCGCAACAGATTGACCAGTCTGGGTTCGAGGTAGACCTCGCGGTCGGGGCGACACAACATGTTGTCGTCAACGCTCAGGGTCCAGTCGTGGATCTCAAAAACCGATTCGCTCATGATACACTCGCAGCAGATGGAGACAATGCTCGATGAGAGTGACGCAAAACCCGGACTGACTGAACGGAACAGGGCGCTGCCAGCAGAGGCGCGGCAGAAAAGGGAACCGGAACAGTGAATATCGCTGTGAGTCAGTCTGGCCAGGCCATCCTGTTTACGTCTGAAGGGCATCCTTGCGGGCATTCCGACCACCGGGATCGGAAAGCAGCACTTTAAGCAAAACGAGAGCTGGATCCCACTTTTTTTGGTTATAAATCGCCGTTGAGTTGATCCGACCCCGCACTTTTCGGCAAATAGCGTGCCAACCAGTATTCATATGAACATCCCATATGCCTGAATCAAAAAAGCCCTGAACATCAGGGCTTCCTCCTTTTTCCGGCAATCGGGGATATGTCACTTCGCCACCGAAAACGCATCCTGCTGACGGGTGCGGCGCAGATGGCGCCGCCACAGCGAGAAGCCGCCGTAGCAAAGACTCAGCACCACCGCATAGAGCACCTGAGAGGCGAGCGCCACCAGCACCAGGGCACAGAGCAGCACGCTCACTCCTGCCAGCCCCTTGCCGACCCCGCCGAGCAGGCGCCAGCCCGCCGCCATGCAGAGCAGGTAGACCAGCACAAAGTTGCCGTTGGCGTAGCGGATCAGCTCGTCGAGCGGCAGTCGCAGCCAGATGATCAGGGTGATGCAGAGCAGGCAGATGGCAAGCACTAGGCTTAGCGCCCGCAGCGGTGCACCGCGGGCGGTAAGCTGAGCCAGCGAGGCGGGCAGCTTGCCTTCTCGCGCCATGCTCCAGATCAGCCGCGCAAAGCCCTGCAGATAGATGTTGATGCTGGCAAAACAGGAGAGATAGCCGAGCACCGCCACCAGCCACTTAGCGGTGGGGCCGAACAGCAGCGCCAGCAGGGAGGGGATGGCAGTGGCGTTTTTCGCCTCATCGCCGTAGAGGCCATATTTGAGCACCACCAGCGAGTGCACCCAGTAGATGAGCCCTGCCAGCAGCACTCCGCCGAGCAGGGCGATGGGGTAGTCCCGCTCCGGCCGCTTGAACTCCTCCCCCATGTGGGCGAAGGCTTCCAGCCCGACGAAACACCAGAACATCACCGCCAGCGCGGTGGCCATGGCAGGCCACTCATCCGCGCTCGGCAAGGGCCGCGCTGCATCGCGCCAGCTCACCTCCCCCTTGAACCAGATAAGCAGGGTGAGCCCCAGAATCGCCAGCGCAATCAGCAGTTGCAGGTTGCCGGAGGAGCGCGCCCCGCGCAGCCCCAGCAGAAAGACCCCGAGCAGGGTGAGCAGCTGGATGCCCCACAGGCTCCACTCCCCCATCTCGAACAGGGCGTGCCAGAAACCGGCGGCAATCATCAACGCCGCAGGCAACCCCACGGGCAGCACCGCCAGAAAGAGAAAGGCGGAGAAGCGCTCGGCGCCATTGCCAAAGGCGAGGCCAATCAGGTGCGGCGCGCCGCCCGCATGGGGATAGTGGCGGCCGAGGCGGGCGAAGGTAAAGGCGATGGGCAGCACCAGCGCAATCAGCAGCAACCAGGCCCACAGCGAGGCCCCACCCGCCAGCGAGGCGGCGGTCGCTGGCACTACGAAGATCCCGGTGCCGAGCAGTGAGGTGGCGAGCAGCCCCATCCCCTGCCAGAGCCCGAGATCCTTTTTCAACGCAGACATATTCCTTTGTCCCGATTAATAGCCAAGTGTCGGGCCATGTTAGGCCTCCCCCGCCCCTTTGTTAAGCACCAGAGCGGGGAATATGCAGCCCTTTATTCAGCGTCAGGTTCGGCTTGCAGGGACTCGGCCAGAAAATCCCCCAGCAGGGTGATCTTGAGCACCTGACGGCGCGCCGCCGGATAGATGAAATAGAGGGTTTTGGCAGGGCTCTGATAGTGGCTCAGCAGCGGCAGCAGACGTCCCGCAGCGATATGGCCTTGCACCTGTTCGGCGGGCTGCAAGGTGATGCCAGCCCCCGAGAGCGCCGCCGTCAGCAAGGCTGGCCAGTGGTTGATGCGCAGGCGCGAGGCCACCCGCACCTCTTCGTTTTGACCATCTCCCCCGACAAACTGCCAGCGCTCGTGATCCCCCCAGTTGCCATGCAGACACTGGTGGCGAGCGAGATCGGCCGGATGGCGGGGCACGCCATGCCGGGCGAGGTAGTCGGGCGCCGCGCAGAGGCGGTAGTGCTGGGTCAACAGCGGACGGGCAATCAGCGCCTCATCCTGCGGGCGCAGGGTGCGGATGGCGGCATCGAACCCCTCCTCCACCAGATCGACCCAGCGGGGAGTGAGCTGCAGATCCAGCTTGGGGTAGCGGGCGAGAAAGGCGGGCAGCAGTGGCACCAGCCGGTGGTGACCAAAGCTGAGGGGTGCGGCGATGCGCAGTCGACCGGCGGGCTCGGCCAGCAGGTTCTGGGTGAGCGATTCGGTCAGCGCCAGCTCCTCCAGTACCCGCTCGCAGCGGGCCAGAAACAGCTGGCCCAGCTCGGTGAGGGTCTGCTGGCGGGTGGTCTTGTGAAACAGCTTGCCCCCGAGCCACTGCTCCAGCCCCAGCACATGCTTGCCCACCATCTGGGCGCTGATCCCCTGCTCGTTCGCCACCGCACTGTATGAACCCAGCTCCACCACCCGGGTGAAGATACGCATGCTGGTCAATCGGTCCACAACCCCTCCTTTGCCCGCTTTTCATGGCAATACGACCCACTGTCGGGCCCATGATTCACAACTACCAGTTTAGTAAGAAATGGTTTTTAGCCAATTTATTCAACTTTTAGTTACCAATACAGTGATGCCGTACCCCTCCCCACAGGATAAATCCCCATGAAAAGTACCTATCTGGCCGCGCTACTGGTCGGTCTGCTGGCCACCGGTGTCAGTCAGGCTGCCGAGAGCCGCTTTATCAATACACAACAGAATGCCCCCGTCGCCGCCCCCCTAACCGCAACCCAAGCCCAGCCCGATATCTTTGGCTATGTCCCAATTACGTGT
>NZ_NKWE01000019.1:0-154041 GCF_006243315.1 Aeromonas sobria
GCCATCAACTGCTTGAACCGATACATCGCCGTCTCTGCCAGCGAGCGCCGGTGATATCCCGATATCTTCTTCCAGTGCGCTAACCCTTCCTTTCGCATTACCAGTACAGCCTCATTCCGCGGGTGTCCCTTTTTCCATAACCCTGCGTTGTTCTTGCGAGGTGGGATACAAGCTGTCGCCCCTTTACGCAAGATAAGCTGATGGCTGGCTTTGCTGTCATAGGCGCCATCCGCATAAACATGTCCAAGCTTGCGCCGCAAAGAGTTGAGCAGAGTCGGCAGTACCTCGGCATCATGGACATTTTCCAGCGAGACTTCCGCCGCCACGATATCGTGGGTCACCGGGTCTACCGCCAGATGCAACTTGCGCCAGACTCGCCGCTTCTCAGCGCCGTGTTTTCTGACCTTCCACTCGCCTTCACCAAACACCTTCAGCCCGGTTGAGTCGATAACCAAGTCGGTAATGCGCCCCTTTGGGGGCTGTCTATAAGCCACCGTCACCGTACGTGCCCGCTTGCTGACACATAGATGGTTGCCCCGGTTTGCCAAGCCCTCAATCAATGAAAGTGAGTCAGGTTGAGATTGCAGCCATAGATCCGGATTTCACCGAGGCAACAGCCTCTATCCCTGATGGAATTCGCTGACTGGCTCCTCTATCAGCTAAACGCACTTATTAGTGCCCTGTGTCTGTCGGGTTTTGCCAGTCTCGGTCTGACCTGCCTCGCCATCACGTCATGATCGCCCGTGCAATCGGTGGTACTTTCTAACGCTGGTTGTTAACTCGATACTTTGTCACGCTTGCGATGAAACACAGTTCTTTTGCTGACTATTGTGCTCAGGCCGCTACTGCGTAATCAGCATCGTACTCGCGCTCATGGGCAAGTAATGCCCAGATGATGCGTGCATTCTTGTTGGCCAGTGCCACTACCGTTACATTATGGTTACGTCGCTCCATGACCCCCGCAAGCCAGCTTCCTGCGTACCCCGTCTTACGCTCAGCGACCCGGAGCACGGCGCGAGCACTGTGGATCAGCAGTGTGCGTAAATAGATGTCACCGCGTTTGCTTATCCCCAATAGGGTCGGCTTGCCGCCGCTGGAATATTGCTTGGGTACCAAGCCCAGCTAGGCTGCTAGCTGGCGGCCATTTTCGAACTGCTTTGCATCGCCGATAGACGCAACCAGTGCACTGGCCGTGAGAGGACCAATACCTGGCATCTTAGCCAGCTTCTGGCTTGCCGAGTTTTCTTTGTGCCAACACCAGATCTGCTCTTCCAGTTCATTCACCTGCTTGGTGAGCTCTTTGAGGTGCTCCCCTAAACGCTCAATTAATTGACGAAAAGTTCCGGGTAGGTCGTTCTCTGCGTCCTCCAGGATCTCGGGCAATCGTGGGCTAATGTGTGCAATACCTTTAGGGACAATGATGCCATGTTCTGCCAGCAGACCCCTGATTTGATTAGCTTGCGCCGTTCTGGCTTTGACGAACCCTTGCCTTGCGCGATGTAGCGACAACACGGCTAACTGCTCGCCATTTTTTATTGGCACAAACCGCATATTGGGTCGGGTGACGGCTTCGCAGATAGCTTCTGCATCCGCAGCATCGTTCTTGTTGGTCTTCACATAGGGCTTCACGAACTGCGGCGCCATCAGTTTGACGGTATGCCCCATTCCTTGCAGTTTATTGGCCCAGTAATGGGCACTGCCGCATGCCTCCATGCCGATCAGGCTAGGAGGAAGATTGCTAAAGAATGAGAGCATCTGATCCCGCTTCAACTGTCGCTTGAGGGTCGTCTTGCCATGTTGATCAACGCCATGTAATTGGAAGAGATGTTTTGCCAGATCGATGCCGATAGTCGTAGCTTTCATGGTGGTCGCCTCTCTCATCAGTGGGAACTTACATTCGCCACTTTGGCACTCAGATGCCGTTTTGGGGAGGGGCGACCATCCCATTAGCTATAGCACAACGGCACATTTCGAACAGCGAGTCGAGTAGTCCCTGAGTGGCCCGCAGAGTGAGGTTGAAAATCCCCTTGAGCATCAGGAAGGTACAGATGGTCTGGTCAGTGTAAAGCTGGCTGCGGCCCCGCCGCCCATGATGGTCGTGGTGAAACCAGTTGCTCATGGCCTCGGCATCAACCCAGAAGGTGAGTGAACCACGATTAATCAAAGACTTGTTGTATTGAGGCCAGTTGGTGATGGGGTGAAGCGACGTGCCCATGATGCAGACTTGAAGAGGATGGTGGTGATCAGATCACCGCGCCCTCAGTTAGTTCCATTCAAGCTGCATCGATTTGGGCAACAACGCCGATATCCACTTGTTCAAGCGCATAACGATCACTTACCGATACATCGGTTAAGGATTCCAGATTGCCAGCATAGGTGAGTTTATCAAGGTTGATAACGGAATCCTGAGTATCACGGATGATATAGCGCACAACTGCAGAGCCGATAAAGCCTGCGCCACCGGTCACTAAAATTTTCATAGGAAATATGCTCTTATAACAGAAGGAGGATTCATTTGAGATCAAGATTGTTGCTCGGGGGAAATACGATGCAGGAACTCAAAGGAGTGCATAGATATTTGCAATCTAATACATATCACCGGATGGGCAGGGCGCTCATTATTTGAGCTCAAATCGACAAAGGACATGGCTACCGCACTGGGTTGCAGCCCCCAGTTTGCTGATTTTAACCACATTGCTCAAGCTGTTGGTCATCATGTCCTCCAGCATTTAATTGTATTTTTGGCGCTATGCATCGCTAGGCGATCACAGATTTATCGTGATATTGCACACCACACAGACCCGATTTGATGGCGGATTCTATCTCGTATCCCCCCCATATGAACAGCAAAAACTACCTCATTGGGGGTCAATTTGAAGCTGAACACGAGGCCGATCACAGCCAGCTCGTACGTTCTGCTACTTACTCGAACAATCGGTAAAACGAACCTATCGGCAAGCTCAGAAAAAACAGGGCAACCCATAGGGTTGCCCTGCTTGATTGTCAGCCAGACCAAACTAAGCTGGCTGTTTATTGCTCGTAGCTCAGATCTGCCTCACCTGCCGCCCATCAGTCATGTTTTGACTCATGGGCATGGGTCAGGCGCGCTTCTTTGCTGCTGTGTTTGGTGAAGTAACGCATCACCAGCACGAAGAACAGCGGTACAAAGAAGATAGCCAGCACGGTGGCGCTGATCATCCCCCCCATCACGCCGGTACCGATGGCGTTGCGGCTGCTGGCGCCAGCGCCGGAGCTGATCACCAGCGGCAGCACCCCGAGAATAAAGGCGAGCGAGGTCATCAGGATCGGGCGCAGCCGCAGACGCGCCGCCTCCACCACGGCTTCACCCAACCCCATCCCCTTGTCATAGAGCTCTTTGGCAAATTCCACGATCAAAATCGCGTTCTTCGCCGACAAACCTATGGTGGTCAGCAGGCCCACCTGGAAGTAAACATCGTTTTCCAGCCCCCGCAGGGTGGCAGCCAGAATGGCCCCCAGCACCCCAAGCGGCACCACCAGCATCACCGAGAACGGAATGCTCCAGCTCTCGTAGAGGGCCGCCAGACAGAGGAACACCACCAGCAAGGAGATAGCGTACAGCGCGGGTGCCTGTGAACCAGCCTGACGCTCCTGGAAGGAGAGCCCGGTCCACTCGATACCCACCCCTTCCGGCAGCTGTTTCACCATCTGCTCGATGGCGGCCATGGCATCACCAGTACTCTTGCCGGGCGCCGCTTCACCGACGATCTCCATCGCCGGAACGCCGTTGTAGCGCTCCAGACGCGGCGAGCCGAAGCTCCACTCGCTGCTGGCAAAGGCGGAGAAGGGCACCATCTGACCGGCACTGTTGCGCACATACCAGAGCTTGAGATCTTCCGGGTTCATCCGGAAGGGGGCATCCGCCTGCAGGTAGACCTTCTTGATCCGGCCACGGTCGACGAAGTCATTGACGTAGGACGAACCCCAGGCTGCAGCCAGGGTGTTGTTGATATCCGCGATGGAGAGCCCCTGCGCCAGCGCCTTCTCGTAGTCGATCTTGATATCGAGCTGCGGCGTATCTTCCATCCCGTTCGGGCGCACCCGCACCAGGGTGGGATCCTGCGCCGCCATGCCGAGCAGCTGGTTACGCGCTGCCATCAGCTTGTCGTGACCGATACCGCCGCGATCCTGCAGGAAGAAGTCAAAACCGGTCGCCGTCCCCAGTTCCGGGATCGGAGGCAGGTTGAAGGCGAACACTTGCGCCTCCTTGATGCTGAACAGATAGCCCATGGCACGACCGATGATGGCATTGGCGCTGCGATCCGGGCTCTTGCGCTCGCTCCAGTCCTTGAGCTTGATAAAGGCCATACCCGCGTTCTGGCCACTACCGGCGAAGCTGAAGCCCGACACGGTCAGCACAGAATCAACGTTATCCTTCTCGTTTTTCAGGAAGTAGTCGCGCATGTCTGCCAGCACCACCTCGGTGCGCTGCTTGGTGGCACCTACCGGCAGTTGCACCATGGACATGATGACCCCCTGATCCTCTTCCGGCAGGAAGGAGGTGGGCATCCGCATAAACAGCACCGCCAGTACCGCCAGCATGGCGCCGTAGATCAGGCTGTAACGCACGCCCTGCTTGATCACCTTGCGCACGCCGCTCTGATAGCGGTTGGTACCGGCATCAAAGGCGCGGTTGAACCAGCCGAAGAAGCCGCGCTTGGCACCAAACTCGCCATGTTTCATCGGCTTGAGCAGGGTGGCGCAGAGCGCCGGGGTCAGGATCAACGCCACCAGCACCGACAGCACCATGGCCGAGACGATGGTCAGCGAGAACTGGCGATAGATGGCGCCGGTCGAGCCGCCGAAGAAGGCCATCGGCACAAACACCGCGGAGAGCACCAGGGCGATCCCCACCAGCGCGCCGGTGATCTGGGTCATCGACTTGCGGGTCGCTTCCAGCGGGGAGAGATCCTCCTCACTCATCAGGCGCTCCACGTTCTCCACCACCACGATGGCGTCATCCACCAACAGGCCGATGGCCAGCACCATACCGAACATGGTGAGGGTGTTGATGGAGAAGCCGAACGCCGCCATCACCCCGAAGGTACCGAGCAGTACCACCGGCACCGCAATGGTCGGGATAAGGGTGGCGCGGAAGTTCTGCAGGAACAGATACATAACGCAGAACACCAGGAAGATCGCCTCGATCAGGGTCTGCACCACCTCCTCAATGGAGATCTGCACAAACGGCGTGGTGTCGTAGGGGTAGACGATCTCCATGTTGGCCGGGAAGTAATCCGACAACTCATTGAGCTTGGCCCGCACCTTCTCGGCGGTATCCAGCGCGTTGGCACCGGTGGCCAGCTTGATGGCGACCGCCGCGGTGGACTGGCCATTGTAGAGCGCCTCGGCGTCATAGCTTTCGCCCGCCAGCTCGACCCGTGCCACGTCTTTGAGCCGTACCTTGGAGCCATCCTGATTCACCCGCAGCAGGATGTCGTTGAACTGCTCCACGGAAGAGAGACGAGTCTGCCCCATGATGGTGGCGGTGAACTGCTGATCTTTCACCGATGGTGTGCCGCCCAGCTTGCCGAACGCCACCTGGGCGTTCTGCGCCTTGATGGCCGCCTGCACATCAACCGGTGTCATCTGCACCCGGTTGAGCTTGTTGGGATCGAGCCACACCCGCATGGAGTATTGGCTGCCGAACAGGGTGATTTCGCCCACCCCGTCCAGACGGCTCAGGGGCTCCTTGATGTTGGAAACCACATAGTCCGCCAGATCGTCGTTCTTCATGCTGCCATCGCTGGAGATGAAGGCGGCCACCATCAGGAAGCTGCTGGAGGTCTTCTGTACCCGGATCCCCTGCTGTTGCACCTCTTGCGGCAGCAGTGACATCGCCTGCTGCAGCTTGTTCTGCACCTGCACCTGGGCGATATCAGGATCGGTCCCCGGCTGGAAGGTGAGGGTTACCGACACCCGACCCGCAGAGTCAGACTGGGAGGACATGTAGAGCAGGTGATCCAGCCCGGTCATGTTCTGTTCGATGATCTGGGTTACCGAGTCTTCCACCGTTTTGGCAGACGCCCCCGGATAGCTGGCAGAAATACTGACCGCCGGCGGCGCAATGCTCGGATACTGGGCGACCGGCAGTTTGATAATGGCCAGGCTGCCCGCCAGCATGATCACCAACGCGATCACCCAGGCAAAAATGGGTCTGTCTATGAAAAATCGAGCCATGAGGCGACTACTCCATCCTACTTGTTGGCCGGGGTGTTGGAAGACGCCTGAGCAGACGGTGCATCAGCACCCTGCTCAGCGGGATTAACCACGGCGCCCGGTCGTACTTTCTGCAAACCAGCCACGATCACCCGCTCGCCAGAGGTGAGCCCTGACTCCACCACCCAGTTGCTGCCGACGACCCGGCTCAGCTGCACGTTGCGCAGCTCCACCTTGTTGTCAGTGGTCACTACCATCACGGTGGCTCCGCCATTGGGGGTACGGGAGACCGCGGTTTGCGGCACCAGCAGCCCTTGCGCCCGCTCACCCTCTTGCAGGGTGGCACGCATAAACATGCCTGGCAGCAGCAGTTGATGAGGGTTGGGCACAATCACCCGCAGGGTCACCATGCCGGAGGTCTCATCCACGGTCACGTCGGAGAACTGCAACGAGCCCTCTTCGCCATAGGTGCTGCCATCTTCCAGCTGGAAGGTCACCTTGGCCCCTTTCTGCTCGTCCTGGGTCAGCTTGCCCTCGGCGACCAGTCGCTTGAGGCGCAGCAGATCAGCGGTGGACTGGCGCACATCCACATACATGGGGTCGAGCTGCTGGATGGCAGTGAAGCTATCCGCCTGCTGGGCTGTCACCAGCGCACCCTCGGTCACCGCAGATTTGCCGATGCGACCACTGATGGGGGCTGTGATGCGGGTGTAACCGAGATTGATCTCGGCGGTGCGCAGGGCAGCCTTGCTCGCCATGATCTCCGCCTTGGCCTGCTTCCAGCTGGCATCGGCGTCGTCATAGTCCTGACGACTGATGGAGTTGACCTTGAGCAGCTCCTGATAACGTTTGGCTTTGAAGCGGGCACTCTGCTCGTTGGCCTCGGCCTTGGCCACATTGGCCCTGGCGCTGGCGACCGCCGCCTGATATACAGCCGGATCGATCTGATAGAGCAGATCACCCGCCTTCACATCGCTCCCCTCGGTAAAGAGGCGCTTGAGGATGATGCCGCTCACCTGCGGACGCACTTCGGCCACCCGCAGCGGGGCGCTGCGGCCGGTCAGCTCAGTGGTCAACATCAGCGGGCCACTCTGCAGGGTCACCACGTTGACCGCAGCGGGGGGCATGCCGCCCTGTCCTTGGGGCGCGCCGCCCTTGTCACCACAACCTGCCAGCAAGCCTGTAGCCAGCAAGGCAAGACCAACTGAACGAGCAAGAATATGTTTATGCATGAAACACCTGAGCCTTTGCCAGTCAATGAACAATCAGGGCCACATGGGCCCTGTTGGTAAATAGTCTAAAGTTGAGGCAATATACATACATTCATAAATGTATGTAAGTGACTTTTTACTTGCATGAGGCACAGATTTCAATGGCCAGACGAACCAAAGAAGAGGCGCAGCAGACCCGCGGCCATATCATGAACACGGCGCTGGATCTGTTCTGCTCTCAGGGCCTGGCCAAGACCAGCCTGACCGACATCGCCAGGGCGGCCGACCTGACGCGCGGAGCCATCTATTGGCACTTCAAGAACAAGGACGAGCTCTTCATTTCGCTCTGGGAAGAGCTCTGCAGCCCCCTCGCCCACCAGCTCGATGCCTGCCTCAATACCGATGAGGCGGATCCGCTGGGACAACTGCGTCTCTTCTTCGAAGGGGTGCTCCACAATTTCATCCACAATCCGGCCCAGCGGCAGATGTTCACCATCCTGTTCAATCTCGAATCGCTGGAAGGGGAAGCCATCTCCCTGCGCGAACATATCCGCAGCCAGTCCGGCCACTTTTTTCAGGATCTGGAGACAACCTTGGCCAATGCGATACGACGGGGCCAGCTGCCTGCCAACCTCAACCTGCAGCGCGCCGCCACCCTGCTCCACTGCACCCTGGATGGCTACATCATCAACTGGCTCCACTTTCCGGGGCGGATCGACCTGCAGGGCGAGTCCGGCTTCCTGATAGAGAGCATGTTCACCATGCTGGCCCAGCCCAACGGGCCTGCTTGCGGCCGCTAACGGCAACCGGCAACCGGCAACCCCAATGTGCCCCCACAAACCGGGGCCTGACCGCGCACTTTGGCAGTCAGGCCCCGATTTGTTAAAGTGTGCCCCCCTGCTTGAGGTAACCCCTGTGCCACACTCTGACGCCATCCCCGCTTCCCAACCATTGAACGACCAGCACGCCCACGCTCGGGCCACCTTTATGGCGCGCCTCAAACCCGGCGCTCACCTGCTCAATGGTCAATGCGGCACGGGGGAGGATCTGCGCTGGCTGCGTGCTGAAGGGTATGTGGTCACTGCCTGTGAAGAGGGGTTGGCCGACGCCAAAATCGCCTCGCAGCAATCCGGACAAGCGGTGCGGGTCGGCACCTTGGCTCGGATGCACTCGGTGCTCCCTTACGATGGCATCTGGCTGAGTCGCCCTCTTGATAGCGAAGCGGCCACCCTCGCCCCCCTGTTGCAACAACTGGCGACCCTGCTCAAAGCGGGCGCCCCGCTCTGTTTCCCCTTGCAGCCAAGCGGCGAGATGAGCCACGACCAGCTAACGCCGCATCTGCAGCAACTGGTCACCACATCCGGGATAGCGCTGCAACCGGCCCCAATGGGGGCCGCATCTGCCAGCACACCACCATACGCCAGTCAAAACGCCAGCCACTACGTCATGTTGCTGCGTGGCGATCATCCGGCCATCTAACGGGCTAATTCATCACGGATTTTTCAGTTCAACGCCAAACCGACAGCCAGTCGGCGATCTTGGCTATCGACAATATTTAACTCGGCGTTAACGCAGCAAAGGCAGACATAACACGGTTTATGTGTTAGAAAGTGTGATTAATATAAAAATTTAATAACAAAACAGACAATACAACCAACTCCGGATTTCCTTATGAAACTTGTCCTGAAACTCATTGCTGGCATCCTTGCCGGTCTCTTGCTCGGTCTCTACGCCCCTGAGTGGGTGGCGCGCGTGCTGTTTACGGCCAAGACGGTGATAGGTCAGCTGATCACCTTCACCATTCCGCTCATCATTCTGTTCTTTATCATGAGCGGCATCGCCAGCCTGCCGAAAAACTCCGGCAAGCTGCTGGGCAAAACCGTGGCCCTCTCCTACTGCTCCACCATTCTGGCGGGGCTGTTCGCCTTTACCGTGGCGAGCCACCTGATCCCGCAGCTCACCACCGCGGCCGAGCCCACCACGGCCACGGCTATCAAGCTCGCCTCCTACGTCAATCTGGAGATCCCGCCGCTGTTTGGCGTGATGTCGGCCCTGGCCGCTGCCTTCGTGTTCGGCATCGGCATCAGCGCCACCCAGGCCACCGATCTGCGCCGGGTCGCCGATCAGGGCCGTGACATCATCGACCGCCTGCTGGCCAAGGTGATCATCCCGCTGCTGCCGTTCTATATCGCCGGGGTCTTTGTCGAGATGACGGTAGAAGGCACCGTATTCGCCACCCTGAAAACCTTCGGCGTGGTGCTGGTGATGGCGATCCTGATGCACTGGATCTGGCTCTCGTTGCTGTTTATCGGCACCGGTCTGGCCCTTGGCCGCTCACCGGCCCAACTCATCAAGAACATGCTGCCCGCCTACTTCACCGCGCTGGGGACCATGTCGAGCGCCGCCACTATTCCGGTCGCCCTGCAATCGAGCAAGAACAACGGGGTGAGCGACGGTATCGCCAACTTTACCGTACCGCTGTGCGCCACCATTCACCTCTGTGGCTCCACCATCACCCTGGTGACCTGCGCCACCGCGGTGATGTTCCTCTCCGAGCATCTGGCCATTCCGGGCATCGAGACCATGCTCCCCTTCATCATGATGCTGGGGGTGATCATGATTGCCGCCCCGGGCGCCCCGGGTGGTGGCGTGATGTCGGCGCTGGGCCTGCTCACCTCCATGCTGGGCTTCGGTGAAGCGTCCATCGCCCTGATGATCGCCCTCTATCTGGCGCAAGACAGCTTCGGCACCGCCTGCAACGTCACCGGTGACGGCGTGATTGCCCTGTGGGCGGATCGCTTCGCCAACGGCAACGAGAGCGCAGCCCCTGTGGCCGAGGCCGAACAGGCGTAAGCTCGCCGGGAAGGCACCCGCCATCCGCTGTAAAAACCACAGGCCCGAACCATGTTCGGGCCTGTGTCGTTTCTGCCTCCTTCTCTGCTCTTCCCGGTTCTTCTCTGCCTTTCTCTTTCCCCCTTTACCCCTCTCTGCCGTAAACAGCACTGGCGCAGCCCCCTGCACCCGACAAAAATATTGGCATATGCCAGATACAGGCGTATATGTAGCATATGCCAATTAGGAGCCACCATGCCAAGACCCAAGATTGCCCGCCAGATCTGTGGCCGCCCCGCCAACAGCTGCTTCAAACCCAACGGCCGCCCCATGCATCAGCTGGAGCAGGTCACGCTGGCCCCTGACGAGTTCGAGGCGCTGCGCCTCGTCGACCTTCAAGGAATGCAGCAGCAGGAGGCCGCCCTAGTGATGGGCGTCTCCCGTCAGACCCTGGCCAATATCCTGAAAAAAGGGCGCAACAAGGTGGTGGAGTGTCTGAGTCTGGGCAAGGCGTTGATGATGCAACCCGCCGAGCCCGACCACCCAGCCAGTGGAGAAGAGCCGACATGAATGCAGTAACAACCATAACCACAAGCCCCTGCAACAGCGCCCTGATGCTGAGTCAGGGCATGCTAGCCGGGCACTTTACTCGTGCCGAGCAGTTGCAGATCCTAAGCCCCGAGGGGAACGTCATCATAACCCTTGCCAATCCGGCCGCCGCCGAAGGCTGTCACGGCAAGCAGGGATTGCTCGACGCCCTCGCCCATCATCAAGTGAGTCAGGTGGTGGTGCGCAATATCGGCGAGCGGATGCTGGGGCGCCTGCTGGCGGCCAATATCCGGGTGCTGCAGTGCCTCTCTGCCCGCCTGCCGCTGCCCGCGCTGCTGGCCCCCGCCAATCTGCAACTACTCACAGATGCCAGTCAGGGCCGCCCATCTCGCCGTCATCAGAGCAAGTCGGCGATCCGTGCCATCCAGCCTGTTGGCGCAGGCCATGCCAATTGCCATGGTGGCTGCAACAGTGGATCCGATCACTGTTGCGCCAGTGTTGGCAATCAGGCAGATAGCCCGCGGCAAGGCCATACTTGTTGTCACGGCAGTGAGGGCGCCCATCAACAGAGCGGTTGCTGTCATCAGCATTAATGCCATCACAGTGCATGTCATCACCACCAAGGAGAAAAGATCATGTCCATTTGGTTGTTGAGTCTGCTCGCCTCGTTCGTGCTGATCCTGGCCATGGGCACCATCATCTGGTGGCGCCAATACCAGCTTGCCCAGAAGCGAGCAGATAAAGAGGTGCGCCCCTGTGGCTGTTCCAGCGCCTGCGCTGATCATCTCTACCAAATCAACGAGCCGCCGCCCAAGTCATAAGCAGGCAGCTAATGGCGCGCTCAATGGCACGGCCACTGATACAAACCGATAAGCAAAGGGGACGCCTGATCGCGTCCCCTTTACTTAAAAGCAGCTGTTTATCACAGCTCGCCCTCTATCTACTTTTCCGACGGTAATCCCCCCGACAACCTTACCCACTCTGTTTTATGTTGCCCTTTTTAGCCCGCACTCTTTACCAAAGTGGGTCAATCCTCCTCGGCACCGGCTTCTGTTGAGGCAACCGGATCCTGGTACTGCAGATAGATGGCGTGAAAAGCGGCTTTGTTGTGCACTGCTGCTGCGACACAGACAGGATCAAACTGGCTACCGGCATGCTCCTCCAGATAGGCAAACGCCGTCTCGAATGGCCAGGGCTGCTTGTAGGGGCGCCCACTCGCCAGGGCATCAAACACATCAGCCACGGCGACAATACGGGCCTCCAGCGGGATAGCCTCCCCCGCCAGCCTCTGCGGATAGCCAGTGCCGTCAAAGCGCTCATGATGAAAGGTGATGATATTGCTCAGCATGTCGGTGTGATGAATGCCATCGAGGCCAAACTCGTTGATCATCAGGCTGATCATCTCCCGCCCCTTGCCGGGATGGATCTTCATGGTCTCGAACTCTTCCGGCGTCAGCTTGCCCGGCTTGAGCAGGATGGCATCCGGCACCGCAATTTTGCCGATGTCGTGCAGCTCAGAGAAGAGATAGATAAACTCCACCTCCTCATCGCTCAGTCCACAGGTCGGGGCCAGCGTCTTGGCGATCAGCCTGGAATAAGCCGACATCCGGTGCAGATGGTTGGCGGTCTCCTCATCCCGATAACGACTGAACTCACGGGCAGTCGCCAGCACACCACCAAGGGTATGAATTGAACCAAACTCTACTGCGATGATGGCAGACAGCACCTGGGCATAGGCTGACAGCTCTCTGCGGATCGGCTCATCGAAATAACCCGGTTCTATTGCATCGCAAAACAGAAAACCAAACAGCTTGCTGTTGAACAGCAGTGGCTCGGTATAACTGGAGGCATAACCCGCATCCAGCAGCTTGCGGCTGTGCTCCGAACCTGAGTGGCGCAGCACATCGAGATTGCCGATCACCCGGGGCTGCTTGTGCTCCGCCAGATAGCGCAGGGAAGGTACATCACTCAGCTTCACTTCATACTGCACCAGCGGAGAGTGCCCCTCGGTGCTGTGGGCGAAGGTCTTGAGCTGATCCGTATGCTGGTCGTAAATCGCGATGGCCACCCGACCCAACTTGTCAAAGCGCTGCCTGAGCGTGGCGTGCAGATTCTGCACTCTCTCGTCAAATGAATGTTCCATCCCCATCTCCATCCGTACAGCTTTGATAGGAGTATAGTGACCCCCATCCTGGCGGACCTGTCATATTAACCACGAAATCAATAGTAGTGGTGCGCACAGCAGGACTAATCGCCCTCACATCACGCCATCACTGGCATTAGCCGGTACGATTTGACCCTATCGAAGATATTGTTCGGTTCTGCCATGCTGGCTGTATAGTTTTTGGTTAACCATTCCGGTAAAATTCGCGCCCTTAAAGAAGAGCCACCTAAGAGTGATTGAGCGATGTCCAACACAAAACAGGCCCCCAAAGTAGGATTCGTCTCCTTGGGTTGCCCCAAAAATCTGGTCGATTCAGAACGCATCCTGACCCAGCTGCGTACCGAAGGGTACGATGTGGTGCCCAGCTATGACGATGCCGAGCTGGTCGTCGTCAACACCTGCGGCTTTATCGACAGCGCGGTGCAAGAGTCGCTGGAAGCGATCGGTGAAGCGTTGGCCGAAAACGGCAAGGTGATTGTTACCGGTTGCCTCGGCGCCAAAGAGAACCAGATCCGCGAGATCCACCCCAAGGTGCTCGAGATTACTGGTCCCCACGCCTATGAAGAGGTGCTGAGCCACGTCCACAAATATGTAGCCAAGCCGGAGCACAATCCCTTCACCAGCCTGGTGCCCGCTCACGGTGTAAAACTGACACCGCGCCACTACGCCTATCTGAAGATTTCTGAAGGCTGCAACCACCGCTGTACTTTCTGTATCATCCCCTCCATGCGCGGTGATCTGGTGAGCCGTCCCATCGGCGAAGTGCTGGCCGAAGCCAAGCGCCTGAAAGAGGCGGGCGTAAAGGAGATCCTGGTGATCTCTCAGGACACCTCCGCTTACGGCGTTGATCTGAAGCACCGCACCGGTTTTTACGATGGCATGCCGGTCAAGACCAGCATGGTCGCCCTGTGCGAAGAGCTGGCCAAGCTCGATATCTGGGTGCGTCTGCACTACGTCTACCCCTACCCGCACGTAGATGACGTCATCCCGTTGATGCGCGATGGCAAGGTATTGCCCTACCTCGATATTCCACTGCAACACGCCAGCCCGCGCATCCTCAAACTGATGAAGCGCCCGGGTACTGTCGAACGCACTCTGGAGCGCATTCAGAAGTGGCGTGAAATCTGCCCCGAGATCACCCTGCGTTCTACCTTTATCGTCGGCTTCCCCGGCGAGACCGAAGAAGAGTTCCAGATGCTGCTGGACTTCATCGACAAGGCGGAGCTGGATCGGGTCGGCTGCTTCAAATACAGCCCGGTTGAAGGGGCATTGGCCAACGAGCTGCCGGATCCGGTGCCGGCAGAGATTCAGGAAGAGCGCTTCCAGCGCTTTATGGAGCTGCAACAGCAGGTCTCTATCCGCAAGCTGGCCCGCCGAGTCGGTAAAGAGATGATGGTACTTATCGACGAAGTGGACGAAGAGGGCGCCACCGGCCGATCCTTCGCTGACGCACCGGAGATAGACGGTCTGGTCTACCTCAACGGTGAAACCAGCCTAAAGCCAGGTGATATGGTCAAGGTGCGGATTGATGAATCTGACGAATACGATCTGTGGGCGAGCCTGATCAGCTAAGCCACTGGAAATATCAAAAAAGCGCCTGCGGGCGCTTTTTTATATTCTGATGTTGCACCATACAGCACGAGAAAAGTGCGGCGAACCAGTTAGCCACATTCACCATGCCACTACAATGCTACTGCAGGTACTGCAGGTACTGCAGGTACTGCAGGTACTGCATCAATATCTCTGCCAGTTTCTACACATTAATGTGAACACAACAGGCCCAATAAAGTTCAGGAAGGCCATTGCCTTCCTGAATCCTCAAGAGCGACCTTTGCGCAACGATATCAAGAGCTCTGCTTCTGCCTTTGGCAACTCGCATTCACTCATGACCTCATCCAGATCAGCACCCAGTTCGACCATCTTGGCTGCACGACTGTAAAGCCGTCGTTCGGGATCTTGCATTGTCAGCTCTTGCTGACGATCATTGACCTGCTGCATTGTCCCTTCTACTGACTGCAAGCGCTGCCCCATGCCTATCGCCCCGGTATGAAGCTCCATCATCTGCTTGCGCAAGCTCTCTAGTTGACCCTGCAGGGTCGTCACGCTCGCCTCGGACTCCTGTTTGTTCCGCTTGCTTTGGAACCAGATATAAAAAGCAAACAGCAAGGCAATCAGGGACAACCCCAAGGCAACTATCTCGATTATCAAAACATCACCTTATTCATCAGAGGGAACCGATATCTTCCCACTCTTCATCAGAGAGCAGCTTGTTCAAGTCAACCAGGATCAACAGTTGCCCATCACGGTTACTGACCCCCTGAATGAACTTGGCGCTCTCCTCGGTCCCGACAGCGGGTGCTGCATCAATTTCAGAGGAACGCAGATAAACAACTTCCGCCACACTGTCCACCATGATGCCGATGACCTGCTTTTCGGCCTCGATGATCACAATGCGAGAATTTTCACTGACATCACCGGATGGCAAGCCAAAACGGGAGCGCGTATCGATGACAGTCACCACATTGCCACGCAGGTTGATGATCCCTAGCACATACTCGGGCGCACCAGGAACAGGCGCGATTTCGGTGTAGCGCAACACTTCCTGAACCTGCATCACATTGATGCCATAGGTTTCGTTTTCCAGTTGAAAGGTTACCCATTGCAGCACTTCATCTTCGGCCAGATTCTGTGCGATATTGCGCTTTCCTGTCATGTTTTTATTCCTTTTATGAAAATGTCTACTGCTAAAACTAGCAATAAAACAGCTCGATTGCAGAAGTTATCAGCGACCTTCTATGTTAACCCCACGCTCCAATAACAAGAGCAGTTCACGGACATGTAGCAGGGCGCACATTTTTTCTTTGACCATGCCAGCCAACCAGGGGCGCTTACCCTCCTGATGTCGCCACTTCACCTGGTCCCGGTGTAATAACTCGGTTCCTTTCAGATGATGACAGGCTAGTCCCCAAGGGGATTCACCGAGCATAATCAAATATTTGTAACTATCCATCTCCAGATGCTGGCCGGGCATGACCCACTGGGCCGTATCTACCACATTCATCTTCTGCTCGCGGGAAGTCATGAGCCCCTTGTACCAAGCTGGTTGGCCGAAGAGGGAGGTGATCTCGCCCAACTGATGGATCCCGCCAAGTTCGGTCAGAGGAACAGCGAAAGTAACGCCAGCGACTTCAAAAAATAGCGCCTGAAACTCTTTGCCGGTATCAATATTCTCCCAGACAACCGGAGCGCTAGCTTCTATCGGAGCTACCTCCAGCGCGGTCTCGGTCAGGATAGTGGTATGTGGTTCCACGACCGCAGGAGACATGATCTCTGCAGGCCATTCCTGTTCTACCGGTAACAATGACTCTTCGGTTACTATCTCCAGCGGAGCTGTAACTGTGACCTCATGCGTAAACAGATCATTTTCGAACTGAACTTGCCCAACCTGTGCAAGCAACTCTCCCAACTGGGCAAGACGCGGGTCATTCTCCAGATAGGGGGCCACCACCAGATCAGGTATGCTCTTGCGCTGCATCTGCAGTACTGGTGTCGGCGGCTCCTCCTCCACCTCATCCGGAACCAGCGGCTCGTCGAGTAGCAAGGAGTGAAAATAGTCATCCATCGCCCGCACTTGGATGGTATCGCTCATGGCATTACCTCATGCATTCGCTGCCGCTCGAGGGAGTCTAGATAATTGAGCAGTGTCTCGTAGGCATAAGTCCCACGGCTCCCGGGGGAATAAATGGACGGTGGAATATGCAGCAAGCTGGCATCGCGAAACTTGGTATCAATCGGGATCACTGCATTCCATACCGAGTCACCGTATTGATCCTTGATCGATTTCAAGGTCATCAGAGAGGCGCGTGTTCGTTTATCAAACATGGTCGGGATAACGGTATAACGAAACTTGTCCCGCTTGGAACGCTGCATAATCTCGAATGTTTTCATCATTCTTTCCAGCCCCTTCAGAGCCAGAAATTCGGTCTGGACAGGCACTAGAATGCGATCACAAGCAGCCAACGCATTGACCATCATCACCCCCAGTACTGGCGGGCAATCGATTAACACATAGTCGTACTGATCTTGAATCCGTAACAGCGCTCGCTTGATAACCAGTCCCATCCCCTCCCGATTACCCATCACTCTATCCAGCGTGGCAAGGGTTATTGAGGCCGGCAATAGGTGAATATTCTCGAACTGGGTTCGCAGTGTGAGTTTATTGACCAGCTCGGCGGTCGGTTTGACCGCTTGAAACAACTCATAGAGGGTGCCATCCAGCCGATCCGAATCAAAGTCAAGATAAGCGGTCAGGGACGCATGAGGATCAGTGTCTATCAACAGCACCCGTTGGCCACGTTGGGCCAGGATCCCGGCAATCGAGACCACTGTGGTGGTTTTACCCACTCCCCCCTTTTGGTTGGCAACCGTCCAAACAATCACGTTATCAATCCTGCCTTGTTGTTATGCGTATGCCACCACCGGGCAAGGAGATCACCTTGATCTTTCCCACATCCACTGCATTGTTCACTGCTGGTGCCGGTTCAGCAGCCACCGGGCTGACAACGGCAGGAGCAGGGGGCACCCAGGCAAACTTCGAAATAGCGACCACCACTTTGCGATTCTGTAACCGCCCCTGCTCGCTACCATTGTCGGCGAAGGGGGAAAACTCACCATATGCTTCGAAAGCCAGCCGCTGGGGGGCAATGCCATTTGTGACCAAGCCACTGAGCACTGCCTCTGCTCTCGCGGCAGAAAGCACCCAATTCGAGCGATAAATTTCATTATTAATCTGTTGGTTATCTGTATAGCCCCTGACTCTTACATAGTTATCGACCGGTTTTAGAATACTTGAAAGAGTATTAATGATGGGCGCTGCATTTGGTCCCATGAAGGCGCTACCGCTGCTAAACAGCAATCCGGAGCTCAGTTCTATGGTCAACCAGTTTTCATCTTGCGTCAGTTTGACGATCCCTGCGTCCACCAACGATCCCATGC
The DNA here is from genome assembly GCF_006243315.1 of Aeromonas sobria. Taxonomy (GTDB): domain Bacteria; phylum Pseudomonadota; class Gammaproteobacteria; order Enterobacterales; family Aeromonadaceae; genus Aeromonas; species Aeromonas sobria_A. The sequence continues at coordinate 17,950 of NZ_NKWE01000019.1, forward strand.
TCTGTTGCAACTGCACATCGAGAGTGGCCAGTGTGGTGCCATCTTGCTGGATAGGAATACCAGAAATAGGGGCAAGTGAAGGGGCTTGCGCTGCAGGTCCGTCCAATAGTGAAGGTTCAGCAGAAACAGCATTGTTTAGCAGTGTATTGCCTTGGCCGTCCAACACACCGGCGTTATGGGAGGGGACTACATTAAATGCCTGGCTCATGCCATCAATGACTGCACGATATTTGTCCTTATTTACTAGCGCCACGGAATAGAGCACCACAAAAAGAGCAAAGATCAGCGTCATATAATCGGCATAGGAGACCAGCCAGCGATCAAGATGATCACCTCCCTGCAAGTGCAACCGATAGCGCTTGCGCATGGTTACTCTCCCTTCAGATAGGCCCTGAGCCGACGTTCAACCTGCATACCATTCTCCCCATGAGCGATGGCCAACAGCCCTTCGAGAGTCATCTCCTGAAACAGTCCGTAGTGGTAGTGAAAGGCGCGTAACCGGTTGGCGATGGGCAGATAGATCAGGTTGGCAAACCCCACACCATAAATGGTTGCTACAAATGCCACTGCGATACCAGCCCCCAATACTGAAGGATCTTCCAGATGAAACATGGCCTGGATCAAGCCCAGCACGGCACCGATGATCCCGATGGTCGGACTGTATCCGCCCATGGACTCGAATACCCTGGCAGCATGCTCATTGCGCTCCTGTTCGATATCGATGTCTGCTTCAAGCAACATACGAATATCGTCGGTAGATACACCATCAACAATCATACCAAGCCCTTGACGGGTAAAGTTGTCCTCTTCCTGCTCGGCTTGGTTCTCTAGCGCCAGCAACCCCTGCTGGCGAGCGAAAACAGCCCAGGATTGCAGCCGCTCGGCTTGCACAGAAAGATCTTGTCGCGGGGGGGTAACAATCCATAACAGTTGCCGCAGAGCCAGCAGGATATATTTGGCGGGAGTCTGCAATATCACGGCGCCGAAGGTGCCGCCCAGCACAATCAGGAAGGCCGGCCCATCCACCAGAGTCAGCAGTGAGCCGCCATGCCACAGCTGGGCAATAGCCATAGCCCCCAACGCCAGGAGCAGACCAAGCAACCCCATGATTAGCGCCCCAACTCAACCAGAATACGCTGGGCCACTTTGTCCAGAGGAAGTGATTCGCTGGCAATACCCGCTTTGGCAACAGCCTGCGGCATGCCATACACCACGCAGGAAGCCTCATCCTGTGCCCAGATGGTAGAGCCCTGCTCTTTCAGCAGTCGAGCACCATCACGACCATCAGCCCCCATTCCCGTCAGCACTATGGCTAGCACCTTATCGCCATAGGTTTTGGCGGCAGAAGCAAAGGTGATATCCACGCAAGGCTTGTAGTTCACCTTATCATTGCCATCAATGATCCGGATGCGGGCACCGGCGCCACGCCCCTCTAGCAACATCTGCTTGCCACCGGGAGCCAGGTAGGCATGACCTGGTTTGAGCACATCACCATCCTCGGCTTCCTTGACGCCAATTTGGCACAGACCATTAAGCCGAGCAGCAAACGCAGCCGTGAAGGTCGCGGGCATATGTTGAATAAGCAGGATCGGATGAGGGAAATCCCCAGGCAACTTGGTCAGCACATTTTGCAGTGCCACAGGCCCACCGGTAGAAGTACCAATCGCCACCAGCTGGTATGTCTTGCCACTGCGCTTGAATGACGCTGTTGTAGCAGGGCGCAGCGAATCAGCTTGACGCTCCGTAGCCCTGGGCGCGGCACTACCCAATGGAGTGCGAGCAACAGGCTCCGGAGCTTTGGGACGAGCAGACGGAGCCATCAAGAAGCGCTTGCGGGAGATCTCCTTCACCCGCTGCTGCAACAATTTGACCGCCTCGTCCTTGTCTCTGGCGATGTCCTCAAACTTTTTGGGCAAAAAGTCGAGAGCTCCGGCATCCAGCGCATCAAGGGTTGATTTAGCCCCCTCATGGGTCAGGGAGGAGAACATCAGAATGGGGGTCGGACACTTTGCCATGATCTCCCGCACCGCACTGATGCCATCCATCACGGGCATCTCGATGTCCATGGTGATCACATCAGGGCGCAGCAAGAGCGCCTTGTCCACCGCTTCCCGTCCATTCTGGGCCGTGTCGATCACCGTCAGCATAGGATCCTGATTGATGATTTCACTTACCCGACGGCGAAAGAAGCTCGAGTCGTCGACAACTAATACCTTGACTGCCATTGTTATTTTTCTAACTCCTTGGGCCTGAGCTATTAATGTCTACGCGCATATGCTTTGAGCAGACTCGGCACATCCAAAATCAGGGCAATCCCGCCATCACTGGTAATAGTTGCGCCAGCCATACCGGGCGTGCCTTGCAACAGGTTATCCAGGGGCTTGATCACTACCTCTTCTTGGCCAATCAGGCTATCGACTACAAAGCCAATTTGCTGAGTGCCGATCTGCACGATCACCACATGGCCAGTATCCTGACGAGAGCGCTTGTTGGAGCCGCGGATCAACCATTTATGCAAATAAAAGAGCGGTATCGCCTTGTCACGCACAATGATGGTGAGTTGACCATCAACCATGTTGGCTTTTTTCAGATCCAGGTGAAAAATCTCGTTCACGCAGCCAAGGGGCAACGCAAAGGTCTGCTCACCCACTTCCACCATCAGGGTCGGCAGGATTGCCAGCGTCAGGGGAACCTTGATCTCAAGACGGGTGCCTTTACCCCAAGTTGAATCGATATGCACCGAACCGTTGAGGCTGACAATGCTGGTTTTTACCACGTCCATCCCGACACCACGGCCGGAGATGTCCGAGATCTCTGATTTTGTCGAAAAACCCGGAGCAAAAATCAGGTTATAGGCATCATTGTCACTCATTCGAGCAGCACTATCTGCATCCAGTACACCACGATTGATGGCAATGGACTTGAGCTTCTCAGGATCCATTCCCGCCCCATCATCTTCGATGCAGAGCAGAATATGATCGCCTTGCTGGGAAGCACTCAGGGTAATCGTCCCCTGCCGAGGCTTGCCTGCCTTTTCGCGCACATCCGGCATTTCGACCCCGTGGTCGCAAGAGTTGCGCACCAGGTGAACAAGCGGATCTGCCAGTGCTTCCACCAGGTTCTTATCCAGATCGGTCTCTTCACCGACCATGACCAACTCAATGTCCTTTTTGAGAGTACGCGCCAGATCTCGCACCACGCGCGGGAAGCGACCAAATACCTTCTTGATTGGCTGCATGCGGGTTTTCATCACCGCACCTTGCAGGTCAGCAGTCACCACATCCAGATTGGCGACCGCCTTTGACATGTCTTCATCGTTACTCGCAATCCCCAAGCTCACCAAGCGGTTACGCACCAGTACCAACTCGCCCACCATGTTCATGATGACATCCAGGGTCTTGGTATCTACACGTACAGTGGTATCGCTTTGCACTGCATTTTCGGCGGGCGCGGCCTTGGCAACTGGGGCTGGCGCTTTTACGGGTGCCTCTACGGGTTTGGCAGGGGAAACGGGCGCCGGTTTACTGACCGGCACTGCAGGTGGGATAGGCGCGGCCTGCTTAGGTGGTGCCGGTGGCGTAACCGCAACAGGAGGCTGTGCAGCAGCCATTGTGGTTTGAGGTGCCTGACCACGCCCATGCAACTCATCAAGCAGACGTTCGAACTCATCATCATCGATCAGTGCATCAACCTCTTTTTGCACCGATGCCAATGGATTAACCTCTGGCGCTCCAATATGTGCGCCTTGACCATGGAGCTGGTCCAAGAGGGCTTCAAACTCATCATCAGTAATATCACCGGTACCACCGGCAACAGGGGCCGAGACCGCAGCAACCGGAGTTGGCGCGCCTCCGGCACCATGCAACTCATCCAGCAGACGTTCAAATTCATCTGCTGAAATTTCATCTATAGAGCCACCGCCATTAACAGGCAAGGGTTCAGCGATCACCTCTAGCTCGACAGCCGCTTCGACGATCTCCGCTGATCCAGTGCTCTCGGTTGGCGAACTATTATTCGCCGAAGCAGTTAGCAACTGCTCCTCGCCCTCCGGCTTGCAGAGTTCATGTAAGTCATGCAGGACTTCAGCAGAAGCGGGGCTTGGCGGTTCGCGGTTTTGAACTTGGGCGAACATGACGTTAATGGCATCCAGCGCTTGCAGGATTACATCCATCAACTCAGCGGTGACTGAACGTTTACCATTGCGCAAGATATCGAATACGTTCTCCGCACCGTGGCATACGTCAACCAGTTCACCCAACGACAGAAACCCTGCTCCACCTTTTACGGTATGGAAACCACGAAAGATGGCATTTAACAGGTTCTTGTCATCAGGCCGCTTTTCCAAGTCGACCAGTTGTTCAGACAACTGTTCCAATATTTCGGATGCTTCGACCAGAAAGTCTTGCAGTATGTCTTCATCAACTTCGAAGGCCATGCGTCACTCCATTAGAATCCCAGGCTAGACAGCAGATCGTCCACATCATCCTGACCATTAACCACATCGGCACGCGTCTCAGGGTTCATGATGGGGCCTTCTGCTTCAATCCCGTTAACAGGAAGGCTGCGAGTTGAATGCTCTGCAGAGGCTTCACCACACATGGTCAGCATTTCAATTAATTTTGTTTCAACTTCCTGAACCAGTTTGATGACCTTGCGGATCATCTGACCGGTCAAATCCTGAAAATCTTGCGCCATCAGGATCTCTGTCAGCAGTTGTCTTAATTTATCGGCATCTGTGGCTGAAGCCTTAATAAAATCATCAAGTTGGTGACATAACGCTTTGAACTGTCCCAGGCTCATGTCGCGGGACATCAACGCATTCCAGTTCGGCAGCACCAGCTGAATATTGTCATTAAGGCGATCCGCTATCGGCAGACTCGCTTCCACTGCATCCATGGTTCGGTTAGCAGCCTTGTCCGTCATATCTATAACGTAGCTGAGGCGTTCCCGCGCATCAGGGATCTCATGCGTAGCCAAATCGGGAATACGGGGGTCGAGACGAAATTCTTGCAGTGAATTATGTAGTTGTCGGGTCAGCTGACCTACTTTGTCAAACAGATCGGCTGCGTTGGGGGCACACACATCGGCAAGCAGTTCATCGGCCAGCTCAAATTCATCCTGTTCTAAATGAGCAACAAGCATCCTTGCCTGGTCGAGCGAAATCATTGCTCTCGTTTTGGCCATCATCCCTGCAGCTCCTTAGCCGATACGTTCAAAAATTTTATCGAGCTTTTCTTTGAGCGTTGCTGCGGTGAAAGGCTTGACGATGTAACCGTTGACGCCAGCCTGTGCGGCTTCGATGATCTGCTCACGCTTGGCTTCCGCCGTGACCATCAGTACCGGCAAATGCTTGAGCTTGTCATCAACGCGAATGGCCTTAAGCAGGTCAATCCCTTGCATGCCGGGCATGTTCCAGTCGGTAACCACAAACTGAAAATCACCGTTTTTCAGCATCGGCAACGCTGTATTGCCATCGTCCGCTTCATGGGTATTGTTGAACCCCAAGTCGCGCAGCAAGTTCTTGATAATCCGGCGCATCGTTGAAAAATCGTCAACAATGAGGATTTTCATGTTCTTGTCCAAAATTCCCTCCTAAATAGCCACCAGAGTGGCTCACTTACATGATGCTAAAGACGGGTTGTGTCGTGCGGATTATGCCCTAGAGTTTCATCTCAGTGTAGCCAGTACAAACACTTATAGATGCCAATCTCTCAAACGAGCACGTAATCTGTGCATTGCCTGGCTGTGGATCTGGCTGACACGGGACTCACTCACGTTCAAAACGTCGCCAATCTCGCGTAAATTTAGCTCTTCATCGTAGTAAAGAGAGAGAACCAACGCTTCTCTCTCGGGTAAGCGACCAATTTGCTCAGATAATGCAATTTGAAATCGCTCCGCTGCCAATTCATCAAATCCGGTGCCTGCAGGCCCATCATCAGGGTGCCCGATCACATCCTCACTGATCCCCAGATCTTCGATACCAATAATCTTGCCGCATGAGACATCCTGCAGCATGGCGTGATAGTCATTGATGGAGACACCCATCTGGACCGCCACTTCGGTATCCCGAGCATCCCGTCCATGAGCCTGTTCGACATTCTCGATAGCCTCGGCAATAGCGCGACTGTTGCGATGCACAGAGCGCGGCACCCAGTCGCCACGACGAATTTCATCGAGCATGGAGCCACGGATGCGGATCCCGGCGTAGGTTTCGAAGCTGGCGCCCTTGCTACCGTCAAAATTGCGAGAAGCTTCGAGCAACCCAATCATACCTGCCTGGATCAGGTCATCCAGCAAGACACTGCTGGGCAGGCGAGCCAACAAATGCTGGGCAATTCGCTTGACCAGAGGAGCATGGCGCTCCACCAGCACATAGGAATCCTGATGACGCAAGTACGCTTGGGCTTTATTCACGGGAACCTTCCTGTGTCGTGGCCGGTTTTTGCAACAAGTTTTCCAGGAAAAACTCCAGGTGACCACCTGGCTGGTTTGGCACCGGCCAGCTCGCCGCCTTGTTGGCCAGCGCCCGAAATGCCAGCGCAGCTGGCGACTTGGGAAACGCTTCAACAATCAGCTTCTGTTTGCGCACTGCCGCACGTAAATTCGTGTCGTAAGGCACGCAGGCAACCAGCTCCAGTGAGGTGTCGAGGAAGCGGTCTGTCACCCTGGTCAACTTGGCAAAGAGCTCCTGCCCTTCACGCAGGCTGCGCACCATGTTGGCCACAACTTTAAAGCGAAACACGCCGTGATCCTTGGAGAGGATCTTGATCAGGGCATAGGCATCGGTAATGGAGGTCGGCTCATCACACACCACCACCATGATGTCCTGAGCGGCACGGGTGAAACTCAGCACCATGTCGGAGATCCCCGCCGCCGTATCCACCATCAGGATATCGACCTGGGTCTTCATCTCGCTGAACGCCCTGATCAGCTCGGCATGCTGCACTGACGAGAGCTCCACCATCGATTGGGTGCCCGAGGTCGCGGGTACAATCATCATGCCATAAGGGCCTTCGACAATGATGTCATCTATGGTGCATTCGCCAGCCAGTACATGAGAGAGGTTGCGATGAACCCGCAGCCCCAGCATGACGTCGACGTTGGCCAACCCCAAGTCAGCATCCAGCACCAGCACCCGTTTACCTTGGGCCGCCATGGCTCCCGCCACGTTCAGGGTCACGTTGGTCTTGCCAACGCCACCCTTGCCACCGGACACGGCGATTACTTTTACTCGATTGTTTTGACGCATTTTGCGCAGACCACTCGCCTGATCCATATGTATGTTACTCATAAAACTCCGAATCTTCGGCCTCGCCAAAGCCTGCGCCCCAGAAATAGGGCTCTTCTGTTTCTCGCTCCAGCGAGCCCATGGCCGCTCCGACGAGTTGCGCCGCATTGGCAACCTGAATATCTTCCGGAACCCTTTGCCCGTCAGTGATATAGCTGATTGGCAAGGCATTCTGGATACACACGTTTATCACTTCGCCCAGGTTCAGACTCTCGTCCAATTTGGTAAGTATGCAGCCGCTCAATGGGATCCGCCGGAAATGGTCCACCGCTTCCTGCATCACCCGACGCTGGGAGGTCGCAGACATCACCAGATAACTGCGGATCCGTACCTTGGCATTCTTGACCAGGGTATCGAGCTGCTCGGTCAAGCGGATATCCCGCTGGCCAACCCCGGCCGTATCGATGAGCACCAGACGCCGATGACGGAACTGATAGAGTGCAGTGGCCAGCTCTTCGGCATCACGCACCTGCCGCACCGGGCAACCCATGATCCGGCCATAGGTCTGCAGCTGTTCATGGGCACCGATCCGGTAGTTGTCGGTGGTGATCAGCGCCACCTGCTCGGCGCCATACTTCATGGCAAAACGTGCCGCCAGCTTGGCGATGGTGGTGGTCTTGCCTACCCCGGTCGGGCCTAGCAGCGCCACCGCTCCCCCCTGACGTAAAATCTCGTCTTCACTGATCTTGAGCTGACCCGTCAATACCTCTGCCAGCTGTGCCATGGCCTGGTGGATGGACATATCCTCGGGGATAAGCCCCGCCAGTTGATCGGCAAACGCATCATCAAAGCCCATCTTCTTGAGCTCTTTGATCAGCAATGCCCGCATTGGCTCACGGCGCTCTACCTCTTGCCACATCAGCCCGGAAATCTGGTGTTCCAGCAACTTTCGGATGCTGGCCATCTCCTTGCGCATCCCTTCCATCTCTTGTTCGCGAGGTGCAGGCTGCGCGGGCCGGCCCAGCGTTGCAGCCCTGGCTTTTGGCTTGGCGGGCTCAGGAGCTGCGCCCCACTGCCCCTGTTCGGCCAATGTTCTTGGCGCGGTATTGGCTGCCGCAAGGCCAGCTGACTGGGTGCTGCTCATGGCGGCAGCGTTGCCCGGCTTGAGCTTTTGCTGGCGAGCCAGCAATGCGGCCAGGGTATCGGCATAATGTTCGTTCTGCTCCTTCGCCTGAGTCGGTTCAGGGCGAGTCATCTGCCGTCCGGCAGACGAAATATTGACGCTCTCGTCATTCAGTTGACGGCGAACCGGCGCATCTTTAGGCCCCGGGACCTGGGATTGATAATCGACTGCGGCGACTATCTCGACCCCACCGGTGACCTTCTTGTTGGACATGATCACCGCATCGGGCCCGAGAGTCTCCTTGACCTCGGCCAGAGCCGTTCGCATGTCCTTGGCAAAAAACCGCTTAATCTTCACCCGTCATCTCCGCTAACTAGTTCTGCCCTACTGCGCTGACGATGCGAATCTGCTTGTCGTCGGGCACTTCCTGATAAGACAGAACGCGCAATCCAGGAATGGCATTCTTGACAAATTTCGCCAAGGTATTACGCAAGATCCCCGATGTCAGAAGCACGGCTGGCTGGCCTTCCAGTTCTTGTCGTTGCGTGGCTTCCACCAGTGATCGCTGCATCCGCTCGGCTAGGCCAGGTTCAATACCGGCACCATCACCGCCACCTGCCTGCAGGGATTGATGCAATATACGTTCCAATTCCGGCGCCAAAGTAATCACCGGCAACTCGGGATCCGGGCCGGCAATCTCCTGCACAATCAGGCGGCGCAGGGCAATCCGGCAGGCAGCTGTGAGCACTTCCGGATCCGGGCTGCGCGGCGCGTATTCAACCAGGGTCTGCAGGATAGTGCGCATATCGCGGATTGGCACGCCTTCATTGAGCAAATTCTGCAATACCTTCACAAGGTTACCCATACTGATCACTTCCGGCACCAACCCTTCCACCAGCTTGCTCTGGTGTTTGCCAATCATGTCGAGCAGCTGTTGTACCTCATCATGACCCAGCAACAAGGCTGCATGGTTGGTGAGGATCTGGCTCATATGGGTTGCCACTACAGTGGCAGTATCCACTACTGTATAACCCAGTGTCTGTGCCTGGGACACCTGATCTTTGGCAACCCAGACCGCTTCCAGTCCAAAGGCGGGATCCTTGGTGGCAATCCCCTGCAGCTGACCAAACACCTGACCCGGATTGATAGCCATCTCTTTGTCATGGTAGACATTGGCCTCGCCGGTGCTGACCCCCATCAAGGTGATGCGGTACTGGTTAGGCGCCAGATCCAGGTTGTCGCGAATATGCACGGCCGGCACCAGAAAGCCCAACTCTTGCGAGAGCTTCTTGCGCACCCCTTTGATCCGGTTGAGCAATTCCCCACCCTGGTTGCGATCCACCAGCGGGATCAGCTGATAACCCACTTCAAGGCCAATGATATCGACCGGCATCACATCGTCCCAGCTCAGCTCTTTCTGCTCATGGGGCTGTTCGTTGGTAGCAGGCATCAGCTCACCCTTGGCGACTTTGGCCGCTGCCAGCTTCTCGCGGCGCAACAACCACCAGGCGCCTGCTGCAGATACCGCCCCCAACCCCAAAAATGCCAAGTGAGGCATACCCGGCACCAGACCCATCATCAGCAGAATGCCGGCAGAGATAATCAGCGCCTTGGGATTGTCAAACAACTGACCCAGTACCGCTGTGCCCATATCCTGATCGGTATTTTGCCGGGTCACTATGATGGCGGCGGCGATAGAGAGCAACAGCGAGGGGATCTGCGCCACCAGGCCATCACCGATGGCCAGCAAGGTGTAAATCTCTGCCGATTCCGCGAAGGTCAGCTGGTGCTGCATCATCCCGATAATGAAGCCACCGATGATGTTGATAAAGAGGATCATGATGCCCGCGATGACATCCCCTTTGACAAACTTGGAGGCACCATCCATCGAGCCGTAGAAGTCGGCCTCCTGCGTGACCTCTTGCCGACGCTTCCTGGCTTCTTCCTGATTGATGAGGCCGGCGTTCAAGTCGGCATCGATGGCCATCTGCTTGCCCGGCATCGCATCCAGGGTGAACCGGGCGCTCACCTCCGCGATCCGCCCAGCACCCTTGGTAATGACCACAAAGTTGATGATGATCAGGATGGTAAAGACGATGATACCGACCGCATAGTTGCCACCGATCACCACCTTACCGAACGCCTCGATCACATGGCCCGCCGCTGCGGTGCCATTATGACCTTCCAGCAATACCACCCGAGTTGACGCAACGTTAAGCGCCAACCGAAGCAGGGTGGCGAGCAGTAACACGGTGGGAAAGGCGGCAAATTCAAGGGGACGGCGGGTGTAAACGGCAACCAGCAACACCACAATGGAGAGCGCAATGTTGAACGAAAAGAGCACATCCAGCATCAAAGGTGGAATGGGCAACACCACCATACCCAAGGCGGCCAGTACCAGTAACGGAGTACCGAACCCGGTGGTCAGTAACCCTCTGTACTCTTTCAATCGGCCCAAAGATGCCTTGAATTCCATCGTCTTTCTCAATTTCAACGTGCTGGTGTCAGATTAATGCAAGCATCAAGCCAAAACACCAAGGCATTGAAATTAAATGATTTTATTATTATTGCGTCAGAAGTTTGTCATTTTCGGTATTCAGTCGGGATGGGGAGGTCTTTGGCCAGCGTCTGAGGACGGCGTCCCTGACCACGACGGAATTTTTTCAGTTGGAAGACATAGGCAAGCACTTGGGCAACCGCCGCAAACAGCCCTTCCGGGATCTCATGGCCAATCTCGGTGGAATGATAAATAGCCCGGGTCAACTCAGGTGAGGGCATAATCGGGATCTCGTATTCCCTGGCTATCTCCCTGATCTTCATTGCGATTTCATCAGTGCCCTTGGCCACTACCTTGGGTGCGGCTCCGGGTTTGCCTGCATCATACTTGAGCGCCACCGAGTAGTGGGTCGGGTTGGTGATCACCACATCGGCCTTGGGCACATCCCCCATCATCCGGCGCATCGCCATCTGCATCTGCAACTGGCGGATCTTGCCCTTCACCTCAGGCTTGCCTTCGCTGTCCTTGAACTCGTCCTTCACCTCCTGCTTGGTCATCTTGAGCTGACGCATGTGGTTCCATTGCTGGAACGGCACATCGATGGCAACAATCGGCAGCAGGGCACAACAGAGGATGATCAACATCCAGAGAAACAGCTCAAGGGCGTCTATGATGCCGCCGGGGAATCCCTCCATGGAGAGGTTAAGCAGGTGATTGAACTGGCTGGAGAGCATCCACCAGGCAAACAGGGTAATAAACACCACCTTGGCGATGGACTTGACCAGCTCAATCAGCGACTGCACCCCGAACATCCGTTTCAAGCCACTGAGCGGGCTCAGTTTGCTCCATTTTGGCAGCATAGCTTCCGTCGAAAAATTCATCCCTCCCATCAGGGTGTTACCAATAAAGGCGGCAACGGCCACCAGGGCGAACAGCAGCCCCAGCGGAAGGATCAATTCCGCCAGAAGCGCGGGCACCATGGCGATCATGGCGTTGGGATCAAACGCCTGCTCCCGATCCAGGGTAAAGCCCATGGTGACGACTTTGATCATTGCGGTCGCCAGCGAGCCCTTGAGCATCAGCAGGCCGAATACTGCTGACAGCAGGACGCTGGCGGTACCCAGCTCCTTTGAACGTGCAATCTGCCCTTTATCACGGGCCTGTTGCAGTCGTTTGCCCGTGGGTTGTTCGGTACGTTCCTGATCGGTATCAGCCATGGGCACCGCCAAAGCATTGGGTGTTGATCAGCTCGCAGCTGACCTCTTGTACCCGCTCCCACATCATGTCGAAATGGCCGAGGAAACCACCAATGGTGAGCCAGAGGATCAATAGACCGGACATCATGCTGACCGCAAAACCGATACTGAAGATGTTGAGTTGCGGCGCGGCCCGGGTCATGACGCCAAAAGCAAAGTTGATCAGCAGCAGCGCAACGATGGCGGAGAGCGACATCACCAGCGATGCCTGATACATCACCCCGAGAAAGCCGATCAGGGTGCGGATCGCTGGCAGAGACAGCCCGCTGTCCGATACTGGCAACGTCTCAAAACTGAGGATCACCAGCCGCAGCATGATCAGATGACCATCCAGCGCCAGAAACACCAGGGTTGCCAACATCAGATAGAACTGACCCACCACGGGGGCCGACTGGCCATTCATCGGGTCCACCAGAGTGGCGAATCCCAGACTGGTCTGCATGGCAATGACCTGACCGGCCATCACGAAGCTCTCCATCAGAAACTGGGTCATCAGGCCGAGGGCAATACCGATCAGCAACTGCTGGCCCAAGACCAGAAAGCTGCCAGCAGAGAAGAGTTCGATGGGGGGCATTTTCGGCAACAGGGGGGCAATCAGAAAAGTGATGGCAAGGGCCAGCCCCATCCGTACTCGCGCAGGGGCGAGGCGGCTGCCAAATACCGCCATCACCATCAGCAGACTACTTACTCGTGCCAGCGGCCAGAGAATGGAAGACAACCACTCCATGATCAGAGCGGTTGTATAGGTCATCCCACCACCTCGGGGATTTGGTTCACCATCAACACGAAGAAGTCCATCAGACTCTGTAAGCCCCAGTGAGCGCCCGCTCCCAGCGCAAACAGGGTCACGATAAGACGTGGCAGAAAACTCAGGGTCTGTTCGTTGATGGAGGTGGCCGCCTGGAAGATGGCGACCACCAGCCCGATGGCAAGACTGGGCAGGATCACGGCACATACCATGATGGTCACCAGCCAGAGAGCCTCGCGAAAAACGTCGACAAAGGTTTCAGGACTCATATTCGAGCTCCTTGCTCCACACCGGCTAACCGGCACCCAGTCCGAAACTGTTGGCCAGTGACCCCAAAATGAGGTTCCAGCCATCCACCATCACAAACAGCATCAGTTTGAAGGGCAGCGAGACGATCATCGGCGAGAGCATCATCATCCCCATCGCCATCAGGATACTGGCCACCACCAGATCGATGACCAGAAATGGCAAAAACAGCATAAAGCCTATCTGGAAAGCAGTTTTCAGCTCGCTGGTCACAAACGCCGGGATCAGCACTCGCAGTGGCACCTCGGCAGGCTTCTCCACCTGCACGTTGGCGATCTCCATAAAGGTATTGAGATCCTTGATCCGGGTCTGGGCCAGCATGAACTGATGGATAGGCAATGTGGCACGCTCCAGCGCCTCCTTGGCTTGAATGGTTTCGGCCAGATAGGGTTGCAGCGCCTCATCATTAATCCGGTCCAGCACCGGCGACATGATGAAGAACGACATAAACAGCGCAATGCCGATCAGTACCTGGTTGGAGGGGCTCTGTTGCAAACCGATCGCCTGACGCAAGATACCCAGCACCACTATGATGCGGGTAAACGAGGTCATCATGATCACCATGGCTGGCAAGAAGGAGAGCGCGGTCATCAGCGCCAGCACTTGCAGGGTCAGGCTGTACTCCTGGGAGCCATCCCCCATGGTCTTGACGGTCACCGCCGACATGGCGTCTTGTGCCAGCGCGGGCCAAGAGCAAAATAGTGGTATCAGCAGGCTGACCAGCAGCCCCATTTTCAGCAATAAGCCGTTAGCTTTTTTCATGCTTACCCATCAATTTGCCAAGCTGCTGGGAAAACGCCTGTGGCTGGCTCTCGTCCAGCGGCTCCTCCAGCCGACAGAGGAAGTTGACCTGTTGTGGCGTCACCCCGACCAGCAGTTGCTGTTCACCCACCTTGACCACCAACAGCTTCTCTTTGTACCCCACCGGCAACGAGGCGATGACTCTCATCTGCCCGCCTCCCATGGCGGTCGCCAGCTTGCTCTTTTTGAGCAGAAAACCCAGCACCAAAATGAGGCCAATCACCATCAAGCTGGAGAGCAGCCAGGAGCTCAAACTGGGCGCGTTGGCTGATGCCCCTGTCTCGGCAAAAGCCGGTACAGGCAGCAGTAACAACAGGAGGCGCATCATTTGAGCTTTTTGATCCTTTCAATCTGGCTGATAACGTCGGTCAGACGGATACCAAACTTGTCATTCACCACCACCACCTCGCCGTGGGCGATCAGAGTGCCGTTTACCAGCACGTCCAGCGGCTCACCCGCGACGCGATCCAGCTCCACCACCGAGCCCTGGTTCAGCTGCAGCAGGTTGCGAATACTGATCTGGCTACGGCCCACCTCCATCGCGATGGTCACCGGGATATCGAGAATAGTGTCGAGCTTGCGCCGCTCCTCAGCACTGATGGGAGCATCATCTTTCAGCTCTTCCAGCGGGGCCGGTTTGGCTTCTGCAATGACCTGCTCCTCCAGTGCCGCAGCCCAGGCATCAGCCATCAAATCCTCTTCCTCAGTTCCGCTCATCTTGTTTCCTTATGCTACTTCGTGACCGTTTATCGCAATAAACCGTCGATTATCGCTGTTGATCTTCGATACTGCGCTCGAGCTCTTCCAGCTCGGCCTCGCCATCAATACGTACACCGCCCCGGGTCACCAGATGCATCTCGGTCTTTACCCCTTCCGGGCGCTTGAGTTTATCGGTTATCTTGAGCGCCACATTGTCCTTGGTACGCCCCATCTTGGCGTGGAAGGTCGGCAAGTCTTCCACATAGACCAGCAGATTTTCCGGCATATCGACCGGGATGATATCGCCAGGTCGCAGCTCCATCAGTTCACGCAGGGTCAGCTCGGTTTCCAGCAACTTGGCCCGCAGCTCGACCTTGACGTCCATGATCTCGTCGCGCAGCGCCTTGCTCCAGCGCACGTCAGTGTCGCCCTTGTCACTCTGCACACCGGCATCCAGCAGTTCGCGGATCGGTTCCAGCATCGAGTAAGGCATGGCCACGTGAAAGTCACCGCCACCACCATCGAGCTCGATATGGAACGAACTCACCACAATCACCTCGGTTGGGCTGACGATGTTGGCCATCGCCGGATTCACTTCAGAATCGAGGTACTCAAAGCCCACATCCATCACCGGTGCCCAGGCATCCTTGTAATCTTCGAACACCAGTTTGAGCAGCATCTGGATAATGCGCCGCTCGGTCGGGGTAAATTCGCGCCCTTCGATCTTGGCGTGATAACGACCATCGCCGCCGAAGAAGTTTTCCACCAGGATAAAGACCAGCCGCGCCTCCATGGTGATCAGTGCCGTGCCCTTGAGCGGACGAAAACGCACCATGTTGAGACTGGTCGGCACGAACAGGGTGTGGACGTACTCGCCAAACTTGAGCATCTGCACCCCGTTGATAGAGACCTCGGCGGTACGACGCATCATGTTGAACAGGCTGATCCGCATGTGGCGGGCGAAACGTTCGTTCACCAGCTCCAGCGTCGGCATGCGACCACGGACGATGCGGTCCTGGGAGGAGAAGTCAAACTGGGCAACGCCGGGATCCCCCGCCGAGCCTATCTCCTCCTCTTCGACATCATCGACACCGTGCAAGAGGGCATCAATTTCGTCCTGACTTAACAGATCGCTCACGCTTCCACCTACTGCATCACAAAGCCGGTAAACAGCACTTGTTCGATAACGGGGGAAGAGACCAGGTCCTTGAGCACCCGACGGCACTCTTCCAGTGAATCCTTACGCAGCTTCTCCTTGCCTTCAAAGGTCATCAGCTGCTCGGCACTGGCCGCGCTGAATACCCGCAGCAAAGTACCTTCAATAAGGGGAATATTCTGTTTGGCCAGGGTCTCGTCGGCCGTGCCGCGCACCATCAGCTGGATCTTAATCTGCACCAGCCGATCCCGTTGGGCACCCGCCACGTTGAATACGAAGGGGCGTGGCATCCCCACATAGAGGGAGGGTTGAGGTGCTTCTACCTTGGGCTTGGCCCCTTCTCCTTCGGCTGCTTCTGCGGGTGGTTTCTCGGAGCCGGAGAGCATCAGGAAGGCACCCGCGCCACCACCGCCCAGCAAAATGACCGCCAGAGCAATGATAATGATCAGCTTCTTTTTTTTACCCGCAGCCGGGTCTTTTAGCGTCAATTCGGTATCGTCTGCCATCCCTTGTCCACCCTAGTCTCAAACTTGTTCGATATCATAAACTTACTCGGGATTGCATCAAGCATAGAAATCAATTGCACTGCTGTTTTCCGATCCCACCAGCACACTCAGGGTCGACGTTGTGATATTTCCCTCATCTTGCCTGTTACCTGAACTCGACTGACCACTACCCTGCCCCTGCTGACCCTGTCCGGTAAAGGTTGGCTGGCCCTGTTGTTGCTGTTGCTGCTGTTGTGACTGTTGCTGAACCTGGGTCTGGCCAAGCTGGATCCCCTGTCCTGCCAGCATCTCCCGCAGTCGGGGCATCGACTGCTCCAACATCTCGCGAGTCTGCCCATGTTGTACCACGAAATGCACGTTGGCCTGGCTGTCGGCACCGATCTGGATCTGGATTTTCATCTTGCCAAGGCCAAGGGGATCGAGCTGGATCTCCGCCTGCTGCAGTTTTTCAGCCAGCATCACGTTGACCTTCTGGTGCAACTCGGCGGGTGCCTCCTGACCGGCCAGCTTCAGATGAGGTAATTGTGCTGGCTCACGGCGTAATGTGCCCTCTGCAGCGGGAGCCCGGCTGTCGGCCACCTGAGCCTGGCTCTGGGTGTGCTGACTATGTTGTACCGTTTGGCTCTGGCTGCTTTCGCTGCTCGATGCCGTGGCAAGGAGGCTCTTGTCCACCTCAGCGGCCTTCGGTTTTACCTCCAACTGCACCGCTTTGCGTACCTCGTCGGTGCCCGTCACTTCCATCTGCTTGATGCCAGCTGAAATGCTCGACAGCGGCGCTTGCGGCCCCTGGGATTCGGCCTGTGCCAACACCTGCTGCGGCGCTACCATCACCGGCGCGGCGGCGCTATCGATTTGGGCCGTAACATTGGGCGTCACGCTGCTCTGGGCTGCGGCACTTGCTGCGGCACTTTCTGCAGCACTTTGCGCCGTCTTCACTTGCGCCGCCCCTTGATTGGCTGATGCGGCAGTGGCTGGTTGCGGGCTACCCTCGGCAGCACTCTTCTCTGTCCCCTTGCCAGCTGCACCACTGCCCTCTGCGGTAACAGCACCCGCCTCAGGCTGCTTGAGCCCCTCGCTGAATGCCTTGAGGGCTGCTCCCTGAGTCGCGGCTTGCGCCGCCTGCCCCTTACCGGTCACTGTGCTGCTGGCTGCGGGGTCGGATTTTCTGTCGCCAGCTTCTTTCGCTGCGAGTGACTCACCGGGTTTGGTGGTGCTTGTCGACTCATCGACCGGCAACACCTTGGCCAGCTGGGCCATCCGCTCTGCCACCGTGAGAGGCTTGGTGTGCTTGCCATCTGCCCCGAGGGTTTCTCCCTTGGCAGAGACTTTCTCCCCGGACTGCCCATCCGGGGTGGTTGCGGCATCTTCCCCCTCAGAGGGGAGGGTGGCGGAAGAGGCATCGCCCTGCGCCACCCCTCGCGCCGCAGAGGGCGATACCGTGGTATCAAGAGTCGATTTTCCGGTCGTTGTCAGCGGCGATTGCGCCTCGGCCTGACTGGCTAGCTGGCGGGCAATCCTTGCTGCGGCAGGGGCCAGCTCGCTTTCATCAAGCGCAATCTCGTCCTGCTCACCCTGTTGCGGCAACGGATTGCCGTCTACCGCAGTGGCGCTCTGTTGGGGCGCCATCGCCAGCTGGGGCGTCACTAGCGAGGTATCGAGCTTGAGGGAGTCTTGCAGACGCAGCAGAAAGTCGGTGGCTGGGACCTCCTCCACCTTGTTGTCGGCGTCAGGATCCTGCTCCTTGCTGGTCTCTTCTTTGGGAGAGGTGCTCTCGGTCGCCAAAGATTTGGCTGATCGGACATTGTTACCGCCCTGAGTGGCCTCGGCGGCGCCCTGTTCGCTGTTCTGGGCCTTGGCAATCAGGGTAGCGAAATCACCCTTGCTGTCGCTGCTGGTTCCCCCATCGATGCTTTTGCTCTCGACGGAACCGCTCAAAGGCGCTTTATCCAAACCGTTAGCCACAGTTGGGGGAGCTTGTGTCAACAGTGTCTGCATCATGATGGGATCCCTGAATTCTGGCGGCCCCCAAAGCGATGGCCCCCGACTATGTCCAGATCAAAGCAAGTTACAGGCCAGCTTGATGAAAGCGGCGCAGCATGGCGTATTCATCCAGCATTTTCTGCTCCTGACGCTGGGCTTTCTGCTGCTCGCGGCCCGCCTGCTTCTTCAACAACAACTCGACAGCCTTACGCCGCTGTTGGGCCGCCAGCCACTCTTCACGGCGCAACTCCAGCGCCTGACGCACCTGCAGCACCCCTTCGTACTGCTGGGTAGCCGCTTGCTCAAGCTTGCTGATAAAAGCGTGATACTGAGTGTTTTGCTGGGCGGTGATCCCTTGCAGACCGCGATCGGTCCACTGCTGGTGATAGATCTGACGATATTGGTTAAGGGCGTTTTGCTGATCCATGAACAGCTTGAGATCCTGCTGCGCCTTCACCAGCGCCAGCGCACACTGCTGCTCCGCCTCCACCAGCCGATCAGCCAACAATAGCAACCCTTTACTCATGGCCGACCTCCTCCATCAACGCCGTTATCAACGCATCAGTGGCATGGCCACCATCTGCAAGGCTTGCAGGCCATCATCATAGTGAATGACCTCGCGCATTCCCTGTTGCAAGAACTGATCCAGATAGGGTTTTTGAATGATGGCGCGGTCGATGCGGGGATCGGATCCCTGGCTGTAAGCGCCGATGGTGATGAGGTCCCGGTTCTGCTGATAGAGGGAGTAGAACTGCTTGAGGGTACGCGCCAAATCCATATGTTCCGGCGAGGTCACCATGGGCATGACCCGACTAATGGATTTTTCGATATCGATGGCTGGATAGTGGCCCGCATCGGCCAGCTCGCGCGACAACACTATGTGGCCATCAAGGATCGCCCGCGCCGCATCGGCGATGGGATCTTGCAGGTCATCCCCCTCGGTCAGTACGGTGAAAAAAGCGGTGATGGAGCCCTGGCCATCACTGCCGTTACCCGCCCGCTCCACCAGCGCCGGTAATTTGGCAAACACCGATGGCGGGTAGCCCTTGGTTGCTGGCGGCTCACCCACCGCCAGTGCGATTTCACGCTGAGCCTGGGCGTAACGGGTCAGCGAATCCATCAACAGCAGCACGTTGAGCCCCTGATCACGAAAATACTCGGCGATCGCCAGAGCGGTTTCACACCCCTTGAGCCGCATCAGCGGCGAGGCATCGGCTGGCGCCGCCACCACCACGGAGCGGGCACGCCCCTCCTCCCCCAGAATGTCTTCGATAAACTCTTTCACTTCCCGGCCCCGCTCACCAATAAGACCCACCACCACCACGTCCGCCACCGAGCCACGGGTCATCATGCCAAGCAGCACCGATTTACCGACACCGGAACCGGCAAACAGCCCCATCCGCTGGCCCTGCCCCACCGTCAACACGGCGTTGATGGCGCGCACCCCTACGTCCATCGGTTGATGGATCGGGCGGCGGGAGAGCGGGTTGATGCGGTGCTGGGCAAACTGCACCGTTTGAGAAGAGAGAATGGGGCCGAGACCATCCAGCGGCTGCCCGATACCGTCGATGACCCGGCCCAGCAAATTCATGCCAACCGGAATGCCATGCTCCTCGGTCATCGGCACCACCCGGGCGCCAGGAATAACCCCCTTGAGCTGTTCGCTCGGCATCAAAAACAGCCGATCACCGGAGAAGCCCACCACTTCGGCCTCCAGCTCGCCATCTTGAGTATCAATGCGGCAAAGGGCACCGATCGCCGCACTACAGCCGATGGCTTCCAGCGTCAGACCCACTACCCGGGTTAATTTACCGGCTACGGGGGGCTTGGGGGCAATACCGCGCACCCGATACCCTTGCAATCTGGTGAGTAACGAGCCGCTCATCTGGCCTCCTGAGAGATAAAAGATTCAGCCGGACAAGAGCCCGGCCTTCGTTATGGACGAGCGTCCTGCGAGACCGGATTTTGCGATGACGAATTGTCCCGCAAAAAGTTGCGCAGCAGCTGTTCGATGCGTCCCGTGAGGGTCAAGTCGATGCTGGAGAGTACCGTTGCCAGCTGCAGATCACCGGGGGAGAGGGTGGGATCGCTCTGCAATCGCCACTGACGCTTGGCACACTCTTCCGCACCGAATGCCTGCTCAACCCGGGCGAGGTCATCGGGATGGAGCATCAGGGTCACCCCCTGTTCGGCGGCAGGGAGCAGCGCCACCCCCTGTTTCAGCGCTTCCAGCAAGATGCGGGGAGAGGTCTCTGCTTCATGGCGAATAAGTGTACGTGCCAGTTGCATCACCAGCGAGATGAGCTGCTGCTCCACCGCCTGATCCAGCTCACTCAGCGGAGTGGCAAGGCGGGAAACCAGCCCCTGCCAGTGGGCGATCTCCTGATCCACCAGGTCGCGCCCCATGGCAAGCCCCTCTTCTTTGCCCTGCTCCAGCCCAACCTGGTGCCCCTGTTGCAGCCCTTCCAGCTTGCCCTCTTCTTGTCCCTTGGCAAAGCCAGCGGCATGACCTTCGGCCATCCCCTCTTCCCAGGCAGCCTGGCGGATCGCCTCCAGCTCTTGGGCAGTAATACTCGGCAGCGGTTCCGGTTCTGGCTCCGGCTCAACGACCTCCTCCTCCTGCTGATACCAGTCAGGCGCAAAACCGAGGGCATTGGTCTCGACCGCCGCTTCGACCTCCATCTGTGGCCAGCCCCACGCCTCTACCGGAGCATCTTCCCCGTCAGGACGCACGTAGCCACGCAGTTTGTTATTCATTGCTTGAGGTACCCCTTGTCACAGCCTGATGCCATATCTGCACGACCGTACCTTGATGACCCATGGTTTAGAGGAACTCCTCACCGCCACCGCCACCCAACATGATCTCGCCAGCATCAGCAAGACGACGGGCGATGGAGAGGATCTCTTTCTGGGCGGCCTCCACTTCGGAGACCCGGATCGGCCCCATGGCCTCCAGATCGTCCGCCAGCATTTCCGCCGCACGCTTGGACATATTCTTGAAGATCTTCTCGCGCATCTGATCGTCGGAGCCCTTGAGCGCCCGTTGCAGCAACTCGCCCGGCACTTCCCGCAGCATGGTCTGGATACCGCGGTCGTCCACATCGATGAGGTTTTCAAACACGAACATCAGATCCTGAATTTGCTGGCTCATCTCTTCATCCGACTCGCGGATAGAGTCCATCAGCTGGCCTTCGATGTTGGTATCCAGATAGTTCATGATATTGGCGGCTGCTTTCAGGCCACCCATCTTGGCTGCCTGAGCACCCGCCGCACCGGCAAACTGTTTCTCCATGATGTCGTTCAGCTCTTGCAACGCCGCCGGTTGCACCTCTTCCAGGTTGGCGATCCGCATCACCAGATCCAGCCGCACCTGCTCCGGGAACTGGCTCAGGATCTCGGCGGACTGCTCCGGCTCCAGATAGGAGAGCACGATAGTCTGGATCTGCGGGTGTTCGTTCAGGATGATACTGGCCACCTGACGAGCATCCATCCACTTGAGCGAATCGAGGCCGCGGGAGCCTGAACCCAATATGATTTGATCCACCAGATTACTGGCTTTGTCCTCGCCAAGGGCCGCCACCAGCGCCTTGCGCACGAAATCTTCGCTGCCGATACCGATGTTGGTGTACTTCTGGATATCGTCGATGAATTGACGGTGCACTGCCGCTACCCGATCGTGACTGAAGTCAGACATGGAGGCCATCGACATACCGAGCCGCTGCACCTGCTTTGGCTCGAGATGGCGAAAGATTTGGGCGGCATCCTCTTCATTGAGGCTCAACATCAGTACCGCTGCCATCTCTATGCCGGACATCTGATCGAGGATCTGGCGCTGGCCGTCGGTGATGTCATTACCGATGACTTGAGTCTTCTTTTCTTCAGGCATCTTTGTTGGTTACCCATTCTTTAATGACCTGAGCGGCCAGATCCGGTTCGTTCGCCACCAGCGCACGCACCGCCTTGAGCAAGTCTTCATCGCGGTGCAGATCAGGCAGCTTCAGCTGACCATCGCGCACACCGAATACCTGATCGCCCTCCACTTGAGCGGACAGCAGGCTCAACTCGTCATCGCCCCCCAGCACAGTGTGGTTGTCAAAATCCACTTCCCCTTCCGGTTTGGCATCCGGATAGAGCAGTCGCTTGAGCATGGGGCGAACCACGGTGACAATCAATACGATAATCACCAGCACTGACGCCGCTATGCGTACCGCACGCCAGAACCAGGGCTGTTCGTAGATCGGCAGGTCGGCGACACTTTCCAGCTCGGGGCGATTAAACGGAATGGCGACCACCTCAAGGGTATCACCCCGGGTCACATCAAAACCAAGGCCACCACTCAGCAGACGGCGCAGGGTATCGATTTCGGCCTGGCTACGGGCCTCACGGGTCACAGCACCATCCGCTCCGGGCACCGCTTTGTAATCGACCGCCACCGAAACGGTCATGCGGCGAATGCCACCCATCTGGCGACGGGTGTGACTGACGGTGGTATCCAGTTCGAAGTTGCGGGTCGCCTCTTTGCGTGAGCGGCCAGAGGCTGCAGCGCCGGCACCATCAGCAGTGGCCGCCTGCTCGGGAATGTTGGACGCAGCGGGCGGCTGGTTGGAGAGTGCCCCCGGCACTCCGCCGCTACTACCATTGGCGCTGTTCTCTTCCATGGTCATTTCAGAGCGCACCGCAGGCAGATCCGGGTTGTAAGTCTTGCGGGTTTGCTCTTGCTGGGAGAAGTCGAGGGAGAGATCCACTTCCGCCGTATAGTTGTCGGCACCCAGCACCGGGATCAGGATGGCGTCAATTTTTTGCTTGTACTCGATCTCTTGCTTCTGCTGCATGGCAAACTCTTTGCGAGTCTGGGCAGAGACCGGGTCTTGCGAGCCGGAGTTGAGCAGGCGGCCATTCTGGTCGGTGACGGTTACCCGAGTTGTCTCAAGGCCGTGTACCGCAGAGGCGACCATGTCGACGATGGAGTCCACCTCACCCTGCCCCAGCGCCGCCCCTTTCAGGTTGAGCACCACGGTGGCACTGGGTTTGCGCTCATTGCGGGCAAACACGTTGTCTTTCGGGATAGCCAGCAGCACTTGTGCCTTGGCCACATTCTGGAACTGCTCGATGGCGCTCGCTAACTGGCGCTCGCGGCTCAGCTTCAGACGCTCGCTCTCCATCCGCTGGCTGACGCCGAAACTGGAATCTTTCAGCAGGATATCTTCACCACCATTGGTGGCATCAACGACATTGGCGAGACCGGCACGGGTCAGGGCCAGCTGGATAGTGGGGTAACTTTCAGCGCTGACCAGTACGCTCTTGCCATCCACTTCATAGGGGATCTTTTGCTGATCGAGGAAGTCGAGGGTCTTCACCAGCTCCTGGGTGCTGTAGGTGCCGAGGGGACGCATGTCCGGCTCCTTGCCCCACAACAGGATGAAGACGGCAATGGCCAGACAGATGGCAAGCCCCAGGATCAGGGTGATTTGCCGCAGCACATCGGTGTTGGACAGAAAGCCCAACGCCGAACTTTTCTGCTCATTTTCATCAAGGGCGGCAGTGCCCTCATCGTTCATCAGCAGATCGCCGTTTTGGTCAGTAGCCACGATTTATGTCCTTATTGCTGACATGTTCATGATGTTCAGTAATCACTTATACCGGCATGTTCATGATGGTCTTGTAGGCATCGACCATCTTGTTGCGCACCTGTACTGTGGCTTCAAAGGCGATGGACGATTTTTGGCCTGCAATCATCACCTCGGCCAGATCCACCGACTTGTCGCCCATATCGAAACGGGTACGCAGATCATTGGCGGCGCCTTGCAGCTCGTTGACGTTGCCGAGCGCCTGTTGCAGCAGCTGACCAAAGTCGGAGGTGACCGGACGACCGGGCTGTGCCAGCGGCGTTGCGCCTGCTTCGATCTTGAGCGCCTGCATCTCTTGCATCAGGCTGCTTGCACTTATTTCCATTTTCCATCCCCAGACAAATCATTGACGCTGACAGCCAATAAGCAATTAGAGTGCCAATGCGTTAATAGTACGGCGAGGATGAGTGGCCAGACCAGGCCGGACGGGTTCGACAACGGCAGGTGGCTCTGATTAAATCCGACTCTGACGCCCAATTTTGCTGGCTGGCAAGGAGTCCGCTCTGGATTATCGCAAACCTGTGTTCAAGGCGATGGACTACATCAGCCACCATCTGGATGACAACCCGAGTCTGGATGAAGTCGCAACTGCGGCCGCCATCTCCACCTTTCACTTCCACCGCATTTTCAAGGCGATGGTCGGCGAGACCATTGCCGGCTTTACCCGGCGCCTGCGCATGGAGCGCGCCGCCCGTCGTTTACTGGCCTCCCCCCAGAGCGACATCACCACCCTCGCGCTGGCCGCCGGGTTCTCCAGCTCACAGAATTTCGCCAAGGCCTTTCGCCTGCACTTCGCCATGAGCCCCTCGGAATACCGCCAGCAACAAGGGGGAAACTGGAAAAGCAAGATTGGAAACGATCCCCTGCCCTTTGAAACCTATGATGGCCTGGTCATGCACCCGGTCACCGAACACCCGGGTCTGTTGCAGGGGGCAAGCGTCAAGCAGATGCCCGCCCGGCGCGTGGCATACATGCGTCGCCTGGGCCCCTATGGCAAGGAGACCTGCGAACAAGCCCATCGGGATTTGCTCGCGCTGTTCGCCTCAGACGAGGCGATGACACCGGCGGGCACCCTGAGTCTCTATTGGGATATCCCCGATATCACCGATGAGACGCGCTGCCGTACTGACGTCTGCATCGAGCTGGGGCCAAAGATCTCCGCTGGGCGCCAGTTAACCACCCAGACCATCGCCGCCGGCCCCTATGCGGTGTGTCAGTTTATCGCTCGCGGCGATCAACTGGTCGCCAGCTGGGAGACGGCGTTTCGCTGGGTAGTAGGCCAAGGGCTGAACTGCGACGATCGCCCGTGTTACGAGCAATACCACGCAGGCACGGACCCCGACCGGGATCATTACGTGTTTGATATCTGTATCCCGCTGATCAACCGATAAGCCGATACCCCATTTCCATTTACCCACTTCGGCGCCTTCGGGCGCCGAAGCGACGGAGTCATGCCCATGAATATCAAAACGCTGTTGCTCGCCAGCCTGCTGGTGACGCTTCCGGCTGCCGCCAATGCCCAGTCACAGAGCCAGACCCTGATCTTTGGCGGCACCATCTACAGCGGCGATCCGGCGAACCCTCACCCGGAGGCGGTCGGCATTGAAGGTAAAAAGATCGTGGCGGTCGGCAGCTATCAGGAGGTCAGCACCCGCCTCGGCAGCCACGCCAAGCGCCTTGATCTGCAAGGAAAGTATCTGATGCCGGGGCTTATCGACAGCCATGTTCACGCGGCATTTGCCGGCTTTCAGGGGATGACGGTTAACTTTCCCGATGCCATGAATGAGGTTGAGCAGCTGCAACAATTTCTGACCCGCAGCAAGGATGATCCCCACCTGACACTGGGGGATGTGCAGCTATACAGCAATGTCTCCCTCGACTACTGGCATCAGCTCTCCCTGCTCGATCAGGTGTTTAATAGCCCACAATACCAGCTGATCCCGGTGGTGCTGGCCGGTTCGGATGCCCACACCGGTTGGGCCAATCAGGCCATGCTGCGCAAGGCAGGCATTGATGCCAAGGCCCTTGCCGGCCGTTATGCCCAGCTGAAAGGCAATTTTGGCCTCACCCCATCCGGCCAGCTGAGTGGCTTTGCCTCGGAAGGCGGGTGGGATGCCATCCTCAAAGCCTTGCCACCCGTCAGCGACGAGACGATTGCCAGTGCCATCATGACCGCCGCCAAGCAGCTCAATCAGGTGGGCATCACCGCCTGGATGGACCCTATCAGCAACATTCGCCCCCTCGCGCCCATCTTCAACGCCGAGCCAGATCGCCGTGACACCGGCCTGCTGCCGGCGTACAGCATGCTATCCCGGGAAGGCAAGCTGACCGGCCATGTATCCGCGCTGGCACTGGTGGGGATCCATGCCTCGCCCGCCATCATTGATGACGTATTGGCGCTGCAGCAGCAGTTTCAAGATGCACCGGACGTCAAACTGGTGGGGATCAAGATCCTGCAAGATGGCGTCATCGAGTTTCCATCCCAGACCGCCAAGTTGAGCGAACCCTACCTCAACCGCCCCGGTTACAGCGGCAAAGACGATCTGGACAAGCAGCGTTTCAACGAGCTGATCCGCACCGCGGATGCTCATCAACTGATCGCTCATTTTCATGCCATCGGCGATCGGGCCGTCCGTGAATCCCTCGATGCCATCGCCTATGCCCGGGCCCACAATCAGGATCACCGCCTGCTACACAGCATCACCCATCTGGAGGTGGTGAGCCCGGCCAGTATTGCCCGCTTCAAACCGCTCAATGTGGCCGCGTCGATGCAACTGCTGTGGGCCGGGAAAAACGTAGCGACCACCATGCTGCTGGAGGGGAAAGTACCCCCGGCCCTGCTGGCCCGCCTCTATCCGGCAGGCAGCTTGCTGCAAAGCGGCGCCATTATCGCCGGTGCCAGTGACTGGCCGGTCTCCAGCCCCAGCCCTTTCCTCGCCATGTATACCGCGATCACCCGCCAGGGGGAGCTTGGCTTGCTGCCCCCCGCCAGCGAACAGATCAGCCGTCAGGCTATCTTGCAGGCGTATACCCTCAACGCCGCCAAGGTGATTGGGCAGGAGAAAGAGATTGGCTCCATCAGCGCAGGCAAGAGTGCTGACCTGATCTTGCTGGATCGCAATCTGGAGCAGGTGGCGAGCGAGCAGATCAAGGAGACCAAGGTGCTCTGGACCATGTTCAAGGGCAAGCAGGTCTATGTAGCCCGCTGACCCCGAGAAAACCAACAGGCCCGCATTGCGGGCCTGTTGGCGGGATTACGGCAAGCTTATGGCGTGCAGTGAGCAACCTATAACGACGAGATTAGCGGCTCGTTTCCGTCAAGTCCTTGTCAATCCAGTACTTGGAGCCAGAGATATTGGCATCGAGCAGCAAGCCCTTCTCGCCAATCTGGTAGATCGCCATGCCGCCATTGTATTTGGCGGTCAGCTCGGCGCTCTCCTTGCCAGCCACCACACCCACTTCCGAGGTGGCTTCCCAGCCTTGGGTCACGAAGGCATCGAATCTGGCCTTGTCTTCAAACAGGATCACCTGCTGATAGAACTTGCCGCCAATCCCGGCCGCCAGACCCGCACCAAACATCTTCATATAGGTGTGCTTGCCGTTTTTGCGATTGACCGCCACCCCGGCCCCCTGATTGGTATGCAGCATCAGGGAGAACTTGCGCGAATCGAACACCGCATAGCCATAAGCCTTGTCAAACAGCAACTTGGCTGATGGCTGCTCGTTGAACAACCGGATCAGCGCAGTGTCGGCCATGGTATTGAGCGCGACTCTCGCCTCTTTCGCCGTCTTGGGGTTGAGCATCTCGTTGAGCTCCTTGTCGGCGGCCTTCAGCCACTCCTTGCCGGTCGCGATACTCTTGTCGGTCCAGACCCCGGCGGTATTGAAGGCATCCTCACCCCAGGCCGAGATAGAGTCCCAGCTCTTCTTGGAAAAATCGCTGACGTCCTGCCACACCTCTTTGCCCGTTTCACTCACCGCGGCCCCCAGATCAGAGGCTGCAGCCTTGAGTTTTGCCCAATCGGCATAGCAGGGCGAAAATGCCAGACTCAGTGATAAGGCCAGCAGCCAGTTACGCTTTTTCATCTTCTTGCTCCCGTTCAGAGTGAGGGACCTTGTGACGCACCCGCGATCCGGCACATGGCTATGCGGCCGCCATCCGGGGTGCTTTTTATCCGGTTCATGTCTGCATTATCAGGAGGACCGGTGATCGAAGCAATCATTGAGTCCTTCACCACCCGATGCTGACGGCTGAGTTCCCCAGTAACAGTCATAAAAAAAGCTGCCCGCCAGTGGCGAGCAGCTTTGATAACACAGTAGATAGCAGCCGTTATTCGACCATCATCACCTTGCAGGTGTTGGTACTGCCCACGGTTTCCATCTTGTCACCGTGGGTCAGCAGCACCATGTCGCCACTCTGTACCAGGCCTTTGGCCTTGAGTACGTCCAGCGCGTCGCGGCACACTTCGTAGACCGGCTTGGTCTCGTCGCCGTCAAACATCACCGGGGTGACGCCACGGTAGAGGTTGGTCCAGGCCAGAGTCTTGTTGTGGGGAGACATGGCGAAGATCGGCAGACCGGAGCTGATACGGGACATCAGCAGCGGAGTGGTACCAGATTCGGTCAGCGCCACGATAGCCTTGACCCCTTCCAGGTGGTTGGCGGCATACATGGTCGACATAGCCAACGCCTCTTCCACCGAGGTGAAGGTATAGCTCATGCGGTGATTGGAAACGTTCAGGCTCGGGTGCTTCTCGGCACCGACACAGACGCTCGCCATGGAGGTGACTGTCTCGATAGGGAACTGACCAGCGGCGGTTTCAGCGGAGAGCATCACCGCATCGGTACCGTCCAGCACGGCGTTGGCAACGTCCATCACTTCGGCACGGGTCGGCAGCGGAGCATTGATCATCGACTCCATCATCTGGGTCGCAGTGATGACCACACGGTTCAGACGACGGGAATAACGGATCAGCTTTTTCTGCACGCCAACCAGCTCGGGGTCACCGATCTCGACCCCAAGGTCACCACGGGCGACCATAACGGCATCGGAACCGAGGATGATATCTTCCATCGCCTCATCGGTAGCGACGGTTTCAGCGCGCTCCACTTTAGCCACAATCTTGGCGTTAGAACCGGCTTCGCGGGCCAGCTCGCGAGCATAGCGCAAGTCATCGCCACAGCGAGGGAAGGAGACTGCCAGATAGTCCACGTTCATCAACGCAGCGGTCTTGATATCTTCTTTATCTTTCTCGGTCAGGGCTGGCGCGGAGAGACCACCGCCTTTTTTGTTGATGCCCTTGTTGTTGGAGAGCGGCCCGGCCACAGTCACTGTGGTATGAATACGGGAACCTTCAACCTGCTCGACTTTCAGCTGCACCCGACCATCGTCCAACAGCAGGATATCGCCGGCGATCACATCGTCGGGCAGACTCTTGTAGTCAATGCCGACCTGCTCCTGACACCCTTCGCCCTTACCAAGGGCTGCATCGAGAATGAATTTGTCACCGATAGCCAGATAGACCTTGCCATCCTTGAAGGTGGATACCCGAATTTTCGGGCCTTGCAGGTCACCCATGATGGCAACGTGGCGGCCAAGCTTGGCAGCAATCTCACGCACCTGGTTGGCACGCAGAATATGGTCTTCCGCAGTACCATGAGAGAAGTTCATCCGCACCATGTCGGCACCGGCAAGAATGATCCCCTCAAGGATCCCTTCGCGGTCGGTAGCCGGACCAAGTGTGGTAACAATTTTTGTACGTCTAGGCATGAAAAACTCCAATGTGAAGTGGATATAACTTGAGATTCTGCCCTATCGAGCCCATGGCTCGATGCACCCGTTTGCAAACCATCTGGGTGGTTTTTGTTATTAAATTACAATACTACACCACTGCGCGGGGCAGTGACAGCCGGGGGCTAACGCCCCCGCCGATTCAGGAAGAGTGCGGGGTTTCGAAGCGGGATTCGCGCAATCCCTCTTTCACTTTTTTCAGATTTTCGCGAAATTTCATCCCCCGGCGCAGGGTAAAACCGGTCGCCAGCACATCCACCAGCGCCAGCTGGGCGATGCGGGATGCCATCGGCATATAGACATCGGTATCTTCCGGCACATCCATGGAGAGCACCAGATTACACTCACGGGCCAGCGGGGAATCTTTGGCGGTCATGCCGATCACGGTGGCATCGTTCTCGCGTGCCAGCGCGGCGATCTCGACCAACGCTTTGGTGCGACCGGTGTGGGAGATCAGCACCACCACATCCCCTTCGCTACCGTTGATACAGCTCATCCGCATCATGACGATATCTTCAAAGCTCACCACGGGAATATTGAAGCGGAAAAATTTGTTCTGGGCATCGCGGGCAACGGCAGAAGAGGCCCCCAAACCGAAGAAGCTGATCTTCTTGGACTGGGTCAGGATATCGACGCAGCGGTTGATGGCGGAGATATCCAGGCTGTTCTTGGCCGCATCCAGACAGGCCATGGTGGATTCGAAGATCTTGGCGGTGTAGGTATCCGGGCCATCTTCCGCTTCCACATGACGATTAACATAAGGGGTGCCATTGGCCAGACTCTGGGCCAGATGGAGTTTGAAATCGGGAAAGCCTTTGGTATCGAGACGACGGCAAAAACGGTTGACGGTCGGTTCACTGACGTCGGCCATCTTGGCCAGGGTGGCGATGCTGGAGTGAATGGCCGTCTGGGGAGAGGCCAAGATCACCTCGGCAACCTTGCGTTCCGATTTACTGAAACTTTCCAAGTTGTTCGTAATTTTATCAAGGGTATTCATCATCACCACCAGGCGTTTTTGTAATTTAGCTTCAGTGTCTCTGCACTGAATCTACGACTAAGCATGCTGCCAATCAAGCTAAGGACTATACAAGACAAGCGGTTATCGCAACTAACACCTGCCATACAAAGTATGACTCATCTCTAATTATTTCGTACTTTTCGTTACAAAACGTCACCTCACCATGAAAACGCTTACAAATGTTGCAAAGCAACAACACTGTGAGCAGCCGCACGTTTGTGTCGATCCAGCGAGTTAGCGCAGCCCAAGCTCGGATAGAATATACAGTCACCCTCTAACAATAATCTCGGGATGCAACGGTCGTCCCAACCCTGTAACGAAGGAGTAGTTATGCAGCATACCCACGCGCTGGTCGGCGATGTCGGCGGAACCAATGCACGCCTGGCTCTGTGTGAGCTGGCCACCGGTACTATCTCGCAAGCCAAGACTTACTCTGGTCTGGCCCATCCCAGCCTTGAAGCCGTGGTACGCCTCTATCTGGACGAACACCACGCACAGGTGAGCGAAGCCTGCATCGCCATCGCCTGCCCCATCAACGGTGACTGGGTCGCCATGACCAACCACAGCTGGGAATTTTCTATCAGCGAGATGCAGGGTAATCTGGGGCTGGAGCGCCTGCAGGTGATCAATGACTTTACTGCCGTCTCCATGGCGGTGCCGGTACTGGCAGCAACGGATCGTATCCAACTGGGCGGCTCGGCACCGGTCTCTGGCAAACCTATCGCCATCTATGGCGCGGGCACCGGCCTTGGGGTCGCTCATCTGGTGAGGGCGGGCGAGCAGTGGTTGAGCCTGCCGGGTGAGGGTGGCCATGTCGATTTCGCCGCCAACACCGAAGAGGAAGATGCGGTGCTGCAGGTGATGCGGAGCGAATTGGGCCATGTCTCGGCCGAGCGACTGCTATCCGGGCCTGGTCTGGTCAACATCTATCGTGGGCTGGTGAAATCCGATGGCCGTGAGCCTGAACCGTTCGCCCCCAAAGATATCACCGAGCGCGCACTGAGTGGCGAATGTCTGGATTGCCGTCGCACCTTGAGTCTGTTCTGTGTGTTGATGGGGCGCTTCGCCGGTAACTTGGCCCTCAACATGGGCACCTTTGGTGGCATCTATATTGCTGGCGGCATAGTCCCGCGCTTTCAGGAGTTTTTCATCAGCTCGGGTTTTCGAGTGGCCTTTGAAGACAAGGGACGCTTCAAATCCTACCTCAAAGATATCCCGGTATTCCTGATCACGCACGAAGGGCCGGGGCTGCTCGGTGCTGGTGCTTATCTGCGCCAGTCGATGGGGATCTCTATCTGATTAACCTGTGGTACGAGGCGGGATCATCGCTGGTTCAGCCTCGATTCAGTGTGAATGGCATAAAGTAGCTGCACGTAACCAAGAGGGTTGTACTTCACAAGGAGTGGAAAGCGACTCTCATCCGCTGGATACGTTTGTCACCTGACAAGCCTGAACTGTTTCAACCGGCCTTTTGGCCGGTTTTTTTTATCTTCAATTCCGCAGTTACTGTGCCAGCGCCTTCAATTGTGACTTATCGGGGGGATTGTTCCAATCGATGGGGCCGTGGGTAAAACGGTACTGCAAGCGCGGCAAACTGATCTCCAGCCACTCTTCCCGAAAATAGGCAAAACCCTGATCCCAATCAGGATCATTGGCCCAGCCGGTTTGCAAAAAGTGCAGCCGGGTCCCCTGCCCTTCAGGCACAAAGTGCAAGCAGACATGGGTTTTCTGCAAGCGAATATGGGGGAAGGTGGGCGGAAAATTCCAACTGAAGCTGAGTAAATCATAAGGCATCACCGCCATGACCCGGCACCCTTCACTGCCCCGTTCGCCCAGCGGGGCATCGGGCCTGAAGTAGATCTCGAATGGGCCATTCGGTTCGGCCACCATCAAACACTCGGGAGCCAGAAAACTGCGCAGACCGCTTTCTGTCGTCCAGGCATGCCAGACATCGTCTATGTGTGCCGGCACAAAAATATTGCCTTCAATCTGTTTATTGTCCATAAATCAGCGATCCTCAAGCCATCCATACAAGAGCTTCCGGCAGTATAGCCCCATGCCAAATATAATGGACAGTGGTTAATCACACCCTTGTCACTTACATCAAGTTGACGTGTCACTGTGCAATAACATCAGCTAACAATCACTGAACCCGGGAGGTCATCATGATCAGACTCATGGTAGAACAGGATATTCCCCAGCTGGCCCAGCTGTTTTTAAAGATCCGGCGACAAACCTTTCACTGGGTCGAACCCGCTCAATTTCAGCTTGATGATTTTGCAAAGCAGACCGAAGGCGAACGAGTCTGGGTAGCCGAGCATGGGGCAAACATCTGTGGCTTTATTGCCATCTGGCAGCCTGACAACTTCGTCCATCATCTGTATGTTTCAAGCGACTGGCATGGTCAGGGGATCGGGCGAGCGCTGCTCGATCACGGGTTGGCTGATACCGCTAAACCCGGCTCGCTCAAGGTCGCGACCCTTAATACCGCAGCATTGGCTTTTTATCATCGCCTCGGCTGGATAAGCAGCGATGAGACCGGTCACTGTGACGTCACCGGTCCCTGGTGCAAGTTGATCAGAAACTAGCGGGTCGCCCAGCGCCTGCACTTTGCGACTGAACAGGCACCAGCGGTGCCGGGGGGAAGAACCAGCGGTAGAGATCGAACCAGCCATCTCGCTGGGCAATCACGACCTCATGCACCGGATCACGCTGGAAGATCGCCACCTTGTTTTCGGTCAGCGGCACCCAGGCATAGTTGACCAACGCATATTGCGACTGGATCAGGTTGTACTCATTGAGATAGGAGTCATCGTTACCCGACTCGTGCAGCTGGGTACGACTGTCGATGAGGTAAACAAGCTGGTTGAAGAAGGTAAATTGAAAGCCGGTCACCCGCCACTTCTCCTTGGTCGCCTCCTCCTCTTCAATCACGGTGATTTTTCCCCAGCGACACACCCCGTGATAGTTGACCCCGTTGGCCGACATTTTCAGATCGTAATGACAGCCCAGACTGTTGATAAACATCCCGACCATAAACAGCAGCACGACAAGCAGTGGCAACAGCAGCAAGGTATTTTTCAGCGTTCGTTTCATCAGACATCCCTTACAGCGTTTTTTCGAGCTCTTCATAGGCGAGCACACGCACTTTGTGGCCGGAGACCAGCACCAGCGATGCAGGCTTGACCGTCGGCACTTCGCTCTTGGCTTCCATCTGACAAACGACGCCCGTCGGCGAATCAGCACAGCGCACATGTAGCCACTCAAAATTCAGATAACCGACAGCAAACAACACCAGCACAACTAGAGCCAGATTGATGTAAATCAGCCCCCTGGCCAACAGCGGCCGACCAATGCAGCTTAACAATGCAAGCTTGAGACGCTGCCCTATCGAACGGGAAGTGACAGAGGAAATCTCGCCAGTGACCTCATTGACGGGCTGAAGCGATAGCATTGCTTCTGTGGGCGTCAAAACAGGTGGTTCGTTCTCGGCAACAGGCTCGGAGTGTGGAATCGCCTCGATGGGTGCCAGCTTGCCGTAATAGGTTTTCACCTTGCAGTTGAGATGCAAGGCGTAGCCTTTTTTCGGAGTGCTTCTGATATCCAACGTCTGAGGGGATGATGCGAAGTGGCGGCGAATATTGGCGATAGCCACGTTAAGTGAGTTGGGGCTGATGGGGCGGCCCAACCAGCCAATATCGAGCAGCAGATCCTTGTCGCACACTTCGTCATGGTGATCGAGCAGATAGCTGAAAATGAGGCTCTCAGCCGATGACAAGCGCACCACCCTGGCGCTTTGCACCTTGTCCTTGTCGGCACCAAAAATCAGCTCTCGTCTTTTGACATCAAAGACATAATCACCAAAGTGGTAGGCAGATACACTATTGCCTGCCGTCATACCAGCCACCTATTATCTGCATCATCATGAAAAAGGGGATCCCACGCCTGATAATGCCAATGACGACTCAGGGCTTGCTGAAATTAGGCGAAATTCTAATAGGTCAGGATCCACGGCACAATAGATGAGCATTAGCATCGCCAGAGAAAATAGCCCCATGCGTCCAGCATGGTCGTACTGCGCGGCTCCACGCTGAATATCCCTGCTTATAGCGAAGATCTATGATGCCCCAATGGACAACAACATATCCAATGGGGCTGATATGACAGGATCTTAAACCCGAAACTGCTTGAGTAGACCATCAAGCTGGGCCGATAGTTGACGCAGGTCGCTACTGGCTTCGGCAACTTGTGCCACTCGCGCTGCGCTCTCGCTATTGAGTGTGGCAATGCGGTTGACGCTGTGGCTTACGCCTTCTGCCACCGAATGCTGCTCTTCCGATGCCTGGGCAATGTAGATATTCATCTCGCGGATCAAACTAACCTGACTTTTTATCTTCTCCACCGAGTTCTGCACATCTGCCGCCTCGATACCCGCACGGGATGCTTTCTCCTGACTTTGCTGCATGCCCACACCGACATTCTGGGTGGCCTGTTGCAATCGCTTGATGCTGGCACTGATCTCTTCTGTTGACTGACGAGTGCGCCCCGACAGGGTACGAACTTCATCGGCCACCACCGCAAAACCCCGGCCCTGATCCCCTGCTCTGGCCGCCTCAATGGCGGCATTGAGGGCCAGCAGGTTGGTCTGTTCGGCAATCCCGTTGATCACCTCAATGATATTGCCAATGCTGCTGCTCTCGGTCGAGAGGGAGCGCATCAAGATGGCCACCCGTTCCACTTCACCCACTAATTGATGAATGGCCTCATTGGCATGCCCCGCCAGATTGTAGCCCTGCTCCACATAGAGATTGGCCTCATCTGTCGCGGTGGCAGTCCTCCCCGCATTACCCGCAACCTCCTGCACCGCTTGGCTCATCTCGGTAATGGCAGTGGCGACCTGATCCAGCTCGGATTGCTGGGCGTCACTGCCAACACGAGTATCTGCCGAGAGGACGTCACAGCGTTCGGCGTTTTGCAGCACCCCGGCAGAAAACTCATTAATCTCCGCCACCATCTCCTGCAACTTGGCAATGAAGAGGTTGATGTTGGTGGCCAGCGCCCCCATTTCATCCTGACGGCGGATCTTCAGACGTCTGGTCAGGTCCCCTTCCCCTTTGGCCAGATCGAACACCGCCTGATTCATCTGATGGAGTGGCCTCAGCACATTGCGGTGAATTAGCACCATCAGCAGCACAATGATGCAAAGATCGAGCACCACGATTTGCCAGACGGTGGTGATCAACTGCTGACGCAAGTGGGCCTGAATAGCAGCATCACTGGTTTGCACCAACAATCTGGCCACTGTGTTTTTCTGACCGCTGTCGTCATAGACCAGATCGTAACCACCGTAGGCAGCGGTATCGGCAGGAATGGCAGTCACGGGGGCAATGGTACCCGCTGTGTCACGGGCAAACCCGGCTACC
Organism: Aeromonas sobria; assembly: GCF_006243315.1. Lineage (GTDB taxonomy): Bacteria > Pseudomonadota > Gammaproteobacteria > Enterobacterales > Aeromonadaceae > Aeromonas > Aeromonas sobria_A. The sequence goes on from NZ_NKWE01000019.1 coordinate 54,109, forward strand.
AGCTTCTCCTTGTTGACCACCAGCAGCGCACTGAGGATATCGGCCGCCAGCTCGGACTTGAGCGATGCCTCGATGAAGGCCGACTCATAATTCCACAGCGGGCCGGGCAGGGAGAGCTGCAGCCGACCGATGGCCTGTTCGACCAGCACGCTCTGTTTGCTGTAGCTCTCCGCCCTGGCAGCGCTGTAGTTGTAGCCACCAAACAACACCAGTAGCAGACTCACCGACAGAGAGGTCAACACGGCGATCCTGAACGTCAGACTTTTCCAATCCATGGTTTCCTCCCGGTTTACGGCAGCCGGAGCAGTGCCATTTACTGGCACTTGTTACAGATACTGTTACTGGTACTTGGCATTGATCTTGTCGATGGTGCCATCCGCTTTCATGGCGGCCAGGATCTCGTTGAGCTTGGTGATCAGCTCATCCGGCGTCTCCTTGTTAAACGCCAAACTCATCTGGGTTTCCTTGAACACAAACACTGACTTGGGGTTGGCAACCTTCTCCTTGGTGGCCAGATAGGGGGCCAGATATTGACCTGTCGCCCACAAGTCGATACGACCCGCTTCCAGTTTTTTCACGTTGGCGGTGTCATTGGCGGCCAGCTGCAACTTGGTGAAACCCTGCGCCTTGAGGTACTCGGCAGCTGCATCGCCGTTATAGCCCCCCACCGAATACTGCTTGGCATCTTCGAGTGACGTCACCGCAATATTGGCCGTCGCGCTGGAGAAAAAGACCCAGTTGTTATTAACCAGCGGCCCGACCCACTTGAACAGCGCTTCCCGCTCAGGAGTGCGCGTTGTTGAATAGAGCGCCGTGTTGGGGGTGCTGAGGGTATCTTCATAAGCCCGCTTCCAGGGCATCAGCGTCAGTTTGTATTCAACCTCAGCGCGCTTGAGCAGTTCTTCAACCACTTCGGTGGATAGCCCGACAATCTTGCCACCCTCCCCCTGCATGTTGAATGGAGGATAATCCTCCGTCATCACATTCAATGGCACAGCCTGAGCCGCACTCATCGTCATCACGGTAGAGACTGAAAAAATTGCACTTTTCCACAGCTGTTGATAGTTCATTGCAACCTCGCCTTGCTTGCCATTCATCCCTGAACACCCACCCCTGTTGGCTGGCGGTGCACTCCTGACCCGATACGGGTCATGCCGGCTTTCACGGCTCGCCGCTCACCCGATGTGCAGCAGCAAACAAATTCCGATTTCGCCAGCACGCGATTAAGCGCAACCGGCAAGACAGGCTCACGGTCAAAGAGAGGGGGAACAGGCCAAAGTAAGATGAAAAAATGCTGGATGGGGGCGGATAAGACCGATGACGTGCAACAGCGCCGTGGCAAAAGAGAGGCGCATCGATACATGGCGACGGCTTGGAAGAAAAATGATCGAAAACACCAACATCCATTTTATCATCCTGCTCAAGACAACCTCAGAGCCATACCTGCTCTTTAGCTAAGGTCACGAAAACAGATACGTCAAATGACAAAGCTAAACCGCTCATCCATCACCGGACTGCGGTGTGGCAATGGGATTTCGCTGCAGGATCCAGCCAAAAAAGGAGGCCACCCCAAGGTGGCCTCTTGCAGATCAACAGCCTGTGTAATGCCGGGACTTAATCCTTGGCGGCTTCCGTCACTTCCTCTTCAGAGTGAGCAGGCAGGATCAGATTGAGCAGGATGGCCGCCACTGATGCCAGACCGACACCGGCCAATGCGAAGTCACCGATCTTCATCTCCAGCGCACCCACACCAACCGTCAGCGTCACACCCACGATAGCGATGTTACGCGACAGCCCCATATCAACTTTGGACTCCACCAACGTCTTGAGACCGATAGCAGCAATGGATCCGAACAGCAGCAGCATGATACCGCCCATCACTGGCATCGGAATGGAGGTAAGCAGTGCATTGAACTTGCCGAAAAACGCCAGAATGATGGCGAATACGGCCGCCCAGGTCATGGTCACCGGGTTGAAGTTACGAGTAATCATCACAGCACCGGTCACTTCGGCGTAGGTGGTCACGGGTGGGCCACCGATGAAACCGGCAAAGCAGACGCCGATACCGTCACCGGCCAGAGTGCGGTGCAGACCCGGATTCTTGGTGTAATCCTGACCCGTCACCCCACCGATGGCCAGCACGCCACCGATATGCTCGATACACGGGGCGATGGCTACCGGCAGCATAAACAGGGCTGCAGCCCAGTTGATCTCCGGGGTTTCAAAGTGAGGCAGCGCTAACCAGGGGGTAGTGACCATCCCCTCAAAGCTCACCAGCCCCATAAATATTGCCGAGATATAGCCGACTACCACACCACTGAGGATCGGGATGAGCTTGATCCAACCTTTGCAGAACACGGCAGCGATCAGGGTCACCGCCAGTGAAATCCCCGCCAGAGTCAGCGCTGCACCGGCCGGAATAACTTGCTCGGCACCCGCACGCCCCATCGCCATGTTGCAGGCAACCTGCGCCACGGAGAGGCCAATTACCATGATCACCGGGCCGATGACGACCGGCGGCAACAACTTATGGACAAAACCCATCCCTTTTACCCGGATCAGCGCAGCCAGAATGAAATACATGAAACCGGCGGCAAACAGGCCAAACATGGTGGATGGCAATCCCCAAGTCTGGGTGGCGTAGATGATGGGGGCGATGAAGGCAAAGCTGGAACCGAGGAAAATCGGGACTTGGCGACGAGTGCAGAGCTGGAACAACAAGGTTCCCACACCAGCGCCAAGCAGGGCCATGGAGGGGTTCAATCCGGTGAGCAGGGGCACCAGAACCATGGCGCCGAACGCAACAAACAGGATTTGCAGCCCGGCGACACTTTGCTTGACTAAGGAAAACATGGATGTCCTTAATTTTTTGATAACTGACAGGGATATTTGACACTTTTCAGTTATCACAAGACTTTTTCAAGGCACAGAATGAACACAAAAGCGCCACTTGTTACCTTTTACTGCTTGGGGAGGGCATGAAACTGGCTTTTTAGGCGGGATTCGTTGCTACAAGCATCGAGTATGCGATTTTACGCATTATTGTGGCGAACGCCAATCGTTTTTCCATCATGTTTATTGTGTTCATGCTCAAAAATGCCACCATCAGAGGGCGCTCTATAATGGATCCTGTGAATCAAGATGGACAAGGAGTCCCCATGTCACAGCCCCCATTCAAGGCCAGCCAGCGCAGACTACTGATCGGCTCGGCTATCGCACTCGCCCTGTTTGCGAACCCGTTCAGTTATGATTTCACCCACAATGAGTGGCAAATGAATCAGGCCTATGCCAAGTCCTGCTTTATCGCCGGCACCCGCATCACGATGGCAGATGGTTCCATCCGCCCCATAGAGACGCTGCGGGCCGGTGAACAGGTGCTGGATCAGCATGGCGGCAGCAACCGGATCCTGGCGGTCGAACAGGTAATACTGGGCAAACGCAGACTCTACGGGATCAACCATCTGGCCCCATTCTTTACTGCAGAGCATCCTCTGCTGACCACTCGCGGCTGGGCGGCCATCGCACCTGCCATGACCCGAACCGAAAACCCGCAGCTGACGGTGCTACCGCTATTTACCGGCATGCAGATAGTGTGTCGCCCGGCACCTGGCATGGTGACGGGCAATCTGGCCCTGCAACCCCAACCGGAATTACTGCTGGTTGAATCACTCTGCTGGATCGAGGCTCCCCCAACCACTGCGCTCTTCAATCTGCTGCTCGATGGCAGCCACAGCTATATCGCCAATGAGCTGATCGTTCACAACAAAGATGGCGACGGGGGTGGCGGCAGCGATAGCGGCGGAGGCAGCGATAGCGGCGGAGGCAGCGATAGCGGCGGAGGCAGCGATGATAGTGGCGGCCAGAGCGAGCATGCTGGCGGTGAGCAACATGGTGGTGGTGAACAACACGCAGGGGGCGATGACCATGGCGGCCGCGGGTTTGGCAATGGCATTGATGACAACGGCGTGGATGCCGTCGATGCCAATGGCAACAAACTCAGGGGTGATGGCACGGTCGATGATCGCCAACAAGTGCTTACCGATGAGCAGGAGCGGGCTCTGCTCAACAACGGTTTTCGCCAACAGGGGCAACCATGATGCGCAATCTGTTACCACTCCTCCTGCTCGGCCTCACCGGCTGCGCCACGGTCGACACCCAGCCGCTTTACCATCAGATGGATAAAGCAGATGTTCAACTGGCCAATCAGGCCCTCGCCAAGGCGCTGGAAACCCGCGCCAAAGGGCAGAGCCTCACCTGGTTCAATCCGGCCAACCGTCACTCGGGTAGCGTCACGCCGCTGCGTACCTTCCGCCATACCAGCGGGGAGTGGTGCCGCGACTATCGCGAGCAACTCTATATCGGTAAGGCCAGCCAGCAGTGGCAGGATACCGCCTGCCGCAATCAGGACGGTCGCTGGCGGCCCTTGCGCACTTAGCGCATGCAACGGGGGATAAAACAAAAGGGGGTAGCAGCGCTACCCCCTTGTCATCTTTACCAACCCGTTATCCGGGCAGTGGATCCGCGGTTATACCCGACGATAAGGCAGATAAACCGGCTCCCACATGTGGTTGAGGATATGCTGCTGCAGATCCTGACCGATCAGTGGATGGGAGGGATCTCGCCGCACTATGTCTTTCAGCACAGCAGTCGCCACATGCACCGAGATGCTGCGCAGCTCGCGAATACGCGGATAGACGGCACCCTTCGCCAAGTCCACCTCACTGACACACTCGGCCAACGCAAAGGCGGCGGTGGTGAAGATATCGGGGCTTAACTCGCGAAGCTGACTGACAATGGCTGCCAAACCCACCCCGGGGAAGATAAAGACGTTGTTGCCCTGCCCGACCCGGAAATCCTGCCCCTCGTAGCTCACGTCCTTGAACGGGCTGCCGGTGGCAACGATGGCCTTGCCCTGACTCCAGCGGTAAATATCCTCCGGCAGCGCTTCACAGTTGGCGGTCGGGTTGGAGAGCGGGAACACCATGGGGCGCTCGCAATGCTGCTGCAGCAACTGGACGTGCTCTTCCTGGAAGGCACCGCCCGAGCCGCTGGTACCCAGCAGCACAGTGATGGGCACATGGCGCAGCACGTCGGCCAGATTGGCCTTGCCGGGCACCTCGGTATCCCAGCCCGCCAGCAGCAGCCCCGGTTTAGCGTAACGGCGCTTGTACTCGTCGAGCCCTTCCCGGTTGTCACACACCAGCCCTTGGGTATCCAGAATGTAGATGCGATCCCGTGCCGCCTGCGGATCCATCCCTTCGCGGATCATCCCCGCGCAGATCTGATCCGCCACCCCGACCCCGCCAGCACCGGCGCCATAGACCAGATAGTTCTGCTGGCCGAGGGTTTCCCCCTTGACCTTGACCGCGCCTATGATACCGGCCAGCACCACGGCACCAGTACCCTGAATGTCATCGTTGAATGACGGCAGCGCCTGCTGGTAGCGGGCCAGATTGTTGAAGGCGTTGGATTTGCTGAAGTCTTCCCACTGCAGTACGGCATTGGGGAAGTGGCGCTTGACCCCGGCGACAAACTTGTCGATGAAGTCGTCGTACTCCTTGCCACGAATGCGCTTGTGGGGCTGACCCAGATACATGGGATCATCGAGCAGTTTCTGGTTGTCGGTGCCCACATCCAGCGCGATGGGCAGACAGCAGGCGGGGTGAATACCGGCCCCCAAGGTATAGAGAGAGAGTTTGCCGATAGGAATACCCATGCCGCCCACCCCCTGATCGCCAATCCCCAGGATCCCCTGGCTGTCGGTCACTACTATGATGCGGATCGATTTGGCATCGATATGACGGGCCAGCGAATCCATGTCTTCGACATTTTTCGGGGTGATATAGAGGCCGCGCGGCTTCTGGAAACGGTGGCTGAACTCCTGACACGCCTTGCCGACGGTCGGGGTGTAAATATAAGGAGTCATCTCCTCCACATGGCGGGAGAGCAAGGCATAGAAGAGAGTTTCGTTGCGATCCTGCAGAGCACGCAGGTTCTGGTACTTCTCGATGTCGCTGCTCGCGCTCTTGAACCCTTCATAAACCCGTTCGAGCTGGGCTTCAAACGTTTGTACCTGAGGCGGCAACAAGCCATCGAGCTCGAAATCGGCACGTTCCTGTTCGGTGAAGGCAGTGCCCTTGTTAAGATTGCGATCATTCAGCAGGTTTGTACCTGTCAGTGCAACGGGGCGAAAATCCTGTCCCTGTGCATCTTTCCACAGCAGATATTGTCCGGTAGCCATAGTCATTCTCTTTGATTTACGTGAAGTTGCCATTCGGCAGGAGAGTAAGACTCATAATGAAATCAATCATATGACGTTTATTCGATCGGTTTTGTGAGCTTGGGCATACCCTGCGGCCAAAATAGGCCCCCAGCGACCCCGGCGAGACAAATATCCACAGCAAGGAATAAGACTCATGTTAGCATTGCTGGCAACCCAGCCACCCTTCACAGCATCACAGCCGGGAGTGACCCTGATGCCCTCGACTCTGCCAGCCTGCGCCCCCCTCTTCTTGCCATGCGCCTGATCCCGCTGCTTGCTCTGTGGCTGTTTCTGACCTGCCAATCGGCACTGGCCGCACCGGGCCGGGTGCTCAACATCATCGTCGGCGAGTGGCCTCCTTTTGTTTCTGAACAGTCGAAACAGCACGGCCCGGTGGCCCATCTCATCGTCGATCTGTTCAAGGCGGCGGGCTATGAGGTGAAGTTCCACTTCGCCCCCTGGGGCCGAGTCTATTCGCTGGCGGCCAACAGCCAGCTCTATGACGCCACCGCCGTCTGGATGCACAAACCGGAACGGAAGCAGGATTTTCTGTTCAGCGAAGCGGTGCTGCAGGAGCAGTTTGTCTTCTTCTCACTCAAAGCACGACAGCTGCAGGCCGAGCGCCTTGAGCAGATCGTCGGCATGCGGTTGGGGGGCGATATCGCCTACAGCTACGGGCCAGAACTGGACAAGATGGTGGCTGACGGCAAGGTGACCCAGCAGAAGGTCACCGACGTGAAACAGAATTTCGGCAAGCTGCTGCGGGGGCGGATCGACCTCTATCCGCAAGAGCTGCGGGTCGGTCTGGCCGAGCTGCAGAGCCAGCTTGATCCCACCAGCGCAACCCTCATCACCCACAGCCAGACCCCTTTTCTACGCAACGACAGCTTCGTGATGTTCCCGCGCAAGATGCCGGATTCGGCCAAATTGCGGGATCAGTTCAATCAGCAATTGCAGCAGGCCATCGCCAGCGGGCGCTATCAGACTTACTTCGAACGACTGGCCCGGGGCGACTATTGATCGTCTTGATGAACGTATTGAGGTAAACGCGAGGGAAAAACAACAGCGGTGGCCCCCTGTAACAGCCACCGCCGTGATGCTTGTCAGCAGCAGGCATTAACCGCTGATGCCCACCTCCAGCTTGAACGGCGTCTTGGCCTTGCTGCTTTCGTCCGCCCCCATCTGGTAGACACGAATGGTGTAGGTGCCCTTGGCGGGCAGGGTTGTCTCAAAGTTGTTCCCTTCGGTGGAGCCGATAAAGATCGCCTCCCCCTTGCTGCCTGGCGGCAGAATATTGAAATAGGGCTTGCCGGTCAGGATCACCACCATGCTCTGGCCCTTGTTGGCCGTCAGCTTGTAATCGAGGGTTTGGCTACCCTGAATGGTGCCGTTGATGGTCGCCCCAGACTCCCCCTTCTTGAACTGCACCTGCTGGGTCTTGATCCCGTCAGCCGCCTGCACAGACCAGGCCGATATCCCGCCCAGCAACCCGACCGACCATACCGCTGCCAATAACGCTTTGTTCATCTTCACACACCTCTCCGTTGAAACTATGTCCGTGTACTGTCGCTCGCCTACTATTGCACATTTTACGTGCACCGCTGGCGCACAAAAACTCGTTTGAATCACTCTCTCCCCCTATTTGTAAACCGATAAAGGGGATGAACAACTATGCTGAAGATTGGACCCATAGCACGGAACTGCACTGCGGTATGCCAAACAGCAACACCATGAGCAACATACTGATCGTCGATGACATGGCCTCCAATCGCTATATCCTGCGCAGCCTGCTCGAAGAGGCTGGTTATCAGGTGCGCGAAGCGACAGATGGCCAGCAGGCCGTTGATGCCGCAACGCAGGCCACGCCCGATCTGATCCTGATGGACATCAATATGCCGGTGATGGATGGCTACGAAGCGTGTCGGCGGATCCAGCAACAACAGGGGCAATGGGCCCTGCCCATCATCTTTATCAGTGCAAACAGTGAAGTCAGCGCCCTTGAGCAAGCCTTTCAGGCCGGTGGCTGTGACTATGTTTCCAAGCCATTTCATCAGCTCGAAGTGCTGGCTCGGGTGCAAAACCAGCTACGCCTCAAGGAGCTGGGGCGCCAGCAGGCTAGAGTGCAACTCTACCAAAGCCTGTTCCAGCTCACCGCCGGGATTGCCCATGAGATAAATACCCCGCTGGGAGTTGGCATTACCGCCTCCAGCCTGATTCAGGGCGCTGGCGACCTGCTGGCCAACGCGGTAAAAAGCGGCGTGCTGGGTCAACGCCTGCTCCATCAGCAACTCACCGATATCAAAGAGGGAACCGAGCTGGTTGAATCCAGCCTGCGCCGGGTTGCAGTGCTGGTCACCCGTTTCAAGGAGCTGACCCGGGATCAGACCGAGCTGGATGCCAATACCTTTTCAGTGCAGGAGAGTCTGCAGCAGCTGCTGCAGGCCTTCTCCCCAGAACTGCAGATCGCCAAGGTCAGTTACCATCTGGACGGCAACAAGGTCACCATAACTGCCCCCGAATCCCTGTTTCTGGATCTGGTCCAGGAGCTGATCAAAAACAGTCTGGATCACGCCTTTCAGGGGGCCGGGGAGCACAGTTTCACCATCCATATCGAACAGCATGAGGGCTCACTGCTGCTCACCTACAAAGATTCCGGCCCCGGCATGCCCGCCGACAAGTTGCCACGGCTGTTTGAACCCTTCTTCACCACCCTGCGCGGCAACGCCAATCACTGCGGATTGAGCGCCTGCCGGATCCACAATCTGGTCGAGAACAACCTGCGCGGCTCGGTCAATGTCACCAGCCCACCGGGTGAAGGGCTCTGCTACGAGATCCGCCTCCCGCTCAAACCGGCGGGCTGACACATCAAGCAGAGCGAGTGAACAACAGAGGAAATGACACAACAACAAGGGGCGCCTCAGCGCCCCTTCCCTTTATGTTTTCCGTGCCATCGACGGTCAGCTTGACTTACCCGCCTTCGGCTCATCGAGGGTGTGTTTTACCTCTTCATACCAGAGGTCGTGGTGCTCCTTGGCCCAGGTCTCGTCCACCTCGCCGGTCACCATCCCCTCCAGCGCCCCTTCCAGTTGGAACAGACCCATGTAGATATGGAAGATAAAGCCGCAAATGAGGATCAGCGCCCCGACGATATGGATAAAGCTGGCCCACTCCATCTGGCGGCGCAACTGGCCGAAGATGGGGAAGTCGAGGAACAGTCCGGTCGCCACCACTATGCCGCCAAACCAGATCAGCAGCCAGAAGATCGCCTTCTCGCCGCCGTTGGAGAAGCCCGCCGAGGGGTGACTGCCCTTGTGGGGCCCCAGCATGCCACCCGCCTTCATGAACCACTTCACATCCACCATGTTGACGATGTTGTGGCGGAACCACTTGATGAGCACCCCCATCAGGCAGAGGAAGAACAGCGGTCCCACGTAGTTGTGGAACACCTTGGCGAACCAGATCCAGTTCTCCCACACCCCGAGGCTCACCACCGGCTTGATGAAGTACTTGCCATAGATGATGGCCAGCCCCGACCCGGAAAGGGTCAGGAACATGCCCGCCGTGGTCCAGTGCAGCGCCCGATCCAGTCTGCTCCAGCGCTTGAGCTTGCGCCCGGTGCGCGGCTTGGAGAGCTTGGTCTGCCCCACGACCAGGTACATCAGGCCACACATGGCGAGCGACCCGAAAATGGCGATGGCGCCGAGCGGCGACACCCACTTGGTCTTCACCTCGAACCAGAGCTGCCCCGGCACCGAGATCAGCACCCCGTGCTCCGGTGAGCGGGAGGTGGTCACCCCCTCCTGCCCATCCTTCACCGCCCGCCAGTAATCGGCGCCGGCAAAGCCGACCGCCTCTTTTTCGGCATCGGCGAAACTTGCGGTACTCACCAGCAGCAGGGCAGCAAACAGGGCCATTAGCCAGGTTTTCATGCCGCCCCTCCCTTGCCCGCCTTGCTGGCATCATGGAACAGCTCATCGCCATTGCCCCAGGCCGCCTCCTTGGCACCGCGATAGGCAACCCGCTCGCGGAAGATATCGGAGATAACCTGTGCATCCCCCGCCAGCAGCGCCTTGGTGGAGCAGAGCTCGGCACACATTGGCAGCTTGCCCTCGGCGATGCGGTTGGCTCCGTACTTCTGGCGCTCCGCTTCGCTGTGATCCTCTTCCGGGCCACCGGCGCAGAAGGTGCACTTGTCCATCTTGCCCCGATCGCCGAAGGCCGCGGTTTTCGGGAACTGGGGGGCACCGAACGGGCAGGCGAACAGGCAGTAACCACAACCGATGCAGAGATCCTTGTTGTGCAGCACTATGCCGTCGTCGGTGTGATAGAAGCAGTCAGCCGGGCAGACCGCCATGCAGGGAGCGTCGGTGCAGTGCATGCAGGCGACCGAGATGGAGGTCTCCCCCGGCAGGCCGTCGTTGAGGGTCACCACCCGGCGGCGCTGGATGCCCCACTCGAGGGCATCGTCGTTCTCGTTCTTGCACGCCGTCACACAGCCGTTGCACTCGATGCAGCGCTTGGTGTCACACATGAATTTCATTCTGGCCATGGGGTCAGGCTCCTACTTTGCGAAAACGGCACAGGGTGACCTTGGTCTCCTGCATCTGGGTTACAGGGTCATAACCATAGGTAGTGACTATGTTGACCGACTCCCCCAGCACATAAGGGTCAGACCCTTCCGGATATTTGGATCGCAGATCCTTGCCCTCGAAGTGGCCGCCGAAGTGAAATGGCATAAAGGCCAGCCCCGGCTTGACCCGCGGGGTGACCAGCGCCTTGACTTTGACCCGGCCCCCTTCCGGCCCCTCGACCCACACATCCTGACCGTCGCGCACACCGACATCGTTGGCATCCGCCGGGTTCATCTCGACGAACATCTCCTGCTGCAACTCGGCGAGCCAGGGGTTGGAGCGGGTCTCGTCGCCGCCCCCCTCGTACTCCACCAAACGGCCGGAGGTGAGGATGATCGGAAACTCCTTGCTGACGTCCTTCTCCTGCACCGAGGCGTACTGGGTCGGCAGGCGCCACAGGCTCTTCGAATCAGGCCAGGTGGCGTAGTCGGCCAGCAGATCCCGGCGCGGGGTGTAGAGCGGCTCGCGGTGCTTTGGCACCTGATCCGGGAAGGTCCACACCACGCAGCGCGCCTTGGCGTTGCCGTAGGGGACGAAGCCGTGCTTGATGGCGACCCGCTGGATGCCGCCGGAGAGATCTGTCTTCCAGTTCTTGCCCTCGGCCTCTTTCTTCTCGGCCTCGGTCAGCTCATCCCACCAGCCAAGCTGCTTCATCAGGTCGGCAGTGATCTCGGGATAGCCGTCTTCCACTTCGCTCCCTTTCGGCCAGGAGTCTTCGGCCAGCAGCGAGACGCCCTGATACTCGATACCGAAACGGGCGCGGAAACCACCGCCCCCTTCCGAGACCGGAATGCTGGTGTCGTAGAGAATGTGGCTGCCGGGGTGTTTCATCTCTGGAGTGCCCCAGCAGGGCCACGGCAGACCATACACTTCACCGCTGACCGGGCCGCCCTCGGCTTTGAGGTTGGTCTTGTGGAAGGTGTGCCAATTCTGCTGATGCGCCTTGAGCCGCTCCGGGCTCTGACCGGTGTAGCCCACGCTCCACATGCCGCGGTTGTATTCGCGGGTAATGTCTTCCAAGAGCGGCTGGTTGTTCTCCACCTTGATGTGCTTGAACAGCTGGTCGGCAAAACCGAGCTTTTTGCTCATCAGATACATGATCTCGTGGTCGACCTTGGATTCGAACAGGGGTTCTATCACCTTGTCGCGCCACTGCATGGAGCGGTTGGTGGCGGTGACGGAACCATAGGTCTCGAACTGGGTGGTGGCTGGCAGCAGATAAACGCCGTCGGTGCGATCGTTCATCACCGAGGCGACGGTGGGATACGGGTCGACAATCACCATCATGTCGAGCTTTTGCATCGCCTTTTTCATCTCGGGGCCGCGAGTCTGGGAGTTGACCGCATGGCCCCAGTAGAACATGGCGCGGATGTTGGAGCCCTGCTCGATGAGATCGGCGTTCTCCAGCACGCCATCCACCCAACGGGAGACCGGAATGCCGTTGTTGTTCATCGGCAGCTTGCCGCTGTAGGCCTTGTTGTCAAAACGGGCCTTGATCCACTCGTAATCGACATCCCACACCCGGGCCCAATGCTTCCAGGAGCCCTCTTCCAGCCCGTAGTAACCGGGCAAGGAGTCGGAGGTGACGCCAAAGTCGGTGGCACCCTGCACGTTGTCGTGACCACGGAAGATGTTGGTGCCCGCCCCGCTCTTGCCCACGTTGCCAAGGGCCAGTTCGAGGATGCAGTAAGCGCGGGTGTTGTTGTTGCCGGTGGTGTGCTGAGTGCCGCCCATGCACCAGACCACGCAGCCGGGGCGGTTGTCGGCCAGCAGCTTGGCGGCATCGTGCACTTGCTGTTCGTTAAGGCCGGTTACCCGCTCCACTTCGGCCGGGGTCCAGCGCGCCACCTCTTTTTGCACCTCGTCCATGCCATAGACGCGGGTGCGGATGAACTCTTTGTCTTCCCAGCCGTTCTTGAAGATGTGCCAGAGCATGCCCCAGATAAAGGCGACGTCGGTGCCCGGACGCAGGGAGAGGTACATGTCCGCCTTGGCGGCGGTGCGGGTGCGGCGCGGGTCGACTACCAGGATCTTGCAGCCGTTGCGCTCTTTCGCCAGCAGGATGTGCTGCATGGCGACCGGGTGGGCCTCCGCCGGGTTGGAGCCGATAAACATGATCGACTTGCTGTTGTGCATGTCGTTCAGGCTGTTGGTCATGGCGCCGTAGCCCCAGGTGTTGGCAACCCCGGCAACCGTGGTGGAGTGGCAGATGCGCGCCTGGTGATCCACGTTGTTGGTGCCCCACAGGGAGGCCATCTTGCGAAACAGGTAGGCCTGCTCGTTGGAGTGCTTGGCGGAGCCGAGCCAGTAGACGCTGTCGGGGCCGGACTCCTTGCGCAGGCGCAGCACCTCATTGCCCACCTCTTCGATGGCCTGATCCCAGCTGATGCGCTGCCACTTGCCGCCCACCAGCTTCATCGGGTACTTGAGGCGACGCTCGCCGTGGCCGTGCTCACGCAGGGCCGCCCCCTTGGCGCAGTGACCGCCGAGGTTGAAGGGGTGATCGAAAGCTGGCTCCTGACCGGTCCAGACACCGTTCTGCACCTCTGCATAGACGCCGCAGCCCACCGAACAGTGGGAGCAGATGGTGCGCTTCACCTCGACCGGCACGTCAGCAGCTACTGTTTTGGCCTCGGCCCGCTGCATCATGGCAGGGGCCAGCCAACCGGCAGCTACAGCGCCACCGGCCACCAAACCGGAGTTGACCATAAAGGCGCGACGGGTCAGCCCCTGACCGCGAATGGCCTCATTGCCCTGCTCGCCCGCCTGGGGCTGCTCGGCACGTTTTGTCAGTTTCATAAGTTATCCTTCGCTATGTTCGGCACTGATCCGGCTCAGTCGGTGCCGCGCAGGGTGCGATAAAAGTCGTGAACATGGGATGTCTCCCGATAGCCCTTGTCAGGCTCGGTGTCGTGGGTCAGCACCTCTTTGCCCACCACCCGACCGGTGGCTCCGGCCAATACGCCGATAGTGGCGGCCACGCCAACACCCTTGATCAGATTGCGGCGGGACGGGTCTTTCAGCTTTTCATCGCTCATTCTTGTGACCTCTGTTTTTGTACTTACCGGCGCCTGCGCGCCAGCTTCGCGTCCAATGGGATATCTCATCTGCTCGTTTTGTTGCGGGCAGCTCTTGTTATGCACAGATAGGGGCGTTCAGCCCGTCACCACGCTGGCGCCAAACGGCAGACGCAATTCGTTTTCCAGCTTGAAGAAATCTTCGGCAAGGGCCCCGACCGCCCGGTAGAAGCTGCCCCCTTTCGCCTGTTGCTGATCGCGGCAACAAACAAGTACCCAGGGGGCCAGATGGCGTTCATAGAAGCGGTTGCGATCCGGGTGCTGCTCGGCAATCAATACCTCCATCACTTCGCAGAGGGCGGCCAGATGATCTTCCGGCTCACACACCCCGCTCTGGCGCTCGAAGCCGAGCGACTGCAGATCGGCGCGCAGTACCGCCAGCGGCAACTCCATCAGGGAGCCGGTGAGATACCAGGAGGCAAACGGCACGATTTCACCGCGCCCCAGCCCGATAAAGAGATCCTGATACTCCTCGGCAAGCTCGTGTTCGTGGTGACTGCTGGCCGCCAGCTGCACCAGCCCCAGCCCTCTGGCAAAGGGGCCGGGCATGGCCTGCAAGCCTTGCAGCCAGCCGAGCTGTTCGCCACGGGGGGCGGCGCGCCAGAGACTCGCCAGCAGGGCATACATATCGGCACTGCTCTGTTCCAATTCGGTCATGGTCAGTTCGCCTGCATTCAGTGCGGTATGGCTATTCGGTTGTTCACTCATCACAGGCCCCTCATATCTTGAGCTGGGCGGCAGGATCCGCCGCCAGTGCTGCAAACACATCCTTGACCCGGCAATCCTCACACATCAGCAGCCGCTGGGCGGCCTCGTTCTGGAAGTGGGAGTGACCGGCCAGCTTTTGCTGAATGCGGCGGATCATCGAGGCTGGCGCAAACGGCTTGGAGCAGCGAATGCAGCAGGCGGCCTCTTCGGCTTTGACGCTCTGTACGGCGCGGCGCGCCTCGGGCACAGGTTGCAGGCGGGGCGTGAGCACTATGGCCTGCTCGGGGCACGCCTTTTCGCACATGCCGCACTGGATGCAATCCTGCTCGATAAAGTTGAGGCCGGGCGTGTGCCCCACCGCATGCAGCGCCCGGCTCGGACAGACCGCCACGCAGCCCATGCAGAGGGTGCAGTCAGCGTCTTTGAGTTCCACGCTGCCGTAAGGGGCACCGTGGGGCACCGCCAGCGGCTCGCGGCGTCCTTCATTGGCCTGCCAGAGGGCATCGAAGGCGGCAAACAGGTTCTCCCGCTTGTCACCCTTGAGCGGCTTGTCCAGCAGGGCGACGGCTGGCTCACCGGAGAGCGGCTCATCTTTCTCGACATCTACGTTAAACAAGGCGATGAGATCAGCAGCAAGACCGGCGCCCGCCAGCAGCACGGCGGCGCTCGCCAGTTCCCGCTCAACCAGAACACGCACGCTGGCGGGGGCATAGTCACTCAGCGCAATGCGCACCGCGCTGGCACCATAGGCGAGGGCGGCAAACCAGCTCTCGATGCCTAAACTCGCGCTCTCCTCCACCCAGACCGGCAACCAGTTGGCGGGCAGAGCAGTGAGCTCAGATTCCACCCATTCGCGCTCGTTTTCAGCGGCGATCAGCAGTCGAGGCGCTTCGCCCCCCGCCTCCCGATAGTGCTTGAGCAGGCGCAGCAGGTAGTCGCCGCTGGTGTTGGCATCGGGCTGATGATAGGCGATGGCACCGGTCGGGCAGGCAGCCGCACAGCTGCCAAAGCCCTGACAGAGGTGGGGATCGATCTGGATGCGGCCATTGATGGGCTTGAGGGCATCGGTCGGGCAGACATCGAGGCAGCGGCTGCAACCGGGCACACCACGGGCAGTAAAGGCGCAGGCCTCGGGGTCGAGGCGAAAATAGCGCGGCTTGTCGAAGATACCGGTGAGAGCACAGAGCTCGGCGAGCCGTTCGGCCAGCCCTTGGTCATCAGCCAGATGCAGATAGCCCACAGGCGGGCGCTCCAGCGCAAACAGCGGGGTGCGGCCCAGATCGGCCACCAGATCGAAGCGCGGTTCGCTACCCACCGTCGCTTGTTGTGGAAAACCTTGTTGTGGGAAACCGTGTTGCGGAAAGCAGAGCGCCGCCAGGTTAACCCGCTCACCCTGCCCATTGAGGCCGGTGAACTGGAACTGCCCCAGATACCCTGTCAGGCTCGGTTCGCGCAGGGTCAGGGCCGCGAGGGATGCGGTGGCATCGAAAATGGCTTCGAGATCCGCCGTCTCGGCATCGTGGACCGCTTCGGTCACCAGCAGGGTGGGCTTCACCCCGGCGGGCAGCAGGCTGGCGGCGCGGCGAATGCGATCTTCCGGGCCGACCAGCAGCAGGCGCCCCTGACTCTGGTAAGAAACAGTGGCCGGGATCAGGTTGTCGGTCTTGACCGTATGCTGCAGCGCATAGGCGCGCGCGCGCGCGTTATGCTCGGCCGCCCCCGCCCCGTGGGCCAGATTTGAGGTCAGATTTGGGGCCAGATTTGGCAATGTTTGTTCAGTGCTCACATACGCTCCTGTGCGCGCCACCTCATGGGATGGGCGCTTGTTGGTAAGCCGAGAGAGCAAGAGCCGAGCCAACTCCCCCGGAAAAAAAGTGACTGACAGGGAGTCAGGATCCTGAAGGTTCCATTCCCTCACCCTTGGTTGGGACATTTTGTCCACCACAGGAAACCAAAATGTCCCGATCGTTGGTGAGGGTTTGAGAATGGTTATCAGCCAGCTCGGGCGACTTGTCGGCGGCAGGTTCGCTGACAACCGCAACCGGTTCAGCGGATCCGCTGGCCGAATTGGCCGTCTCGCTGTCAGGGGCGGTCACCTGATCCACCAACCAGTTGCGCAGCCCGGCGGTCAGGGCCGCGGGCAGCAATTCGGGCTGGCTGAAATCCTGGGTGTAGTCGTCGAGCCCATCCGGCTTGTGGCTGCGAAACATGGCCCGCAGCGCCTCCTTGTCAGGGAGCTTGGCCTTGCCCGGCTGGGCCGTTTTCAGCTGAGGATCGCCGCTCTCGGCCCCCTCAACGGCAAGGGGTTCACTGCTCCCCTTGTCAGTGCTGACTACGGGGCTATCCGGCGCTGTATCTGATATTTCACCTTCGCCATGGCCTTCGATAGGGACAGCAACCACCTCGGGAATGGCCTCTTCCCGTGGCTGCAGTGCCTGATGCTTGCGCGCGTCACTCTTGCGAGACGACCAGCGCTTGAGAAACTCACTCATGGGCGTTGTTTCCGGCCTTGTTTCCGGCACTGTTTCCAGCATTGCAGCCACGCTCGCGGCCATCGGGTCCGGTGGCTTTAACGGTGCCGCAATTGGCGGGCTCTGCTGCATCGACACCCAGCTGATCCTGCGCCCGTCCCTTGCCCTTCTTGCCCTTACGACGGGCCTCCAGCAGCTCGCCGTGGCGACCGATAAAGGCCTCCACCCAGGCTTGCAGCGCCTCGGGCAGCGGGCAGGAGAGCACCTGCCGCTCGCCATCCATATAGGCGGCGGCCACGGTCTGGCTCAGCGTGAGGCCATCGGCCACAAAGCCACTGTCCACGCGGCTTCCGGTCACAAACAGGCGGGGCGAGCCGGAGCTCAAATTGAAGCGATAATCCCCCCGCTCATCGCGAAACAGGGTAAGGGGCAAAGCGCCGTCAGCATGGTCTTTAGCGGGATGGAGCGCCGCTATCTCGAAGCGGCGGCTCTGCCAGCGGCCCATCTGGCTGTCGATGGCCTTTAACTCCAGCTGCAGCCAGCGCTGCGGGGAGAGGGGTTTGGTTGTCTCTTGCACTGTCACGGCTCCCATCAGAAGGTCTCTGCCGGGCCGCCCTCCCCCGTGTTCCACCCCGTTCGGGGCGGATCAGAGCTGGAGATTCATGGCGGCCACGGCCATCTATGGGATAAGACATAGCAAGAGTGGGGCCAAGGCAGGTTTGGGGGGGATGGGTATACAAATCACAATCGGCACACACAGCGACTCGATGGATAGTAAAAGTAACTAAACATCGTATACTCCCCCCGATCGAAAGATTAATTCATGGCATAAAGCGCCTCTAAAAAAGTTAAATCACTCTTGAAAGGATGCTTGGAAAGCTATTAATGTATAGTCATCTTTAATTTCTTTAGATTCAATTAAGACTTTAATTTTCCGAGTCATTTCATCTAAGTTTGAGCTACTCACAGATATATCCCTTAATTCTGACTTCTTGACTAAAGAATATGCTCCATCAGTTAGCATCATTATTCTATCATCATGTTGCAAACTGAAAAAAACTTCTTGTAACTCATAATCTTTATTTGCATTTAACACAGATAATAAAATATTTTTACGATGATAACTCAATGCTCTTTGTCTAGTTAATATACCATCATCGAGCAATTTCTGTACTTCGGTTTGATCTTTAGTCTTAGTATTAATGCCATTTCCACGCAGATGATATAAGCGGCAGTCTCCAACATGCCCAACAGCCACCTCATTACCTGATATAACTGCGACAGTTAAAGTAGACCCCATATCTTTAATCGATATTGACTGAGCAGACCTATTTATCATTGCCTTTTTAACTTTTTTGAAAATAGCGGGCATATCTATATTAGGATTTTCTTCAAGTGCAATAGCTACAGTTTCTGTAGCTACTTGTGATGCAATCTCACCACCAGGCTTGCCCCCCATACCATCTGCAATTGCAAGAACAATAGTATTTTCACTGATTTTTTTAACTAACAGTGAATCTTGATTTTCTTTTTTTCTTCCCGCCTCAGAAAAGCTAGAAGCTGTCCATTCGATCATTTTCATAGCATTCTATATAAAACAGGATGTAAAAAAGAATTAGATACTCTAATAGAGCGGCACATCTGCTCAATTTGGCCACGAAAGTCCACTTGCTGTACTTCAAGTTCTATTTTTATTCTTTCAGCCAACTCCAAAGAAACATTTTGATTAAGCATGCTTTCCACCTTTCTTTCAACATACCATCGATTATGTGATGTTCCTAAATAAAGAAGTGCGATAGCAATCTGTGATTTCAAACCCAGTTCGGCATTAATATAGAACACTTCCGCCTTACTTGCTAAAACATCACAGTAATCAAAATTGAATGTTCCACCATTTATACTTTCTGCAAAATATCCACCCATCGCAGCAAATAAATCTGGTGAATTAGAAAATAAGTGATTTATATGATCAATAGACAATGCAGAAAAAATAATATTACAATTTAACTGCTGACTTAAATTCCTTTCTATTTGTATAAATACAGAATCCCATTCATCGTCTGTCAGAATTGTTTTAGAATGCAACAATGCGACTATTCCTTCCTCTGATGAAGAGTTAAATGTCACAGTATCACTATTTAAAACTTGGTAAAGTTCATCTCTTAACGCTGAAACAGATGCATAACGACGAATTGGTAATCTTTTGGTGCACTTTTCTATGATTTTTCCTACAGGACCAGGCACAGTTAGCTCTGTATAAGGTATTCTTTGCGCTCTATTTCCAAAAATATCGTGCAAAATAGCACCGAATGCATAAATGTCAGCACTTGCAGTGGCTCGACGAAAATTACCAATCTGCTCAGGAGCTGCATAATTTTCAGTCCCACCATTTGCATTAGTTCCAGTTAATGTTGATGACTCACTATTTGAGGCACTCATTAAACCAAAGTCGGATATAGCATAAATTATTTCCGAGCCTTGCCTTGTATATCGTAGAACATTTGCCGGTTTTAGATCTCGATGAACAAAACCACGACTATGCAAAAACTCTAAACCAGCTAAAATGCCGAACAAGGCAGGCATTAAGTTTTTACCTAATGTAGCATCGGCTTGCAATTCATCTTTTAGAGTACAGTCTGCAAGTGGCATGATAAAATAAGGTGGGTCTTCTTGCAAAAACTGCTCAACAACTTCAACCACATTTGGATGTTGGACTGAACTTTGATATTTAACTTCACGAATAAAGCGACGTTTCAAATGATCATCACCTATATCCCGAACTAATTGTGCATCAGGGCTATACGTTTTTTTCGCAAAAAGCTGACCTTGTTGATCAGTAACGACATCAACTCGGGCAAAACCACCTTGCCCTTTAAAACTGAGATATGAGTAGTTCATCATCCATCATCCATCATCCAGCAACGAAAACACGGTATTGTAACACCAAGCTTCTTGAAGCAGTAACTGCATATAGGAGAAGCTAAAATATCCGATTGCAACAATAATTTTGCATAGTTCGCAATCTTGTCATGATTAAACTAAGTAACAGCCCTGTATCCTCTAACTTTCACTGCTCTCAATCAAGAACTCTTATCTACAAATCATTACACCACATTCCTCAACTTATGCAGCGTGGAACAAAACTTGCTGTGTCCCTCCCCTTAGATCCCGACAACCGGTCGCGAGGGGCCCATGACACCGACCTTTATCAAAAGCAATGCAGCAGCCCAGCTCACCATGGCCGTCGAGGTGATGGATGAGCAGGGCACGCTGCAAACCCGCCAAATCGCCTGTGAGCGGCCACTGACGGTCTACCTCAACTGGAAGGAGATCGTAACCCTTATGACGCTGGGGGCCCGCCCCGAAGCGCTGGTGCTGGGTTATCTGAAAAATCAGGGCTTTATCGAGGATATTTCGGCCATCGAGTCGGTGATCGTCGACTGGGAGAGCGAGGCCGCCGCCGTGGTGAGCAGCCAGCAAGCAGCAGATCTCGACCAGGCGCTGGAGAAGAAGACGGTCACCTCCGGCTGCGGTCAGGGCACCATGTATGGCAGCGTGATGAAGAAGCTCGAAGGGGTGGTCTTAGCAGCGCCGGAGCTTAAACAGAGCACCCTCTACGCCCTGCTCAAGGCGCTGTCGGCCCATAACGAAACCTACAAGATGGCGGGGGCCGTGCATGGCTGCGCCATTTGTCGCGGCGCTGAGATCCTCTCCTTTGTCGAGGACGTGGGGCGCCACAATGCGGTGGATACTCTGGCGGGCGAGCTCTGGATGCGCGGCGAGGCTGGCCACGACAAGATCTTCTACACCACAGGGCGGCTCACCTCGGAGATGGTGATCAAGGTGGCGCAGATGGGCATTCCGGTGCTGCTGTCGCGCTCCGGCGTCACCCAGATGGGGCTGGATCTCGCCCGTCAGCTCGGCATCACCATGATTGCCCGCGCCAAGGGGCGCCACTTCGAGGTATTCAGCGGCCACGATCATATCGTGCTGGACGAGAAGCCGCCGGTGCTGGCGTCCAGTTCGGCCGGTCGCGGGATGCGGGACTAGGCAATGAACGAGTTTATGAGTGTCGAGCAGATCGCTCTGTATCTCGACCACGCCAGCCAGAGGGTCAAGCGCAAGCCATGAATGAATTTATGAGTGCCGAACAGATCGCGCTGTATCTCGATCAGACCAGCCAGAGGGCCAAACGCAAGCCATGAACGAGTTTATGAACGTGAAGCAGGTGGCGGAATACCTCGATCTCAACGAGAAGAAGGTCTACCAGCTCGCCAACGAGGCGCGCATCCCCGCCACCAAGGCGACCGGCAAGTGGCTGTTTCCTCGCTCCCTGCTCGATCGCTGGCTGCTCGGCAGCTGCCACGAGGGGGTGATGAACGACCGGTTGCTGCTGGCGGGCTCCGACGATGTGCTGCTGCACTATGGTTGCAGCACGCTTGCGCGGCAGCTCGGCACCCAGGCACTGGTGGGGTACACCCCGTGCGGCACCCGTCAGGGGCTGGCGATGCTGGCCCGAGGCCATGTGGATCTCTGCGCCATCCACTGGGGGCAGGCCGAGGAGGCCCACCTGCGCCACCCGGCGCTGGTGCAGCAGTATCAGGGCCACCGGCAATGGGTGATCGTTCATGGATTTCGGCGGGTACAGGGGCTGGTATTGCGCCAAGGGCTGCAACCCAAGGAGGCGAAAGAGGCGCTCGACTGGCGCTGGGCTATGCGCCAAGAAGGAGCTGGCAGCCAGCGCGCCCTGCAGGAGTGGCTGCAAACCCAAGGGGAGTCGCTGACCCGGCTGGAGCGCACCCTCGAGGTCAACAGCGAGCGGGAGCTGGCCGCCGCCATCAGCCGTGGCGATGCCGATGTGGGGCCCGGCGCCCAGAGCACCGCCACCGAGTTTGGCCTCGGCTTCATGCCGCTGTCGCAGGAGTGCTTCGATCTGGTGATGCCGCAGGGGGTCTTCTTTCGCACCCTGCTGCAACAGCTGATCGGCTGGCTGCAATCCCCCGAGGGGCGCGAGCTGGCGGCCCGTCTCGGCGGTTACGACCTGACCCAAAGCGGCAAGCTGGTGTGGAGCCCGCAGTAAATAACCACTCACCTACAGACAAAACAGCCCGCCAACCATGTTGACGGGCTGTTTTTATCACGGGCCTTTTTATAACAGCATCAATCGCTTGTCTCACGACCCTCGGCATTGAGGGCGATGCGCCACCCTTCCAGTTTCGCGGGCTCGCTGCCGCTTGGCAGCAAGGCGTGGCTGCGCAGCCGCACGGTAAAGCAGCTCCCCTGCCCCGGGGTGGAGTCCACCAACAGCTCCCCACCCCAGCGGCTGATGATGCGGTGGCTCAGGGCCAGCCCCAGCCCGGTGCCGGTGGCGCGGGTGGTGAAGAAGGGGTCGAAGATCTTGTCGATAATGGCCGCCTCGATGCCGCTGCCGTTATCGATCACCCGCACCTCGGCCCCGCGCAGCTGACCCAGTTCATCGACCCAGTCGCGGCTCTCGACCCGGATCTCCCCCAGCTCCCCCAGCGCGTGGCTGGCATTGACGAGGAGGTTGATCAGCACCTGCAACAGCTGCTGGCGATCCGCCTCAATGGGCTGCTGGGCCTTGAGATCGGCCACCAGCGCCACCTGCTGCTGGCGCAGGGCGGAGCGCACCAGGGTCAGGCTCTCCTCGATGATGGGGGTGAGGTGTTGCCATACCGGCGCCGTCTCGTAGTCGCCGGGGCGCGAGTATTGCAGCAGGCTGCGAGTGATGGCGCGAATGCGCTCGATCTGGGCCAGCACCAGCGCCAGCTCCTCGCTGACCGGCTCGGCCGCCTCCCCCAGCTCCAGCTTCATCAGCTCCACGTTGCCGAGGATCACCGCCAAGGGGTTGTTGATCTCGTGGGCCACCCCGGCCGAGAGCTCGCCAAGGGCCGCCAGCTTCTCGCTGATCAGCAGCTGCTGGCGCGCCTCGGTCAGCATATGGATATGCTCTTCCAGCTCGGCGGTCTTGAGCTTGAGGCTCTGGGTGCGCTCGGCCACCTTCTGCTCCAGCTCGTCGGCGCTGCGGGCCATCTGCTGCTGGTGCGCCTCCTGCCGATCCAGCATGGCGTCAAACTGGCGACCGAGCTGGGCCAGCTCGTGGTCGGGGTCGAGAGCCAGCGGGCCGATGCGGGCCGACTCCCCAGCCTGCACCTGCCGCACTACCTTGTGCATCCGCTCGATGGGGGAGAAGAGATCCCGCGCGCCGCGATAGACCAGCAGGCCGGAGAGCAGCAACAGCAGCACCACGCCGGAGCCCAGCTCCACCAGATTGGTGAGGTAGGTGCGGATGATGGGCCACTCGAGAAAGCCGACATAGAGCATGCCGAGCCGCTCGCCCCGGGCCCCCAGCAGCGGCTCGTAGCCCGAGACATACCAGGCGTCGTGGACGAAGGCGCGGTCAACCCACATCTCGCCGCGCCCCAGCACCTGCTCGCGCACCGGCGGCGAGACCCGGGTCCCCACCGCCCGGCCCACCTGACGGCTGCTGCTGACCGGCACGTTGGTGCTCACCCGCAGATCGTCGAGAAACAGGGTGACTGTACCGACGCTGCCATCCGGCAGGGTGTTTTTGGCAAACACCTGCCCCTTGAGCTCATCCACCAGCCGGGTGCTGCCGTTGATCAACTCGCCCCCCTCCAACACTGCCCAGAGGGAGCCGTCGCGGCCCATCACCGGCGTCAGCGCCAGGCTGATCAGTCCCCGGTTCTCCACCGCCTTACTGCCATCCTGTTGCCACAGCACCGCCCGCTTGGCCAACAGCGGGGAGAGCGCCTCCATCTGCTGCTGCGACCAGACCACAAAGTGGCTGATGCTGCGACCGGCCGTGAGGACGGCGCGCTCCTGCGCCGTCAGCTGATCCAGCTCGGGGCCACGGCGCAGCCGCAGAAAGTCGAGGCCATAGTTGGCCGCCAGCGGCATTACCCACTCCTGCAGCTGATCCGGTGATTCCCGCAGCCGCAGCTGAAAAGCCCAGGCATCGCGCAGATGCTCCAGATGTTCGGTCTGGCGCTGCTGCTGCACCGTGATGGCGTGGTGGGCCACCCCGAGATCGCTGCGCACCGTGGTGAGCAGGTTCTGCCAGCTGTAGGTGAGGGTCCAGTAGAGGGTGAGCGCTATCATGCCCGCCAGGGTGAGCATGATGGGCACCGAGGTGAGCAGCAGCAGACGCCAGCGCACTTTTGTGCGCACGCAGCGGGGCAACAGGGCGCGCATGCAGCGGGCGAGCAGGGTCAGTTTCATCGCCACCCCATCCAATCAACCTTCCTCATTCGATGGCCCACTCCTTGAATTTGCGCTCCAGGGTCTTGCGCGCCACCCCGAGCACCCGGGAGGCGGCCGACTTGTTGCCATCATGGCTCGCCACCACTTGCAGGATGTGGGCTTTTTCCACCTCCGCCAGCGGCCACGCCAGCGGATAACCCTCCTCGCTCGCCTCCTGTTCGGCGGGTTTGCTGCTCTGCCAATAATCGGCGGGGGGCTTGCCCAGCAGCAGGCAGCGCTCGATCAAGTTGCGCAGCTCCCGCACGTTGCCGGGCCAGGGATAAGCCTGCATCGCCACCACATCCTCGTGGGTCCAGCTTAAGGAGCCCATCCCCATCTCGGCGGTGAGCTGGCGGGTAAAGTGGTGCACCAGCGCGGGGATGTCGTCGATCCGATCCCGCAGCGGGGCGACCGGCAGCGCCACCACGTTGAGGCGATAGAAGAGATCTTCACGAAAGCGGCCCGCCTCCACCTCGGCTTTGAGATTGCGGTTGGTAGCGGCGACGATGCGCACATCCACCGACAATTCACGTTCGGCGCCGACCGGGCGGATGGCTTTTTGCTCCAGCACCCGCAGCAGGGAGGATTGCATGGCCAGCGGCATCTCGCCGATCTCGTCGAGAAACAGTGTGCCCTGATGGGCCACCCGAAACAGGCCATCTCGCCCCTTGCGGGCACCGGTAAAGGCCCCTTGTACGTGGCCGAACAGCTCGCTTTCGAGCAGTTCGGGGGCGATGGAGGCGCAGTTTAGCGGCACAAAGGCCCCCATCCGGCCGGAGAGTTGATGCAGGGCGCGGGCCACCAGCTCCTTGCCGGTGCCGGACTCCCCCTCCACCAGCACGGCGGCGTTGGAGGGGGCAACTCTGGCTATGAGCGTCTTGAGCTCGCGGGTCTTGGCGCTGTCGCCAATCAGGGTGGGCGGGAACAACTTGCTCACCTCCCGGCGCAGCAGCAGGTTCTCCCGCTCCATCTGGCGGCGCTCGATGACTCTGTCCACCGCCTGCACCATCTGATCGAGGTTGAAGGGCTTGAGGATAAAGTCGCTGGCGCCGAGGCGCAGCGCTTTTAGGGCGGTATCCATGTCACCGAAACCTGTCATGAAGATGATGTCGCTGCGGCGGGTAGCGGGGTCGATGGCTTCGTGCCACTCGATGCCGGAGCGCCCCGGCAGCCGGATGTCGGCGATGATGAGATCAAAGTGAAGGCGGCAGCGCAGGGCTTCCGCCTCTTCCACGCTGGCGGCAGTCTCTATCTGGGCGAAGCGCTTGGCCAGCGCCTTGGCCAGAAAGCTGCGCATGCCGGGCTCATCATCAACGATGAGCAGGGAGAGGGCAGACCAGCGGCTAACGGATGCAGTCATGGAAAAAAGTACCTTGGATACACGTAAGGTCGGATAATATCCCGATAACCGGAACTTTAGTGGGACATTTTGTCCTTCCCGTATCAAAAGTACCAACACCAATTATTAAAAACGATAACAAGCTCACCGGATTGATGCTAATAAGCTTCTGTTTTTAAACGGCAAACCCTGAATGCAACGGCAAAGGAACAGTTTGGCACCCTGCTTGCTTACGCTTACCCTCTCCTCATCCACCCTGAAAAAAAGTTGCATCAAGATGACGATAAAAACCAATTTCAAACGTTTTGCGCTCTCCCTCGCCGCCAGCCTGCTGATCGCCGGGGCTGCCCATGCTGACGCCGAAAAAGCACCAATTCGCCTCGCCACCACCACCAGCACCGAGCAGTCCGGTCTGCTGGGCTGGCTGCTGCCCCAGTTCACCAAGGAGACCGGTTATCCGGTGCAGGTGATGGCGGCCGGTACCGGCCAGAGCCTGAAGATGGGCGAAAATGGCGATGCGGATCTGGTGATGACCCACGCGCCGTCTGCCGAGAAGAAGTTCGTCGATGCGGGCTTTGGCATCGAGCCGGTGCACCTGATGTACAACGATTTCGTTATCGTCGGCCCAGCGAAAGACCCGGCGGGTCTGGCCAAGCTGCACGACGCGGCCAAGGGGCTGCAAGCCATCAAGGATCAGGGCCAGACCTTTATCTCCCGCGGTGACGAGTCCGGTACCCACATCAAGGAGAATACCCTGTGGCAAGCCGCTGACGTCAAACCCGAGTTCGCCGGTTACAAATCCATCGGCCAGGGGATGGGGCCGACCCTGACCATGGCCTCCGAGCTGGGTGCCTACACCCTGACCGACCGCGGCACCTGGCTCGCCTACCAGAGCAAGCTGGATCTCGCCGTGCTGCTGGAGGGTGACAAGCGCCTGTTCAACCCCTATCAGGTGATCCTGGTCAACCCCAAGCGCTACCCGGATCTCAACACCGAAGGGGCCCGCACTCTGAAGAACTGGCTGGTCTCCGAGCATGGCCAGACCCTGATCGGCAACTTCAAGGTGGCCGGTCAGGCGCTGTTTGTGGCGGATGCCAACGGGAAATAATGGCAACCCTGACCCCTGCGATGACGCTGATGGCCCTCCCCCAGTTCGCTGAGGGAGGCGCCTGATGCCGACCCTGCTCGACACTACCGTATTGACGGCCCTCGCACTGCACTACTCGCCCTGCACTATGAGAGAGGAGAGAGAGGTCTGATGCCGACCCTGCTCGACACGACGTTAGCGGCCCTCGCCCTGCTGTTCAGTGGTGACACCGAACTGTGGCAGGTGGTGGGGGTCTCCTTCTCCGTCTCCTGCATCGCCCTGCTGCTGGTGCTGCTGCCCGCATTGCTGCTGGGCTTTGCGCTGGCCTATCTGCCGTTGCCCGGCCGCTGGCTCTGGCTCTCCTGCATCAATACCCTGCAGTCGGTACCGACCGTGGTGATTGGCCTGCTGCTCTATATGCTGCTGTCGCGGGCTGGCCCCTTTGGCGACTGGAAGCTGCTCTTTACCCAGCAGGCGATGGTAGTGGGGCAGATGCTGATCGCCTTTCCGGTGATCGCCACCATGGCCCACGCGGCCTTTGTCCAGAGCGACCGCCGTGCCTGGGAGACCGCCCTGACCCTGGGCGTCTCCTGGCCCAAGGCGCTGATCGGCCTGATGCACGAGTGCCGCTTTGGCCTGCTGGCCGCCATCATCGGAGCCTTTAGCCGCATCGTCACCGAGGTGGGCTGCTCCATGATGGTGGGGGGCAATATCCTGCACTTCACCCGTAACATCCCCACCGCCATCGCGCTGGAGACCCAGAAAGGGGCCTTCACCCAGGGGGTGGCGCTGGGCATAGTGCTGCTCACCCTGGCCCTGCTGCTTAACTTGCTGCTGACTGCCTGTCGTGGCCACAGCTATCTGAAGAACTGACCATGCCCCCACTGTGTATCAACAGGAGTACCCCATGGCCCTGACCGCCCAGCAACTCACCATGCGTTTTGGCGAGCGCCAGCTGTTCGAGATTGACCAGCTCGCCATCGCACCGGGGGATGCCATCTGGCTGCACGGGGCCAACGGGGTGGGCAAGACCACTCTGCTCAAGATCCTGGCGGGGCTGCTTGCCCCCACCCGTGGCCACACCAATCTGCCGGGGCGCTGGCAACGACGGCTCAACCGGCTGCTCAAGCGGGATCTAGGGCCGGGCCGGGTCACCTATCTGCACCAGACTCCCTATCTGTTTGATCGCACCGTGCACGACAACGTGGCCTGGGCGCTGGATAAACAGCTCGGCAGCGAGATCCGGGTGTTCGAGGCGCTGCGCCGGGTCGAGCTGGAGGGGCTGGCGCGGGAGCACATCAGTATTTTGTCCGGCGGCGAACGGCAACGGCTGGCGATGGCCCGCGCCTGGGCGCTGCAACCGGCCTTTCTGCTGATGGATGAGCCCACCGCCAATCTGGACACACATTCGGTTGCCCTGATGGCCGCATTGGCGCAAGATCTGCGGGAACATGGCAGCGGCCTGGTGGTCATCAGCCACCAGAGCAACGGGTTGACCGACCTGTGCGAGCGGCAATGGACCCTCGCCCGTGGCCAGCTGCAAGAGACGACCCCTTTAAAAATCATCGAGCGACATGACTTCAAAAAGCGACAGCCACTCTGATCCCGTTGCCGTATCAGCAGTGATCCTGGCAGGAGGCCGCGCCACCCGGATGGGGGGCGAAGACAAGGGATGGGTAGCACTGGCGGGACGCCCCCTTATCGACCACGTTTTGGCGCGGCTGCGCCCCCAGGTGGATGAGGTGCTGATCAACGCCAACCGCAGTCAGCCCCGCTATCAAGCGCTGGCCCCGGTCATCAGCGATGACAACAACGACTATCTCGGCCCGCTGGCGGGCATGCAGGCAGGCCTTGCCGCCGCCCGTCACGACTGGGTGCTGTTTGTCCCCTGTGACGGCCCCGCCCTGCCAACGGATCTGATGAGCCGCTTTCGCGCCGCCCTGACCCCGGATACCGAGCTGGTGGTGGCCCACGACGGCGACTGGCTGCAACCCGTGGTGGCCCTGCTGCACAAATCCCTGCTCCCCTCCCTCACCACCGCGCTGGCCGATGGTGAGCGCAAGATCGATATCTGGTTTGCCCGCCACAATATGGCGGTGGTGAGCTTTGCCGATCAGCCGGATGCCTTTATCAATCTCAACAGCCCGGACGATCTGGCCGCCTACGAGGCCCGTCTGCTTGCCCCGGCTATCGACCCCCAACAAGGAGTCACCTCATGACCCCGGCCCCCACTCTTCCCCTGCTCGGCTTCGCCGCCTGGAGCGGCACCGGCAAGACCACCTTGCTGGAGCAGTTGATCCCCCTGCTGGTAGATCGCGGCCTGCGCATCGGGGTGCTCAAGCACGCCCACCACGACTTTGACATCGACCAGCCGGGCAAGGACAGCTACCGGCTACGTAAGGCCGGCGCCCAACAGATGATGGTGGCCTCCCGCCGCCGCCATGCGCGCATTACTGAAACAACGCACGGCGAGACCGAGCTGGCCGAAGCGGACTTTCGCCAGCTGCTGGCCAGCTTCGATCAAACCAGCCTCGACTTGCTCTTGGTCGAGGGGTTCAAGCATGAGCACTTCCCGAAAATCGAGCTGCACCGCGCCGAGATTGGCAAGCCGCTGCTCTTCCCCGAAGATGGCGACATCATCGCCCTGGCCAGCGATCAGCCGATCGAGATAAGCCTGCCCCGCCTCGATATCAACGATCTGGCGGCCATTGCCGACTTCGTCTGTAGCTGGCTTGACGGCTGCCAGACCAAGGAGCCGGAGGCGGGCAAGGGCTTTCTCTCGGTAGAAGCGGCCCGCAACGCCATTCTGGCGGCCATCACCCCCAACAACGCCTGCTCCGACAAGCCGCTGGACCAGTGCCACGGCGCCGTGCTGGCGGCCGATCTGGTAAGCCCCATCAATGTGCCGCCCCACGCCAACTCGGCAATGGACGGCATTGGCCTGCGCAGCGACGATCTCGTCGCCGGTCGCTGGCAGCTGGTGGGGGAAGTGCTGGCGGGCCAGCAGCGCCATGAAGCGGTGCTGGCCGGTCAGGCGGTGCAGATCATGACTGGCGCCCCGCTGCCCCCCGGGGTCGATACCGTGGTGATGCGGGAAGAGACGCTGATTGAAGGTGAGTGGGTCACCGTCACCGCCCCAGTCCGGGCGGGGCAAAATGTGCGCCTCGCCGGGGAAGATCTCGCCAGGGGCGCGGTCGCCATCCCGGCCGGTACCTGGCTTGGTGCCCCCCAGCTCGGGCTGGCGGCATCCCTCGGTCAAGCCAGTCTCACTGTGCGTACCCCGCTGAAAGTGGCACTGTTCAGTACCGGCGACGAAGTGCAGGCGCCGGGCGAGCAGCTCGCCCCCGGCCATATCTTCGACAGCAACCGCTTCACCCTGATGGCCCTGATCCGCGCCGCCGGTTGCGAGGTGATGGATCTTGGCATCATTCCCGATGACAAGGCCATCTTGCGCCAGCAGTTGGAGCAGGCCGCCGCCAGCGCCGATCTGGTGCTGAGCTCGGGCGGGGTCTCGGTGGGCAACGCCGACTTTATCAAGCTGGTGCTGGCAGAGCTCGGTCAGATCGATTTCTGGCGCATCCAGATGCGGCCGGGTCGCCCACTGGCCTTTGGCAAGCTGGGGCAGACCCCCTTCTTCGGTCTGCCGGGCAATCCGGTGGCGGCGATGATCTGCGTGCTGCAGTTTGTCGAGCCCGCCATCGCCCGCCTGCAAGGCCGGGTCTGGCAGCCGCTGCGCCTGTCAGCACTGGCGGATGAGAAGATGAAGAGCCGCCCGGGGCGCACCGAGTTTCTGCGCGGCATCTTCCATCAGGACCGTAACGGCCAACTGCGGGTGCGCACCACAGGGCCGCAAGGCTCCGGCATTCTGAGCTCGATGGCCGATGCCAACTGCCTGATCGAAATCGTGCCGGACCAACCCGGCATCGCCGTTGGCGAGCGGGTCTGGATCCACCCCTTGCAAGGACGACTGGCCTGAATCCCGACGGGGCGTCGGCCGGATGCACGGCGCCCCGTCACACACCTGATCGGCAACCTGATACGAGGCAAACTGTGCGTCTTGATGCCCCTCTCTCCCGACTCGATCTGCTGGTCTATGGCCACTACCGGATCGTCCATGGCCTGCGCATTGCGCTCGCCTTTATGCTCACCTTTTTGCTGACCCGGGAGCTGCAACTGCCGGAGAGCACCTGGCCGCTGATCACCCTGGTGGTGGTGATGGGGCCCATCTCGTTTTGGGGCAATGTGCTCTCCCGCGCCCTGCAGCGGGTGGTGGGCACCATCTTCGGCGCCGGTTGCGGGGTGGTAGCGCTTTATCTCGAGATCTACTCCATGCCGCTCACCCTGATCTGGTGCGGTTGCATCATGTTCCTCTGCGGCTATCTGGCACTCGGCAAGCGGCCCTATGTGGGGCTGCTGATCGGTATCACCCTTGGCATCACCATGGGAGCCATGCCGGGGGATATCAAGATGGCGCTGTGGCGCAGTGCTGATGTGATCCTCGGCTCCCTGCTGGCGCTGCTCTTTTGCAGCATCTATCCCCAGCGGGCCTACAGCCACTGGCGGCTGCAACTGCACCAGATCCTGCAACAGTCGGGGCGGCTCTATCACACCCACCTCTCCCCCAACGTGCTGGAGCGGCCACGGCTCAAACACAATCTCTCCCAGCTGCTGGCCCAGACCGGCAAACTACGGGCCCTGCTGGCCCCCGCGGCCAAGGAGAGTCGCCACAGTATCTCGCTGTTTGATGCGGTGCAGGTCACCATGCGCAACACCCTCTGTACCCTGGAGATGCTGGCCAACACCTACTGGAACGATCGCCAGAGTCACTTCCTGATGCAGAGCACCCGCGAGCTGCACACTTGCCATCAGGCCACCGAGGAGGTGATCAACCAGCTCGCCCTGATGATGCAAACCGGCGACGGGCGCGAGGCGGATGCCGCCATCGCCCGCCTGCAAGAGGTCGCGACTCAGGTTACCCTGCCGCCCAACACCGAGGCGGCCATCAATGGCTACCTCTGGCTCAACGTCCAGCTGACCGAGCAGCTCACCCACCTGCGCCGCCTGCTGGGGCTGATCCTCACCCCGCCCCATCGCAAGCAGCCGGACTAAAAACAATGCAAAACGCCCCGCAGTTGCGGGGCGTTTTGAGTACCAACCTGAGGATCGCAGCCGTTTACGCGGCGGTGCGGATCTGCTCAAGTTGATCCTGGGTCATGGTAGAGACCAGCTGACCATCGAAATAGATATCCAGCATCTCACCACGCTTCTCACCGCGCATCATGCCGATGCTGCCATCCAGATAATGCAGCTTCATTTCGGCGCTCTGTGCGTTGGGGTAGCTGATTTCTACTTCGCGCACACCCTGCGGCAGCATGGCCAACGGCACCTTTTTAAGGGCCGGGTCCAGATGCTGGTTCACCTTGATCACCGAGTTGGCACGCATGTCGACCAGCGCTGGCGACTTGCCAGTGATGACGTTTTTGCCAGTCCAGAATTCGATGGTATTGAATACGAACAGATCGCCAGTGGCCGCCAGACCATAGACAGGGGCGAGCAACACGAAGACCCCGGCACGGCCGTAGCGGTTATCCACCACGCTCAGGTTGCCCTTGGTGACCATGCCAGAAAGCCCCATCTGCCCCATACAGCCGCCCAGACCCATGCTCGCGACCATAACCAGCAGGGCCATTGCCCGCCCTTTCTGTTGTAATGCCATCTTGTTCTGTTCCTGCTCCAAAATTAATGAGGCGGCAAGCCTAATCAAGAGGTCAAACCAGAACAATTCACAATGGAGGGACGATACAGGAGGGGTTCAGATTCACATATCAAGTGCACAATAAATAAGCACCGATGGCGTAATAATCCAAACGGTGCCTTTACTCGACAGCCAATCCCATTCAAGAATCTATGGCCAAGTTGGAGACGGTTTCGGTGACACTGATGGCCCCCTGCTCAATCTGGGCCATCACACTGCTCACCTCGCTAATCTGCTCCTTGCCACGTAATGCTCTACTGGCAACTTCATCGATATTGCTGGTGATATGGGCGGTCAACTCGCGGTTTTTCTGCACCACTGCGGCAATCTCGCCGGTAGAGAGCGAGGTGCGAGCCGCCAGTTGCCGTACTTCGTCGGCCACCACCGCAAAACCACGGCCCTGATCTCCGGCCCGCGCGGCTTCAATGGCCGCATTCAATGCCAACAGGTTGGTCTGCTCTGCAATGCTGCTAATGGTGGAAACGATCGCCTCTATGCTTTTTGACTGCTCATTTAACTGACCAATCAAATCTGAGGTTTTGCTTACCTGCTCCGAAATCGCACTCGAGAGAGCGACCGAGGCATTGAGCAGATCAGCACCGGTCGATGCTGCCTGGGTGGTATCTTTAGAAATAGTGTGAGCGATACGGGCCGCTTCACTGACCGCCTGGGCCCGTTTGATCCGTTCCGTCACGTCACTGGCAAACTTGACCACTTTGATCACCTTGCCCGACTCATCCTTGATGGGGTTATAGGTTGCCTCCAGCCAGAGCTCGTTACCATGACTGTCCCGGCGTAAAAAAAGACCGGACTTGAGCTGGCCATGGGCCAAATCCTCCCAAAAATGGGGCTGTTCCCGATAAAAGCTGTCGTCACAAAACAGCTTGTGATGCTGTCCTTTGAGTTGTGATAACGAGTAACCAACGCAGGAGAGGAAATTCTGATTGGCAGTGATGATGTCACCTTTGGGGGTGAATTCGATAATGGCCAGCGAACGGTCGAGGGCTGAGGCGATGGCTTTCTGACGGCTGAGCTGGATGTAACTCTCGGTGATATCGGCGGCAATCTTGACCACTTTGATCACCTTGCCATCAACCTTGACCGGGAAGTAGGTCGCCTCTAACCACAACTCTCGCCCCTGCTTATCAAAACGCTGATAAATGCCGCTGTGGGTCTCGCCATGGTCCAGTTGCTGCCAAAACTGCGAGTAAGAGGTCGACTGCCCATAGTGGGCGTCGCAAAACATCCGATGGTGTTTGCCAACCACCTCCTGCTCGCTATAACCCACCACACTTAAAAACAGCGGATTAGCCTCGAGGATAACCCCTTGCGGGGTAAAACTGATGGTTGCCACCCCCTTTTTGACGGCATCAATAAAGGCGTGGGCCTGGGCCAACTGCGTTTGACATGCGAGTAATTCTGCTTTGATTTTAAAGTTAAACATCAGCCCAGCCTCCGGTAGATACCTGCAATTAGGTTACGTCTGTACCGATTTTAGACGAAAAATCTGATAGATAACGCTTACCACTTCCCCCCGGCCAGCAGGCGCATAAAAATCCTAATCACGTCGAGAAAAACAGGGGTTAGCGTGATAAAGATCACACTACTTTATTCTGGTTCACCACATAAAAATCCATCACCAGATAGGGATTAATTTATTGATATTACCCATAACAAACCTCCACCCATGCCACGAAAAGCCTCAATCATTTGTTTTTAAAAAGAAAAATAAATACCGACTGAAAATAGCGAGTCCTGCCTGAAAACGGGATCTGCATCACGTCGTGTTTTGCTGCGCACAAAAATCCAGTGATTAGCACATTTGTCCGATAGGGCAAGGGCGGACGAACCGCGATAATAGTCAGGTCATTTTTATCCAGTACGTCGATACGTACTCACGCATAGCTTCCGTCACCGGAAGCGGGGAGAGCGCCATGATCACCACCTTGATCAATGAACATCTGATCAACCTCGATTTGAAAGCGACGCGAAAGGAAGAGGTCTTCACCGAGATGGCCCGCCTGCTGGCATCGCAAGGCAGGGTCAGCGACGAGCAGGCCTTTATCAAGGATCTGTGGGCCCGCGAAGAGCTGGGTAACACCGGCTTTGAAGAGGGGGTGGCCCTGCCCCACGCCAAGAGCGCGGCGGTGAGCAACCCGGCGGTCGCCATCGGCATCAGCCGCAACGGCATCGAGTACGGCGCCGAAGATGGCAAGCCGTCCCACCTCTTTTTCATGATTGCCTCCCCTGATGGTGGCGCCAATCACCATATCGAGGTGCTGGCCGAGCTCTCCGGCAAGCTGATCGAAGAGGGCTTTATCGCCAAGCTGCTGGCGGCCAAAACCCCGGCCGATGCGCTGGCGCTGCTGCTGGCCAAGAAAGAGGAGCAGAGCGCTGCCCCGACCACCAGTAAGGGCTTCATCATCGGTGTCACCGGTTGCCCGGCCGGTATCGCCCACACCTATCTGGCGGCCGAGTCGCTGGAACGCGCCGCTCGCGAGCTGGGTTATGAGGTGAAGGTGGAGACCAACGGCTCCATCGGCGTCAAGAACAGCCCGACCGCGGACGAGATTGCCCGCGCCAGCGCCATCGTGGTGGCCTGTGACAAGCAGGTGGACATGGCCCGCTTCGCTGGCAAGCCGCTGATCAAGACCGGCGTCAAAGCCCCCATCAAGGATGGCAAGGGTCTGATTGAGCAGGCGCTGAAAGCCCCGGCCTATGTGGCTGGCAAAGAAGATAAAAAGGGTGAAGAGAAGAGCTCTGGCGGCAGTTCCGATCTCTATCGCTACCTGATGAACGGCGTCTCCCACATGATCCCGTTCGTGGTGACTGGCGGTCTGTTGATTGCGCTGGCACTGGCCATCGGCGGCAACCCGACCCCGAGCGGCATGCAGATCCCGGAAGGGAGCATGTGGAACCAGATCCTCAACGTGGGTGTGGCCGCCTTCACCCTGATGATCCCCATTCTGGCGGGCTATATCGCCTACGCCATCGGAGATCGTCCGGCGCTGGCACCGGGCTTTATCGGCGGCTGGATCGCCAACAACGGCAGCTTCTACGGCGCTGACGCCGGTACTGGCTTTATCGGTGCCATCATCGCAGGTCTGCTGGTCGGCTATCTGGTGCGCTGGATTGCCACCCGTCACTACCACAAGATGGTGCAGCCGCTGGTGCCGATCCTGATCGCCCCCATCGTCGGGTCGCTCTTTATCGCTGCGGTCTTTATCTTCATCATCGGCGCCCCGATTGCCGACATGATGACCGGCCTCAACGCCATGCTGCTCTCCATGAGCGGTGGCAGTCTGGTACTGCTGGGCATCGTGCTGGGGGGTATGGCCGGCTTTGACATGGGTGGCCCGGTCAACAAGGTGGCCTTCCTGTTCTCCGTCGGCATGATTGCCTCCGGTCAGACCCAGTTTATGGGAGCCATGGCTTGCGCCATCCCGGCCGCGCCCCTCGGCATGTCGCTGGCTACCGTGCTCGGTCGCAAGCTGGGTATCTTCGATGCCTCTGAAATCGAAGCAGGCAAAGCCGCCGGTGCCATGGGTCTGGTGGGTATCTCCGAAGGGGCGATTCCGTTCGCTGCCCGTGATCCGCTGGCCGTTATCCCGGCCAACATTCTGGGCAGCATGACCGCCGCTGTGATGGCCTTCCTGTTCGGCATCACCAACAGCGTCGCCCACGGCGGCCCCATCGTGGCCCTGCTGGGTGCGGTCAACAAGCCGCTGCTGGCGCTGCTCTGCATGGTCTGCGGTGCCATCGTCACCGGCATGGTAGCGGTAGCCCTGAAAAAACTGCGGGTCAAAAAGAGTGACGAGGTGACCCTGGCCAAGGCGGCCTGAGCCCCTCCTCGCCATCGCGGCTCGTAACGCATAAAAGGAGGCCACCCCACGGGGTGGCCTCTTGTTTTTTGCGGCGGCGGGCGGGCCGTTTCCCCGGCTCCCCCCCCCCACGAAACAGGGGTCGATAAGCCCCGCCTACCTCGCGCCTCTTATCACTTCTCTCTTCTCACTTCTCGCTTCGCCCTCCTCTCCTTGCTGCTCTCCCTCACGTCTTGCAACCAAGGGCGCGCACGGCGCGGCAAACTGGCTGAGATGGCAGCAATTTGGCGTTCACTGTGTGATGTTTCTCACGCTTTTTCCGCGAAAGCGCAAAAACTAGGAAAATTTCCTAGTGCCACTAGGGATGGCTCTCAAGCCATTTTCTGCCCCTCTGATTAGAGTCACCTCACCTGATGTCGTGACCCGCACCACGATGGGCAACCAGCCCCGTCATCCTGTGCCGGGCCCGGGTTTATATGGATGGAGAGTCGAGCGCAGCAACCGCTGGCAGCCCCTGACTTTCCGTTCCCCCTTCCGTGGCGTGACCTCGAACAATTTATCTACAAATGAGGGGCGCGACGGAAATACCGTCTATCTCGCAGAGGATGAACGAAGATGTTGAAATTGCTCCAACAGGTCCGGGTTCCGACCCTCGACCTGCCGGTCGAAGCCCGGCGCAAGCTCTGGTTCAAGCCTTTTATGCAATCTTATCTGGTTGTATTTATTGGCTATTTGACCATGTATCTGATCCGCAAGAACTTCAACATTGCGCAAAATGACATGATCCAGGAGTACGGTCTGTCGATGACCGAGCTTGGCATGATCGGCCTTGGTTTCTCCATCACCTACGGGGTGGGCAAGACAGTCGTCTCCTACTACGCCGATGGCAAGAACACCAAGCAGTTCCTGCCGCTGATGCTGATCCTCTCGGCGCTGTGCATGCTGGGCTTCAGTGCCAGCATGGGTGGCACCGGTTTTAGCCTCTACCTGATGATCTTCTTCTACGCAGCCAGTGGTTTCTTCCAGAGCTGTGGTGGCTCTTGCAGCTACTCCACTATCACCAAGTGGACCCCTCGCAACAAGCGCGGCACTTACCTCGGCATGTGGAACCTCTCCCACAACGTCGGCGGTGCCGGTGCGGCCGGTGTGGCGCTGTTCGGTGCCAACTACCTGTTTGATGGCAATGTGCTCGGCATGTTTATCTTCCCGTCCATCATCGCGCTGATCGTCGGCTTTATCGGCCTGCGTTTTGGTAGCGATTCACCGGAAGCCTATGGTCTGGGCAAGGTGGAAGAGCTGTTTGACGAAGTGGCGAGTGAAGAAGATATAGCCACCGAAGAGCAGCAGCTGACCAAGGGTCAGATCTTCGTCAAGTACGTGCTGCTGAACAAGGTGATCTGGCTGCTCTGCTTTGCCAACATCTTCCTCTACGTGGTGCGCATCGGTATCGACCAGTGGTCCACCGTCTACGCTCACCAGGAGCTGGGCTTCTCCAAAGAGGTGGCGATTCAGGGCTTTACCTTCTTTGAAGTGGGCGCACTGGTCGGCACCCTGATGTGGGGTTATCTCTCCGATCTGGCCAATGGCCGTCGTGGTCTGGTCGCTTGCGTCGCCTTGGCACTGATCATCGCCACTCTGGGTCTCTATCAGCATGCCACTACCCCGTTCATGTTCCTGGGTTCGCTGTTCTTGCTGGGCTTCCTGGTGTTTGGCCCACAACTGCTGATCGGCGTCGCCGCCGTGGGCTTCGTCCCCAAACTGGGCATCAGCGTAGCCGATGGGGTCAAGGGCACCTTTGCTTATCTGATCGGTGACAGCTTCGCCAAACTGGGTCTGGGCATGATTGCCGATGGCACCCCCATCTTCGGTCTGACCGGTTGGGCAGGCACCTTCGCCGCCCTCGACATGGCTGCTGCCGCCTGTCTGGTGCTGATGGCCTGTGTGGCTGTGGCCGAAGAGCGCAAGATCCGCCGCATCAAGCGCGAGCTGAAAGCCGCAGCGCTGGCCGCCCAGACCGCCTGATCCCCTTTAGATTGTCGCTAATTGCTCAGGGCCACCCACACCGGTGGCCCTTGTTGTTTGGCAAGGCCAGACACCCGACTGGCCCTATATCAGCCTGCCCTGCCGCTCAAGGGGCAGGCATATCCCTATCAAGATCTCACTTTTTGTATGGACATTTGGTAAAGCCAGCCCGCCAGCGCTATCTTGTTGCTCCCACTTGCCTGCATCACAGATATCTGATGAAGATCGTTGCCATCACCGCTTGCCCGACCGGTATTGCCCATACCTATATGGCTGCCGATGCCCTGCAAAAAGCTGCCACCACCCTGGGGCTCAAGATCAAGGTCGAAACTCAAGGCGCCATGGGCATGGAGAACATGCTGACCGCCCGGGATATTGCCAGCGCCGATCTGGTGCTGATTGCCTCCGATATCGAGATCGAGCAGAAAGATCGCTTTCTCGGCTGCGCCATCCATCAAGTGACCCTCGAGACAGTGCTGCTGGACGCCATGGGCGTACTCAAGGGATTGCCGATCCCGGCCTGATGCTGACCCGCGAGATCACCTTCTACTGCCAGCAGGGAATGAGCATCACCCAGGCCAAACAGTTGAACCGGCTGGCGGGGATGTTCAAATCCTCCATCTGTTGCGCCAACCTCACCCGGCGCCAGACTGTCATCGCCAGCAACCAGCTCTCTCTGCTGACCCTCGCCACCCAACCCGGCGACCTCTGCCAGTTGCAGATCGAAGGGTGCGATGCCGAGCTGGCCCACATGGCATTTACCTGCTGGTGCGGCGAACTGGGCCAACCGCTGGTGCGCCCGCTGACCGCCGCGCTGGCCGAATTGCGGCTGGCGAGCGCCCTGCCCGACTACCATTTTTCCCTGCGCCAGCTGGCCCACAGCCCCCATCCGCTGACCAAGGCCGAGGCCCTCGAGCACCTGATCGATCTGCTGCCCGCCGAGCTGGTCACCGACCGCACCAAACTGACCGCAGCGGTGGAGCGGCGCGAGCAGGTCTCTGCCACCATTATCCGCCCCGGCCTTGCCATGCCCCATGTATTGAGCGAAGGGATAAGCCAACCGGCGCTGAGTCTGCTCAACTGCGCAGAACCCATCGAGTGGGGCTCCCGGATTGGGCCGGTGCAGACCATCATTTTGCTGGCAGTACCGGTCGGCAGCGGACGGGAGACCCTGCGCCCCCTCACCCGACTGGCGCAGGCGATGATCGACGATGTGGTCAGCCACGCCCTGTTGCAGGCAGGCTCGGCTCCCGCCCGTCAGGCTATCGTGATTGAAAGCCTGCTGAGCTAAGCCGGTTTGCCCTCTCTTGCCAACTGAGCTGTTGCCAACTGAAGAGTCGGTCTGCGATCTTGCTCTCACTGCGGCCTCTGCCATTCATCCCGCCGTCAGCCCCCTGTGGTACACTCGCTGCCATCGACAGTCTGAAGTGTGTATCCGATGAAATCTCCCCGTTCCCGTCTCTCTCTCCCTGGCCGTCCGCCCCGTGATGGCGCCGCGCGCACCACCACAATGGCGCGCCCAGCAGCCCCCCGCAAACCTGAGCTGGCAGCAGCTGATCGCAAGCTGCTGCTGTTGAACAAGCCCTACATGGTGCTGTGCCAGTTTACCGACGAGGCGGGCCGGGAGACCCTCAAGGATTACATCAAAGAGCCCGGCATCTATGCCGCCGGTCGGCTCGATCGCGACAGCGAGGGATTGCTGCTGCTCACCAACGACGGCAAGCTGCAGGCGCGCCTCACCCAGCCGGGGGAGAAGACCCCCAAGACCTACTGGGTACAGGTGGAAGGCATCCCGAGCGAAGAGAAACTGGCCGCCCTGCGCGCCGGAGTGGAGCTCAATGACGGTATGACCCTGCCCGCCGGGGCGCGCATTATGGATGAACCTGCCGTGTGGCCGCGCAATCCGCCCATTCGCGAGCGCAAGGAGATCCCCACCCGCTGGCTGGAGATCAAAATTATCGAGGGGCGCAACCGGCAGGTGCGGCGGATGACCGCCCATATCGGCCACCCCACCTTGCGCCTGATTCGCTACGCCATCGGCGACTGGACCCTCGATGGTCTAGCACCCGGTGAGAGCCACAGCCTGCCCGCCCCCGAGCTGGCGCCAGCGTCGGCCAGCCGCCAGCGTCCGTCCTCACCGCGTTCTGGCACAAATGCCAAACCGGCAGGAGAGGCACCCCGGCGGGCAAACCAGCCGAAACGGGACGAGCGTCCCCGCAGCACTCATTCGACGGTAAGCTCAACTGCAAGCTCGACCGAGAGCCCGACTGGCAGCAAACCCCGCAGCAGCGGGCGCAGTACGGCACGCAGACCGGCCCGCGCGAGCAATCCCAATAGCAACGACAAGGAGTCATGATGAGCAATCAGGCAGAGCAATCGACCACCAGCCATGCCCGTATGGAGGCGCACCTGACGGTCGCCGCCGTGGTGCAGTGGCAGGGCCGCTTTCTGGTGGTGGAAGAAGAGATAAAGGGTCAGCGCCGCTTCAACCAGCCCGCCGGCCATGTGGAGCCGGGGGAAAACCTGCTTGAAGCGGCCTGCCGCGAACTGAAAGAGGAGACGGGGCTCACCGCCACGCCGACCGCCTGGCTTGGCACCTATCTGTTCAAACCGGCTGACAGCGAGGCCACCTTTGTCCGGACCGCATTGATCTTCGACCTTGAAAAAGCGCCCGGTCAGCACCATCCAGAGGATCCTGACGGCGATGTGCTGGCGTGCCACTGGCTCACTCTGGAGGAGATCGCCGAGTGCAAACCGGCCCTGCGCAGCCCCCTGGTATGGCAGTGCATTCAGGACTATCTGGCGGGTACACGGCTGCCGCTGTCGGCGCTCAAGGCCTTTATTTGAGGCCATTTGACACTCTTTTACGGCCGCGCTGGCCAATAACAGAAAAACGATTTCCTGCTGTCAGGCTCCTGATGGGAACTACCGCATGGAGATGTGACCGGGGGCGCAAAACTCTGGTAGAATACGCCCCGTTTAAACGAACTGGTAACTTCGACTAATGACAGACAACAGCCAAATCAAGGTGATCGTCGGCATGTCCGGCGGCGTGGATTCTTCCGTCTCGGCCTACTTGCTCCAGCAGCAGGGTTATCAGGTCGAAGGCTTGTTCATGAAGAACTGGGAAGAAGACGACACGGACGAGTACTGCTCTGCCGCCCAGGATTTGGCTGATGCCAAGGCCGTCTGCGACAAGCTGGGGATGAAACTCCACACCATCAACTTCGCGGCCGAGTACTGGGACAACGTGTTCGAGCACTTCCTCGAAGAGTACAAGGCTGGCCGTACGCCGAACCCGGATATCCTGTGCAACAAGGAGATCAAGTTCAAGGCGTTCCTCGAATTTGCCGCCGAAGAGCTGGGTGCCACCTACATCGCCACCGGCCACTATGTGCGCCGTGACGACAGCACCGGCCACCCGCGCCTGCTGCGTGGTCTCGACACCAACAAGGATCAGAGCTACTTCCTCTACACCTTGAGCGAAAGCCAAGTGGGTCAGAGCCTGTTCCCGGTGGGCGATCTGGAAAAACCGGAGGTGCGCCGCATCGCCGAGCAGCTCGATCTCATCACCGCCAAGAAGAAAGACTCCACCGGCATCTGCTTTATCGGTGAGCGCAAGTTCAAGGACTTCCTGGCCAAGTTCCTGCCCGCCCAGCCCGGCCCCATCGAAACCGTGGACGGCAAGGTGATCGGCGAGCATCAGGGCTTGATGTACCACACCCTGGGCCAACGCAAGGGGCTCGGCATCGGTGGTCGCAAAGATGCCACCGAAGAGGCCTGGTATGTGGTCGACAAAGAGGTCGAACGCAATGTGCTGGTGGTCGCTCAGGGCGAGCATCCCCGCCTCTACTCCGACGGCCTGATTGCCAGCCAGCTGCACTGGGTGGATCGTACTCCGATCCGCGAGCCGCGCCGCTGCACCGTCAAGACCCGCTACCGCCAGCAGGATATCCCCTGCCTGATCCAGCCCATCGACGATCTGACCATCCGGGTCATCTTCGACGAGAAACAGGCTGCGGTCACCCCGGGCCAATCCGCCGTCTTCTATGACGGGGAAGAGTGCCTGGGCGGTGGCATCATTGAGCAACGTTTCAGCCATCCGGTTTGAATCCTTAACACAAGGCAGCAGACGTGAGCGATAAATTCCAAGACAGAACAATGGCCTTTGCCGGCATCTGCCAGGCCGCCTTTCTGGTGCAGAAGGTGGCCCGTGACGGCAACTGCGACGAAGCCTCCCTGCGCGAGAGCCTCTCGAGCGTACTGGTGACCGATCCCAAGCAACCGCTGGAAGTGTTTGGCAGCCATCTGGCGATCCGCGACGGTTATCGCGCGCTGGTCGAACAGCTGGGAGCCGACGGCAGCCAGAAGAACGCCGAGCTGACCCGTTATGTGGTGAGCCTGATTGCGCTGGAGCGCAAGCTGGCCAAGCGCAAGGACATTCTCAATCTGCTGGGTGAGCGGATCAGCCAGATCGGCCGCCAGCAACAGCATTTCGATCTGCTGGATGAGCAGATCATGGCCAACATGGCGAGCATCTACAGCGATCTTATCAGCCCCATAGGGCCGCGCATTCAGGTGGCGGGTACCCCGCTGTTCCTGCAGCAGCCGCTGGTGCAGCACAAGGTGCGCGCCCTGCTGCTGGCGGGCATTCGTGCCTGCGTGCTGTGGCGTCAGCTCGGTGGCAGCCGCACCCAGATCATCTTCGCGCGCAAGAAGATGGTGGAGCTGGCCAAACGTTACTAATTCATCGGCTCGCGCGCGGGCAATCGAGGTCGACATCAGGGTGAACAGCCACACAGCGGCCTTGATGACGACTCCGGCCAACGCGCGAGTGGATACGGATCCCCCACACAAATCATCAGGAGTTCACCCCATGGAGCTGTCCGCGCTGACTGCTGTTTCCCCGATTGACGGTCGTTATGGCGACAAGGCCGATGCCCTGCGCCCTATCTTCTCCGAATTCGGCCTGCTGCGTTTTCGCGTCGAAGTCGAGGTGCGCTGGTTGCAAAAACTGGCCAGCCACGCCGGGATCCCGGAAGTCCCTGCCCTGAGCGCGGCCGCCAATGCCCTGCTCGATGGCATCGTCAGCAACTTCAACGAGAGTGACGCAGCCCGTATCAAACAGATCGAGCGCACCACCAACCATGATGTGAAAGCGGTGGAGTACTTCCTCAAAGAGCAGGTCGAAGTGACCCCTGAGCTGGCGGCTGTCAGCGAGTTCATCCACTTCGCCTGCACCTCGGAAGATATCAACAACAACTCCCACGGTCTGATGCTGAAAACCGCCCGCGAAGAGGTCATCAAGCCTTATTGCGAAAAGCTGATCAGCGAGCTCAAGCGTCTGGCTCATGAGTATCGTGACATGCCGCTGCTCTCCCGTACCCACGGTCAGCCGGCGACCCCGAGCACCATGGGCAAGGAGATGGCCAACGTCGCCTACCGTCTGGAGCGCCAGTACAAGCAGATCATGGCGGTGGAGATCCTCGGCAAGATCAACGGGGCGGTCGGCAACTACAACGCCCACATCAGCGCCTATCCGGACGTGGACTGGCACCAGTTCTCCGAGGAGTTCGTGACCTCCTTGGGCCTTTCCTGGAACCCCTACACCACCCAGATCGAACCGCACGACTACATTGCCGAGCTGTTCGACGCCATGGCCCGCTTCAACACCATCCTGATCGATTTTGACCGCGATGTGTGGGGTTACATCTCCTTGGGCCACTTCAAGCAGCGCACCATAGCTGGCGAAATTGGCTCCTCCACCATGCCGCACAAGGTCAACCCCATCGACTTCGAAAACTCCGAAGGCAATCTGGGTCTGGCCAACGCGGTGTTCCAGCATCTGGCCAGCAAGCTGCCCATCTCCCGCTGGCAGCGTGATCTGACCGACAGCACAGTGCTGCGCAACCTGGGTGTGGCAGTGGGTTACTCGCTGATCGCCTATCAGGCGACCCTCAAGGGTATCTCCAAGCTGGAAGCCAACGACGCCGCCATGGCCGCTGATCTGAACGCCAACTGGGAAGTGCTGGCTGAGCCGATCCAGACCGTAATGCGCCGCTACGGCATCGAGAAGCCCTACGAGAAGCTCAAAGAGCTGACCCGTGGTCGCCGCGTTGATGCCGAAGGGATGCGTACCTTTATCGACACCCTCGAACTGCCGGAAGCGGTTAAGGTGGAGCTGAAGAAGCTGACCCCGGCCAACTACATCGGTGACGCCCAGCGTCTGGTTGATCTGCTGAAATAAGC
Organism: Aeromonas sobria; assembly: GCF_006243315.1. GTDB lineage: Bacteria > Pseudomonadota > Gammaproteobacteria > Enterobacterales > Aeromonadaceae > Aeromonas > Aeromonas sobria_A. The sequence continues at coordinate 98,815 of NZ_NKWE01000019.1, forward strand.
GGATAAGTAACACGACCGGGGCCCTGTGCATGATCTGCAACAGGGCCCCGGTTATTTTATGTGGCACCCTGTACACAGTGTGCAAGAGGGCTTGCCCGAGGCCGGCTGTCGCCTCTGGCAAGACCTCTCTTACCCTTTGCCGAACCCTTTGACGAGAAGATCTATGTACGAACTCAATCTGGACATCGCTCACTTCCTTGAGCACTACTGGCAGAAGCGCCCGCTCCTTATCAAGGGCGGCTTCAAAGACTTTCAGGATCCCATCAGCCCGGACGAGCTGGCAGGTCTGGCCATGGAAGAGGTGGTAGAGTCCCGCCTGGTTACCCGTTTTGATGGCAAGTGGGATGCTGCCCACGGCCCCTTCGAATCCTATGACCATCTGGGCGAAGAGAACTGGACCATTCTGGTACAGGCTTGCAACCATTGGGCCCCCGAGGTGAACGAGCTGGCGGTGCCGTTCCAGTTCATCCCCGGCTGGCGACTGGACGATGTGATGGTGAGCTTCTCCACCCCCCACGCAGGTGTCGGCCCCCACATCGATCACTACGATGTGTTTATCACCCAAGGGCTGGGCAAGCGTCACTGGCGGGTTGGCGATGCGCTGCCCCTCAACGAGTTTGCTGCCCACGCCGCCCTGCTGCACTGCGAGCCGTTCGAAGCGATCATCGACGTCATCATGGAGCCGGGCGATATCCTCTATATTCCGCCAGGATTCCCCCACGAAGGCTACGCCATCGAGCCCTCCATGAACTTCTCGGTCGGTTTCCGCGCGCCGGACGCCAAGGCGCTGATCTCCTCCTTTGCCGATCACCTGATCGACAACGAGGTGCGCACCGAACGTTACAGCGACCCGGACCTCAAGCCCCGTGCCCGTCACGGCGAGATCCAGTCTCATGAACTGCACCGTCTGCGCGAGCTGATGCAACAGGCCCTCGATGACGAGACCCTGTTCAAGGAGTGGTTCGGCGCCATGATCTCCGAGGCCAAGCACGATCTGGACGTCAATCCGGTCGAGCCGGACTACAGCGCCGAGGAAGTGGCCGACCTGCTGACCCAGGGCGAGCCTGCCATCAAGGTGCCGGGCCTGCGCAGCGTCTGGTTCAGCGGCGAGAGCCAGCAGTGCTATATCGACGGCGAAGCCTGGACTCTGCCGAGCGAAGATGCGGCTGCCATTTCGCTCTTGTGTGACAAAGACATCATCACCCAGGCAGATATGGTGGAGCTCGCCGATCAAGCTGGCTTCCTGCAACTGCTGACCCGTCTGGTCAATCGCGGTTACTGGTTCTTTAGCTGATCAGGCTGTGGTTGAACCATATGAAAGGCGCCTTTTAGCGCCTTTTTTGTTGCTCTGCAACTGTTCAATTAACAATCTATTCGCGAAGCTGAACCTACTCTTGATGAAGCGGCAAGTGGTGCTTTGTTGAACGAAACCGGCCACGTATCATGCGGCCGTTCCTGTTCAGAAGAGAAGAGCCACCATGCAGATCACCTCCCAGCCCATGCCACTGCCCGACTACAGCAAATACCCCTCCTACCCCGATGTGACACCCGAGCAGATCAATAAAGCCCGCAATGAAGCGTTGGCCAAAAAAGATGAGGTGAAGGCGCAGAGCGAGGAGCAGGCAACCGCCCGCAGAACCATGGCGGTCTCCTATACCGCCCACCAGCAGGATAAAGCGGCGATCAATCGTTACTTGCAAGCGAGCGGACAAGAGACTGGCGACAGCGCCGCCCCGAGCACCGGCGATATCTATCAGAGCGCCAATCGCTACCAGCGCCAGCAGAACCTGACCGGCTATCTGCAATTCCAGCAGAGCCCCCTCGGTCAACAGATGGGTAGTATGGTTGGTGAAGAAAAACGCAAAGGCTCCCAGCTGGATATCATGGCCTGACGGGAGAGACGGCCAGCATCGCCGACTTGAATGGCCATGCTCCGCTCAGCTCAGCTCCTCATGGCCAGCCCTGGGGTCATCGCAACTCCCGAAGAGCCGGCAGGCTCTTTGGGTTTGTCGCAAAAGTGTGATTTATTTCAAATAACAGCCTGTTGCGCCGTCTCGTTATTAGCTGGTTTTGGCAGAAGCATGCCATATGCGCAGTCACTAATGTGACTAACTATTCAGGCTTATTATGCGCCCTTTATCCCCCTTGGCTGACCCTGCCCGACCACTCGATAACGGGACTCACACATCAGGGGGGCATGGCAAATATGATCCGGATCAATATTCAGGCGTAATGCACCCTGCAGCGACGATTTGCCGGTTTTTCATCCCCTCTCTGACCCTCCTGTTTTTACCCCAAAAAGAGCCGCAAGGCGCACCGGCAGCCACAGCGGGATAGTGATCACTTACCTGCCACCCCTTTATGCAAATAAATGCGTTTTAGCGCCTTTAATTGCTTGTCAAGGGGGCATCACGAATGCAAAATACGCCGCCAATAAAGGACCGATGTTCACTGCGACATCGGTTTTTGTATTTTTGAAGTGCAGTACAAACCCACCACAAGAGGCCGGAACATTTCCGGAAGTGATATTCGAGATTGCCAAACAATCTCCCGACGTTGAGAGGATAACCATGGGGCGTTTTAATGCTTTCCTGCCGGTACAGCCCGGTATGCGCCACCCCGGCGCCCTTGATGTACAGGTGTGCGAATTCATCGTATCCCTGCGCTCGTTGCAAGCACGTGCTGCGGCACTGATTGAGGAGAAAGCGTAATGGCATCGCAAAACGCCAAGCTGCTCAAGACCCTTACCCTGACACAAGTGATTGTGATGGGTCTGGCCTATCTGACCCCCATGGCTGTGTTCGACACCTTCGCCATCGTCGGTGACATCACCGATGGCCGGGTCGCCACCGCCTATCTACTGGCACTGGGTGGCATCCTGCTCACCGCCCTCAGCTATGGTCATCTGGTACGCAAGTTCCCTTCTGCGGGTTCTGCCTACACCTATGCCCAGAAAGTATTCAACCCCTACGTCGGTTTCATGGTCGGCTGGTCATCCCTGCTCGACTACATGTTCATGCCGATGATCAACATTCTGCTGGCCAAGATCTATTTGACCGCCATGTTCCCGGGCGTCGAGCCCTGGATCTTCATCTTCGGTCTGGTGACCGTGATGACCTTGCTGAACCTGCGCGGCATCAATCTGGTGGCCAACTTCAACGGGCTGATCGTAGTGATCCAGCTCGCCATCATCACCCTCTTCATCGGCCTGATGGCATGGGGCATCTATCATGGTGAGGGCGCTGGCACCCTGATGAGCAGCCGTCCGTTCCACGTCGAGTCAGCCCAGATGGTGCCCCTCTTCACCGGTGCGACCATCCTCTGCTTCTCGTTCCTCGGCTTTGACGGTCTGAGCTCCCTCTCCGAAGAGACCCCGAACGCCGGCAAGGTGATCCCCAAGGCGATCGTGCTGACGGCCCTCATCGGCGGCATCATCTTCGTGGTGGTCTCCTACTGCCTGCAGCTCTACTTCCCGAGCCTTGCCCGCTTCCAGCATCCGGATGCGGTACTGCCGGAGATCGCCCTCTACGTTGGCGGTACCTTCTTCCAGTCGGTGGTACTGGTCTGCACCACGGTCGCGGTACTGGCCTCCGGCATGGCGGCTCACGCCGGTGTCTCGCGCATCCTCTACGTGATGGGTCGTGACCGGATGATCCCGGAGCGGGTGTTTGGCTACATCCACCCGAAATACCGCACCCCGGCCATCAACGTGTTGATGGTGGGCGGTCTGGCCCTCTCCGCCGTGTCGTTTGATCTGGATACCGCGCTGGCGCTGGTCAACTTCGGGGCGCTGGTGGCTTTCAGCTTCGTCAACCTGTCGGTGATCGGTCAGTTCTGGGTACGCGAGAAGCGCAACAAGACCCTCAAGGATCACGTGGTCTTCCTGCTGCTGCCGCTGCTCGGCGCTGCCACCATCGGCGCCCTGTGGATCAACCTGGAGCAGAGCTCCCTGGAGCTGGGGCTGATCTGGGCCGGTCTGGGTGTGACCTATCTGTTCCTGCGTCTGGCGGTGTTCCGCATCCCGTTCCGTCAGTACGAGGAAGCGGCTGACGCCTGATCCCGCGCGGATAAGGGATACACAGAAGGGGAGCCATGGCTCCCCTTCTGTTATTTCACCGGCGCTATCTCACCGAGTGACTGCCCTTACTCGCTACAGCGCGTCAGGGGAGAGCGTGATCAACTCTTGTTGATCACCGCAGTTGCTGCCGCCTTGAGCGGATCATTGGCAACCGCTTTAACATCCTTGTTCACTTGCTTGAGCTGATCTTGGGCCTTGTCGGCCTGGCGCTGGGTCGATTTAACGTCATCACGGGCACCTTGCACGCTGTCGCTCGCCTTGTCACGCAGATCGGCGGTGCCATTTTTCAGCTCATCCTTCGCCTTCTCTTTCTGCTGACGCATCAGCATCTCGGTATCACAACGCCCCTTGACGCCGACGGAGGCACCCATCGCCTCGTTCTTCAGCGCTTTGTCCAGATTACAATCCGGCTGCAGCACTGACTTGGCCTGCACACCGACTGACAACAACCCGAGGGAAAGAGAGAGAACCAATGCTCGCATCACGCTTATTACTCCACGACTAAAAAGAAACGCCGCAGCATAGCGTCCCGTGCCGGGATCACAAGCCTTATTGTGCCGATAGCCCCCGGGCGACCGGATAATCGTCCATATCCGTCACACCTTGTCGAAGAAGTTACCGAAAAAGCCCCCCTCCCCAGTCATAAAACCATCATAAAAGTGTCACTTTGTCATATTTCTGTCATTTACCACTGCTTAAATGCGCGGGTCATCAACTACCCAAGACGGAACGACCGTCCCAAGAGGCTTTATGCAACACCATCACGCTTTGTCACAGCCGCCCGCGACCCGCGCCCTGTTCAACTGGATGAGTGTCATCGTACTGGTCTACCTGATCCTGGTAGCCGTGGGCGCCATCTCCCACGGTTTCAAAGATTTCTCCGGCGGCGCCGAGGGCGCAGCCCAGATCTTCGCCTTTGCCAACAACCCCTTTGTCGCGCTGATGCTCGGCATTCTGGCCACCGCGCTGGTGCAATCCTCCAGCACCGTCACCTCGGTGATCGTCGGTCTGGTGGCGGGCGGCCTGCCCATCGGCATGGCCATCCCCATGGTGATGGGGGCCAATCTTGGCACCACCATCACCAATACCATCGTCTCCATGGGCCATATCCGGGATCGCGCCGAGTTCCGCCGCGCCTTCGCCGCCGCCACCGTGCACGACTTCTTCAACCTGCTGGCGGTGTTCATCTTCCTGCCGCTGGAGCTGATGTTCGGCCTGCTGCAACACAGCGCCGAGTGGCTGGCCAACCTGCTGGTGGGCTCCGCCAACATGTCGATGAAGGGGATGGATTTCATGAAGCCGCTGACCGCACCGGCCCAGCAGCTGATCGACAGCGCCGTTGCCTTGCTGCCGGGCAAGGGTGCCGCCATCGCCACCATCGTCATCGGTATCCTGCTGATCCTCGCCTGCGTCACCTGGCTCGGCAAAGTGTTGCAACAGGTGCTGGTTGGCCGTGCCAAAGAGCTGCTGCACAAGGCGCTGGGCCGTGGCCCGCTGACCGGTATCACCTCGGGTGCGCTGGTGACCATCATGGTGCAGTCTTCCTCCACCACCACCAGCCTGATGATCCCGCTGGCGGGCGGCGGGGTGTTCAGCACCCGTCAGCTCTACCCCTTCACGCTGGGGGCCAATATCGGCACCACCATCACCGCCCTGCTGGCTGCCACCGCCATCAGCGGAGCCGGTGCCCAGCTGGCCCTGACCATAGCGCTGGTACACGTGCTGTTCAACGTCTTCGCCGTGGTGCTCATCTATGGCATCCCCTTGCTGCGTGACCTGCCGGTACGCGCCGCCGAAGGGCTGGCCCGGGTTGGCAGCGAGAACAAGCTGCTGGCACTGGGTTATGTAGCGGGTCTCTTCTTCGCCCTGCCCGCCCTGATGATGGTGGCTGCCAAATAAGCGCTGCCGCCATGACAAGGGGCGAGTCACCGACTCGCCCCTTTTTACGTCTGCGTCACCCTGCTTTGCCTGCCCGCTCACATCCTCCCGCCCTGTGGCTCGCCATCAGGGGCAGTGCGCGATAAGATGGCGCCCTCATTGCACTTTTTACATTTCATGGAACAGGAAAAACCGATGAAATTCATACTGATCGCGCTGCTGGTTGCCGGTGTCGCCTACTACTTCTACTCCAGCAGCAACAACAAAAAGCTGGCGGCCGACAACGTGCGGATTGGCGCCGAATTCCTCGCCAGCAACAAGGACAAACCGCTGGTGACCACCACTGCCTCCGGCCTGCAGTACGAAGTGCTGATCCCGGGCACCGGCACCCTTCACCCCACCGCCACCAGCAAGGTGAAGGTGCACTACGAGGGCAAGCTGCTGGACGGCACCGTCTTTGACAGCTCGGTCGCCCGTGGCGAGCCCATCGAGTTTGGCCTCAATCAGGTGATCAAGGGCTGGACCGAAGGGGTACAGCTGATGGTGGAAGGGGAGAAGACCCGTTTCTACATCCCCGCCAACCTCGCCTACGGCGACCGCGCCGCTGGCAAAATCCCGCCGGGATCAGTGCTGATTTTCGATGTGGAACTGCTGGGGATCCAGTAACCGCACAGGGCGATCCAGCGGCAATATCCCACTGAGTGTCCGTGCTGATCTTTGACGTGGAGCTACCGGGCATCCAGTAACTCCCTCTGCCACACGCCATCAACAACAAGGCCAGCATCATGCTGGCCTTGTTGTTATGGGAACCTCACTCCCCCTTGGCGATCCCCTCCCGGCGCGGATCCGCTGCGCCAAACCAGCCGCCAGCGTTGCGCTCAACCCCCTGCAAGCCGGAGGTCTGTTCGTTCAGTACCACCTCGTGCCCCCTGGCCTTCAGTCCCTCGACCACCGATATGGGGGTGCGTCCCGCCTCCAGCTCGGTGGGGCCGTTGCGACTGCCGAAGTTGGGCAGGTTGATGGCCTGTTGCAGATTCAAGCCCCAATCCTGGGTGCCGAGCAGAGTCTTGCCCACGTAGTTGATGATGGCGGAGCCGCCCGGCGAGCCCAGCGTCATGGTCAGCTCGCCGCTTGGCTTGTCAAACACCAGCAGGGGTGACATGGAGGAGCGGGGCCGCTTGCCGGGCTCCACCCGGTTCGCCACCGGCAGACCGGCGGCATCCACCGAGGTGAAGGAGAAGTCGGTCAGCTGGTTGTTGAGCAGGTAGCCGTTGACCATCTGGCGCGAACCAAAACCATCCTCGATGGAGCTGGTCATGGAGATGGCCATCCCCGCTTGGTCGACGATCGAGACATGGCTGGTGGAGGGGAGTTCCGGGGTCGCATCCTTGCCGCGAGCCAGCGCCAGCGGCGGCGTACCGGGCTTGGCAATCCCCATGGAGTACTCACCGATAAGCTTGCCGCGCTCGGCCAGATAGCCCTTATCCAGCAGCCCCTGCACCGGCACGCTGACCACATCGCTGTCGGCGACGTACTGATTGCGATCGGCGAAGGCCAGGCGCGCCGCTTCGCTGTAGAGGTGGATAGCCTCGCTGGATGCAGCCAATCCCCCCTCCTTGGTGGTGATCGGCTTGAGGGCCGCCATATCGCGACTCTCCAGCATGCCGAAGATCTGGCCGAGTGCCAGAGTGCCGGATGAAGGAGTGGGGAAGCCGCAGATCTCGCTCTGGCGATAGTCAAAACAGAGGCCATCCCGCAGTTTGGCCTGATAGCTGGCCAGATCGGCGGCACTGAGTACCCCGGGATTGGTCGGGTGCTGGCGCACCTTGGCCACCATGGCATCCGCCAGCGACCCCCGATAGAAGGCGTCCGCCCCCTCTGTTGCCAGAGTGCGCAACACCTTGGCCAGCGCCGGATTGGTCAGCCGGGTTCCTGCCGTTTTGGGGCTGCCATCAGCCTGATAGAAGTAGGCACGCGCCTCCGGGTCACGGGCCAGATAGGGATCTTTGGCCAGCAAGGTTGCCAACCGGGGGCTTATTACAAATCCTTGTTCTGCCAGCGTGATGGCGGGTTCGAACAGCGCAGCCCAAGGCAACTTGCCATAACGCTGATGGGCCAGCGCCAGCGCACGCAGGGTGCCGGGAACCCCGACCGATCGACCCCCTACCACCCCATCATAAAATGCCAGCGGTTTGCCATCTTGCATAAACAGCTGGTCAGTGGCGGCGGCCGGCGCCGTCTCGCGACCATCCACCGCACTCACCTTGCGGCCATCCCACACCAGCAGCAGCGTCCCGCCACCGATCCCGGAGGATTGCGGCTCCACCAGCGTCAATACCAGCTGCACCGCAATGGCGGCATCAACGGCACTGCCACCGGCTTTGATGATCTGGTAGCCCGCATCCACCGCCAGCGGGTTGGCGGCCGCCACCATGAAGTCATGGCCCTGCCAGCCCTGTTTGTCGGTCCAGCCACTGGCCGCTTCCGGCGCGATCAGCGTCTGGGGGGGCGGGGCGTAGTGAAAGCCGTTGTCACTGGCACAACCGGCCAGCAGGGCAAGGGCGACAGCCAGCCCCAGAGGTTTGCGCAACATGACACTCTCCTTGTCTGTTTTATGACCATGAAGGGGGACTATGTCACGATTGGCGCTGACAGCTCAAGTTATTGAACAAGATCAATATCTTACTCATCTATCAATAATGGTTATTCGCAATAGATACAAAAAAACCGCCCGAAGGCGGTTTTTACAATGAGATAGCTGAGGCTACACAGCCGCCAGTCCGCTTAGATGGACTGCTCTTCGCCACCCAACACGGCAAACAGCGCCGGGATAAACTGGGCCAGCTCGGAGGTGACCAGCGCGAAATCGGCATCCAGACGGGCGGCCGGATCTTCGCTGGTAACGTCGTCGTTCTGCTCGCGCAGCTCTTCGCTGAATTTCAGGCGCTTGATGGAGAGATCATCCCCCAGCACAAAGCTGATGGTCTCGCCCCAGTTGAGGGCAAGCTTGGTCACCAGCTTGTCGTTGGCCAGGTGGTTTTTGATCTCTTCACTCATCAGATCCTGCTGTTTGCACCGAATGATGCCGCCGTGCTCCATGGCACTGCGCAGCTCGGCTTCGTCTTCCAGGGTGAAGGTAGACGGCAGATTACCCTCGTTCAGCCACTCGGTCATGGTGATCTCGGGCGGGTTCTTGAGGGCCACCGGCACCACCGGCAGGGAGCCGATGGATTTGCGCAGCAGCGCCAGCAGATCGTCTGCCTTCTTGGCAGAGCCTGCGTCTACCACCATCAAATTGTCGGCCGGATTGATCCAGGCGAAGGTCTGGCTAGTACGACTGAAGGCACGGGGCAGCAGGGTGTGGAGGATCTCCTCCTTGAGCGCTTCTTTCTCTTTTTTCTTGAGGGCGCGTCCCTGTTCGAACTCGATCGCCTCTACCTTCTCGGCCAGCATCTCCTTGACCACGGTACCGGGCAGCATCTTCTCCTCTTTGCGGGCGCAGAGCAGGATGTGGCCGGAGGCAGAGTGGGTCAGGGTTGAGCCGAATTTGCCAAGGGGCTTGACCCACCCGAAACGGGAGATGTCCTGACTGCCGCAAGGGGTGAAGGCACAGGCTTCCAGCTGGGTTTCCAACTGATCCACGGTCAGGTCAAAGGGGCGGGTAAAGCGATAAATCTGCAGGTTTTTAAACCACATGGCGTCCTCGGTCTCTAGATTGTCCGGCGGGCATTGTACTAGAGAGGCGCTTTGTGATCAGCCAATCATTCTCGCTAAATAAAGGGCGATCGACCTCACAGGGTCTCATTTATATCACCTGAACGGTCACCAAGTTCCCCTAGACTGCGAGTTGTGCAAGTTGTTAACAAGGATGAAATTATGTTACGGCCCAGTCGCCCGGAAGACATGGAAGAGATCGTCGAAATCTGGTTGCTGGCCTCCCTGCAGGCCCACGATTTCGTCGATGCCTCCTGCTGGTGGCGGGCTCAGGAAGATCTGCGCATTCGCTACCTCGATCGCGCTGCCATCTGGGTATTCGAGGAGCGCGGCGATCTGCTCGGTTTCATGGCGCTGGTGGACAACTACCTCGCCGCCCTGTTCGTGCGCCCCGACCGCCAGGGACGCGGCGTCGGCCATGCCCTGCTGCAGGAGGCCAAGCGTCAGGGGGCGTCGCTCCACGCCCGGGTCTTTGTCGAGAACGATCAGGCGGTGCGTTTCTATCGCCGCCACGGTTTTGTCATCGAGGCCGAGGAGTCCGATCCCCTCACCGGCCACCCCCAATACCGGATGTGCTGCGAACCAGCCTGAATCGATGCCAGCCCGCTGTTTTACTTGAAAAAAGCACCGGGCATCCTCATCTTGTCTCCATCGGGTGCCCCTGGCACCGTCCCTGCAACCGGGCTGCTTTCCAATGAAAATCCTCCATACCGCCGACTGGCACCTTGGCCATCAACTTCATGGTCACGACCGCCGTTTTGAACACGATGCCTTTCTCGACTGGCTGAGCGACACCCTCAAGGCGCGCGAGATCGACGCCCTGCTGGTGGCGGGCGATCTGTTTGATACCGCCAATCCCCCCGCCAGCGCCTGGCAACAGCTCTACCGTTTTCTGGCCAGACTGCGCGCCGAGATGCCCCGCCTCAACATGGTGCTGATCGGCGGCAACCACGACTCCCCTTCCAAGCTCGATGCCCCCCACGAGCTGCTGCGCGCCTTCGATCTGCATCTGGTGGGCGGTGTCAGCCGCGACAGTGAGGGCAAGCTCGAGACCGACCGTCTGCTGGTACCGCTACAAGACCGGGAGGGCAACATTGCCGCCTGGTGCGCCGCCGTGCCGTTCCTGCGCAGCAGCGATCTGCGGGTGGAGCAGCTGGCAGAGGGGCAGGACAGGCTGATCGAAGGGGTACGACAGGTCTATGCCGAGGTGCTGGCCGAGGGACGCGCCCGCTGCGGGCAAGATCTGCCGCTCATCGCCATGGGCCACGCCTATCTGGCGGCGGGCCAGCTCTCGGAGCTTTCCGAGCGGCGGGTGCTCGGCGGCAACCAGCACGCCCTGCCTGCTGATCTGTTTGCCACGGCTGACTACACGGCGCTCGGCCACCTCCATCTGGCCCAGAGCCCGGCCGAAGGGGTGCACTACAGCGGCTCGCCGCTGCCCCTGTCGCTGGCCGAGGCGAACTACAACCATCAGGTGCTGGAAGTGACCTTTGCGGGGGGGAAACTGGCCGGGTTGGAGCGGATCCCGGTGCCCCGCGCGGTGGAGATGATCCGCCTGCCCCAGAGCACCCTCGACGACGCGCTGCAAGCCATCGAGGCGCTGACGCTATCCGCTTGCCAACAAGAAGCACAGCCCTTCCTCGAAGTGCGGCTGTTGCTGCCCAAACCCGAAGCCCGCATCCGCGAGCGGATTCTGGCCGCCATCGCCGACAAACCGGTGCGGCTGGCCCGCATCACGACCAGTTATCAGGGCTCTGGCGAAGGGCTGGCCGATGGCCGCGAGCGGCGCAGGTTGGATGAGCTCTCCCCCACCGAGGTGTTTCGTCTCTGCTATCAGCGCCAGTTTGAAGGGGAGCCCGAGGCACAACTGGTCGCCTCGTTTGAAGAGATCCTGGAGCAGGTGAAGGAGTCTAACCAATGAAAATTTTGTCTCTGTCAGGGGAGAATCTGGCCAGTCTGACCGGCGCCTTCACCATCGACTTTACCAAGGGGGCGCTCGGCGCCGCGGGCCTGTTTGCCATCACCGGCAATACCGGCGCAGGCAAGAGCACCCTGCTCGATGCCATTTGTCTGGCCCTCTACGACGAGATGCCGCGCTTTATCGCCAATCGCAAGAACGTGGCCGAAGTGGGCCGCATGGATGACGAAGAGAAGCTCAAGGCCAACGATGTGCGCGGCATCCTCAGTCGCGGCCACGCCAGCGGCTTTGCCGAGGTACAGTTTCGTGGCTGTGATGGCCGCATCTGGCTGGCCCGCTGGGCGGTGCGCCGGGCGCGCAACCGCTCGGAGGGGCGCTTTCAGGCACAGGAGCGCACCCTGACCGATGTGGAGTCGGGACAGGTTTTCTCCGGCAGTAAGCGGGAGCTGCAGGATCGCATTGATGAGCTGGTGGGCCTCTCCTGGGAGCAGTTCCGCCGCGCAGTGATCCTGCCACAGGGGGAGTTTGCCGCCTTCCTCAAATCGGACGCCAACGAGCGCTCCGCCCTGCTCGAACGGATGACCGGCACCGAGCTCTACTCCGCCATCTCCATCCAGACCTATGAACGGGCGCGGGAAGAGCAGCAGAAGCTGGCCACCATCGCCCAGCGCCTCGGCGACGTGGCGCTGATGGACGAGGCCACCCGCGAGCAGTGGGTGAGCCAGCAGGTGAGCCTCTCCACCACTCTCAAACATGAACAGCAGCAACAGCAACTGATGCAGGATCTGCGCGACCTCAACAGCCGCATTACCGCCCAGCTGCAGGGCTGCGCCGAAGGACAAGCAGCGCTCGATGCTGCCCTGCAGGCCCACGGCGGCGCCGCCCCAGAGCGCGACGAGTTTGCCCGTGCCGAGCAGGCCCAGGTGGCCCGCGCCGATCACGACGAGCTGGCCCGCCTCACCCTTGAGGTACAGCAGCAGGAGAAGGTGATCGCCGAGTTGGGGCCTGAGCTGGCCAAGCTCGAGGAGCAGACCCAGCAAAGCGCCCTCACCGAGCAGCAGCTATTGGCGGAGAAGATCGCCGCCGAGCGCGAATGGGGCGCCCTGCAACCCGAACTGAAGCGGGCCCAGGAGCTCGATACCCGCATCCGGGAAAAAGTGCAGCAGTTGCAGAAGATCCAGCAGGAGGGGGCGCAGGAGCGGGAGGTCCAGCTCACCCTCGAGCAGGGCTGGCGCGAGCAGAGTAAACAGGTTGAGCTGCTCAAGCAGCACCACCAGCAGTGGGGGCTCTGGCTCGAAGAGCACAAGGGGCTGGCCCCGGTGGCCCGTCAGTGGCAACCCCTGCTCACCGCCATGCAGGATTGGGCCGATGATGCCGACAAGCTGCAACAGCTGCTCACCCTGCGGGATCACCAGCTGCGCGCCCTGCAACAGTTGCAACACCAGCTGGCTCAAGCACAACAGGATCGTGACTACTGGCAACAGGAGCAGGCGCGGCTGCAACAGCATCAGCACGAACTGCAGGAGCAGCAGTGGGAGAGCCGTCTCGCCAAGGCGCAGGAGCAGTGGCAGCAGCAGACCGAACAGCTGGGCCAGCTACGCCAGTTGCTGGAGCTGGCCGATTATGGCCGCAACCATGGCGAGCAGCACGGCCGCCTGCAGCAGGAGATTGCCCAGCTGGAGCAGGCACTCGGCAAGCTGGCCACCCTCGGCGAAGAGCTGGCGCCAGCCCGCGAGCGGCTCGCCCTGCAGCGGGATGAGGCGCGCCACGCGCTGGAGCAGTCCCGCGCCATCGCCAGCTTCGAGCAGCATCGCCACATCCTGAGCGATGACGAACCTTGCCCGCTGTGCGGCGCCAAGGAGCACCCCTACAGCCAGAGCCAGCCGCAGGTGGCGGGGATCCTGGGTCAGCTGGCGGAGCGGGCCCGCAGCCTGGAGCTCGAATGGGAGCGGCTCAACCATCAATACATTCAGTGCGAGAGCGAGCGTCAGGAGCTGGCCCGCCAGCTGGCGGTGCGTCTGCAACATCTGCCGGAGCTGGAAGCCCGCGCCGAGCAGCTGACCCAGCGCTGGCAACAACTAGGGGGCGATACCCTGCTCGGCCATCCGCTGCCGCTACGCCAGAGCACCATTGAGTGGAATGAACTGATGAGCACCCTGCTCGGCCGTGGCCAGGCGCTGGAGCAGGGGTTGGCCCAAAGCCAGCAGCAGCTGCGTCAGGCCCAGCTCGGTCAGCAGCAGCTGCAAGGGGTGCGTCAGCAACTGAGCCAGCTGACTGCCCAGCACCAGCAGTTTGACCAGCAGTGGCAGGAGGCCGATCGCCAGCGCATCACGCTGGAAGGGGAAGTGAAGGCAATGGGCGAGCAGGAAGCGACCCTGCGCCAGCGCCTTGAGCAAGGCGCTCACCGCCTCGACGAGCAGATGGGCGGCCAACCGTGGCGCCAATGGCTCGGCAGCCAGCAGTGGCACGAGTGGCAGCGAACCTGCGAAGCCTGGCTGCACGGCCAGAGCGAGTGGGAGCGGCTGGCCAGCGAGATCGCCAGCCTCACCCCGGCCCTGAGCGCACAGGAGGCGCGCCTGCAGACCCAGCGCGAGCTGCTGCACAAGCTGGAGCGGGACTACAAGGAGCATGATCAGCAGCGGCAGGGGCTGCTCACCAGCCGCAGCGGTTGTCTTGGTGGCGAGGAGATCCCGCTGGTCGAGAGCCGCTGGCAGCAGCGACTGCAACAGCTCGCCAGCGAACTGGAGCTGATGCAAAGCGGCGCCCGCGTTCTGCGGGAGCGGCAGACCGAGCTCAAGACCCGCCTAACCCATGTGGAGCAGGAAAAGCAGACCAGCAGCCGCCGCAAGCGGGAGGTGTTGGGGCGCTGGGCTGCCCACGCCAGCACCCTTGGCATTGCCGAATACGACCTGCGCCGCCTGCTCGCCATCAGCCCCGATGAGCTCAAGGCACGCCGCACCGCCCTGCAGGGGCTGGAAGATGCCCTTGGCGAGGCACGTACCCGTCTTGCCGAGCGGCAACGGGCGCTGGCGCTGGAGGAGAGCAAGCGGGATCGCTATCGGGAACACCATCCCGAGCTGGCCGCCCTGCCGGATGCACTGTTGAATGAGCAGCTGGCGGCGCGGGGTGCCCGCTGCCGCGCCCTTGAAGAGCAACTGTTCGAGTGCAAGAGCAAGCTGGCGCAAGCCGAAGTCGCCGCCCTCAAGGCAGGCAGCCTGCAACAGGAGTTGGCCGCCCAGCAGGCGGTGGCCGACCACTGGCAGCAGCTATGCGATCTGATAGGGCAAGCCAACGGCGCCAAGTTCCGCACCTTCGCCCAGAGCCTCACCCTCGAGCGCCTGCTGCTGGAGGCCAACGCCCAGCTCGCCGAGCTGTCACCGCGTTACCGGCTGGAGCGGGTGCCCGGCACCGATCTGGCGCTGCAGGTGGTGGATCGCGACATGGGGGACGAGGTGCGCTCGGTGGACTCCCTCTCCGGCGGCGAGAGTTTTCTGGTGTCGCTGGCGCTGGCGCTGGCTCTCTCCAGCCTCTCGTCGCGCCAGACCCAGGTCGAGTCGCTGTTTATCGACGAAGGGTTTGGCACGCTCGATCCGGACAGTCTGGATCTGGCGCTCTCCAGCCTCGACTCCCTGCAGGCCGCCGGTCGCCAGATCGGGGTCATCTCCCACGTCCAGACCCTGGTGGAGCGGATCGGCGTGCAGATCAGGGTCGAAGCCCTCGGCGGCGGCGAGAGCCGGGTGCGAGTCCCCTGAGTAGCATCGGTTCAATCACCAGTTCCATCGGCTCAACCATCACGCCGTAAACGACAAGACCCCGCCAATTGGCGGGGTCTTGCTGTCAGAGAGGCTATCAGCCGAAGCGGTAGGCGCCCATATAGAGGCTGCCGCCATCCCAGCTCTCGTGCAGCCGGGTGGGCGCCACACCATCGGCCGCCCCCAGCGCCACAAAGAGTGGGCGCAGGTGGTCGTCGTGGGGATGGGACTCCACCGCCCCCGGGGCCCGCTGGCGATAGTCGAGCAGCGCCAGCTGATCCTCCTCGGCCATCTTCTGCTCCAGCCAGCCGACAAACTGGCTGGCCCACTCTGGCACCGGCGAATTCTCCGGCCCCAGCGCCCGCAGGTTGTGGGTGATGGCGCCGGAGGCGAGGATGCCAATCCCCTGACTGCGCAGCGCCCCCAGCACCTCCCCCAGCTGCCACAACTGGGCCGGAGTGAAACTGGCGGGGATAGAGATCTGCAGCAGCGGGATCCCGCTGTCTGGGTCGATCAGGGAGAGCGGCGACCAGACCCCGTGATCCAGCTCGCGCCGCACCGGGGTGGCGGTCAGTCCGGCCAGCGTCAACTGGTCGCTCACCCCCTGCTGCAACCACGCCGGGCTGCTGGCAGGCCAGCGCATCCGGTAGAGGGGCTCGGGAAAACCGTAGAAGTCGTACATCAAGGCCGGTTTGGGCTCGATGTTGATCTGCAACTCGCGGCTGAACCAGTGGGCGGAGATGACCACCAGCCCCTTGAGCTCACCCAGACGCAGGGTACGCAGAAAACGGGTGGCGGGTTGCTCACGCAGCACCAGATCCGGTGCGCCGTGAGAGATAAACCAGACGGGGGCGAGAGACATAAAGCGAACTCCAACAAGGTATCAGGGGCGATACCGGATGGGATATCGCTGTTGGAATCGATTATCACCCCACCATTTAAGGTGAACAATCCAGCAAGATAGATAAGCACTATCAACCAATGGTTGATAATATCACTCCTTCTCTCCTTCCTTCACACCTTCACGACCGGGAAGCGGCAATAGATATCAAGGCTGCGGCGCGTCCGGCTGCGGTCGGGAAGCGCGAAGCGCCATCCGGGTCGCGGCGCCATGATCCTGCCATTCGCGCCACGCCAGCCCCTCGGCGGCAGCCTCCCCTTTCACCGGATGGGCGAAGATCGCCAGCAAACGAGGGTTGTCAGGCCAGCAGTGACCAGGCAGTGCCTGAACCAACAGCAGTGCGGTGCCTAACAAGAGCAGGGCCAATCCGGTTTCATGGCTGTTTTTCATCCCGACCTCCTGCACCTCGCGCCAATGAACTAACATTTTTGCGCAAGCTGGTGACAAGACGGTGACAGTGGGCGGGTGGTCATTTTACAACATCTGAACCTCAACCGGGCCAAACCACCACAGGTGGTAACATTTGTGTCCCGTCAGTCCGGATCAGTGGCCGTATATCCTAAATTGTGACCAATAGGAAAACGTTATCCCTTAAAAGAAAACGTTATCTGGTCAAAACGTTGTTTCTGGATCATAAAAAGATTCCAAAAACTGGTGTATATTGCTCGGCGGAAATTCCTTAACCATGAAGATTGACATGAAAAAGACCAAAATCGTCTGCACCATCGGTCCTAAGACCGAATCCAAAGAAATGCTGGCCAAAATGCTGGATGCCGGCATGAACGTCATGCGCCTGAACTTCTCCCACGGTGACTACGCCGAACACGGCGGTCGTATCAGCAACCTGCGCGCAGTAATGGCCGAAACCGGCACCCACGCAGCTATCCTGCTGGACACCAAGGGTCCGGAAATCCGTACCATCAAGCTGGAAGGCGGCAACGACGTCGCGCTGGTCGCTGGCCAGACTTTCACCTTCACCACCGACCAGACTGTGGTTGGTAACAAAGACAAAGTAGCTGTGACCTATGCCGGTTTCGCCAACGACCTGCGCGTCGGCAACCGCATCCTGGTTGATGACGGCCTGATCGGTCTGGACGTTATCGAAATCACCGAGCGCGAAGTTATCTGTAAAGTGCTGAACAACGGTGATCTGGGCGAGAACAAAGGCGTTAACCTGCCGGGCGTCTCCATCAAGCTGCCGGCACTGGCCGAGAAAGACAAGCGCGACCTGATCTTCGGTTGCGAGCAAGGCGTTGATTTCGTTGCAGCTTCCTTCATCCGTAAGAAAGAAGACGTACTGGAAATCCGTGAGCACCTGAAAGCCCACGGTGGCGAGAACATCCAGATCATCTCCAAAATCGAAAACCAGGAAGGCCTGGACAACTTCGACGAGATCCTGGCTGTCTCCGACGGCATCATGGTTGCTCGTGGCGACATGGGTGTAGAAATTCCGGTTGAAGAAGTTATCTTCGCCCAGAAGATGATCATCTCCAAGTGCAACAAGGCACGTAAAGTGGTTATCACTGCCACCCAGATGCTGGATTCCATGATCAAGAACCCGCGTCCGACCCGCGCCGAAGCTGGCGACGTGGCTAACGCCGTGCTGGATGGTACCGACGCAGTGATGCTGTCCGGTGAGTCCGCCAAGGGTAAGTACCCGCTGGAAGCCGTGACCATCATGGCCACCATCTGCGAGCGTACCGATGCCGTGATGCAATCCAACCTGTCTGCTGCCAATGACAGCAACAAGCTGCGCATCACCGAAGCCGTTTGTAAAGGTGCCGTAGAGACCTCCGAGAAGCTGGACGCCCCGCTGATCGTTGTTGCTACCGAAGGCGGCAAATCTGCCAAAGCCATTCGCAAGTACTTCCCGCAAGCCTGGATCCTGGCCATCACCACCAACAAGAAAACTGCTGCCCAACTGGTTCTGACCAAGGGTGTGGTTGCTCATGTTGTTGACAGCATCGCCTCTACCGACGATTTCTATCGCATCGGTAAAGAAGCTGCGCTGCAAAGCGGTATGGGCCTGAAGGGTGACGTAGTTGTCATGGTCTCCGGTGCGCTGGTACCGAGCGGCACTACCAACACCGCTTCTGTTCACGTTCTTTAATCAGAGCTGAACAACTTGAAAACGGCGCCTTCAGGCGCCGTTTTTTTTATCCCTCCCCCTGCTTACCAGACCATCCCGGTGTTAGAATCCACGCCAATTTAATCTATGTGGGAAGTTTCCCGCGCCCCGTGTAATAACCCGGAAGTTATATGCCCTCAATACGTTTTAAAAGAGTCTCGGCCACCCTGTTGCCGCTGCTCTGTCTAATCTCCAGTCTCTGCACCCCGCTCGCCATGGCGCAAGATGTACCCTCTCGAGCCACAGTTCAGCGCACGCTGGACAGCCTGGCGAAAGCAGAAACACCGACGGTCAGCCAGCAAGAGGATCAGAAGTTGCTGACCGCAACCCTTGCCCTGCTCGACAGCATCGACAAGGAAGAGGCCAAAGCTAAAACCCAGGCCCAGCGCATCCGCAGCTTGCCCACCGAGCTCAACGAGATCAGTGCCAAAATCGATACCCTGACCAAGGGCAAGAGCGTCGAGCAGATCAAGAGCGAATACGCCAGCATGAGTCTGGCGGAGCTCGATAGCCGCCAGCCGGAAGTGCTGGCCAACATGCAGGAGGCCCAGGAGGCGCTCGGCGCCATTGGCAGTCAGCTGACCACTCTGCAGACCCTGCCGGAACGGGCTCAGACCAGCATGAGCCGCGCCTACCAGCGCAGCCAGGAGATCCGCAGCAGTCTCAATGCAGGCGAAACGGTCAGCAGTGCCGAGAAGATGAAGCTGAACGCCGAATCCGCTCTGCTGGATCTGCAACTGGCGATCCTGCAAAAGGATTTGGATAACCGTACCAGCATGCAGGATCTGGCGGTCAAACAGCGCGACTATCAAAGTGCCCGCCTCGCCAGCGAAGAGCAGAAGCTGCAACTGCTGCAGGAGCAGAGCAGTGCCAAGCGCCTTGGCGACACCGAAAAAACGGCCGAACAGACCGGTGAACTGGTCGCCAGCGAAGATAACCCGCTGGTGCAAAAAGAGCAGGAACTCAACCACCAGCTGAGTCAGCAATTGGTCAACGCCACCAGCAACCTCAACTCGCTGGTACAAAAAAACCTGCAAGCCAAGACCTGGTTAGAACGCGGCATCCAGACCGAGCGCAACCTGAACGAACAGGTGCAGATGCTCAAAGGCAATCTGCTGCTCTCTCGTATCCTCTATCAGCTCTACCAGCAACTGGAGGCGGCCCCCGCAATCGCCGTCAAGAATCTGGAAGAGCAGATCGCCGATCTGCATATGGCCCAGTTCGAACTGAGCCAGCAGCGTGACCAACTGTTCCAGAAGAACCTCTATCTGGACAACCTGATTGCCAGCAGCAAGGATCCGGTCAGCGAGGAGGACAAGGCCAGCCTTGCCAAGCTGCTCGATACCCGGATCAACCTGCTCGACCAGCTCAACCGCCAACTCGACAGCCAGCTCACCAACGCCATCAGCCTGCAGCTGACCCAGCAGCAGCTGGCCCGCACCCATGCGGCCATCGAGTTTACCCTGCAGCAGCACATCTTCTGGGTAAGCAGCAACAAGCCTATCGACGGCAAGTGGTTTATCAACTGGCCCACCCAGGCTTACAAACAAGCCTCAGACTGGGTGCTCAAGCCCGACTGGAAGCACTGGCGCTCCCAGTTGTTGGCGGTCTCCATACTGGCCTTCCCGCTGTTGCTGATCGGGGGGCTGCTGATGTGGAAACGCCCCATCCTTATCGAACAACAGAAGCGGATCACCAAAGATCTGGGTCGCTTCCGTCAAGACAGCCAGTGGCACACCCCCAAGGCGCTGCTGTTCACCCTGTTGCATCGCCTGCCTGGCAGCCTGTTTATTCTGGCTGGCGGCCTGTTAGTCACTTACTGCGGTCTGCTCAGCCCGAAACTGACGTTCCAGATCACCCTCAACCTCGCCCTCGGTTATCTGGTATTCAGTGTCTATCTGGCCGTGATGCGTCCGGGTGGCATCGCCGAATCCCACTTCCGGATCCCGAAGGCCGAGTTGCAGGCCACACACACCAGCATGCGCTACCTCTGGCTGCCACTGCTGCCGCTGATCATGCTCGCGACCAAAGCGGTGGTTGAACCCTCGACGCTTGGCAACGACGTGATTGGCCAGGCCATGACCCTCTCTTTGCTGGGACTAGCCGCCTATCTGGTGTTCCCCATCTCCCGCGCCCGCATCAAGGGCGAGGCGAGCATGCAGAAGTCGATCATCGCTATCGCATTGGCACTGGCGCCAGTGGCACTCATCGTGTTGGCGATGCTTGGTTACTACTACACAGCACTGAAGCTGACCGGTCGCCTGATCGAATCCTTCTACCTGCTGATTACCTGGGGCTTGATCTACCGCACCGCCCTGCGTGGTCTGGAGCTGGCCGCCCGTCGCCTGGCTTATCGCCGTGCAGTCGCCAAACGTGATCACAAGTCTCAGGAAGATGCAGAAGGTGGCGAATCCATTGAAGAACAGCCGATGGATCTGGAGGATGTCAGCCAGCAATCCCTGCGCCTGACCCGTACCGTGCTGCTGGTGATCTTCGGCGTGGCCTTCTACTGGCTCTGGTCTGATCTGGTGGCGGTATTCTCTTACCTCGATAGCATGGTGTTGTGGCACAAGAGCGAAGGAACCGGCGCCAATGCCCTCCTCTTCCCGGTTAGCCTCAGTGATGTGCTGATCGGCTTCCTCATGCTCGGTGGTGCCTGGTCACTGGCCCGCAACCTGCCGGGTCTGCTGGAAGTACTGGTGCTTTCACGGTTGCGCCTGGCCCAGGGTACTGCCTACGCCTTCACCACCATGCTCAACTACCTGCTGATTGGTGTGGGCACGCTGACCGCCCTCTCCATGATGGGCGTGCAGTGGGACAAACTGCAGTGGGTCGCGGGTGGTCTGTCGGTCGGTATCGGTTTCGGTATGAAGGAGATCCTCTCCAACTTCGTCTCCGGCATCATCATCCTGTTTGAACGTCCGGTACGGATCGGTGACACCGTCACCATCGGCTCCTTCTCCGGTACCGTCTCCAAGATCCGTATCCGCGCCACCACCCTGACCGACTTCGACCGCAAAGAGGTGATCATCCCCAACCAGCAGTTGATGACCGAACGGCTGATCAACTGGTCCCTCAGTGATACCGTCACCCGGGTGATTGTGCGAGTCGGTGTGGCCTATGGTTCGGATCTGGAGCTGACCCGCACCCTGCTCAAACAGGCTGCGGATGAGAACAGCCGTGTGCTGAAAGACCCGTCACCTATCGTCTACTTCCTCACCTTTGGCGCCAGCACCCTGGATCACGAGCTGCGCTTCTTCGTGAGCGAACTGGGTGATCGCAACCCGGCGGTGGACGAGTTGAACCGCAAGATCGATCAGCTGTTCCGCGAGAATGGCATCGAGATCGCCTTTAACCAGATGGATGTCTATATCAAGAACATGCAGGGCGAAGAGCAGAAGGTGGAGTCCAGCTCCACCGCCCTGCCGCCTCCAGCTGAAGATGGCAAGCAGCCAGCCTGATAGCCAGCTGCAATGACTTGATGACAAAAGCCGCTCACCCAAGGTGAGCGGCTTTTTCATGGCTATCTCTCAATGATGTGTTGAAAGGCTAATCTTGGCATAACACCTCAGTTCCAGGCCTACCATCATGGATATCTCAGCCTTTAAAGACCGGTTGCCGCTATCTACAAAGACCTTTGTAAGCAGAGTTCAATCCAAACATGTTCAGGCTGTCTCATCCCCCTGCGAGCACCACCAGACAGATCAGAAAACCCCATCCCGCAGCCGCTATAAATCGGTTTACCACCCCGGGGCTCTGACCTATGGTAAAGCATGCAATATATGCATCAAGGAGCCATGAAAGCCTCGACAATCTGCTGATGATGGCCGATCGGGCCCTCTATCAAGCCAAGGCACAGGGGCGTAATCGGGTTGTCATCTCGGCACAATAGAGTAGTGGCCAGAAGGGGGAGCCAACTCCCGGCCATAAAAAAACCGAAGCACCAGGCTTCGGTTTTTTATTGCAGCAACTGGCTTGCGCCAGCCGGGCATTACTTCTTGATACGGATAACCGGGGTCTCGCCCACAGTCACTGCACCAGTCAGTTTGATCAGCTCTTTGATCTCATCCATGTTGGAGATGACAACCGGCGTCAGGGTAGACTTGGCTTTCGCTTCCAGAATGGCCAGATCGAACTCGATGATGGTGTCGCCACGCTTGACCTGCTGGCCTTCATGAGCGATACGAGTGAAACCTTCACCTTTCAGTTCAACGGTGTCGATACCGAAGTGAACGAACAGCTCGATACCTGAGTCGGATTCCAGAGAGAACGCGTGGTTGGTCTCGAAAATCTTGCCGATGGTACCATCGCACGGAGCAACCATCTTGTTGCCGGTTGGCTTGATGGCAATACCGTCACCCACGATCTTCTCGGCGAAGACAACATCAGGCACATCTTCGATCGGTACGATTTCACCTGACAGCGGGGCATACAGCTCAATGCCACCGGTATCAGAGCTATCATCGGAAACCAGTTTCTTCAGTTTATCAAACAGACCCATAGTAAAGCTCCTAGAGATGATTTGTCGCTGCTTGCAGCCGATGTTAGCAGACTGCTTTTTGCTTAATAAAGTTATCTACGCAAGCTTCGATTTCAGCTGCAGTGGCAAAGCTCAGTGCCTGCTCGGCCATTGCCTTTACATCTTCAAAGTTGGTGTTGCGGATAAGCTTCTTGATACGCGGTACAGAGATGGCGCTCATGGAGAACTCATCCAGACCCATACCCAGCAGCAGCAGGGTGGCGCGCTCGTCACCGGCCAGTTCACCACACATACCGGTCCACTTACCTTCGGCGTGGGACGCATCGATAACCATCTTGATCAGCGTCAGGACGGAGGGCGACAACGGGTTGTACATGGCGGAAATCATCTCGTTACCACGATCGACAGCCAGAGTGTACTGGGTCAGGTCGTTGGTACCGATACTGAAGAAATCCACTTCCTTGGCCAGATGGTGAGCCATCACGGCCGCAGCCGGGGTCTCGACCATGATACCCACTTCGATGGATTCATCAAAGGCTTTGCCTTCAGCACGCAGTTCGGCTTTCAGCGTCTCTACCGTTGCTTTCAGGCTACGGAACTCTTCGACAGAGATGATCATCGGGAACATGATGCGCAGTTTGCCGAAGGCAGACGCACGCAGAATGGCCCGCAGCTGAGCGTTCATGATGTCTGCGCGGTCAAAGAAGATCCGCACGGCACGCCAGCCCAGGAAAGGGTTCATCTCTTTCGGGAAATTCATGTACGGCAGTTCTTTGTCGCCGCCGATATCCATGGTACGCACGATGATCGGCTGATCCGGCATCGCTTCGGCCACTTCTTTATAGGCTTTGAACTGCTCGTCTTCGGTCGGCAGCGCATCACGATCCATAAACAGGAACTCGGTACGGTACAGACCTACGCCTTCGGCGCCATTGCGGATGGCACCTTCGGTATCCTTGACGGTACCGATGTTGGCGCACACTTCGACCTGATGACCATCCAGGGTGATGGCAGGCAAGTCTTTCAGCTTGGCCAGCTCATCTTTCTCGGCCTGGAACTGGGCCTGGAACTTCTTGGCCTCGGTCAGCTGTTCAGCGGTCGGATTGACAATAATCTGGTTGTTGATCCCATCCAGGATCAGCAGGTCACCATTGTTGACACGCGCAGTGATGTCGTTGGTGCCTACGATGGCCGGCAGCTCCAGAGAGCGGGCCATGATGGAGGTGTGAGAGGTACGGCCACCGATATCGGTGACAAAACCCAGCACATATTTCAGATTGATCTGAGCAGTTTCAGACGGGGTCAGGTCTTTGGCGACCAGGATAACCTCTTCGTCGATGGTGCTCAGGTTGACAACGGCGATGCCCAGTACGTTCTTCACCAGACGGGTACCGATGTCACGGAAGTCGGTGGCGCGTTCACGCAGATAAGGGTCATCCAGATCAGCCATCATTTTGGCGTACTGTTCGATCACCTCATAAACGGCTTTGTCAGCGGAAGCCTTGTTGTCTTTGATGAAGGATCTGATATCCCCTTCCAGCTCCTCATCTTCGAGCAGCATGATGTGGCCTTCGAAGATGGCCTCTTTTTCCTCACCGAAGGTGCGACCGGCCATGGTTTTGATGGCTTCCAGCTGAGCAGCTGACTTGGTACGAGCTTCGAGGAAACGGTTGATCTCGACATCAATCTGCTCGGCAGAAATTTTGCCCTGATTGATAACGATTTCATCTTCTTTAAGAAGAAGCGCCTTACCGAATGCGATACCGGGGGACGCAAGAATGCCAGATATCATAATCCTTCCTATTAAAACGACTGTGGGGGAGGAATAAAGCTGGATTACTCCAGCTCGTCCATCAGGGCAACCAGCTTCTCAACAGCTTGTTGAGCGTCCGGACCATCGGCCTGGATGGTCACGTTGGTACCCTTGGTCAGGCCCAGGGTCTGCAGCTTGAACAGGCTCTTGGCGCTGGCGGACTTGCCACCGGAGACCACAGTGATCTCGCTTTGGAATTCTTTGGCTTCTTTCACGAACTGAGCTGCCGGACGGGTGTGCAGGCCGTTTTCAGCAGTGATAACAACAGACTTCTCGTACATGGTTTCACCCCATATTATTGATATTTTTTAGTGGATTGGTCGGTTTTGAAGCGCCCTGACCCACCGTGTCAGTATGGATATGTTGTAAAGTAACGAAAGCAGACCCGCAATAGCTTAATCCAGGTCAAGTTTCTGTGCAGTAATCGGCGCGCTGGTTGGCAATTTTCAGTTATTGGGCTACAAGCCGCATCAGGACTGGCCTGAAATTATTTTATAACGAAAAATAACACTTTGTTACTTTGTGATACCAAGCCAGCAAACACCGCGTGACGCCGCACAGGATATGAGATTTGCCGCACGATGTCTGCTTTTTTTCTCATGCAGGAACTTGTTATTTTACCCCAAAAAATAAGAAACAAGTGACACTAACTGGCGCTGAGTCTAGCCCATAAAGAAGCGGCGCTCCTGAGAGCGCCGCTTCTTTGACAAAATCTGATCAGTTACTGTTGCAGCTCTTGCTCGCTGAATACCCCGGCAAACAGGGCGCTGGAGAGGTAACGCTCCGCCGCGCTCGGCAGTATCACGACAATCGTTTTTCCTTCAAATTCTGGTAGTTCTGCCAAACGACTGGCCGCCACTACCGCGGCTCCCGAGCTGATACCCGCCAGAATGCCCTCTTCCTCCATCAGACGGCGGGCCATCTCGATGGCTTCGTCGCTGGTGACCTGCTCAACCCGATCAATCAGTGACAAGTCCAGGTTACCCGGGATAAAGCCGGCGCCGATCCCCTGGATCTTGTGGGGGCCCGGTTTGATCTCTTCACCGGCCAGCTTCTGGCTGATGACCGGCGACTCGGCCGGTTCGACCGCAACAGAGACCACCGCCTTGCCTTTAGTCTGCTTCAGATAACGGGAGACACCGGTAATGGTGCCGCCGGTACCGACCCCGGCCACGAACACATCCACCTCACCATCGGTGGCATCCCAGATCTCGGGACCTGTGGTCTTTTCGTGGATCTCCGGGTTGGCCGGGTTTTCAAACTGTTGCAGCAACACATACTTGCCCGGCTCGGATTCGAGGATCTCGTTGGCCTTGGCAATGGCCCCCTTCATGCCGAGCGGCCCTTCGGTCAGCACCAGATTGGCACCGAGCGCCTTGAGCAGCTTGCGGCGCTCCAGGCTCATGGTGGCGGGCATGGTCAACGTAATGGCATAACCGCGAGCCGCCGCAACAAACGCCAGAGCAATACCGGTATTACCACTGGTGGGCTCGATGATCTCCTTACCCTTGGTCAGGATGCCGCGCTTCTCAGCATCCCAGATCAGGTTGGCACCGATCCGGCACTTGACGCTGAAGCTGGGGTTACGGCTCTCGATCTTGGCCAGCACGCGGCCTTTGGTAACACGGTTGAGGCGAACCAGCGGGGTGTGACCGATAGTCTGGCTGTTGTCCTCAAAAATTTTGCTCATGGTGCTATCCCTGTGTTTGTTACGACGATGAAACAAGATTACCCTGTGGTTTCTGAATGAGAAGTGACTATTCGTTATAACCATATGGCATTACAACATATAGAGCTTATTCTCTCTGGCCCCTGATTCCGGGCGCCAATCGTCAAAGGAACCGACGTTATGGGATTTTCAGGAAGCAGCGATTATCTCGCCTCCGATGCATTGAGAATGGCGGTCAATGCCGCCATCACCCTCGAAAAGCCGCTGCTGATCAAAGGGGAACCTGGCACCGGCAAGACGGTGCTGGCGGAAGCGGTCGCCGACCATCTCGGCACCAATCTTATCGCCTGGCATATCAAGTCCACCACCAAGGCCCAGCAGGGGCTCTACGAATATGATGCGGTGGCCCGGCTGCGCGACTCCCAGCTCGGCGACCCTAAAGTGGCCGATATCAGCCACTACATTCGCCAGGGCAAGCTGTGGCAGGCCTTCAGTGCCGAGCAGCGACCGGTGTTGCTGATCGACGAGATCGACAAGGCCGACATCGAATTCCCCAACGATCTGCTGCTGGAGCTGGATCGGATGGAGTTCGATGTCTACGAGACCGGCGAGCGCGTCAAGGCGCGCCAGCGCCCGGTGGTCATCATCACCTCCAACAACGAAAAAGAGCTGCCGGATGCCTTCCTGCGCCGCTGCTTCTTCCACTACATCCGCTTCCCCGACAAGGCCGAGATGCAGGCCATCGTCAAACTCCACTACCCCGACCTCAAGGAGAGCCTGCTCGGCGAGGCGATGGATCTCTTCTTCGAGCTGCGCGAGGTAGAGGGGCTGCGCAAGAAGCCCTCCACCTCAGAACTCTTGGACT
This sequence comes from Aeromonas sobria, assembly GCF_006243315.1. Lineage (GTDB taxonomy): Bacteria > Pseudomonadota > Gammaproteobacteria > Enterobacterales > Aeromonadaceae > Aeromonas > Aeromonas sobria_A. The sequence continues at coordinate 126,011 of NZ_NKWE01000019.1, forward strand.
GGATCCGTCTGCTACTGGCCGACGATATCGCCCCCGAGGCGATGCGCGCCCGCGAGCCGGGCAAGCTGGTGCCCGCGCTTTACGGCGCCCTGCTCAAGACCGAGCAGGATCTGCATCTCTTTGAGAAGCTCGCCTTTCTGGCCCGGCGCGGCAGCTGACCCATGCTGATCGACTTTTTTACCCACCTGCGCCGCCACAAGCTCCCGTGCAGCCTGCGCGAGCTGCTGGACTTGCACGCCGCGCTGGCCGCCCGGCTGGTCACTGTCGATATGGATGAGTTCTACCAGCTCGCCCGCTGCCTGCTGGTGAAAGACGAGGCCCACTACGATCGCTTCGACCGCGCCTTTGCCGAATATTATCAGGGGCTGGACGCCATTCCCCTGCTGCCGGAGAGCCTGCCCGAGGAGTGGCTGCGCAAGGAGTTCGAACGACTGCTGAGCCCTGAGGAGAAGGCATTGCTTACATCCCTCGGCGGACTCGACAAGCTGCTGGAGACCCTCAACCAGCGCTTAAGCGAGCAGAAGGAGCGCCACGCTGGTGGCAACAAGTGGGTAGGCACTGGCGGCAGCAGCCCGTTTGGCCATGGCGGTTTTCACCCCGAGGGGGTTCGCATGGGTGGAGAGGGCCAGCACGGCAAGGCGGTCAAGGTGTGGGAAGCCAGACATTATCGCAACTTCAGCGACGACTCGCCGCTCGGCCAGCGCGCCATCCAGCTGGCGCTGCGCAAGCTCAGACGCTGGGTGCGTAAAGGCAATCCCGACGAGCTGGATCTCGACGACACCATCAAAAGCTCGGCCCGCCAAGGGTGGCTCGATGTGAAGCTACGGCCCGAGCGCCACAACGGGGTCAAGCTATTGGTCTTTTTCGATGTGGGAGGCTCCATGGATGCCCACGTGGCCGAGGTGCAGCGCCTCTTCTCTGCCTTGCGCCACGAGTTCAAGCATCTGGAGTACTTCTACTTTCACAACTGCCTCTACGACTTCGTCTGGCAGGACAACGCCCGCCGCTTTGATGAGCGGTTCGACACCCTGCGGCTGCTGCGCACCTACGGCAGCGACTACCGGGTGATCCTGGTGGGGGATGCCAAGATGGGCCCCTATGAGATCAGCTGGCCCGGCGGTGCCGTTGAGCACTGGAACGAGGAGTCGGGTCAGGTATGGCTCACCCGCTTGCAGCAGCACTTTCCCAAGCTGGTGTGGATCAACCCTATTCCGCGGCGGGAGTGGCTTTGGCACCCCTCCATAAAGCTGATGAATGACGTGGTTGGCGGGCGGATGCATCCGCTGACCCTGGCGGGTCTCGCTGCGGCGATCGACCAGCTGTAACCCTCTCTACCCTATAAACCGACAAGCCGGGAACGCACCCGGCGAGGAGCAAAGATGACCTCTATCGTGATCAGTGGCTCAGGCCTCTATACCCCACCCTTTGCCGTCAGCAATGAAGAGCTGGTGGCAGCCTTCAACCAGTATGTGGATCTCTACAACGAAGAGAACGCCTCCGCCATCGATGCCGGCCAGCTCCCTGCCAAGCAGCATTCGAGCAGCGAGTTCATCGAGAAGGCCTCCGGCATCAAGAGCCGCTATCTGGTGAGCCGCGAGGGGGTGCTCAACCCCGACATCATGCAACCACTGCTGGTGGAGCGACCCGATGAAATGCCCTCCATCATGGTGGAGATGGCGGTGGCCGCCGCCGAGCAGGCGCTGATCGCCGCTGGCCGCGAGCCGGGGGAGATCGATCTGGTGATAGTGGCAGCGTCCAACATGCCGCGCCCCTATCCGGCGCTGGCCATCGAGCTGCAGCACTATCTGGGGGCGAGCGGCATAGCCTTTGACATGAACGTGGCCTGCTCTTCCGCCACCTTCGGCATCAAGACGGCAGCAGACATGCTGGCGGCAGGCACCGCCCGACTGGCGCTAGTGGTCAATCCGGAGATCTGCTCGGGGCATCTCAACTTTCGGGATAGAGACAGCCACTTTATCTTCGGCGATGCCTGCACCGCAGTGCTGCTGGAGCGGGAAGCCGATTGCCAGGTCGCCAATCCATGGCAACTGGTGGCCAGCAAGCTGGTGACCCAATACTCCAACAACATTCGCAACAACTTCGGCTTTTTGAACCGGCTGAGCCCGCGTACCCGCTATGGCGATGACAAGCTGTTCCGCCAACAGGGGCGCAAGGTGTTCAAGGAGGTGTTGCCGCTGGTGTGCGACCAGATCGCCAACCAGCTAGAAGAGCAAGGCTGGCCCACCGAAAGCCTGAGCCGACTCTGGCTCCATCAGGCCAACCTCACCATGAACCAGTTCATCAGCCGCAAGCTGCTCGGTCACGATGCCAGCCAGCAGGAGGCGCCGGTCATTCTTGATAGCTATGGTAATACCAGCTCGGCGGGTTCCATCATCGCGTTTCATCTGTACAATCGCGACCTTTCTGCGGGGGACCGTGGCGTGCTCTGCTCGTTTGGCGCCGGCTATTCGATCGGTAGCCTGCTGCTGCAACGCTTGTAACAGATGTGCTCCCTGCAGCCATAACAATAACCGGCAATCAGAAACATGGGTGGATATATGCAGAGGATCACGGGGCGCTGCGCCCTGCACTACGGGGTAACCCTGTCACTATTTTGTCTCTATGGCTGGCAAGTCTGCCCGTTTCTCGAGAGTCTGACCCTGCCCCAGTTGCTGGGACCGGCGCTGGTGACTTTTACCATCATGTTCGCCCTACGCCATTACTGGTTTGCTTGGCACAGTGACAACGGCAACGGGCTCGGCGGCTTCGGGTTAGAAGTGGGGTTCTACCTGTTCGGTGCCCTGCTACTCTCGGGCTACCACGCCCTGACCCACGACTTTCCGCTGGAAAGCCACCTCAAGGTACTGCTGGGGATGGCCACCCTCGGCTTTCTGGTGGCGGCCGATCTGACCCTGGCGCGTGATTGGCTGCAGGCCAAAATACGGGAAAATGCCCGGAGTCTGGCGCTGACCCACCCGCTGACCATGCCGCTGCAGCGCAAGTTCACCCTCTTCACCCTGGCGACCCTCACCCTGTTGGGGAGTGTCTTCTTCTTACTGTTCAACAAGGATCTGGAGTGGTTGGTGACCGTGGGGCGCAGCCTGCCGAGGCTCGATGCCCAGCACTACATCCTGTGGGAGATCGCCTTCGTGATGACGGTGACCTTCAGCTATCTCGCCCTCATCATTCACGGCTACGGCCGCAATCTTGGCCTCTCCCTGCGCCATCAGACCCGCGCCATGGCACAAGTGCAGTGTGGTGATCTCGACGCCCGGGTACCGGTCACCCGGGATGACGAATTTGGCCTGATCGCCGCCAGCACCAATCAGATGATCGGCGAGCTGAAATCCCGCAGCGACGAGCTCAACCTGACCCGTGACGTGGCCATCCTCGGCCTCGCCTCGCTGGCAGAGACCCGGGACAACGAGACCGGCGCCCATATCATCCGCACCCAACACTATGTGAAGGCGCTGGCGCAATACCTCAGTCGCAGCGATTGGGATCGCTACCCGCTTGATGACGCCACCATTGATCTGCTGTTCAAATCAGCCCCTCTGCACGATGTGGGCAAGGTGGGCATTCCCGACGCCATCCTGCTCAAACCGGGCAAGCTGACCGATGAGGAGTTCGCCATCATGAAGCGCCACCCGCAGATCGGCGCCGATGCGCTGGCCAGTGCCGAAGCACAGCTGGGCTCCAACTCCTTCCTGCGGCTGGCCCGGGAGATCTCCCTCACCCACCACGAAAAGTGGGATGGCAGCGGCTATCCGGCAGGGCTGGCGGGTGAGGACATTCCCCTCTCCGGGCGGCTGATGGCGGTGGCAGATGTCTACGATGCCCTCATCTCGAAGCGTGTCTACAAACCCGCCTTCAGCCATGAGGAAGCGAAAGAGATCATCGTGAAAGGGAGCGGCAGCCATTTTGAGCCCGGCATCGTCGCGGCTTTTCTCGCCTGCGAGGCGCAGTTTAGGGAGATTGCCGCGCAGTTTCAGGATCACCACTGAGCATGGGCATCCCGTGCACCTGCCGTGATGGCTGACAGGGCAACTGGCGTCATAAAATTGTGTGCGAACAGGTCTGACAATCGCCGGTTCAGCGGCGCTGAGCGCGGCATTTTCCACGCCGGGTAGATATTGATATTTCCCCTTATTTACAGATGTTTTTTGTCATTTTGTGATCCGGGTTCGTGCCGATGGCACAACCGGGATCACAAGATGGTAGGAAAAGGCCGCAATTTTCCCTCCTTCGCCAATGATGGCTTCCAATGAAAGCGAGGTTTGCTATCATCCGGAGACATTTTTCATCTGTCGCCGGCTACAAAAGAATACCCTCATGTACACACAGTTCTTCGGCCTCTCGGAACATCCGTTTTCCATCTCGCCCAATCCTAAATATCTCTATATGAGCGAGCGCCACGGCGAAGCCCTTGCTCACCTCAACTATGGATTGCAAGATGGCGGCGGCTTCGTACTGCTGACCGGCGAAGTGGGCACTGGCAAGACCACCGTCTCCCGCTGCCTGCTGCAGCAACTGCCGGCAGAGACCGAGATCGCCTATATCCTCAACCCCTCTCTGACCGAGCGGGATTTGCTGGCCGCCATCTGCGACGAGTTTCAACTCCCCTACCCTGACGATGCCGGGATCAAGCGGCTGTTTGACCTGATCCGCGATCACCTGCTGGCCAACCTGGCAGCAGGCAAGCGTAGTGTGGTGTTGGTGGATGAGGCCCAGCACCTGCTGCCCGGGGTGCTGGAGCAGTTGCGTCTGCTCACCAACCTGGAAACCGACGAACGAAAACTGCTGCAAGTGGTGCTGATTGGCCAGCCCGAGCTGCAGCAGATGCTGCGCCAACCCCTGCTGCGTCAGCTGGCCCAACGCATTACCGCCCGCTATCACCTGCTGCCCCTGTCGCACCCTGATGTGGATGCCTATGTCCGTTTCCGGCTGCAGGTGGCTGGCTGCGTGCAACCAATTTTTACCCCCAGAGCCATCAAGACACTCCACCGCCTGAGTGGTGGCATCCCCCGTTTTATCAACCTCATCTGCGATCGCGCGCTGATCGCCGCCTTCTCCCGTGGCAGCTACAAAATAGTCCATAGCGATATCAGTCAGGCGGCGTTTGAAGTAAACGGGGTGCGAGACGAGGGGAGCTGGATCTCCGGTCTGATGATAACGCTGGCGGGCGCCCTACTGGTGGCCGCAGGTTGGTGGGGCTGGCAACTCTTTGGCGTATTACCCGAGCGCCCGGTGGTCAAGGTCGAAGTGCCAGTCACCATCGACGAGACCGACGAGCAGCAGGAACAACTGACCGAGGCGATCAATCAGGCCATCGATCCCGATAGCGCCATGCAGAATCTTTACAAAGTCTGGGGCTATGAGGTCGACTCTTTCGAGGCGACCTGTGACAACGCACCCCGTGCTGGCCTGCGCTGTCAGGAGGGAGAGGCAAGCCTCGATGAACTGCGTGCCCTGCAACATCCCGCCATGATCACGCTTACCGACGAGACTGGTGGTATCTATTACGCGACCCTGGTCAATCTGGGGCCGAGCAAGGCCAGCCTGATGATCGGCAGCCAAAGCTGGCAGGTGGAGCGGCAGTGGCTCACCGACAACTGGGGTGGCAGCTACACCCTGCTCTGGCGTATGCCCAAAGGGGGTGTCAGCCTGATTGCCAGCAATGCCGGACAAACCCAGGTCCAGTGGCTCGACAACGCCCTGAGCCGGGCGCTGCAACAGCCCGAACGCAAGGTGCGCCGTTTCGATGGCGAGCTCAAAAGCAAACTGCAGCGGTTCCAGCAAGATCAGGGACTGACCCCCGACGGCATTGCTGGCAGCAATACCCTGTTGCGCCTCAATGCCCTCTCAGGTGAACCCATGCCCAGACTGGAGGATGCCTCCTGATGTCTACCCTGCTCAAGGCGCTGCACCGCGCACAGCAACCGCAACAGAGCGCCCATATCCCCGCCATGGGGTTGCCAATGCCCCGTGAAGAAGAACGCAACCCCCGCCGCATCGGCTGGCTGCTCGCACCCTTGGCACTGCTGCTGGGTATGGCCGCCAACTATGGCTGGCATCTGCTGCACAATCGCCCCATTGAAGAAAAAGTGGAAGTAAAGGAGGTAATTACCCCTCCTTTCGTGCGGGTCGAACCCAAGGCGATGATCACTCGGCCACTGCCGCCCCCCTTGCCTGAGCCGGTGGTACAACCTAGCGCGGTGGCCAGAAACGACGCAGCCAACCAGGGCAAGGCACCCTCTTTGAGCTTGGCCGAGCAATTGATGCGAGCCCTCAACGACACCCCGTTGCAAGAGACCCCCGGGGCATCCGCTCAGAACGTACAACCGGCTCAATTGATGGCACTGGCTGCTGCTCCACAGTCGATACGCCAGCAAGTGCCAACACTGAGCTACGGCTCCCATCTGTTCTCATCCAATGCGGCCAAGCGGGCCGTCGTGCTCAATGGCCGCGAATACCGTGAGGGCAACGAAGTGGCACCCGGCGTGCACCTTGCCACCATAGAGCAGCAATACATTGTGCTGGATGTGGGTGGACAGAGCGTCACCCTCAAGGCGCTGCAGGATTGGCGCGGATAACGCATAAATTGCACAGCGTCATCTTTGGCGCCATCTTGGCGAGCATCATGCAGGGCAGTAGTGACGCAGGCTGTTACTTTTATCAGCACCCATTCAGGCTTAGTGTGATGAAATATTCATTTTTGCTGATTGGTGTGCTCAGTGCCGTTGTGTCGCGGCCAGCGGCCGTACACAATACGCAGCTGCCCCCAGAACCTGGAATTTGTTGATTAATATGACATTACGATTCAGGGATGAGATCTTGCCCCTGCTGCTGGCCCAGTGCCGGCGGCTCCCCATGACCAGAGTCACCCAGGTGATTTTTCTGGTTCTGCTGCTGATGCTGGCGCAACAGAGCGCCGCACTGACCTGGCGTTTGCTCACCCTAGCAAGCCCGCAAACCAGCCAGCCGTGGCAACCAACACCGGTAGCCACGGCCAGCCAGAGCGGCCCACGCCTTGAACTGGGAGAGATAAGCCGTCTGGCGCTGTTTGGCAAAGCCCTGCAACAGGCGCAGAACAAAGCAGCAACAGTGGCGGCCAATGCCCCGCGCACCCAGCTCAATGCCCAGCTCAACGGAGTGCTGGCAAGCTCCGATCCCGCTAAATCCATCGCCATCATCGCCATGTCCGGCATTCAAAACTCCTATGGTGTCGGTGACATGATTGACGGCACTCAAGCCAGGATCCGCCAGGTCTTCTCCGATCGGGTGATCATCGAGCGGGATGGCCGTGACGAAACCCTGATGCTGGACGGCGAGGAGTACGGTAAGCCGCTGCCGCAAACCGATAACGCCGCCCCCCTCAGCGCCCTGCGCAGCGAGCTGATGGCCGATCCGGGCAAGATCACCGATTACCTCAATATTTCACCGGTGCAGACAGATGGCCGCATGACCGGCTATCGCCTCAACCCGGGCAACAATCCAGCACTTTTCAACCAGAGCGGGCTGCAGGCCAATGACCTGGCCATTAGCATCAACGGGCTGGATTTACGGGACAACATGCAAGCCATGCAGGCCATGCAGCAGATGGCTGGCGCCACCGAACTGACAGTGATCGTTGAGCGGCAGGGCGAGCAGTTCGACGTCTATGTGCGCTTGTCAGAATAATGATTTGGAGTCGTACCAAGAATGACCACTAAAGGAAAAGGCTGGCGTCTGGCCACTATCGCAGCGGCACTGATGATGGCGGGCTCAGCTTGGGCTACCGAATATTCGGCCAGTTTCAAGAATGCCGACATTGAAGAGTTCATCAATACGGTGGGCAAGAACCTCAATAAAACCATCATCATAGAGCCCTCGGTGCGCGGCAAGATCAACGTGCGCAGCTACGATCTGCTCAATGAGGAGCAGTACTACCAGTTCTTCCTGAGCGTGCTCGACGTCTACGGCTTCGCCGTGGTGCCGATGGACAACGGGGTGCTCAAGGTGCTGCGCTCGCGGGATGCCAAAACCTCCGCCATTCCGGTGGTGGATGGCAGCAATCCGGGGGTGGGCGACGAGATGGTGACCAGGGTAGTACCGGTGCGCAACGTGTCGGTCCGTGAGCTGGCGCCCCTGCTGCGTCAGCTCAACGACAACGCCGGTGGTGGCAACGTGGTGCATTACGAGCCCTCCAACGTGCTGCTGATCACCGGCCGCGCCGCCGTGGTCAATCGGCTGGTGGAAGTGGTGAACCGGGTCGACCGCGCCGGCGATCAGGATGTGGACATCATCAAGCTCAAGTTCGCCTCGGCTGGCGAAATGGTGCGGCTGGTGACCAACCTCAACAAGGATGGCAACCCCCAGGGTGGCACCGCCTCCCTGCTGCTCTCCCCCAAGGTGGTGGCCGACGAGCGCACCAACTCGGTGGTGGTGAGTGGTGAGCCGAAAGCGCGCGCCCGCATCATCCAGATGGTGCGCCAACTCGACCGCGACCTGCAAAGCCAGGGCAATACCCGGGTCTTCTACCTCAAATATGGCAAGGCCAAAGACATGGTCGAGGTGCTCAAGGGGGTCAGCACCAGCATCGAAGCCGACAAGAAAGGGGGCGGTGCAACCACGGGTGGCGCCAGCATCGGCGGTGGCAAGCTGGCCATCTCTGCCGATGAGACCACCAATGCGCTGGTCATCACCGCTCAGCCGGATGTGATGTCCGAGCTTGAGCAGGTGGTCGCCAAGCTCGATATTCGCCGTGCCCAGGTGCTGGTGGAGGCGATCATCGTCGAAATGCAGGATGGTGACGGCCTCAACCTCGGGGTGCAATGGGGCAACGCCAACGGCGGCGGTACCCAGTTCACCAACAGCGGGCTGCCGCTCGGTGGGGCTATCGCCGCAGGCAAGGACTACGACAAGGGCAAGACTGACACCGCTGCCAATCTGCTGAAAGATTTCAACGGCATGGCAGCCGGTTTCTATAAAGGTGATTGGGCCATGCTGGTCACGGCACTGTCGACCAATACCAAGAACGATATTCTCTCTACTCCGAGTATCGTCACCATGGACAACAAGGAGGCCTCCTTCAACGTCGGACAGGAGGTGCCGGTCCAGAGTGGTTCGCAAAGCTCCACCACCAGCGATCAGGTGTTCAACACCATAGAGCGCAAGACAGTCGGTACCAAGTTGACGGTGACGCCGCAGATCAACGAAGGGGATTCAGTGCTGCTCAATATCGAGCAGGAGGTCTCCAGCGTCGCCCAGACCCAGGCGACCGGCACCGCCAACCTTGGCCCCACCTTTGACACCCGCATCGTCAAAAACGCGGTAATGGTGAAGAGTGGCGAAACCGTCGTGCTGGGTGGTTTGATGGACGAGCAGACCAAGGAGCAGATCTCCAAGGTGCCGCTGCTGGGGGATATTCCGGTGCTGGGCTACCTGTTCCGCTCCACCTCCAACACCACCTCAAAGCGTAACCTGATGGTCTTTATCCGCCCGACCATTTTGCGCGATGCCAACGTCTACTCCGGCATCTCCAGCAACAAGTACTCCCTGTTCCGCGCCGAACAGCTCAATGCTGCCGCCCAGGATAGCTATTTGACGTCACCTACCCGTCAGGTGTTACCCACCTACGGACAAGATGTGATGCTCTCGCCAGAGGTAGAACAGCGACTCAAGCAGATGCAAGTTCAGCCACAACCACAGCTGCAACAGCCCCAGCACAACGTCGATACCGCCACGCCATTTTTGCAGGGTAAGCCCTGATGAGTGCTTATCATCTCGATGGGGGGGTAGGCCCTGCGCCCCTGCCCGAGCTGCCCTTTGCCTTTGCCCGCAACTTCGGGGTGATCCTGATGGAGCGGGCGGGCTTGGCGATATTGCAGTGCCGCCCCGGCGTCACCCCGCAAGCCCTGCTGGAAGTGCGGCGGGTGGCGGGCTGTGCCTTCACGGTAGAGCAACTGGACAACGACACCTTTGAAGAGCTGCTGATGGCCCACTACCAGCGCGACTCCTCCGAGGCACGCCAGTTGATGGAAGATCTCGGCAACGAGATGGATTTCTTTGCGCTGGCCGAAGAGCTGCCGCAAAGCGAGGATCTGCTGGACGCCGATGACGACGCCCCCATCATTCGCCTGATCAACGCCATGTTGAGCGAAGCGATCAAGGAAGAGGCCTCCGATATCCATATCGAGACCTTCGAGCGAGCCTTGGTGATCCGCTTTCGCATCGATGGGGTGCTGCGGGAGATCCTGCGCCCCCATCGCAAACTGGCCTCACTGCTGGTATCGCGGATCAAGGTCATGTCGCGGATGGATATCGCCGAGAAGCGGGTACCGCAAGATGGCCGCATCTCATTGCGGATCGGCGGCCGCGCCGTCGACGTGCGGGTTTCGACCATGCCGTCAAGCTACGGCGAGCGGGTGGTACTGCGTCTGCTGGACAAAAACAACGTACGCCTCGAGCTCAAACAGCTCGGCATGACCAAGCCCAACCGCACCATCATCAGCGAACTTATTCGCAAGCCCCACGGCATTATCCTGGTGACCGGCCCGACCGGTTCAGGCAAGTCCACCACCCTCTACGCGGCGCTCTCGGAGATCAACTCGCGGGATCGCAACATCCTGACGGTGGAAGACCCCATCGAATATGACCTTGAAGGGGTGGGCCAGACTCAGGTCAACAGCAAGGTGGACATGACCTTCGCTCGCGGTCTGCGCGCCATCTTGCGCCAAGACCCTGACGTGGTGATGGTGGGGGAAATCCGGGACCTGGAGACCGCCCAGATCGGAGTACAAGCATCCCTCACCGGTCACCTGGTGATGTCAACCCTGCACACCAACACCGCCATCGGCGCCATCACCCGGATGCGGGACATGGGGATCGAGCCCTTCCTGCTCTCTTCATCTCTGTTGGCGGTGCTGGCCCAGCGGCTAGTGCGCACCCTCTGCCCCGATTGCCGCACCCCGCGCCCCATCACCGAGCAGGAGCGGCTGGCGATGGGTATCGAGCTGGCACCCGATCAGCAGGTGTGGCGCCCGGTGGGCTGCGAACAGTGTAACCACACCGGCTACCGTGGCCGGACCGGCATTCACGAGCTGGTGGTGATCGACGAAGCGGTGCGCGAGGCGATCCACAGCGCCAGCGGCGAGCTGGCCATCGAGCGGCTGATCCGTGGCCACACCCCCAGCATTCGCCGCGATGGCATCGACAAGGTACTCAAGGGGCAGACCAGCCTTGAGGAAGTGCTGCGCGTGACCCGGGAAGATTGATATGGCGGCATTCGAATACAAGGCCCTCGACAACAAGGGGCGCAGCAAGAGCGGGGTGATGGAGGGCGACTCGGCCCGCCAGGTACGCCAGCTGCTACGCGAGCAGGGGCTCACCCCCCTTGAAGTGAACGAGACCACCGAGAAGGCGAAGCGGGAAGCGACCCGTTTTGCCCTGTTCCGCCGTGGCGCCAGCACCGCCGAGCTGGCCCTGATCACCCGCCAGCTGGCGACCCTGGTCGGTGCCGGTCTCACCATCGAAGAGGCGCTGCGGGCGGTCGCCGAGCAGTGCGAAAAAGCCCACCTGCGCAGTCTGGTGGCCACGGTGCGCAGCAAGGTGGTGGAAGGCTATTCGCTGGCCGATTCGCTGGGGGCCTTCCCCCACGTATTCGACCAGCTGTTTCGCTCCATGGTGGCGGCCGGTGAAAAATCGGGCCATCTGGAAAAAGTGCTCAACCGGCTCGCCGATTACACCGAGCAGCGCCAGCATATGCGCACCAAGCTGCTGCAGGCGATGATCTACCCGATCGTGCTCACCTGCGTGGCGGTCGGGGTGATCTCGATCCTGCTCACCGCAGTGGTGCCCAAGGTAGTGGCCCAATTTGAACACATGGGTCAACAACTGCCGGCTACCACCCGCTTTCTCATCGGCACCAGCGAGTTGATGCAGCACTACGGCCTCTGGTTCCTGCTGCTGATCTTCCTCGGCAGCTTTGTCTGGCGCTGGTGGCTGACCGATGAGAAACGCCGCCGCCACTGGCATCAGGTGATCCTTGGTCTGCCGGTGATTGGTCGGGTCAGTCGCGGTCTCAACACCGCCCGTTTCGCCCGAACCTTGAGCATTCTCAACGCCAGTGCGGTGCCGCTGCTGGAGGGGATGAAGATCTCCGGCGAAGTGCTCTCCAACGACTTTGCCCGCACCCGTATTGGTGAGGCGGCAGAGCGAGTACGCGAAGGAACCAGCCTGCGCAAGGCGCTGACCGAGACCAAAATTTTCCCGCCCATGATGCTGCACATGATCGCGTCGGGTGAGCAGAGCGGCGAGCTCGACAGCATGCTGGAGCGGGCGGCGGACAACCAGGATCGGGAGTTTGAATCCCAGGTCAACATCGCCCTCGGGGTGTTCGAGCCGCTGCTGGTGGTCTCTATGGCCGGGGTGGTGCTGTTTATCGTGATGTCGATCCTGCAGCCGATCCTCGAGCTCAACAATATGGTGAACATGTAAGTTTCCGGCGTTCGACTGCCCCGCTGGCGGCCTGTCGAACCCACCCATTTCAATCTCTGATGGGCTATCCCATCTCATTTCGTTAGGGAGTCATAGCAATGCAAAAGCGTCGTCAATCCGGTTTTACCCTGCTGGAAGTCATGGTGGTCATCGTGATCCTCGGCATTCTGGCCAGTCTGGTGGTGCCCAACCTGATGGGCAACAAAGAGAAGGCTGACCAGCAGAAAGCGGTCTCCGATATCGTGGCGCTGGAAAACGCACTCGACATGTACAAGCTGGACAATAACCGCTACCCGACCACCGAACAGGGTCTGGACGCGCTGGTGACCAAACCCTCCATCGATCCGGCCCCCCGCAGCTACCGCGATGGCGGCTACATCAAGCGCTTGCCGCAAGATCCCTGGGGTAACCCGTACCAGCTGCTGAGCCCGGGCCAGTTTGGCAAGCTCGACATCTTCTCCATGGGTCTGGATGGTGAAGCCGGTACCGATGACGACATCGGCAACTGGAACCTGAAGGATTTCCAATAAGTGATGTGCCGCCACCGCATTCACCCCGCCTTGCTGGAGCAGCCTGAATGAGGGCTGCCCCATCTGCTCGTCACCAATCCGGCTTTACCCTGCTGGAGGTGCTGTTGCGTGGTGCCGCCATGCTGACGGGGTGGCACTATATCGCCACAATGCGGTCAAGGAGTGCGCGATGAAGCATGCTCGCCAAGCTGGTTTTACCCTGCTGGAGGTGCTGCTGGTGGCCATGTTGATGGGGCTGGTGGCCACCGCCATCACCCTCAGCATGGGGGGCGCCAGAGGGGATCGTGAGCTGGACAAGCAGGCGCGCCGCCTGATGGCGACCCTGCAGCTGGCGCAGGAGTATGCGGTGATGGATGGTCGGCTGGTGGGCATTCGCATTGAGGATAACGGCTGGCAATTTATGCAGCGTCAGGCCAAGGATCGCAAGTGGCTGGCCCTGACCGGCGACAAGCAGCTGGAGCCGGTACAACTGGCCGAGAACATGACGCTGGCACTGGAGCTGGAAGGCTTTGGCTGGCAACCGGACCCAGACGAAAAGACCGAGCAGCAGCGCGACGAGAAGGAGCGCACACCGCAACTGCTGCTCTTCCCGGGCGGCGAGCTGAGCCCGTTTGTACTCACCTTCACCCAGCAGGATGACGATGTGCGCTACACCCGCATCGTCAAGGGGGACGAGTTCGGCCGCCTGACCCTGCTCACCGGTGATGAAGATGAAGAGGTGAGCGAGTGAACGCCCGTGGCATGACCTTATTTGAGAAAGGAGTCATGGTGGCGCCGCCTCTGTGCCAACAACCCACGCAACAGGTGGCGCTATGAACGCCCGTGGCATGACCTTGTTTGAGAACGGTGTGATGGTGGCGCCGCCTCTGTGCCAACAACCCACGCAACAGGTGGCGCTATGAACGCCCGTGGCATGACGTTACTCGAGGTGATGGTAGCGCTGGCGATATTTGCCATCGCGGGCCTTGCTGTGATGAAAACCGCCAGCGAGCACCTCTCTGCCCTCAACTATCTGGAGCAGAAGACCCTGGCCACCTGGGTGGTGGAGAACCAGCTGGTGCAACAGAAGCTCGAGAACAAGTGGCCCGGCGACAGCTGGGTGGAAGGGGATGAGCAGATGGCGGGCAGCACCTGGTACTGGCGCTATCGCGGCGTGGCCACCAGTGACAACAATTTTCGCGCGCTCGATATGGAAGTGCGCACCGAGGCCAAAGCCGACAGCCCGGTCGCCATGATGCGGACTTATCTCAGCCGATGATTCAACGCCCAATCCGCACGACTCACCCCGCCCGTCACGCCGGTTTTACCCTGCTCGCGACGCCGATAGTGCGCTCGCCCATTCGCTCGCCGCACGCCCGGCCAGCTCGTCAGGGCGGTTTTACCCTGCTTGAGATGCTGGTGGCGATCGCCATCTTCGCCAGCCTCAGCATGGGCGCCTATCAGGTGCTGCAGGGGGTGCTCACCAGCGACGAGGTGGCCAAACGCAAGGAGGCCCGCCTCAACGAATTGCAGCTCGCCTTCACCCTGCTGGAGCGAGATGTCACCCAGATGGTACCCCGCAGCGGTCGCATCGAGGGGGAGAACAACAAGGTGCTGCTGGCGGCGTCCCGTTTCGGCCAGCAGAGCGATGACTGGGGCATGGCCTTTATGCGTAGCGGCTGGCTCAATCCCGATGGCATGCTGCCCCGCTCCCATCTGCAGCGGGTCGGCTGGCGGCTCAAGGATCAAAAGCTCGAACGACTCAGCTACCTCTATCCGGATCCGGTGATCGGCACCGAGCCGCGCATCCAGCCGGTGCTGGAAGGGGTCACGGCATTGCGTCTCTACTTCTACGACAAGGGGAGCTGGAAAGAGGAGTGGACCCAGCGCAGCGTGCTGCCTTACGGGCTGGCAGTGGAGCTGGATCTGGAGGATTACGGCACCATTCGCCGTCAATTCCTGATTGGGGCCGGTGGCCAGCGAGTCGAAAATGCGAACTAAGCGCCTCTCACCACCCCGCCGCCAGGGCGGCATGGCCCTGCTGGTGGTGCTGCTGATCCTCTCGATTATGGTGATCATCGCCAGCAACATGAGTGGCCGCCTGCAGCTTGAGCTGCGCCGCACCGCCAACATTACCACCGGCAAACAGGCCTGGTGGTATGCCTTGTCAGCGGAAGCGCTGGTGAGCAAGGTGCTGGCGCAGGATTTCAAAGATAACCCGGAAGTGGTTAATCTCAGTCAGAACTGGGCCCGCAAGAATACGGTGTTTCCGGTAGATGATGGCCAGCTGAAGGGGGAGGTGACCGACCTGCAATCCTGCTTCAATCTCAACAGCCTGAGCGTGCCCCCCAAGGAGGGCAGCAGTGGCGAAGATCTGGAGCAACAACCCTACCCGGTACAGGTGTTTCGCGAACTGCTCAAGCAACTGGCGATGGAGGAGTATGAGGCGGCCCAGCTCACCGATGCCATTCGTGACTGGACCGACAAGGATACCGCGCTGGTCTCGAGCCTCGGCGCCGAAGATGCCTATTACGAGGGGCTTAAGCCCCCCTATCTGACCGCCAACCAGCTGATGTTGGGCAAGGACGAGCTGCGAGCAGTGCGCGGGGTGACGGCCCGGGTCTATGCCAAACTGGCCCCTTACGTCTGCGCCCTGCCGAACGACAAGTTGAAGATCAATATCAATACCCTGGCCCCCGAGCGCCCCGAGTTACTGGTCGCCCTCTATCTTGGCAAGATTGGCTTGAATGATGCCAAACGGGTGCTGACCGAGCGGCCACAGAAGGGGTGGAAAGAGCCCAAGCTGATGACGGATCAACTCGCCCCGGCCGATACAGTCAAAGGACTTGAAGAGGCGCTGGTGGTGAAAAGCGACTTCTTCGAAGCCCGGATGGTGGCGGAAGTGGGCGATAACCGCGCCTGGCTCGAGACCCTGTTCCAGCGGGGCAAGGACAACAAACTGGTGATGCTGCGCCGCCTCAATGGTGGCGCCGAATAAACAGCGTATCTGCGGGCATCTGGTCGCGGGTACAAGAGGTTTTGGCTGCAGCCTGCGGGCTGCGCACTGCTCGTCCCCTTGAGGCCGAACAGTATCGCAGGAGAGAGATGCGTGAGCGAAAGTCTGGTCATCCGACTGGGGACCAATAAACAACAACCCGTAGCCTGGCTGGTCTGGTCCGGTCAGGAGCAGGAGATCATCGCCTCTGGCACCCTGCCCTCGGCCGATGCACTGAGCGAGCTGCAGGAGCGGGCCGGTGGCCGCCCCGTGGTCACCCTGGTGCCGGGCAGCGATCTGGTGTTCCGGCGTGTTACCCTGCCGGGCCGTTACAACAATCAGTCGGCGGCGGCCCTCCCCTACCTGCTGGAAGAACAGATCGCCTCCGATGTGGAAACCCTGCATCTGGTGGTACTGGCCCATGACGGTCCACAAGTCGATCTGATGGCAGTGGATCAGCAAAAGATGAACGCGTGGCTCGACTGGCTCGAGGCTGCCGGCCTCAAAAGCCTGCAGTTGCTGCCCGATGTGCTGGCGCTGCCACCGGCCGCAGATGGCTGGTCTGCCCTGCAGCTCGGCAGCGAATGGCTGGTGCGCCAGGGCCCCTGTCAGGGGATCGTCGCCGACGAACCGCTGCTGGCCATGTTGCTGGCAACCGAAGCCGAACCGGTCACCATCCACAGCCACACCCAGGTGCCCGCCATTGCGGCCGCCAACTGGCAGGCGGCGGAGCCCGAACTGCCGATGCTGCTGCTGGCCAAGGGGGCACTCAGCTGTCGTGCCAACCTGCTGACCGGCCCCTACCGGCCGCAGACCGAATATGCCCGCTACTGGTTGCAGTGGCGCAAGGTGGCCATCACCGCTGGCCTGTTGCTGCTGGTGGCCCTCGGCCAGCGCGGGGTGCAGCTCTACCAGCTCACCGAGCAGGACAAGGCGCTGAAAGCGGAGATCCGTCAGGTCTACACCCGCATCTTCCCGGGCGAGAGTCGCATCGTCAACGTGCGCAGCCAGATGGCCCTACACCTCAAGTTGATGGGGCAAACACCGCAAAACGGGGTGCTGCTGATGCTCACCGAGCTGGCCCCCACCTTTGCCGAAATCCCCGGCCTGAAACCACAGGTAATGCGCTTTGATGCCAGTCGCCGCGAACTGCGGCTGCAGGTCACCGCTCCCGGCTTTGCCGAGATCGAGCGATTCCGCGAGCTGGCAGGCAAGCAATTCGAGGTACAGCAGGGGGAGGTGCGCAGCACCGAGGGCAAGGTAGAGGGTTCACTGGTGCTCAAAGGTAAATCATCATGATGGAAAAATTGCAGAGCTGGTGGCAGGGCATCAGCGCACGGGAACAACGGCTGGTGGTCGTGGGCGGTGCCCTGCTGCTAGTCGGCCTCTGCTACTGGAGCATCTGGCAGCCCATCGCCAACCGCATCGCAGAGCGGGAGCGGCAAGTACAAAACCAGCAACAGACCCTGGCCTGGCTCAAAGAGAAAGGTGAAGAGGTGCTGGCCATGCAGGGTGGATCTGGTCGCCAGATTGACACCAGCGGCACCTTGGAAGGGGTGGTCAACCGCACCGCCTTCAACCACAAGATCAAGATTGCCCGGCTGCAACCCCAGGCGCAGGAGCTGCAGGTGTGGATCGACACGGTTCCGTTCGATGATCTGCTGCTGTGGCTCGCCACCCTGGTCGAGCAACACGGCATTCAAGTGCAAATCATCGAGATCGCCCGCGAAGGGCTGGCCCCCGGTCTGGTCAAAGTCAGACGTTTGCAGCTGAGCCGCCCCCAATGAAAAAACCTATCCTGATTGCCAGCTTCTTTCTGGCGGCCTATCTGGTGTTTCTGCTGGCCACCCTGCCTGCGGCGCTGGTGGCGCGCTATCTGCCGCTGCCTGCCAACATTGCCAACCTGCTGAAACTGGAAGGGGTGAGCGGTACCCTCTGGAGCGGCCAGGCAGCCCGGCTGCAATATGCCAGCGAATCGGTGAGCCAGCTGCGCTGGGATCTCAACGGTTGGTCACTGCTGCGACTCGCCCCCGAAGTGACCCTTCGCTTTGGCGATCGTAACGGACTGAACGGTCAGGGCATTGTCGGCTGGAATGGCGCCGCCTTCGGCCGGGACCTGACCCTCAACGCCCCCGCCCCCTGGTTGCTGAGCCGGGTGCCGATGCGCCTGCCGATCCCGATCACCGTCACCGGTCAGCTGCAGCTCAAAGTGGATCAGTTTGCCCAGGGCACCCCCTGGTGTGACAACCTCTACGGCAACCTCGACTGGTACAACGCCAGCGCCGATACCCCGGCGGGCAAGCTGGATCTGGCCGACCCCGAGGTGAAACTCACCTGCCTCGACTCCAAACTGGTGGCAGAGCTCAAGCAGGGCTCCGATGCGGTGCAGACCATGGGTCGCCTCGAGCTGCAACCCAATGGCCAGTACCTGTTCCAGGGCACCCTGAAGCCGGGCCCCGAACTGCCAGAGCAGATGCAGCAAGGGCTCCCCTTCCTCGGCCAGCCCGACAGCCAGGGCCGCTTCCCCCTGCGCTATCAGGGGCAGATTTAACGCCTGCAACCACAAGGCCCCGGAGTATTTTCCGGGGCCTTTATCCGCTAATAGCCAGATCCTGTTACCAATATTTGTTTATCTCGTGGCGCAACGCTTCGGCGGTTGCCTGGCCGCTTTCTGAGGCCAGTGCCCGTCCGGCGATAAAGGTCTTGGCCCGGATCCCTTCAAACAGATGGATATCTTCCGGCACGATACCGCCGGTGATCGACAGATCCAGCCCCAGCTCGGAGAGCGCCCGCATCTTGCTCAAATCGGATTGGGTCCAGCTGACCCCGGCCAGCTCGGCATCCCGCGAGCGATGATAGATAGCCTGGGTGATCCCCATATCGGCCCACTGTTTGGCATCATCCAGCGTCCAGTTGCCATAAATCTCAATCTGGATCTCCCCGCCAAACTCATCCGCAACCTTTTTGCAGGCAGCAATGGTGGCGACGTGCGCGGCGGCCGATACCGTGATCCAGTCAGCCCCGGCCGAGAAGGCCATACGGGCCAGAATGGCGCCACCATCTGTGGTCTTCATATCGCACACTATGATGTGATCAGGGTGACGCTCGCGCATGGTGCGTACCGCAGACATGCCTTCCGCAAAGGCCAGAATCGTGCCGACCTCGATGACCTCGACATAACCGGCGACGCGATCGGCAATATCCACGGCGGTAACAAGATCGGTAGAATCCAGAGCAATCTGTAACATTGGTTTGGTCATACTATATTCCCTCAATTTAAAACCTTGGCAGAATGGATTGGCCCATTGATTTAAAGTCGATAAGAGGCCGTAACCTGACGTCACTAACATAAATAGATGGGCGATTTAAATAACAGGTCGACTAATTAACGCTGGCCGTAATAGGCATTTTCACCATGCTTTCTGAAATAGTGTTTATCAGACAACTCCTGCGCAATATGGATGGCCGGATTCAACGCTCTGGTTGCCAGCGCCATGGTGGCGACCTCCTCCAGCACCAGTGCATTGTGCACCGCATCCAGCGCACTCTTGCCCCAACAGAAGGGAGCATGGCCGGTAATGACTACGCCTGGCAGGGCCTGCGGATCCAGATCCCGACGCTGAAACTCTTCAACGATGACCTTGCCGGTATTTTTTTCATAATCAACGCGGATTTCATCTTCGGTCAGCGGACGGGTACAGGGAATATCGCCATAGAAATAATCGGCGTGTGTGGTGCCCAATGCCGGAATATCCATGCCTGCTTGCGCCCAAATAGTGCCATGACGGGAATGAGTGTGCACAATTCCGGAAATACCCTTGAATGCGTTATATAAAACCAGATGCGTCGCCGTATCACTGGATGGGGATAAATGCCCGTCAACAACTTGCCCATCCATATTAACGACCACGATATCGTCAATAGTCATATTGTCGTAAGAGACCCCGGACGGCTTGATGGCCACCACCCCCAGGCTGCGATCAATCTGGGACACGTTGCCCCAGGTCAGGGTAACCAGACCGTATCGGGGCAACAGCAGGTTGGCCTCCAGTACCGCCTCTTTCAATGAGTTGTACATTCCGTTCTCCTGGGCCCCTTGCGGGGCCGAATTGGGGGCCTCAGGCCACTTGCGCCAGCGCCTGGTCAATGACGTTGAATACATCTGCCGTGCTCTGGCATGCTCGCAGCTTGTCGAGGTTGATCCCGCTCTCGCTGTGTTCATCCTCCAGCACCTGAGTGACCTCCATCAGCCCCTCCATATGTTCATCCGAGGTACTGCCTGCCAGCGTCACCAGCACATCCACCGGCTCCTCTTCCCCTTCAAACGTCACCGGTGTGGTCAGGGTGACCAGTGCAAACGCCGTACGGTTGACCCCATCTTCCGGCCTCGCATGGGGCATCGCGAACTGTGGAGCAATCACGATATAGGGCCCCATCTTTTCAATGCTGCCGATGATCGCATCGTGGTAGCGAGGATCCACGGCGCCGGAGCGGATCAGCATGTCGGTGCCCAGTTTGATGGCGCTGCGCCAATCGGTGGCAGTTGCGTTGAGCAATACAGAGTTGTTTTCCATCAGAGATTGTTTGAATTTCATCTTGTTCTCCTTGCCCGCTGCCTAGTGCAGCGAGGTTCGTTGGATTATTTGGCAAAGTTGCCGTTGATGATGCCCAGCAGTTCATCACCAAACGAATTGGGGTTGAGCATGTTCTGCACCCCCAGCACGAATTTGCCCTCACCGGGGTTCATTTCGCCAGCCAGATGCTTGGAAGAGACGATGATGTCGGTGGTCTGCAGCTTGGTTTTGTAATCGGCCACAGCGCAGGAGTCCATGACATGGGGCACGCCACGCTGCTCGAGAAACTTGCCGATCTTCATCTTCATCATCATGGATGAGCCCTGGCCGTTGCCGCATACCGCCAGGATCCGCACTGCATGTCCCCCTTTGGTACTCTCGGCTGGCAAGGCTGACAGATCGGCCGCGTCTTCTGCCGCGGCAGCACTCGGGACGGCCATATCCTCTTCCATGCGCAGGGTGCGGGAAGCGAAGTACATATAGATCCCGGCGCCGGCCAGCAACACCACGAAGAACAGGGAAGAGAACGAGAGCCCCTGCATGATCACCGGGAACACCAGCGCCCAGTCCGCCATGCCCATCCAGCCATTGAAGCTGGTGCCATTGACCGCGAACAGGTGGATTGCCCAGGCAGAGCCCAGCACCTCGATGATCCCCATCACGAAGCAGATCTTCATCACTGCGCGCCAGCCGCCAAAGTGGTTGGCGAACACCCCTATGGTGGCGTTGGAGAAGAACATGGGAATGAAGCCCGGGATAATCATGATGGGCGCCTGGAATGCCAGCAGGGCAAGCACCGCGAGGAACTGACCGATGGCACCCCACATGAAGCCAAAGACCATGGCATTCGGTGAGTAGGCGTAGATGGCAGCGCAATCGATTGCCAGGACGGCGTTGGGAATGACCCGTTCGGAGATCCCCTTGAAGGCCTCGGAAAGTTCAGCAACGAACATCCGCACCCCCACCACTATGACCTGAATGGCGACCGCAAACTTGAGGCCAGTCTCGAGAATGTAGATGGACCAGTGGGTCTGACCCGCCATCTGCTGCAGATTATCGAGACCAAACGAGAGCAGGATGATGCCGAAGAAGATGGTCATCACAATGGCGGTGGCCGTGATGCTGTCGTGGAAGATGTGCAGCCACTTTGGCAGTTTCAGGTGATCGACACTCTCTTCCTTATTGCCCAGTTTCGGCGCCACCTTGGTGGCAATCCAGGAGGCGACCTGTTGTTGGTGGCCGATGGAGAACCCCGCGCCGCCAGTCACTTCCTGGGTGGGCTTGAACATGATGTTGGAGGAGATCCCCCAATAGAGCGCCATGATGACGGCGGAATAGAGGATGGTTTCCCACATCGAGTACCCCATCACCATATAGAAGACCGCGATCAGACCTACCTGCTGAAACATGATGTGGCCGGTCAGCATGATGGTGCGGATCCCGGTATAGCGCCGCAGCAACACCAGCAGAATATTGAGTGCCAGCGCCAACAATACTGAGTAGCCGACCCAGGAGTAGTTATCACCCATGGTTTCCATGGTCGCCATCATGGTGGTGTAGGGGTCAATCACGGAACCGGTGAGGTGGTGATACTCCGCAATCTTGTCCACCACCGGCTTGAAGCCGGCCACCAAGGTACTGGCGCCCACCTGCACCAGCATGAAACCAACGATGGTCTTCACGGTGCCCTTGACGACCGTCGTGCCATCCTGCTTGAGCAACAGGTAGCCAATACAGGTCACCAGCCCCAACAGCAGGGGTGCCTTGGTCATCACCTGACTGTAAAAGATGTAAAAAGCGTTGTAGAGGGTTTCCATATTTATGCTCCGTCCAGATGAGGACAACTCATTGCTATTGGATTGGTGCGGACATCTCACCATTCATATGGGCATTGCTTTACCTGACGCCCAGCGAGCAGATTCAACTGTCACCACTCACTGCAGAATCTAAAATAATCATACGTGGTCACATTGTGATTTATTGTGATGAAGATCTAGGTCGGGAGAATCTCTTTTTTCCATCACCCGGATGTGAAGTTTCGGTTAAAGGCACACAACAAGCCGCATAAAAGGATTCAAAAAAACCCAACAATGAACGCCATATAAATAAACCCTATAAATACAAACACTTAAAGGCATGCTCATCTCTTAATTGTGATATCCCGCAATTAATCTCACAAAACAATCACGACAATCATTGATAATCACCAGAAGCGATAATATAGTCACAGCCAATCAAAACGAATCATTGGCTCGCAACCATGCAGGCCATGTCATCACCCGATGAATCACCACTGCGTGAACCATCCAAACCAGAAAAGGTATGTCAGATGAGCAAGATTGAAGAAATCACCCGTGAATCGTGGATCCTCAGCACCTTCCCCGAGTGGGGCACCTGGCTGAATGAAGAGATTGAGCAGGAAGAGGTCAAACCGAACACCTTCGCCATGTGGTGGCTGGGTTGCACCGGTATCTGGCTGAAGTCTGCCGGCAATACCAACATCTCTATCGACTTCTGGTGCGGCACCGGCAAGCGCACCCACGGTAATCCCAACATGAACAAGCAGCACCAGATGATGCGGATGGGTGGCGTACGCAAGTTACAACCCAACCTGAGAACCTCGCCATTTGTGCTCGATCCGTTCGGGATTAAAGATATCGATGCTGTGTTGGCCACCCATGATCATGCTGACCATATCGACGTCAATGTGGCGGCGGCCGTGCTGCAAAACTGTGGGAATCATGTGAAGTTCATCGGCCCCCAGGCCTGTGTCGACCTTTGGCTGCGCTGGGGTGTGCCTGCCGAGCGTTGTGTGGTGGCGCGCGTGGGTGACGAGATCCCGGTGGGTGACATCGTGATTCAGGTGCTTGATGCATTTGACCGTACTGCGCTGGTCACCCTGCCAGCTGGTGTCTCATCTACCGACAAAAACATTCTGGATAGCATGGACGATCGGGCGGTGAACTATCTGGTCAAGACATCCGGTGGCAACCTCTACCACTCGGGTGACTCTCACTACTCCAACTACTACGCCAAGCACGGCAATGACTACCAGATCGATGTGGCGCTGCTCTCTTATGGCGAGAACCCGCGTGGGGTAACCGACAAAATGACCTCATCAGATATCTTGCGGGCCGGGGAGTCCCTCAATACCAAGGTGGTGATCCCGTTCCACCACGATATCTGGGCTAACTTCCAAAACGATCCCCGCGAGATCGAAGTGCTCTGGAATATGAAAAAAGAGCGCCTCGGCTATCGCTTCAGCCCCTTCTTCTGGCAAGTCGGTGGCAAGTACACCTTCCCGACCGATCAGAGCAAGCTGCACTACCAGCACCCGCGCGGGTTTGATGACATCTTCATCGACGAGCCGGAGCTGCCTTACAAGTCCTTCCTGTAAGCACAACATGTCGTTGGTCGGGTAATGCAAGGGATGGTGATTGATATGGGCCAGCAAGGCGTCATATCAATCACCCCCGCTATTACCCACCCCCTCACCAGACAACAAGAAGATCAGACGATGCGCTATCACGCCCTGGCCCTCGATCTCGATGGCACCACCCTGACCAGTGCTCACACCATCATGCCGGCCGTCAAAGCTGCCATCATGAGGATCAAGGAGCAGGCCACCGTCATGCTGGTCACCGGCAGACACCACACGGCCGCCCACCCCTATCACCACGAATTGGGCCTGACCACCCCCATCATCTGCTGCAACGGCACCTACGTTTACGACTACCACCAACCCGCTGTGCTGGCAGAGAACGCCATTCCCCACGATCTGGCACAACGCTTTATCACGCTGGCAAGGGAGCACCGGCTCAACCTCGTCATGTATGTCACAGACCGCATGGTCTACTCCGCTCATCAACCGGTGCGCTACATGGCTGCCCTGCAGCAATGGGCCAGCAGCTTTGCGCCGCCGATCCAGCCACTGGTGGCCACTGTTCATTCGTTTGAAGAGGAGCTGGCAAACAGCAGCCATGTCTGGAAGTTCGTGGCAGAGGGAGAGATCGCCGCCATTCAAGCCTTCTCAAATCACCCCTGGGTACGCGAGCACTTCAGCGGCGAGCAGTCCTGGTCCAACCGGGTTGATTTTGCCCGCTGTGGCAACAGCAAGGGGGCGCGACTGCAGGAGTACCTGGACCAGCAAGGGATCAGCCCGGCACGACTGGTCGCCATCGGCGACAACCATAACGACACCTCCATGCTCTGCCTCGCCGGGATGGGCATCGCCATGGCCAATGCCGAGCCTGAGGTCAAGCTGATGGCCAACCGGGTCACCCGCGAGAGCAGCGACGAGAGCGGGATCCTCGAGGTATTGAACCGTTACTTCCCTATCTGAATGCAGGAGCTTGTATGCATAACTTTGACCATGCCTTTCGCCTCGGCCTTTATGAAAAGGCGATGCCCTCCGAACTGGAGTGGCAAGAGAAAATTCTGTCGGCCAAGGAGCTTGGCTTTGATTTCATCGAAATATCCATTGATGAGTCAGATGAAAAACTACAGCGGCTGGATTGGTCAGATAGCGAAATCTATCAGCTCAGACACCTGTGCGAGCAGCACTGCTTCCCGCTGCACTCCATGTGCCTGAGCGCCCATCGCCGCTTTCCGTTTGGTTCGCAGGATCCGGCCATCCGCGAGCAGGCGGCCATCATCATGGAAAAAGCGATCAATCTGGCCTACAAGCTCGGCATTCGCTGCATCCAGCTGGCGGGCTATGACGTCTATTACGAACCCCAAAGCGACGAGACCCACCACCATTTCGTGGCAGGGATGAAAGCGGCAGCCAAAATGGCAGAGCGGGCAGGCATCATGCTGGGTGTGGAGATCATGGATACCCCCTACCTCAACTCCCTCAGCAAATTCGAGGTGCTGAAAAAGCAGATCCCCTCCCCCTACTTTATGGCCTACCCGGATGTCGGCAATATCACCGGCTGGAACTATGACACCTGCACCGAGCTGCAATTGAGTGCGGACCATATCGTGCAGATCCACCTCAAAGACACCCGTAAGGTATCGGCCAGTTGCAACGGGCAGTTCCGGGATCTGGTCATTGGCGAGGGAGAGGTCGACTTTGCCGCCATTTTCAACACGCTGGCAAAAATCGGTTACAACGGCCCCCTGGTGCTGGAGATGTGGGCCAAGGATGCACAGTGGGCCAGCAACCTGAAAACGGCCAAGGCACGACTGGTCGAGCTGGGCCAGCAAGCCGGTCTGGCGCTAGGCTAAACGCCGGTCACCAGAAAAGCGGACAAGAGCGCTGTCATTCACACTTATGCGCGATATAATCACCACCAAATCAGATTCAATCATCATTAGGCATGATATGACAGAAGCACATCGCCATAACGCCATTTTGGAATTGCTCAATCAGAAACGTCATCTGTCGGTCAGCATCATAATGCAAGCCTTTGATATTTCTCCGGCCACGGCTCGCCGCGATATCAACAAGCTCAATGACTCCGGCAAACTGCGCAAGGTGCGTAACGGGGCCGAAGCATTGATGCAGGTAAAAAAGGCCCACTGGTCTCCCCTCGACAGCAACGAAAACCTCAATCACAGCGACAATCACAGCGAAAAAGTGCGGATCGCCCAAGCAGCTGCGGATCTGATCAAACCCGGCGAAAGCGCGGTCATCAACTGTGGCTCCACCGCCTTCGTGCTGGGTCAGGAGATCTGCGGGCAGGATGTTCAGGTCATCACCAACTACTTCCCGCTCGCCAACTACCTGATCGAGAATGACCATGACGGCGTGGTGATCATCGGGGGTCAATACAACAAGTCACAATCCATCACCCTGGCACCGCAGGACGAGATCTCCTCCCTCTATGCCGGGCACTGGATGTTCACCAGCGGCAAGGGTGTGACCGCAGATGGTCTCTACAAGATGGATATGCTGACCGCGATGGCGGAGCAGAAGATGCTCAACCACGTCGGCAGACTGGTGGTACTGGCTGACAGCAGCAAGGTAGGACAGCGGGCAGGCATGTTGTTCTGTGCAGCCAGCAAGATCGACATTCTGATCACCGGCAAGGATGCGGATAAAGACGTCATCGAGCAGATCAAAGCCAAGGACGTGCAGGTCATTCTGGTTTGACCGCATGAGGAGCGGGAGAGGCATGATTCACCACGCCTCTTCCACCAAAACCCAGATACGAAAAGGCCCAAGCGATTGAATCGCTTGGGCCTTCTCTTAAGATGGCGGAGGAGGTGGGATTTGAACCCACGGATGGTCACCCATCGCCGGTTTTCAAGACCGGTGCATTCAGCCGCTCTGCCACCCCTCCGAACGGCGTGCATACTACGTCAATGGCCCGTTCATATGCAATACATATTTCCTGTGGGATAGTGTGCGGGAGCAAAATGGCAGGTGGCTTGAAATTGTTCCTCGTCATCCCTATTTGTTCTACATACAATGCGTATAACAAGCGGTAACAAACAGCGATCACGAGACGGCCGCTCGCCGCCTCACCCGGACATCAAGAGGACACCCAAGATGGATACCCGTTCTATCTTCACTGGCACCCAAAGTGCCGTACGTGATACCAACAAGGTGCTGCGTAACACCTATATGCTGCTCTCCCTCACTCTGGGCTTCTCTGCCGTAGTGGCAGGGATCGCTACCGTGATGAACATGCCGCCGCTGCACTGGGCCGTATTCCTGATCGGCGTCTACGGTTTGATGTTCCTGACTCAGAAAAACCAGAATAACGGCATGGGTCTGGTATTCACCTTCGCCCTGACCGGTCTGATGGGCTACAGCCTGGGCCCGATCATCAACATGTACATGAACAATGGTGGTGGCGAGATCGTGATGACCGCCCTTGGCGGTACCGCGCTCACCTTCTTCGGTCTGTCGGCTTATGCCCTGACTACCAAGCGTGACCTCTCCTTTATCGGCGGCATGCTGTTCGTCGGTTTCTGGGTGCTGCTGGTGGCCATGGTTGCCAACATCTTCCTGCAGATGAGTGCCCTGAGCCTGGCGCTGTCTGCCATGTTCATGCTGTTCTCCTCCGGTGCCATTCTGCTGACTACTCAGCAGATCGTGCGCGGTGGCGAGACCAACTACATCTCTGCGACCGTCACCCTGTATGTCTCTATCTACAACATCTTCCTGAGCTTGCTGAGCCTGCTTGGCGGCAACCGCAACTAATCAGCAACCCCGCTTCGGCGCTGTCGCTTATACCCAACTCCCCACCCCCTCGGTGGGGAGTTTTTTTTGCGCGCGGGCATTGTTCGGGATCGGGCCGATCGCCGTTCAAACTCTCTTTTCTTGGTCAAGCCAGGTGGTCTGCATCGTAGCAGGGCACCTTGCTGTATCGCTCGTTCTGCCCACCAGCCTGTCTCTTAAACGCGAATGATGATCAACAGACAGGCACGCGGCGGGCTTTACCTTGCCTACGGCCACGGGTAGTGTGCTGGCAGCGCTTGCCCGAGGATGTCACCATGCCCTATGCCCGGCGCCCCACCCTCCCA
>NZ_NKWE01000002.1:0-3036 GCF_006243315.1 Aeromonas sobria
AAAACAGTGGCTTACAGGCGTATTAAGTCGTGGCGAATAATCCACGAACCTAAACCGCTTCCGTGGATAACTGCTGCCGCCCACAAGCCGAACCGATGGCATGTGGACGGACGGGCGCAGTTACCCACCTCGCCAAGATCATCTCTCTTTTTTTTTGTTTAAAGACAGGGCGTAGGACACCGGCTCTCCTATCTTTCGCTGCGCTTCAAGATAGGCTCGCCCTCCTGCCTTTTTACGTCATTTTTGACGTAGTTCGGCTGGATGGTTCGCCTTGCTCAGGACTATCGAGGCTGCTTGCGGCAGCTCCCCCTCACGCGCTCCTGAGACACACCTTGCCACTCTGCACCTGCTTCAGTCCCCACCTGTGGGCCGGACTGCCGCGCCGTTTTTATCGAGCTGGCCGTGGTTGGTTCCCCGTTGCGCTCGGTGCTGGTGCCCCAAGGTTGCGAGCCCTGGGAGGCTATGGTGCGCGTCGCACGCTGGGCCGTGTGTGAGGTTTCCCCGTTCGGCCCGACCCCTGCATCCGCTCGACAACAAACTCATGCTTCCAATTCGAGCGGGTACGACTAATCGCCATTGGCAGAGGCCAACGGGTAACAGGGTTCGGACGGGATTTCGCTTGAAGACACGGCTGGACGCCGCTAAACTTGGTTGGAATTCGGTAGCTGCTTCCGTCCGAAGCTGTTACCCAGAAGTCCAAGGTATCCCCATACCGAAGACTTCCGAAGAACCCGCCTATGGCGGGTTTTTTCGTTTACGGGCATCAGCTTACTCTGGCCCGTGATCATGGATCAAGCAGCTTTTCGATCACTACAGGATCACAACACCCGCCCCATTTGGTAACTGTTACCGTAACCCCCCTCCCAAATCCGCCATAAAAATAGCCCGCTCGATCCGGCATGGTCGGCTGGCCGACCGAACCGGAACCGAGTGGGGGGCAAGCGATAGCGCGCCAGTTCGTGGCACCCTGCCTACGCATAATCGGCCCCCCTACACGCATAATCGCCCCCCCCTACAACAGGGCCAAACGTGTTTGGTTTTAGCCCCCCGCAGGGGCTCCAACTTTGGCACAAAGTGTTAGGAGAACACTTTGCCTCCCAACTCTGGTACTGTAACCGGAGACAAAAGAACAGGGGGCAAAGACACTATGGCACTCTCATTTTCGCTAGCACTCGACAAGATGAAGGCCCCAGCAGCAGGTAGAGCAGAGGGGCACAATGTCCGACTCCACGCCACAGAAAGCCAGCTCAGAAAAGAGGCATGGTTTACCCCAGCAGGCCGCCACCAGGTAAAACCTTGGCGGTCGGACTTGCTGGAAAAAGCGAAGGATCTGGCAAAACGGAAGGATGCGGTGCACGCCATCCAGTTTGTGATCCAGCTCGGCAACCAAACTGACTGGCGAGACGAACCAGAGCCCGACTTCCCCGAGGGAAGGCCAATAGACATCGCCGACCAGATGAACTGTGCCGCCCGAGGGGTTAGAGAATGGGCGGTGAAGGAGTTTGGGGAGGACAACATCGTTGGGATCGACCTCCACACAGACGAGAGCAGCCCCCATTTCCACGTGGTAGTAACGCCGATCAAGGACGGCAAGCTACAGGCCAAGGCGTGGTTAGACGGGTCCAGCAGGGTTGCAGCCCTGCGGAAACGGGCATGGCAGGCCGTCAATGCGCACATCGCCTGCGAGTACAAACCCGGCGCCGCTGGCGGTTCCCCACACGATCCCAGCAAGGCAGCCGGACAAATGCCGGTGCCGGCACCATCGATACTCGATAAGGTGACCGGACATGCCAAGGCCAAAAAGCTGGAACGCGAAAACGCCGCTCTCAGGGAGGAAAACGACCAGCTCAAACAAGCCCTGTTTAGCCGCCAGAAAGGCCGTTACAGCGCAGACCTGCTTGAGAAGGCCAAACAGGCCGAGCTAGCTGCAGAAATCGCTCAGAAAGCGTTAGGCGCAGCCAAGCAGGAGCTTTTGAGCTTGAAATGGGATGCAGGGCAGACCGTGAAGCAGTTGGAGACCCAGATTGGGAAGCAGGGAGCGGAGATCACGAAACTGAAGGGCTACAACCGACAACTGGCCGATCAGAACAACGAACTGGACGAGAAGCTGCGCGAACTGATGCCCAAGAAGTACCAAGGGCCGCGCCCATGAAGGGCTGGCACGTAGCGGCGCTGTTCGCCGCGGTGTTCTTCCTGAAAGGGGCCGTCACTGCATCGGGAGGCTGGTTTATGGGCCTGCTTGGGCTGCATGACTTCTTTGGCTGGGAGGCCCCCTCATACTTCGAAGGGGCTGCATGGATGGCGGCCTTTGCCGCCCTGCTGCGTTGGGCTCGACCCTAGCGGCTGCTGAGGTCTATCTCGATGCGGCGAAAGCCAATGCCGTTGGCCGTGTTGGCGGCTGCATCGATCGAGGAGAAGACCCGCCATCCGCCACGCTGCCGTTCGATGACTTCATCCCCCCCCTTACCGAAGCGTACCAGGTGAAGATGGAACCCCGCCCCCATTGGGGTGGGGACGATTATCGCCTTGGAGAATCCGCCCATATCGAAAATGGTCTTGGCCTCTTTTTCCTGCATCATCAAATCCCCCATTTGAAAAATCAAATCGACAATTTGATTTTACCCTCTTGGGGGGTGCAGTCAATCACTTTGGCAATATGATTCATCAAATCTACAAAATGATTTTCAATCCAGCTCAAGGCCCAAGGCAATGAGGCATTCCCGCCACTTCTGGGCCTCCAAATCGAAGTTGAGCAGGCCGCCTTCAACGCTGATCCGGCTCCCCAAATCGAGCAGCTGCATGTCCGCCATGTCGCACAAACGCTTGCCAGCGGCATCCAGTAACCATACCCGATCACCATCAAGCTCAATCAGGTGCTTGTCGAACTCCATGTTGCCTCCAGTAGGCTGGCCAGCGTTTGAGAAGGGGCCCCCGCTTGCGGGGTAGCGTCTCAAACAGGGGGCTGCCGACCCCCTTGTTACATAACACGAAATCTATACACACAGAGCACGCGCATAGGCGCGATAAAACCATGTT
>NZ_NKWE01000020.1:0-102500 GCF_006243315.1 Aeromonas sobria
CATAATTGGGACAGAGCCTTTCTTTACCTGTGAGTGACTGCCAACACTTGCTAGAGGGTCGGCATAAACCAGACCCGTCCTGCCGCTTCGATGCGGTCTGTGCGGATCTGGAACACCTGCTCCAGCAGCGCCTCATCCACCAGCTCGACGCCCCCTTCGCGCACCACAGCGCCCTGTTGCAGGCAAAGAATGCGGTCGGCCCAGTCGATGGCCAGATTGATATCGTGGATGGCGAGCACCACCAGCAATCCCTGCCCGGCTAGGGTTTTCAGCAAGCGCAGCAGCGCCAGCTGATGATGCAGGTCGAGCCCCGCCAGCGGCTCGTCCAGCAGCAGCACCTTGCCGCTCGGATTGAGGCTCGGCCACACCTGCAACAGGGTGCGGGCAATCAGTACTCGCTGCTGCTCGCCCCCCGACAACCGGCTGAAGTCTCGGGCCAGCAAAGCCTCCAGCTCCAGCGCCTCGCACAGCGCCTTGATCGCTTCGTTCTGTTTGGCAGGCGCAACCCCTTGATCAAGACCCAGGCTCAGCACCTGAAACACCGGAATATGAAACAGCTGGGGCTGGCGCTGGGGCAACATGGCGCGCCGTTTGGCAAGCTCAGGCCAACTCAGGTCAGTGAGCACTTCCCCCCCCAGCAGCACTGTGCCCTCGGTGGGCAAGATCCCCGCCAACGCGCCGAGCAGAGTCGATTTGCCGCTGCCATTGGGGCCGAGCAGTGCCACCAGCTGGCCACCCTGCCAGCGGATATCGAGGGGGGAGAGCCGTCCGGCAATGGCGAGCGCACGCGCCTCCAGCAACGGGGCCGCAGCACGAGCAACAGGCATGGGATCAGCGGGCGACATCGGCATCTTGCCTCAATAGCAGATAGATAAAGAGCGGAGCACCCACTGAGGCGGTAATCACCCCGATGGGCAGCTCGCCAGCACTGATCGCCGAGCGGGCAACCAGATCGGCCGCCAGCAGCAGGGCCCCGCCCCCCAGCGCCGAAGCGGGCAGCAAGAAGCGCTGATCGCTGCCACCACACAGCCGCAACAGATGGGGCACCACCAGCCCGACAAAACCGATCACGCCGCACAGGGACACAGCCACACCGGTAAGCAGGCAGACCGCCAGCACCAGTCGCACCCGCATCTTGTCGACATCCATCCCCATCAGGCGGGCCTGGGTCTCCCCCAACAACAACTGTTGCAGCGCCTTGCCCTGCCAGCAGAGCCAGCCCAGGGTGAGCGGCAGCACCAGCCACCACCAGCCGAACTGCTGACTGCCATAAGAGAGGCTGCCCATCATCCAGAACATGAATTCACGCAGGGAGCCGTCGTCAGCAAAGTACATCAGCCAGGTCATGGCGGCATTGGTGAGAATGCCGATGGCCACGCCAAACAGCAGTAAGCGGGCATGGCCGAGACGCGCCCGGCGAGCCAGCCGAATGAGCAACATGGTCACCAGCAGCGCGCCGCCAAAGGCCGCCAGCGACAGCCCCCAGCCGGGCAGATAGAGACCGAGGGATTTGGCCACCGTCATCGCCACCATGGCGGCCAGTCCTGCTCCGCTTGAGACGCCAAGCAGCCCGGGCTCCGCCACCGGATTGTGCAGCATCACTTGCAGCACGGCGCCGCCACAGGCCAGCGCAGCTCCGGCCAGCAAGGCCAACAGGGCGCGCGGCAGCCGCAGCTCCAGCAGGATGCGCTGTTCGAGATCGCCAAGGGGCTGCCAGGGCAGCAGCACAAACTCGCCCCAGACGAGGGAGAAGAGAAACAGCAGCAGGGTCAACAGCGTCAGGCCACAGAGCCAGCGCCGCTGCCAGCGCTGCTGACGGGCGATAAGGGAGAGGTACAAGGATGATCCCCGACAATAACTAGGCTCCATCCCCAACCCGATCGCGGGGCAAAGAGGGGGAAGCAGGAAAAGGGCATGATAACAGTGGCTTGCCACCCGAGGTCAAGGCTGGTAACGCTTGGCCATCACGCTTATCTCACCGCTGGCCACCAGATTTTGCAGCGCCACCAGCAAGGGCTGGCGCAGCGACTGGTGAGGTGAGTGCTTGCTCATCCCCAGATAGAGGGTCACCGGCGTGGCGGGGCGGTAGTCTGCCTTGCCTATCCGTCTGGCATTTCCCTGACTCAGGGCATAGTCCACCTGACAGTCGGTGCCGATCATCAGCGGCAGGTGACCGCGCTGCACCATGCGCAGCAGCTGATCTTCGGTGGGTACCCCGTGCTTGTCGAGACGACTGTCACTGTTGAAGGGCTCAAAGTAGGCGGAGTTGAGCACATAGCCCACCTTCACCCCCTGCAGATCGCGGTATTGGTGGATCCGGGCCACATTGACCGGCTGACCATAAAACGCGGGCCAGCACTGGTAGTAGGCAGGTTGCAGATAGTCGATGAACTGCGCCCGCTCGGCGGTATAAGCCAGCCCAATCATCAAATCGACCTGACCGGTCCGCATCTGCTTGAGCGCCCTGCCCCACGGCATCCGCCGCACCTGCAACTCAATGCCGCTCGCCTGTTGCAACCGGCGCAAGATATCCATATCGAGCCCCTGCAACTGGCCATCCGGCTGCAAGATGCGAAATGGCGGCCAGAGATCGGTGGTCACCGTCAGCGTCGGGTTCGCACGCACCGGCATGGCAAATAACAGTAACAACACTATCCCGCTTAACTTGCCCATCCCGTCGCATACCTCGCACGGCCTGATCCTGTTGGTTAAAAATACCCTCCCGCACCACGTATGAAAACCCGTGGTTCAGGGATAAAATGCGCCGGATTTTCAAGGAGAACCCTATGAACCCGATTTTCGCCAGTATCGGTCTGCTGCTCTGCAGCAACGTCTTTATGACGTTCGCCTGGTACGCTCACCTCAAGAGCATGAACCACAAACCCTGGATCATTGCCGCCCTGGTGAGCTGGGGTATCGCCCTGTTCGAATATCTGTTACAAGTGCCCGCTAACCGCATCGGCCACACCGTGCTGAGTGTAGGCCAGCTGAAAATCCTGCAAGAGGTGATCACCCTCACCGTATTCGTTCCCTTCTCTATCTTCTATCTCAAAGAAGATCTGAAATGGGATTACCTCTGGGCAGGGCTCTGCATTCTCGGTGCGGTCTTTTTTGTCTTTCGCGAGAAACTGACCGGCGCCTGAGGCTGTACACTCAATATCATCCCGCTTATGGCATCTCCTTGATCGACGAGGCAAAACAATGGAATTGCGAGACATGCTACAGATCCTGGCCCAGCAAGATGGCTCGGACCTTTATCTCTCAACCGGAGCCCCTCCCTGCGCCAAATTCCACGGCGGTATGCGGCCTCTGAACGACACGCCACTGGCGCCAGGCGACGTAGCCAGGATCGCCGCCGAAATCATGGATGGCGAGCAGAAACAGCAGTTCGAGAAGGAGCTGGAGATGAACCTTGCTATCTCCCTGCCCCAGATCGGCCGTTTCCGGATCAACATCTTCAAGCAGCGTAACGAAGTCTCCCTGGTGGCCCGTAATATCAAGACCGAGATCCCCCGCTTTGAAGACCTCAAACTTCCGCCAGTGCTGCTCGATACCATCATGGAGAAGCGCGGCCTGGTACTGTTTGTTGGCGGCACCGGCTCGGGCAAATCCACCTCGCTGGCCGCGCTGATCGACCACCGCAACCGCAACAGCGGCGGCCACATCATCACCATCGAAGATCCGGTGGAGTTCGTCCATCGCCATCGCAAGAGCATCATCAATCAGCGGGAAGTTGGCGTGGATACCCGCAGCTTCCACGCCGCCCTGAAAAACACCCTGCGTCAGGCACCGGATGTGATCCTTATCGGCGAGATCCGCGATCGCGAGACCATGGAACATGCACTGGCTTTCTCCGAAACCGGTCACCTTGCCATCTCCACCCTGCACGCCAACAACGCCAACCAGGCGCTGGATCGCATCATCAACTTCTTCCCCGAGGAGCGCCGCCCGCAGCTGCTCAACGATCTGGGCAACAACCTCAAGGCCTTTGTCTCCCAGCGGCTGGTGAAAACCACCGATGGCGGCCGCCGGGCGGCGGTGGAGATCATGCTCGGCACCCACACCATCCGCGACATGATCAAGCGCGGTGAATTTGGCAGCCTAAAAGAGGTGATGGAAAAATCCAAAGCCCTCGGCATGGTTACCTTTGACAGCGCCCTGTTCGATCTGGTGGTGGAAGGGGTGATTGAGGAGGAAGAAGCAGTGAAAAACGCCGACTCGGCCAACAACCTGCGCCTCAAGATCAAGCTGTGGAAAGAGAAGGGGCAGATTGCCAGCAGCAGCGATGCCACCGGCTGGAGCCTGGAACCCACCAAGGACGAGAAAAACGATCACTTCTAGTGCTCACCTGCCCCCCGGGCCTTAATCGGCTCGGGGGGCTACCACTTTTCTCGAGACACACTCCTACTGCTCAACGCCCTATCAACTACAGCTCAATTACCAACCAACTACCGATCAACTCCCCCTCAACACCAGCGGCGAACGCGCAGGCAGTAGCGAGCATACTCGTCGCCAAAGCGGGCGCGCAGCAACCGCTCCTCCGGCATGATCTGAAAACGGGTCAGCCAGGCCACCAGCATGATAGGCCCAAGCCAAACCCAGATGCCTCCCAGATAACAACCCCAGGCCAGCAACCAGCAGAGCAGCCCCAGATACATGGGATTACGGCTGAGACGATAGACGCCACAGGTCACCAGACGACTGGTGTGCTGAGGTTTGGTGGGGCTGACCGTGGTCTGGTGGTGGCGAAACCGTTGCAGGGCACCAAAGCCCATGATGGCTCCTGCCACAAAAAGCACGGCTATCAGTGTCATGACCCATACTCCGGGTTGCCCCTCTACCCTCAGCCACCACATGGTTCCTGCACAGAGCAGGAAGATCAGTGGTGGTGGCAAACGTAACTCAAGATTGGCCATTTTCTTCCCCTGACGAGTGTCGGCTGATGCCTTGTTGCGGTAGACTCGCAATCGGGCAGCGCCTGTTTAAAGTGACAAAGATCATAATAATAACAACAGGTTGTCGTGAAACCACAGCCAATATTGACACTCTCATCCACACTATCCAACGCGAACAACAAAAAGGAATCACCATGCATAAGAAAACGCTATTGGCTACCCTGATCTTCGGCCTGCTCGCGGGCCAAGCCGTTGCGGCGCCCTACCTGCCCCTTGCGACGGATCATCGCAACGGTCAGGAGCAAACCGCCAGCAACGCCTGGTTGGAAGTGGATCTGGGCGCCTTTGAACACAATATCCAGACCCTCAAGGATCGCCTCGGTGACAAGGGCCCGCAGATCTGCGCCATCATGAAGGCCGACGCCTATGGTCATGGCATCGACCTGCTGGTCCCCTCCGTGGTCAAGGCCAATATCCCCTGCATCGGCATCGCCAGCAACGAAGAGGCGCGCGTCGCCCGCGAGAAGGGCTTTACCGGCCGTCTGATGCGGGTGCGTGCCGCCACCCCGGCCGAAGTGGAGCAGGCCCTGCCCTACAAAATGGAAGAGTTGATCGGCAGTCTGGTGAGTGCCCAGGGCATTGCCGACATCGCCCAGCGCCACCACACTACCATTCCGGTGCATGTCGCCCTCAACTCTGCTGGCATGAGCCGTAACGGCATCGACCTGCGTCTGGCCGACTCCAAGCAGGATGCGCTGGCCATGCTCAAGCTCAAGGGGATCACCCCGGTCGGCATCATGACCCACTTCCCGGTAGAGGAGAAAGAGGACGTCAAGATGGGGCTGGCCCAGTTCAAACTGGACTCCCAGTGGTTGCTGGAAGCGGGCAAGCTGGATCGCAGCAAGATCACCATCCACGCCGCCAACTCCTTCGCCACCCTGGCTGTGCCGGACGCCTACTTCGACATGGTGCGCCCCGGCGGCCTGCTCTACGGCGACTCCATCCCCTCCTACACCGAGTACAAGCGGGTGATGGCGTTCAAGACCCAGGTCGCCTCGGTCAACCACTATGCGGCGGGCAATACCGTCGGTTATGACCGCACCTTTACCCTTAAGCGTGACTCCTGGCTGGCCAACCTGCCGCTGGGTTACTCCGATGGCTATCGCCGGGCGCTGAGCAACAAGGCCTATGTGCTGATCCAGGGTCAGAAGGTGCCGGTGGTCGGCAAGACCTCCATGAACACCATCATGGTGGATGTGACCGATCTCAAAGGGGTGAAACCCGGCGACGAGGTGGTGCTGTTTGGCCGTCAGGGTGAGGCCGAAGTGAAACAGGCTGATCTGGAGGAGTACAACGGTGCACTGTTGGCGGATATGTACACCATCTGGGGCTACACCAACCCCAAGAAGATCAAACGCTGATAACGCGACATGAACAAGGGCTCCCGCGGGCCTGTCTCTCTATACAAAAATCCCCAAGCATCGCTTGGGGATTTTTTTGAACTGTGTTCCCCTGCCGTGATCTGAACCTGTCAGCGCCCCATCAAGGCTCTAACATGCCCCTCCACCCAACCTGCACAATGGGCTCAGGCCCAGTTTGGCCACGCCAACCTCAACAACCCCGGACGCACCAGAAGGCTAGTCGCGCTCGCTACCGCCCTTGCTCACCAACCAGAGCCGCTGTTGCATCCTGCTAGCGCAATCTCTTGGGCATCCAGAGATGTGATCACGTGACAGCCGACGGGCCCCTTTGTTGATCCTGCCCCCTCACGCCGGCACATCCCCGGTTGTGACTTTCCGCACACTTTCCGCACACTTTGGCTCGTCTTTCAGATTGATAAATCAATTATCTTGTTTTGATTCAAAAGGTTAAAAAAATCCTCCCCAATACTTCAAATGATTACCCCTAAATCCGATCATGATCACATTTATCCCGGTCACTAAGGGGTAGCTTGGTGTTACAGGCACAGACAAGCGTAACCAAGGAGGTTCCATTACATGTTCCCGGAGTACAGAGATCTCATCTCTAAACTGAAGAGCAGTGATGTCCATTTCCAGAAAAAGTTTGACTTGCATAACGACCTGGATGAGGAGATTAAGAAACTGGAAAAGCACCACGCCAGCGACTTTAGCTCTGAGGTGAAGGATCTGAAAAAACAGAAACTTAAACTGAAAGATGAGATATACGACATCCTCAAACAACATCCACACTAGATGCCTCGACGATTACCCGGATAAGCAATTTATCCCCCAGCCCGGCTCAAGAGCCGGGCTTTTTGTTATTCCTGTCAATTAGTTGACCCGCAGCGCTATCGATAGCATCCGTTGTTTGTTACATTTTGGCCTTGGGATGCAATCAATAAGGGCGATGATAATATGCGTAAAAAACGGCCATTTTATCATCTGTTGCTGCTTTGCCTGCTCTCTTGCAGCCCCCCTCTGCGAGCTCAGGAGCTGGAGTTATGGCATTCCCAGCAGGCCGGTTATGTCATTGATCAGGTGATAGCCCGCTTCAATCAGGAGAGCGGCCACCGGGTCCGGGCACTCCAGTTCGAGCCCGACAAGATCAAGGCAGATATTCTGCTGGCGGCCCAGGCCAAAGGGTTACCCGATCTGATGCTGGTCCCTTCCGATTTTATCGGCCTCTATCAGCAGATGCGGCTATCGCCCATCCCTGATGAGTGGTTCTCATCCGAACTGATGAACAATGCTCTGCACTATGTCACTCTCGATGCCCGGCGCTGGGGCATGCCCATGATGCAGGGCAACCATCTGATGCTGTTTTACAACAAGGCGCTGGTATCGGCTCCAGTGACCCGGTGGCAGCAACTGGCCGCCATCACACCGGCCCTCAAGGCAAAGGGGGTCTACCCCGTCAGTTGGCCATATAACGACATGTACTATTTCGCCGCATTTTTGCACACCTTTGGTGGTACACCGGTCAGCAAGGGGCACATCACCCTCGATACCCCGGCCATGGTGCAAGCGCTGGAGGCCTACCGCACCGTTGCCAGCGAGCAATGGATCGACCCCGACTGCGACTATGACACCGCCCTCACCCGCTTTAATGAAGGTAAGAGCGCCTACCTCATCAACGGGGACTGGGCCTTCAATGATCTGGTGAAAAACATGGGGGATCAGCTGGGAGTGGCCCTGCTGCCAAGCTGGCAAACACTCCCCATGTACTCCATGAGTGGTGCTTATGTGATAACGGCCTCCCGCAGCGCGATGGAGGAGAAGGAGCGACGGGATGCCATCCAGGCACTGCTGGCCTTTATCCAACGCCAGGATATCCAGCAGTTCATCTATCAACAGGGGGCACTGCTGCCGGTCAATCAGCAGGCCTTTACCACCATTAGCCGCCACCCTACCCCGCTGACAAAAGTGCTGCTGGAACAGTTCACTGCCACCATTCCCATGCCCTCTGACAGTGCCATGTCTATTGCCTGGCAGGCGATGGAGAAGGGATTCGAGCGCTTCAAGGAGGGGCTCGGCGCCCCCGAAACGGCCCGCTATATGCAACAACTGGCAGATCAACAATACCGGCAGGTCACGTCACCATGAATCGCCGCACCTTTCGTCTGGGCCCAGCCCTCATCATCATCCTGTTTACCGTTGCGTTGCTACCCGCCCTGCTGGCCAGCACGGTACTGCTGATCCGCCAGCACCAGATCATTGCCCAGAGCGAACAGTCACAACTGGAGCGGGCCCTCACCAGCATGACCCGCGAGGCACGCTTTCGCAGCGAGCTGACCGGCACCCAGATCAACCAGCTCAGCCAGGATCGGGTGCTCCATCAGGCCCTCGACAACTTCCTCTTCTCCAGCCATGCCCGGCTGGCTTTGGCCACCTTCATCAAGTCCAACAGCCTGCTGACCTCGGCCTATCTGATCAATGACCAGGGACAGGTGGTGGAGTACGTCCATGGTCAGGCATCGCACCTCGAAGCGAGCAACCTGATGCCGCAGCTGATGGCCTGGAGCAAGACCCGTGAGGCCAAACAGGGCAAGCATCTGCTGCTGCCCGTCGATGATCCCGTGCTGGTCGGCAACATGGAGCAGGACCACAGCGGTGCTCTGGCGCTGGTGGCCCCCATCTATCGCAACCACCAGCGCGCGGGCGTGATGCAGACCCCCTCTGGTTTCGTGATGGCGATCCTCCCCTGGCGACAGATGGCCTACCTGCTGGAGCCCTATCTCAAGGGGAGCGAGTATCTGGTGATTTCGCAGGGAGCGTCTCGTCTCTACCAAGGCATCCACCATGGTGACAAAGGGGTGAATGACGGGGTTCCGAGCCAGATGGCGCAGCCCTTGGTCATCAGCTGGCCCCAGTTGGAGAAGGATCTCAGCCCCACCATCACCCTTTACAGCTATAACGCCGACAGGGTCAGCGAACTCAACAAATCCCAGCAACTGCTGACCGGCAGCATCGCCGTCATGTTGTTACTGGTGGTCATCAGCTGTGTCTGGCTCACTCGCTGGTTGACCCGACCACTGCGCTCGCTGGCGGCGCTGGTACGCAGTTATGGCCAGGGCAACTATCAGCAACGGCAAGCACCGCTGCGCTTTGTCGAGTATGACGAGGTGCGCCAACTGCTACAGGAGATGGCCTACACCATCTCCGCTCAAGTGCGAGCCCTCTATCAGCAGAACCAGCAGCTGCAGCTCGCCAATAGCGAGAAGGAGACCTTCAACCAGCGGCTAGTCGGATTCAACGACGAGCTGGAGCAAGAGGTCGCCGCACAGACCACAGCGCTGCGCTTGGCCCTGAGCCGGGAAGCGCGCAGCCGCCATATCCTGCAATCCTGGCTGCAATTTGGCCTGCATCAGCAGCTGGATTTGGATATCGCCGAGCTGGCCAGCTCAGCCCTGCTGCAGATCTCCGAGCTCTATCCCGGACACAGCTGGGGACTGGTGATCCGCCAGGACGGGCAAGAGAATTACTCCCTGACCCAGGGGGTTGATATCGCCATGCGCGGAATTTTTCAGGAAAAACTGGCCCAGCTGATGGATGAGGATGCCAAACATTCCGAATGTTTGTGGCAGCAGGAGCGTTGGAAGATCATGACCCTGCCAGGCAGTCAGAGCGGTGTCAGATTTGGCTATCTGATGGTCAGTGCACAGGGACTTGAAACCGAAGACAGAGCTATCCTGCGGCTCTTTGTCAAACAGCTGGCGGTGGGCATCGAGGGACGCCTGTTCACCGATGAGCTGGCGCGGGTCGCCCGCACCGACAACCTCACCGGTCTGCCCAACCGGCAAGCATTCGAAGAGACATTTCAGCACTATCAGGCGGTGCTGGCACGCCATCCCGAGCGCCATCTCGCCCTCTTTATGCTCGATCTCAACGGCCTCAAGCGTACCAATGATCAATATGGTCACGCAGCCGGCGATGCCCTGTTGAATCATATGGCTCAACAGCTGCGTACCCTCTGCCGTCAGGATGAGCAGATCTTCCGCATCGGCGGCGATGAGTTCGTGCTGCTGGCGGAGGCGGATCATCTCGCCTGTCAGCAGTTGGCTGCCAGACTGGAGGCGAGCCAGCAGAGCACCACTGTGCAGCATGGGGAGCACAGCTTTCCGCTACGCTTTGCCATCGGCTGGAGCAGCTGCGACCAGACCCCGTTGAGCGAACTCAGCAGGGTGGCAGACGAAGCCATGTATGCCGATAAAGCACGCTTCTACCACGGCCAACCGTGACGTGTACGGCCACTGTGGTTGGCGAGCCTTTCGCCAACCCCCTGATTACCTCGCAAAAATGGCGTGCAACGCTAGACGTGGCGCGGGCCATGGCTAAGATAGGGGCTCTTGAAATCGCGATGTGATAGGGAGTAGGAAATGGAGTTAGTACTTGGCCCGCTGGAGGCCCGTGTCATCGGCTGCCTGATTGAAAAAGAGATCTGCACCCCGGATCAATATCCCCTCTCCCTCAATGCGCTGGTGAACGCCTGCAACCAGAAGAGCAACCGCGAGCCGGTGCTGGAGCTCTCCGAACTCGATATCCGCGCCGTCATAGACGAGCTGATCCGCAAGCGGCTGGTGGTCAACACCGCCGGTTTCAACGCCCGGGTGCCCCGCTACCAGCACAGATTCTGCAACACCGAATTTGGCGAGCTCAAATTCAGCGCCCGGGAGCTCGGCATCGTCTGTGAACTGCTGCTGCGCGGCCCGCAAACCCCGGGTGAACTGCGCTCGCGCACCAATCGCCTCTGCAGCTTCGATGATGTCACCGAGGTGGATGCCACACTTGCCCAGCTCATCGAACAGGGCCCCTTCGTGGTCAAGCTACCGCGCGAGCCGGGCAAGCGGGAATCCCGCTACGCCCACCTGTTTAGCGGCGACGTGGATATTCAGGCGATGATGGATGCCGCCCCCGCGGCGGCCTATGCCTCCCCTGCCGCCGACCGCCTGAGCGAGCTGGAGCAGGAGGTGAGCGAGCTCAAGAGCCGCCTCGCCGCCATGGAAGCGCGGCTGGCTGCGCTGGATGGCCAGGGCTGATACCACTTTTATTCGTTGCTAAAGAGCAGGGAGCCGGGGCTGATGTCCCCGGCTCCCTGGGTTTTTTCATCATGAGGAAATACCCGTGATCACCCTGATTAAAGAGTCTGACCACCAGAAGATGCCCTGGAAAAACCAGCAAGGGTCCAGCAGCCAGATCCTCATCTCCCCCAAGGGGAGCAGCCTTGCCAAACTCGACTTTGACTACCGGCTGAGCTCGGCCCCCATCAAGAGCGCGGGTCCCTTCTCCCCTTTTCCCGGTTATCAGCGCATTTTGCTGCCGGTGAGCGGCGCAGGCTTCGTGCTTAACGGCCACCCTTACGCCACCTTCGAGGCGGCGCACTTTAGCGGCGATGAAGAGACCTACTGCGAGTTGCTGAAAAAAGAAGTAACCGATCTCGGCCTTATCTACCACCCGGATCGCATCAGCGCCAACGTACGGGTATTGAATCTTCCCTTCCCGCTGACCCTC
This sequence comes from Aeromonas sobria, assembly GCF_006243315.1. Lineage (GTDB taxonomy): Bacteria > Pseudomonadota > Gammaproteobacteria > Enterobacterales > Aeromonadaceae > Aeromonas > Aeromonas sobria_A. The sequence goes on from NZ_NKWE01000020.1 coordinate 11,864, forward strand.
ACGCTGGAGACGGACAAAACCTATCTCTGCCACCTGCTGAGCGGCCAGCTGACCGTGCAGGGCAAAGAGGTGGCCATCAACGAGACGCTGGTGGTGACCGGGGAAGAGAGCATTCACTTCGAATGCCAGAAGAAGACCGCCATCGCCTTCTTTACCCTTCAAGCCAAATAGCGCTGGCGTCGGCTCGCAGCCATGCCACCCCACGCCAAACGCCAGCAACAGAGATGAAAAAGCCGGGCAATCCCGGCTTTTGCTATTGAGGCAACCGGCTCGATGCCGGTAACCGCCTTAGTTGACCTTGAAGGAGCCCTTCATCATGGCGAAGTGGCCGGGGAAGGAGCAGAAGAAGGTGAGATCCTTGCCCGCCAGACCGTCGGTCTTGAAGGTGACGCTGCTGCTCTCGCCGCCGCCGATCAGCTTGGTATGGGCCAGTACACGGGGATCATCCTTGGGCAGATAGCCATTTTCGGCCCCCGCACTCATCCCCGCAGTCGCTACTGTCTGATAGTCGGCAGTGCTGGCCAGCACCCAGTTGTGGCCCATGGCGGCAGCAGGCAGCTTGCCGGTGTGATTCAGGGTGACGGTCACCTCTTTACAGGTAGCAGGAACGCTCATCTCTTTGAGGTTGTACTGCATGGCATCATTGCCTTCGATGACCAGTGCACACTCATCCGCCAGCACGGGGGCAGCCAGGGTACTCAGAAACAGCAGGGTAATCGCCTTTTTCATCATCTTCTCCTTTGATTGGCAATGGATGGCAACGACTTGGCGGATGCGGTTCGCACGTCGCAAAGATGCCGTCTAAATCGACCTTCATTTTACTCAATTGTCTTCAATCGGCTATGGCTTTTGACCAAAGCTGCGGGCCATGTCACCAGACTGTGCCGTACTCTTCGATCAGCATCCTCTGGATGGACGATACGATCCACTGCTGCCACAGGTTCAAAACTGTTTAATTTTTTCTGCCCTTTTCCCTCCGATTGTCCCCATCAGGGCTCGCCCGACGGGCGCCCCTTGGCTAAGCTAGCGCCCCGATATGAACCTTCTCCAGATGAGAGCGCCGGATGATTGCGATGACCCCCGTGGCGGCCCTGCGCGGCCTGCTGCTGACCCTGCTGCTGGCGCTGGCCGGCTGCCAGCCCACCCCGCCTGCCCAGACCCGTATTCAGGGCAAGACCATGGGCACCTACTATGTGGTGACCTTAAGCGATAGCTACCCCGGTGGGGAGCCCTCCCTCAAGCACGACGTAGAGAGCCTGCTGGCCCGGATGAACCAGGAGATCTCCACCTACGATCCGGGCTCGCTCATCTCCCGTTTCAATCAGGGGCCCGCCAACACCCCGTTTGCCATCCCGCCCGCCATGGCCATCATAGTCCAGCAGGGCATTGATGCCGGTAAGCTGACCAATGGCAAGCTGGATGTGACCGTGGGGCCTCTGGTCAATCTGTGGGGCTTTGGCCCGGACAAACGCCCGGTCAAGCGGCCCGATGAGGCAGCCATCGCCGCCGCCCGCCACAAGGTGGGCATCGACAAGCTGACCCTGACCCCGCAGGGGGATCACTTCCTGCTCGAAAAAACGATCCCGGATCTCTATCTCGACCTCTCCACCCTCGGCGAAGGGGCCGCCTCCGACGAGATTGCCGCCCAGCTCGAGCACAAGGGAGTGCACAACTACCTGATCGAAGTGGCCGGTGCGGTGCGCAGCAAGGGCAACAACAGCAAGGGCTCGCCATGGAGAGTGGCCATCGTCGAGCCGTCCGATCAGCCGGGGGCGTTTTCCGATATCGTCATCCCCAACGGCATGGCGCTCAGCACCGCGGGCAGCTATCGCAACTACTACGAGATGGATGGCCAGCGCTACTCCCATATCATCGACCCCGCCACTGGCCAGCCGGTCACCCACAAGCTGGTCTCGGCGAGCGTGATCACCCCGACCGCGCTGGAGGCCGACGCCCTCGATACCGCCCTGATGGTGATGGGGCCTGAAGCCGGGATGGCATTTGCCAAGCAGCACCAGCTGGCGGTCTATCTCATCATCAAGACAGAACAGGGATTCAAGGCCGAGTACACCCCGCAATTTGCCCCCTATTTGGCGAAAAACTGACAGAGAAGCGGGCAGAAAAACGCCAGTGAACAGAGGGCCCCGTCAGCGGGGCCTTCTCTTTGGATGCGTCGGAACATGAGGTCGTACGCAATCGACAACTTGGCCAATTGCCTCTTCGGGCGCTTTGGTGGCACACTTTCTCCCATCAGCCCGCAGCGCCTCGACCCAGACAGATGCAGACACCTGAACAAGAGCCAGAAAAAAAGAGCCCAGCCAAACCCCAACGCATTCTGATGGTCAATGAGCAGCGCTCGTTTCAGGTGATGATGAAGGCGATGCTGATCAATCTGGGTATCAGCAACATCACCTACTCCAATACTGCCGAGGACGCGCGACGCCGCTGCCAGAAGGGCAGTTTCGACATCTATCTCATCGATTACGATCTGGGGATCGGCGAAAATGGCCGCCAACTGCTGGAAAGTCTGCGCGACAAGAGCCTGATCCCGCCCCAGAGCGTGGTGATCATGGTGAGCGGCGACAGCTCTCGCGCCATGGTGCTGAGCGCGCTGGAGGCTGAACCCGACGAATACCTGATGAAGCCCTTCTCCCAGGAGCAGTTCTCGTTTCGCCTCAAACGTGCCCTCGCCCGGCACAACGCCTTGGCCACGGTTTTTACTGCACTGGCCGAGAACAACCTGCCTGCCCTGATCACCGCCTGCGCCGAGCGGGCCGATGCGGTGCCCCGCTTTGCCAACTACTGCCGCTGCCTGCAGGCCGATACCCACCTCAAGCTGGATCAGGCGCAGGAGGCCCGCTCCCTGATGCGCCAGCTGCTGGCCGGACAAGAAAATAGCTGGGCACGGTTAACCCTTGGCAAGGCGTGCAACACCCTTGGGCTCCATGAAGAGGCAGTCAGCCACCTGCAGGCGACCATCAAAAATACCCCGCTGATGGTGGAAGCTCATCGCTGGTTGGCGGAATCCCTGCTGGCCCTTGGCAATGGCGATCTGGCCCAGCAAGAACTCAGACGGGCGGTGGATATCTCCCCCCAGTCGGTACAGCTCTCCCGCCGTCTGGCAGAGGTCTGCCTGCAGCGCCACGACTACGCCCAGGCTAAAGATGTACTGCTTTCGCTCATCGACTTGTCGCGCAACTCCATCCACCGCACCCCCCACTATCTGGGGGCCTATATCCAGACATTGACCCTCTACGCCCTCAATAGCAACGACAGCTACCACATCGCCAACCTGCAAAAACAGGTCAACTCGGCCCTGTCGCGGATCCGCGATTCGCTGATGATGTCGGAGTTCAACTACCCGGTGTTCGAGCAGATCTGTCAGGCGCGGGTACAGATTGCACTGGGAGAGCTGCTCAAAGGCAAGAAGATGCTCTATCGCGCCAACCAGAACTGGCTTGATGAGCCGGCCACCATGCCCCCCGCCCTGCTCGGCGAAACCATCCTCGCCCTCTACCAGCTCGGCGAGTTCGAATATGCCGAGAGCCTGCAGAGCCTGCTGGCGGAGGATGAAGATCGGCTGCTCACCACCTGCATTCAGGCCACCCGGGATGACAAGACGGTGCTGGAGCGGCGCCAGCGCTATCAGCAGCTCAACGAGCTGGGGATCAAAGCCTATCAGGCCGGTGAGCTGGAACAGGCCCTCGGCCATTTCCGCGAGGCCCTGCGCCGCGCACCCGCCAATACCGGCGCGGCCCTCAACAAGATCCAGGTGTTGCTGCAACTGATGCAGAAAAACCGCAAGAGCCCGGAGTTTGGCGCCGAGTGCAAAGACACCCTGGACGTACTCGACGGCATCCCCCTCAACCCGGCCCAGCAGGAGCGTTTTCGCAAGCTGCGTCAGGAGTTTACCCAGCTCAGCTAAGTCGCCACCACGCCCCCTTTTCCCCGCCTATGCTGAAACCAGTTCGGCAATACGAGGGAAACGAAGATGGCGATGTGTCGTTATCTGGTGGCCGATGGCCGCCATTGCAGTGAAGAAGCCGGTGAGCACGATCTCTGCCACTGGCATGATCCCCATGCCAACCATCAGGAGGCTCACACCGCACAGGCGCTCGAACAGTATGTCCGCAGCGGCGGTCTCTGCCATGGCCTGCAACTGGCCAAGGCCAACTTGACCGGCCTAAATCTGGTGAGCAAGGATACCGATCAGGGCTTCCTGCTAGAGCAGTGCAACCTCTATCGCGCCAACCTGCGCGGTGGCCACCTCTACGGCCTGCGTATGAAAGGGGGCAGCATGATGAAGGCCGATCTGAGCGATGCCAACCTGCAGTGTGCCATCCTCGACGATGTCAACCTGCTCGGCATCCGCTGGCACAACACCCGACTCGACAACATGCAAACCGGCAAACGGGTGATGCAGGATCGCAAGGGGCGACGTGAGCGAGACCCCAAACAGGCGCGTGTCTGGTTCAAGGAGGCAGAAGAGACCTATCGGGATCTGCGCAAAGCCTCCGAGGCACAGGGCATCTTCACCATGTCCGGCAACTATATCCAGCAGGAGCTCACCATGCGCCGGCTGCAACTGCCGTTCTGGTCGGCCCAGCGCTTCACCTCCTGGATCGTTGATCTGTTCTGCGGCTATGGCGAGGCCCCGATGCGGGTGGTGCTGTTCTCCCTGCTGCTTATCTTTATCTGCAGCATTTTTTACTTCTTCTTTGGCCTGAACTTTCAGGGCGAGTACCTCATCTATCAACCCAATGCGCCCTTCGAGCAAAATGCCATTTTCCTGCTCGAATGCCTCTACTACAGCGTGGTGACCTTCACCACTCTGGGCTATGGCGACTTCACTCCGGTCGGCCTCTCAAGGATTTTCGCCGCCTTCGAGGCCTTTACCGGCAGCTTTACACTGGCACTGTTTGTGGTGGTGTTTGTCAAGAAGATGACCCGCTAAGTCAGGGGGAGCATTTTCGGTACACATGCCGGCTGGGTTGGCGCTATTTCAGCGCTGGCCCTTGTGCCCCGGAACTTGCATCCACCGCAGATTCCGAGTCCAATAGCGGCTTATAAAAATGACATGAGCATCCCGAACATGAAAATCATCTCTTTCAATATCAACGGCCTGCGCGCACGCCTTCATCAATTGCAAGCCATCATCGACAAGCACCAGCCCGATGTGATCGGCCTGCAAGAGATAAAAGTACACGATGAAGCCTTCCCGCTAGCCGACGTAGAAGCCATGGGCTATCACGTTGAGTTTCACGGCCAGAAGGCCCACTACGGGGTGGCAATCATGAGTAAAAAGAAGCCGGTCAAGGTGGAAAAGGGCTTTCCCACCGATGACGACGATGCCCAGCGCCGGATGATCATTGCCACTTTCGAACGCGAAGATGGCTCCCTCATCAAGGTGATGAATGGCTACTTCCCGCAGGGTGAAAGCCAGGATCACGAGACCAAGTTCCCGGCCAAGCAGAAATTCTATGAGGATTTGCAGCGCTATCTGGAGACCAACCACACCCCGGATGACCCGCTGGTGTTGATCGGAGATGTGAATATCTCCCCCACCGATCTCGACATCGGCATCGGCGAGGCAAATCGCAAGCGCTGGCTGCGGGATGGCAAGTGCTCTTTCCTGCCCATTGAGCGCGAATGGATGGAGCGGTTGAAAGGGTTTGGCCTCACCGATACCTTCCGCGCCGCCAACCCCACCGAGTGCGAACGCTTCTCCTGGTTTGACTACCGCTCCAAGGGTTTTGACGAGAACCGCGGCCTGCGCATCGACCTCATCATGGCCTCCGACGCCCTCAAAGACACGGTCACCGAGACCGGTATCGACTACGAGCTGCGCGGCATCGAGAAACCCTCCGACCACGCCCCCATCTGGGCCTGCTTTGCCTGATGCGGCGCAAGGTTAACCCGAGATCCACCGTTCGGTGCATCGCTGCGGTTAACAACGCTAAAACAACCTGAACCCCATGAAAAGGTGCCTAACGGCACCTTTTTATGCAAACAAGTATGCATGATGTGGCGATCTCAGCCAACACCAGCAGAACGGTTCCCCGTCACTGGCGGCTCTCAGCCAGGCAGTGTCATGCACTCTAAAATCGGAAAAAGACATGAGTTGCTCGCAAACCGTCAACCCAAATTGCCATACCGAGCAGCTTGGGTTCAGGTTACCCCCCTATGATCCTTGATTCCCCTCATAAATAAGTTGTTTTTTTTATCATGAAGTTAATGATGTGTATGGAACAACGCGCTGAACGCAGCCACCGGGATAGATCCAACAGGAGTTTGATGATGCAAGTGCCTAATACAGGACGAAATAATTACCAACGCAGCTTGCTGACCCTGGCGCTGATTGGCGGCCTCACCGCCTGCGGCGGCGAGACGACCCAGACGGCCCAGACCATGCCTGCCGTCCCTGTGGTGGTCGCCGAAGCCACCCTGACCGATGTGCCACTGACCACCGAGATGGTGGGCGAGACCGCCGGTTTTCGCGAGATTGATGTGCGCTCCCGGGTCAGTGGCATCCTGCTTAAGCGCACCTATGTGGAAGGTCAGCCGGTCACCGCTGGTCAGGAGCTATTTGTGATCGACCCCGAGCCCTACAAGGTAGCGCTGGAGCAGGCCAAGGGTTCTCTGGCACAGGAGCAGGCCCGTCTCAACAAGGCCCGCGCCGATCGGGATCGCATCATTCCGTTGTTCAAACGTCAGGTGGTGAGCCGCAAAGATTATGATGACACCATCGCCAATTACGAAGGTGCTATCGCCAGCCTGCAAGCGGTTCAGGCCAAGGTGAAAGAGGCAGAGCTCAACCTCAGCTACACCCAGGTGACCGCCCCCATCAACGGTATGGCGAGCAAGAGTTCCCAGTCCGAGGGGAGCCTCATCTCCACCAGCGGCGACAACGGCCTGCTCACTACCATCACCCAGTTTGATCCGCTCTACGTCAACTTCTCCTACTCGGAGCAGGATCGCCTCAAGTTCGAGAACTCGGTGAAGAAAGGGGTGATTGAGGCGATGGATGCCACCACCTGGCGCACCCATATTCGTCTGGCCGATGGCTCCCTCTACCCGGAGGCGGGCAAGCTCAACTTCTCCGACAATCGGGTCGATCCCCAGACCGGCACCATCCGTGCCAGAGCCATCTTTGACAATAAAGAAGGGGCGCTGCTGCCCGGCCAGTTTGTTCGTATGACCATTGATCTCGGTTTGCGCAAAAATGCCATCGTGGTCCCCCAACGTGCCATCGTTCAGTCTCAGGCAGATCGCATGATGATGGTGCTGGATGCCGACAACAAAGTGATCCCCCGACCAGTCAAGCTGGGTCAGGTGGTCAGCGAGGGCGTACTGATCGACAGCGGCCTCAATGCCGGTGACCGCTATATCGTCGAAGGCTTGATGAAGGCACGACCCGGTGCCGTGGTCAAACCTGTCTCTGCCGACGAAATGAAGGCCATCACCACCAAGGTGATCAGCCAGTCTGCGGCCAAATAAGGAGCGCGTATGTTTTCCAAGTTCTTCATTGATCGCCCCATCTTCGCCAGCGTGATTTCGATCATTATCGTGCTGGGCGGGTTGGCGGCGATGCGCGCGCTCCCCATCGAGCAATATCCCCAGATCACCCCGCCGGTGGTCTCGGTCACAGCGTTTTATCCCGGCGCAACCCCCGAGGTGATCTCCCAGACAGTGGCGGCGCCGCTGGAGCAGCAGATCAACGGTGTGGAGCGGATGATCTATATGCAGTCCGGTTCAGCCTCCAATGGCCAGATGAACCTCAACGTCTACTTCGAGATCGGCACCGATCCGGATCAGGCCACCATCAACGTCAACAACCGGGTCTCGGCCGCCATGGCCCAATTGCCGGAAGAGGTGAAGAAGCAGGGGGTGACGGTAAAGAAGAAATCGACCTCCATCCTGCAGGTGGTGACGCTGCAATCCCCAGACGGGGCATTTGATACCACCTATCTGTCAAACTACGCCCTACTCAACATCATCGACGAGCTCAAGCGGATTCCCGGCATCGGTGATACCACCCTGTTTGGCGGTACCGACTATGCGATGCGGATCTGGCTGCGGCCGGATCGACTGGCCCAGCTCGAGCTCACCCCGAGCGATGTGATCGGCGCCATCCGTGAGCAGAACACCCAGTTCGCGGCAGGCAAGATCGGTGCTCAACCCACCACTGCCCCCATCGACTTCACCTACACGGTGCAGACCAAAGGGCGCCTTGAGGATGTCACCGAGTTCCAGAACATCATCGTCCGCTCCATGCCCGATGGTTCCAAGATCCGGGTTCGCGATGTCGCTCGGGTCGAACTGGGTGGCAAGGATTATGATCTGGTGGCCCGCGCCAATGGCAAACCGGCCATCGGTATTGCTACCTATCTGCAACCGGGCGCCAACGCCGTTGCCGTTGCCGATGCGGTGCATGCCACCATGGAGCGACTCAAGGAGCGCTTCCCGCAGGATATCGAGTACCAGATCCCCTACGACACCACCGAGTTCGTGAAGATCTCCATCGAAGAGGTAGTCCACACCCTGTTCGAGGCGATCGTGCTGGTGTTTGTGGTGGTCTACCTGTTCCTGCAGAACTTCCGCGCCACCCTGATCCCCTGTATCGCGGTGCCGGTGTCGCTGATCGGGACCTTCGCCGGCATGCTGGTGCTCGGTTTCTCCATCAACCTGCTGACCCTGTTCGGCATGGTGCTCGCCATCGGTATCGTGGTGGATGACGCCATCGTGGTGCTCGAAAACGTCGAGCGGATCATGAGCGAGAAGAAGTGCTCGCCCAAAGAGGCCGCCATCCTCGCCATGCAGGAGGTCTCCGGCCCGGTAGTCGCCATCGTGCTGGTGCTCTGTGCCGTGTTCTTGCCGGTCGCCTTTATGGGTGGTATGACGGGGGTGATGTACAAGCAGTTCGCCATCACAGTCGCGGTCTCGGTCGCTATTTCCGGTCTGGTGGCACTGACCCTCTCCCCAGCCCTGTGTGCCGTACTGCTCAAAGAGGGGCACCACAAACCGGCCCGCTTCTTCGTCTGGTTCAACAACAGTTTTGACAAGCTGACCAACCGCTACGTACGCGGGGTAGCGTTCCTCAACCGCCGGGTGGGCGTAGCATTCAGCATCATTGCCGTACTGCTGATCTCCATCTACGCGCTCTTCCTCAAAGTACCGGGCGAGCTGGTACCGAACGAAGATCAGGGCTATCTCATCTCCGCCGTTATGCTGCCGGATGCCGCCTCCATGAGTCGTACCCAGGCAGTGGCTGAAAAATTCGACCAGATTGCCATGGCCAACCCGAATGTGAAGGATGTGATCACCTTCTCGGGCTTTGACATTCTCTCCAACGCCATCATCAGCAACAGTGGTATGACCTTCATTACCCTGAAGGACTGGAGCGAGCGTCAGGGTGCCGGGCAGGACTCCTTCTCGCTGGCCAAGACCTTCCAGGGCATGAGCCTGATGGGGCTGGCTGATGGCTTTGTCGCCTCATTCAACCCGCCACCCATTCAGGGAATGTCCACCACCGGTGGCCTCGAAGCCTATCTGCAAAACCGTGGCACCGGCAACGCCCAGGCCTTCTCCGGCGAAGTGGAGCGCTTCCTGGAGGCAGCCAAACAACGACCGGAGTTTGCCAGCGTCACCACCACCTACCGCGCCAACGTGCCGCAGGTCTATCTGGACCTGGATCGCGAAAAGGCCAAGGCATTGGGGCTGCCGATCAACGCGGTGTTTGACACCATGCAGGCCACCTTCGGTCAGGTCTATGTCAACGACTTCAACCAGTTCGGCCGCACCTACCGGGTGCAGTTGCAGTCCGAGGCAGACTACCGCGCCAAGAAGAGCGACATCCGCAACGTCTATGTCCGCTCAGACAAGGGTGAGATGATCCCGCTCAGCAGTCTGGTCACGGTGCGTGATGCCACCGGCCCCGAACTGGTGGAGCGCTTCAACATCTTCCAGGCCGCCAAGATCATGGCCCAGCCCGCCCCCGGCTACAGCTCGGGTCAAGCCATCGCAGCGCTGGAAGAGGTCGCCAATGAAGCTCTTGGCAACGATGCCAAGCTGGAGTGGACCGGTGCCGCCTATCAGGAGAAAGCGGCCGCAGGCAGCGCCGGCACCGCATTCGGCTTTGGTATCGTGATGATCTTCCTCATCCTGGCTGCCCAGTACGAACGCTGGAGCCTGCCGTTTGCGGTGATCACCGCCGTGCCGTTCGCCCTGTTCGGCGCCCTGCTCGCCACCTGGGCAGTGGGTCTGACCAACAACGTCTACTTCCAGATCGGGTTGGTAACCCTGGTGGGCCTTGCCGCCAAGAACGCCATCCTGATCGTGGAGTTTGCGGTGATGAAGCACGAAGAGGGGATGAGCCTCATCGAGTCGGCACTGGAGGCGGCGCGCCTGCGTTTCCGCCCCATCGTGATGACCTCGCTCGCCTTCATCCTCGGCTGTGTGCCGCTGGTCACCTCCAGCGGGGCCGGTGCGGCAAGCCGTCACGCCCTCGGCTGGCCGGTCATCGGCGGCATGCTGGCGGCCACCTTTATCGCCATCTTCTTTATTCCGCTGTTCTTCCGGCTCATCATGGGCCGCTCGGAAAAACAGTCCTGACCTGCCCGTTTACCCTGACTTGGCCCCTCCTTCACGGAGGGGCTTTTTTTTGCAAATCACATGGCAAACAGATAGGCCTTCATCGCCTTGAGCCGCACGGTCGCCCCGCCGATGATGTCAATAAAGCCGAGCAATGGATGCGGCTTGTGTGCCGAGATCCAGGCCGAACCCGTGGCCCCGATGGGCAGCACCACACCATCTGGCTCCAGCATATCGAGGATCACGGTGCGACCATGGCTGGACATGTTGTTGCCCACATGCTGGCGCACATGCTGATCCCCTTGCATCGCCGTCAGCTGGGCTTCACCGGTACCGGTACGCACTGAATGCACTCGCGCCCGGAAGATCCGCCCCGGATAGGCATCCACATAGAACTCGGCAAACTGGCCCGGCTCAATGGCACGGTAGCTCTGATCCGGTATCCGGAACTCGAGGAACTTGCGCGAGGTGTCGTAGAGGTGCATGTTGCCGGTGCGCGAACCGTTGGCCAGATTGACCACCGACACCTGACCGTCGAACGGCGCGCGGATCACCTTCTCTTCGTTGCGACGCTCCTGCAAAGCCAGCTCGGTTTCCAGGTTCAACACCTGGGAGCCGATGATTTTCAGCTTGGCCTCACTGGCACTCAACTGCGCCACATCACCATCGATCTGGGCCTGCAGCTGGTCACGACTCTGGATGCTGGAGTAGTTACCCAGCTGGGTCAGCCGCGCCAACTCCTTGCGATTGAGGGTCAGCCGCGACTGGATCGCCTGTTGCTGACTGAGCTCGGCAACGCTCTGGGCCTGCTGGGCGGTAATCTGGTGGCTCAGGGCTTGCGCCTTGCCGTCACTCTCCCAGTTGGCGAGGGTATAGATGGGCTGTCCCCGCTTCACCTGCTGGTTATGAACAACGTGGATTTGATCTATCTGATGAAACTGATTGGTACCCAACAAAGGACCCAGTACGGCATGGGGTGCCTTGACCGTCGCCGAATCGGTAAAATCTACCGGCGCCAAATGGCGGGAGGTCGTCAGCAAGCCAAGCGCCAACAAGGCACCAATGGCGGTGCTCCAGAAGCCGGTCTTGAGGTTCCAGGGCAACACATTCAACTTCACCAGCAGCCAGACAATCAGGATATAGGGCAGCAGTATCTCTTTCATGATGTCTCCCCCTGCTGACGACCACGACGAATGCCATGACCAATGATCTGGCTCACCCGCTCGCCCAGCACATCCCAGCGGGCAAAGGCGATGATGATGGCCAGTACCCACCAGGTCTTGTCAATAAACAGGCCGCACAGCGACAAGGCAAACACCAGAGTGATATGCACCGACTCGGACAATTTGGCACGATGTACCGCAATTTCATGCAGTTGCCACAACAGATGGACCAGATAGAGCACCACGTAAAGGGTAATGACGGTGATCACCCCCATAAACAGCTCGGAATCAAGTAACACCATGATGGCTGGCACGCCGTGATTAAACTGAGCCGCATCCACCGGATAGATCTGAGCCCCTTTTGAGAAGAACAGCACCAGTGCAACCGTGATCAGGATGAACGCCAGGCGCCAGAGCCAGCGAACGAACAGGGATGAGTGAGGGGATGACATTATCTGTTGCTCCTCGTAAACAGGGTATCCAACAAGCACGTCTTGATGACGGCAGATTTAAATCGGCAGATAGCCGCTAACAAGCGGGTCAGCAATCGGCACAGTGCGAATGCTCACACGTTGCAGGCTGACACCTGAGTATCATGCGCAAGCCCCCAACCAGTGGGGGCTTGCTTAACGAGCGATTTAGAACTGGTGTTGCACACCGATATTGAAGAAATTGAGGTAACTGTTGTTGTAGGTGCCGGAAATTTCCGGGCGAATAGGCCCGCCATCGTGATGAACCGCCATATCCCCCAGCCAGGCCAGGGTATAGCTGGCTTCCAGCTTGGTGGCCGGGCTCAGCTGATAGCTGGCACCCAGCCCCCAGCGCCAACCTTCTCCCATCGGCAGGTTGACGGTACGGTGAGCATCGTCCACGGCGCTGCTGTCATAGGCAATACCGCTGCTCAGACGCAGGGCCGGGCTCACATCGAACTGGGTACCCAGGCTGAGATGCCAGGTATCCTTGTAGTGCATATCGATGGTCTGGTTACCAACAACAGATGCAACATCGATATCACCAAAACGGGACCACTGCTGCCAGTTGGCGCTGGCCAGCAGGGCCCACTGGTCATTAAGCTGATGATAACCACTCAGGGTCACCGTCTGCGGGATCATCATATCCACACCCAAACCACCGAGACGACTCAGGGGGGCATTAGAGAACAGCTGATCTTCCAGCTCCCACTTCAGTTCGGAGAAGTAGCTCAGGCCAATGCGAGAGTGCTGATCCAGCTCGTAAAGCACCCCGAAGGAGGCGCCATAAGCCCAGTCGCTATCGGAAAACTCGCGCCCCTGCAGAGGATTGCTACCAATCGCTGCAACCTCCAGTGAGGACTCCAGCGCCCCATGCATAGCGATCAGGCTGGCACCCACCGACCAGTTGGAGTCGATGCGATACGCCAGGCTCGGGGCAAAGGCGATACCGGTCAGCTTGGCGGACTGGACGTAGCTATGACCATCCCAACCATCACCATAATCGATACCCAGACCATGGCTGCCAAACATACCGAAACCGGCCACCCACTGATCATTAATGGCATGGGTCAGATAAAAGCTGCCCAGCGGCGCTGTCTGCAGCGCATTGCCGCCGTTGTTGCCACCCTTGTCCAGATCCAGTTCAAGGTCGCCGTATACCACACCGCCATTGACTTGCAGTTGGGTGCCTTCGAGCCTGGTCATACCGGCCGGGTTGCTTGCGATGGTCTCTGCTCCCTGAGCACGGGCAGCAGCCCCTGCGTTAGCCAGTGCACTGTTGGCGGTGCTGGTTTCGTAGAGGGCAAGGCCGCCAGCCATTGCTGATGGACTCAGCAAGGCAGCAAGCATCAGCGACAGCAGTCGTTGCTGCATTTCGATACTCCTGAATAAATGAACAAAAGGGGCACCCGACAGGGAGTGCATATCAACAATCACATCTAGCGTATTTGGCTATCAGCCTCTGGCAACCTGACGGCGTGATGCTCGCTCGTTGCTGGCTCCCCGCCATTGCAAAGCTTGGCAAGCATGTGGTGTGACCCGTCCTGCGGCGATAAACGCCAGCAACGAGATGACGGGACATCACTCAATAGCGGAAACTGACAGGGGCGCATCCTAAAGGCAGGATGCAGTAACGTCATTAGAGTTGGGGATACGCCATGATTAAGCATTACTTAATGATAAGGCCGTAATAACCCGCTCTTCTTGTACGTTTTATGCCATTGACCTTCACCTCGTAGTAAGGTTTACAGTCCTGCTATCTGATCCCGAAGGATATCCGGATTGTCACTCACCCAGCTCGCTGCAAGATTGCCCTCAGTTGCGTTGGCCCGGCTATTGCTGGCGCTGCTGCTTATCTGCAATCTGACCCTCTGCATCAGCTGGCATGGGGCGCAACAAGCGCTCGACGCCTCATCCCGGCAAACGGCCTCCCTCTCCCATAACATGGCGATGAGCAGCGGCGAGATGGCCGCACCAATGGCCATGATGGATCACCAAAACAGCAGCGCCACCCTCTCCTGCCATCAGGGGATGGGAGATGAGGCCGCCATGGGCGGTGAGTGCCAGATGCAGACTGGCATCTCGGCAGCTACCAGCGTCCTGCCACTATTTGGCATGCTGATTTCTCTTTTTATCTTGCCGCTGTTGCTGCTGCCCTCTCTGGGGGCGACCAGCCATCGGCTCGATCTCTGGCTGCGGGATCCCTTCCTGCGCAGCCGTGGTTCTCACCCTCCCTCTTGGCCGCGCCGACATCTGATGCTGTCGGTGCTGCGCCACTAGAACGATCTTCTGCCGTGCATGGGGCAAGGCTCACCTTGCCCCTATCTGCACACCTTTATCGCTTGACCCTGTGACCACTGGCCCCGCCAGCAACAGGGAGCCGTGCGTCTGCTGACTCGTTAGCAACGCCCCGTTTGCCGCCAGCCCCTTTGGTGATGCCTTGCACCTCACCCGCCCGGCGGCCTGCACAAGAGAAGACGTATCATGTCACCAGCCAGCTTTTCACCCACCAAGGTTGCGGCCTTCGCGGGGGCATTACCCTCCTGCACTTTCTGCATGCAGATCCGCGCCGGAGGCCTGTTATGAACAAGACAGTCCTGATGTCAGCCCTGCTGCTCGCCCTCGGCGCCGGTGGCGGCTACTGGGCCGCCAAACAGAGCACCGATGGCACCAGCGCCAAAGAGAAAGCGCCCCTTTACTGGGTCAACCCCATGGATCCCCGCGACAAGCGCGATGCCCCTGCCAAAGACAACATGGGGATGGACTTTATCCCCGTCTATCAGGAGCAGAAAAACGGCTCACCGGGCACCGTCACCATCAGCCCCGAGATCCAGCAGAACCTGGGGGTGCGGCTGGCCAAGGTGGAGAAGCTGCCTATCCACCAGCAGATTGAGACCGTGGGTTACGTCGGCTATGACGAAGATCGGCTGGAGGCCATCAACGCCCGCATGGCGGGCTGGATCCGCACCCTCGCTATCAAGAGCGAAGGACAGAGGGTCACCAAGGGGAGCCTCATCTATGAGCTCTACGCACCGGATCTGGTCAACGCCCAACACGAATACCTGCTGGCGCTCAACACGGCCAACCCTTTGCTACTGCGCGCCGCCGAGGGCAAGCTTAAATCCCTGCAGGTGCCGGCGGATCAAATTGCCACCCTCAAGCGCAGCCGTCAGGTGCGCGAAACCATCAGCATCTACGCCCCCAGCAGCGGTTATGTCTCTGAGCTCAAGGTGCGCGAGGGGCAGTATGTGGAGCCCGCCGCCGCCCTGTTCAACATCAGCACCCTCAAGCAGGTGTGGGTCAGCGCCGAGGTGTTCGAACGCCAGGCCGCCCAGCTGAAAGTGGGGGATCCGGTCACCATGACCCTCGACTACGCCCCGAGCCGCAGTTGGCAAGGTAAGGTGGATTACCTCTACCCAACCCTGGATGCCGCTACTCGCACCCTCAAGGTGCGGCTGCGCTTTGACAATCCGGATGAGTTTTTGAAACCCAATATGTTCGCCAAGGTGGCCATTCGCACTGGCAAAGGAGAACCGCAGCTGGTGGTGCCGAGCGAAGCGGTGATCCGCACCGGCAGTCAGGATCGGCTGGTGCTGGCGCTGGGGGATGGCAACTTCAAGTCGGTGGCCGTCACCCTCGGCCCCCAGTTTGGCGACAAGGTGGCCATCAAGGCGGGGGTAGAGGCGGGTGACAGCATAGTCAGTTCGGCCCAGTTCCTGCTCGATTCCGAATCGGCCATCGATTCGGACTTCCAGCGTATGACGGCGCTGCGCCCGGCGCAGGTGTGGACCCAAGGGACTGTACAGAGCATCGATCTGGCCAGCCGCACCCTGATGGTGGCCCACCAACCGATCCCCGAGTGGCAGTGGCCCGCCATGGAGATGGAATTTACCGTGGCGGATGACGTGGACATTTCCCTGCTCGCCGCAGGACAAACCCTCCATCTGCAGGTGATACAGGAGGGGGATGAGTACCGCATCACCACCATTCATCAGGAGCAGGCGCCGGCAAGCGGCGATGCCACCAAACCTGCGGCAGATGAGATGGAAAAGATGGAAGGCATGGACCATAGCCAGCATCAGATGGCGATGCCCAAGATGGAGAAGAAGTCATGATCCCTTCCATCATTCGCTGGTCCGTGGGCAACCGCTTTCTGGTGCTGCTGTTGACCGTCATGCTCACCGCCTGGGGACTCTGGTCGGTCAAGCAGACTCCGGTGGATGCCCTGCCGGATCTCTCCGACGTGCAGGTGATCATCAAGACCTCCTACCCGGGGCAGGCGCCCCAGGTGGTGGAGGATCAGGTGACCTACCCGCTCACCACCGCCATGCTGGCGGTGCCGGGAGCGACCACGGTGCGCGGCTACTCCTTCTTCGGTGACTCCTTCGTCTATGTGCTGTTTGACGACAACACCGACCTCTACTGGGCCCGCGCCCGGGTGCTGGAGTATTTGAGTCAGGTGGCCCCCAATCTGCCCGCCTCTGCCCGCCCCCAGCTCGGCCCGGATGCCACCGGGGTGGGCTGGGTCTACCAGTACGCGCTGGTGGACAGAACCGGTAAGCATGACTTGAGCGAGCTCACCTCGCTGCAGAACTGGTTCCTCAAGTACGAGCTGCAAACCGTCAATGGCGTCTCCGAAGTGGCCACCGTCGGCGGCATGGTGCGCCAGTATCAGGTACGGGTCGATCCGGACAAGCTGCGCGCCTACGGCATCCCGATCTCTCTTATCGAGACCGCCATCAAGCAGGGCAATCAGGAGACCGGCGCCTCCGTCATCGAGATGGCGGAAGCGGAGTACATGGTGCGATCCAATGGCTATCTGAATAGCGTCGAAGACCTCAAGCGGATCCCTCTTGGTACCAATGTGCGCGGCGCCCCGCTGCTGCTGGGGGATGTGGCGGATGTGGTCACCGGCCCCCAGATGCGGCGCGGCATTGCCGAGCTCAACGGCGAAGGGGAAGTGGTGGGCGGCATCATTGTGATGCGCTACGGCGAGAATGCCCAGCACACCATCGACGGGGTCAAGGCGCGGCTGGCGGAGCTGAAAAGCAGCCTGCCGGAAGGGGTGGAGATCGTCACAGTGTACGATCGATCCGACCTGATCCAGCGCGCCATCGACAACCTCTCCGGCAAGCTGCTGGAGGAGTTCGCGGTGGTGGTACTGGTCTGCCTCGCCTTCCTGTTCCACCTGCGCTCGTCGCTGGTGGTGGTCATCACCCTGCCCATCGCCATTCTGGTGGCCTTTATCGTGATGCACCTGCAGGGGATCAACGCCAACATCATGTCGCTGGGGGGCATTGCCATCGCCATCGGCGCCATGGTGGATGGCGCCATTGTGATGATCGAGAACGTCCACAAGCATATGGAGCGGGAGGCGCTCACCGACAAGAACCGCTGGCGCATCATCACCGAGGCGAGCATCGAGGTGGGACCCGCCATCTTCTTCTCCCTGCTGATCATCACCATGAGTTTTTTGCCGGTGTTTGCACTGGAGGCGCAGGAGGGGCGGATGTTCCATCCGCTCGCCTACACCAAAACCTACGCCATGGCAGCCGCCGCCGCGCTCGCCATCACGCTGGTGCCGGTGATCATGGGCTACTTTATCCGCGGCAAGGTGCTGGCTGAGCAGGCCAACCCTCTCAACCGTGGCTTGAGCCAGGCTTATATCCCGCTGCTCAAGGCTGTACTGGCACGCCCGAAAACCACCCTGATGCTGGCGGCGGTGGTGACGGTAGTGGGCTTCTGGCCGCTCAAGTATCTGGGCTCCGAGTTTATTCCGCCGCTCGATGAGGGGGACATCATGTATATGCCCACCACCGCGGCCAATATTTCGGTGGGCAAGGCGCGGGAGATCCTGCAGCAGACCGACAAGCTGATTCGCACCGTGCCCGAGGTGCAGAACGTGTTCGGCAAGGCGGGGCGCGCCGAATCGGCCACTGACCCCGCCGATCTGGTGATGATGGAGACCAGCATCCAGCTTAAACCGCGCGACCAGTGGCGCCCCGGCATGACCCCGGAGAAGCTGAAAGAGGAGCTCGACGCTCTCATTCGCTTCCCCGGCCTCACCAACGCCTGGGTGCCCCCCATCAAGACCCGCATCGACATGCTGGCGACCGGTATCAAGACCCCGGTCGGCATCAAGATTGCGGGGCCAGACCTAAAGGTCATTCAAGGGCTCGGCCAGCAGCTTGAGCAGATCGTCGGCAAGGTGGAGGGGGCAGCCTCCGTCTACGCCGAGCGGGTGGCCGGTGGCCGCTACGTGAAGGTGGATATCGACCGGCTGAAAGCGGCTCGCTACGGCCTCAACATCGCCGATGTGCAGGCGGTGCTTGCCACCGCAGTGGGCGGCATGGAGGTAGGCCAGACCATCGAGGGGCGCGAGCGCTACCCCATCAACCTGCGCTACCCCCAGAGCTATCGCGACTCGGTGGCGAGCCTGGAGCTGCTGCCGGTAGTCACTCCAAGCGGTGCGCGCATCGCCCTGGCGGACGTAGCGCGGGTCTACATCAGCGACGAAGCCCCCATGCTGCGCAGCGAGAACGCGCGGCTCAACGGCTGGGTCTACGTCGATATTCGCGACCGCGACATCGGCTCTTTTGTCGCGCAGGCCAAGGCCGAGGTAGGCAAGCAGCTGATCCTGCCAGCAGGCTACGCCCTCACCTGGTCCGGCCAATACGAGTACATGGAGCGGGCCAAGGCGCGCCTCGCCTACGTGGTGCCATTAACCGTCGCCATTATCGTACTGCTGCTCTATCTGGCGTTTCGCCGTGTTCAGGAGGTGCTGCTCATTCTCACCACCTTGCCGCTGGCGGTGGTGGGCGGGATCTGGACCCTCTGGCTGCTCGATTTCAACCTCTCGGTGGCGGTCGGGGTGGGCTTTATCGCTCTGGCGGGGGTGGCGGTGGAGACCGGCGTCTTGATGCTGGTCTACCTCAACCACGCCTGGGACGATCTCGTTGCCAGCGGCAAGACGGACAAGGCGGGCCTGCATCGGGCGGTGATCCACGGCGCCGCCCTGCGCCTGCGCCCCAAGATGATGACGGTGGTGACCATCATCGCCGGCCTGTTGCCCATCATGTGGAGCCACGGTACCGGCTCCGAGGTGATGCAGCGCATCGCCGCGCCCATGATCGGCGGCATGGTGAGCGCGCTGGTGCTGACCCTGCTGGTGCTGCCTGCCGCCTACTACCTGTGGCGCAGCCAAAGCCTTGGCAAGCATGCCGACTAAACAACACATTTGAATCAATCACGAGGAACAACCATGAACTACAAGACAGTTGCCATCACATTGCTGTTCGGCTTTGCCACCCACACCGGCCTGCAAGCCGAAGAGATGATGCACCATCAAGGGCACGATATGAGTCAGATGGGTGAGATGAGCGAACAGGCCGAAATGGTGATGACCAAGGGAGTCATTACCCGCCTCGATGAGGGGAGCGGCAAGGTCGGCATCAAGCACGAGGCGATCGAGAATCTCAAGATGCCCGCCATGACCATGGTCTTTCGAGTGGCAGACCCGGCCCAGCTCAAAGGGCTTAAGGTGGGGGATGCCATCCACTTCCACGCAGAAAGCCTGAGCGGCAAGCTCACCGTGACCGCCATCAAGCCGCAATAAACGGCTCTGACTTGCCGAAGAAGTCGCGGCAGATAGTGACAACGCAAGAGGGAGGCATCAGCCTCCCTCTTCTTTTGGTCAATCTTTTCGTGTGGTCAACCTCAAGTGCGCAATGGCGCTCAGCTGCGGGTTGTCAGCAACTGCTCCACATCCTCAATCACCTTGAGGGCCGCCTGCGGGCCGCCGCTGGAGGTCCAGAGCGACCCATCGACCGCGTTAAAGCGCTTGGCCTTGATCACCGGCAGTTGCTGGAACGCCGGGGTCTGCTCTGCCTGACCCATGGCATCGACCGCATCACCGGTGGCGCTCAGGGTGCCGATCACCAGCCAGTCGGCATCCAGCAGGTTGAGGGACTCCAGACTGAGCGCTGGTGAGTGGGGGGCACCCGTGCCCTGCTGCTTGCCCGGACGCACCAGCCCCATCGACTCCACTACGCTGCTGGCAAAGGTTCCCTGATACATAAAGCTCGGCCCCTTGGGGTTCCAGCGCACTATGCTGATGCTCTCCCCTTGGTGCTTGGCCAGCTTGCTGCGAGCATGGGCCAACCGCTCGGCATACTGCAGCAAGAAGGCATCAGCTTGCTGGTCGCGGTTAAGGGTGTGGGCGGTGCGGCGGAAACTATCTTGCCACGACTCCCCCCACTTGCTGGTGACCACAGTCGGCGCGATCTCGCCCAGCAAGGTCAGCAACTCGGGACGGGTCTGGCCGGTCAGGATAAGGTCAGGCTCCAGCGCAATCAGCGACTCCAGATTGGGGCTGTCGAGATCACCGATCACCTGGATCCCCATGCCCGCCTTGTCCAGCAAATAGCGGGGCAAGCTGGGTTGACCACGGCCATTGACGGCGCCGATGGGGGTCAGCCCCAGGGTCAGGGTGCTGTCGAGTTCGAGCTCGCTCAACACCACCACCCGCTGCGGCTTGACCGGCACCTGCACTTTTTGGCCAAACGCATCGGTCACTTCACGCATCTCCTGCGCCTGAACCAGCGGGGCGGCCAGCATCAGGATGGCTGCTGCCAGGGAGGCAAAACGCTTCATCATCTCACTCCTTCTCGTTGCGCGGCCCGGATAATCGGCCGCGTGGACACACTCTTCGAGCCTACCGATGCAGGCCCATATGACTCAGCTCACCGAACGCAGGGCACGGCCATGCTCATGACGACGGGGCACGATAATGGGCGCCCCGTCACCGGGGGCATGCAGAATGTCGACACTGGTCTGGTAGAGCTGGTCGATCAGGGATTTGGTCACTACCTCCCGAGCCGGGCCCATGGCGGCAATGGTGCCCTCGCCGATGGCGATCAGCTCGTCGCAGTAACGAGCCGCCATCGCCAGATCGTGGATCACCAGCAACACGGTTTTGCCCTCGGCGGTGATGCGGTGGATTGCCTCCATCACCTCGGTCTGGTGACCGATATCGAGGGCACTGGTGGGCTCGTCAAGCAGCACCATGTCGCTGTCCTGCGCCAGGATCATCGCCAGCCAAGCCCGCTGCGCCTGCCCGCCGGAGAGCGACGCAGCGCTCTGCTGCCAGATGCTTTCAAGCTGCATCCGCTCGCAGGCGCTACGCACCATGCGGGCATCCTCCTCGCCCCACTGATTGAACCAGCCCTGATGGGGATGGCGGCCATACTGCACCAGCTGCTCCACCAGAATGCCGGCAGGCAGGGTCGGCCGCTGGGGCAGATAGGCGAGCTCCCGCGCCAGCCCCTTCATGGGGTAGCTGGCGAGCGGCTTGCCTTTGAGCAGGATCTCGCCGCTTTGGGCTCTCATCTGGCCGGATAGCAGCTTGAGCAGGGTCGATTTGCCGCAGCCGTTGGGGCCGACGATCCCCACCAGCTTGCCCCTCGGCACGCTGAAGGAGATATCCCGCAGGATGGGGGTCTGCTGATAGGCGAAGTGGAGGCGATTTACGGTGAGCGTCATCAGTCAGCCCTCTGGCGATCGTTAACAAGAAGAAACAGCAGCAACAGGCCGCCGAGAATGCGGGTCATGATGCCGGTCGCCACCTCGTGGGGGCTGGCCAGCACCCGAACCAGGGTATCGCTGGCAAGCAGCAGCAGGGCGCCGCTGAGTGCCGCCAGCCAGAGCGGCACCACCCGGTCTTTCACCAGCCAGGAGGCAAGAATGGGGGCCGCCATGGCGATAAAGACCACGGGGCCGCCGATGGCAGTGCCGAGCGCAGCCACCAGAATGGCCTGCGCCAGAATGCCCAGTTGCACCCGATCGCCGTTGACGCCAAGCCCTCTGGCCATCTCGGGGCCAAAGCGCAGCACCGCCAGCGAGCGGGAGAGATAGACAATCCAGGGGCAGAGCAGCAGCAACAGGATGGCGATGGGGGTAATGGTGCTGTAACCCACGGCGATAAAGCTGCCCATGTTCCACAGATAGAGGGAGCTCAGGTGCAGCAAAGCCTGAGTGGACATCACGAACTGGCCGAGCGCCTCGAACAGCTCGGAAAGACCGATGCCGATCACCACGAACAGATAGCCCTGCTCACCCGGTTTGCGGCAGAGGGCATAGAGCACCAGCGCCGCGAAGATGGCACCGATGGGGGCCGCCCACCAGGGCCAGCTGCCCACGGTCAGATAGAGGGAGAAGATGATGATGGCAAGAGAGGCGCCGTTGTTGACCCCCACCATGTCGGGAGTAGCCAGCCGGTTGCGCACCAGGGTCTGCACCAGACAGCCGGAGAGCCCCATGGCGGCACCAGCGACCACGACCCCAAAGATGCGCGGCAGCCGGATCTTGAACAGGGTGAGCTGCTCAAGCCGTGACCCCTCCCCCAGCAGGGTGTTGACCACGCCCGCAAAGCCGAGCTTGCCGCTGCCAACGCTCAGGGCCAGCAGACCCAGCGCCAACAGCGCCACGGCCAGCAGCGCCAGCCAGCGCCAGCTCGGCAGATGGAGCAACAAAGAGCGGTTGCCTGCCCGCAGGCAGAGCATATCGGTAGATGTACGCATCAGCCCCTCACTTGACGGTCAGCAGGGTACGAAAGCCCCCGCGATGAACGATGGCGATCAGCACAGGCGCGCCGATCAGGGCCAGAATGACCCCGTTGGGCAGCTCGAACGGCTGGATCAGCCAGCGCGCCAGAATGTCCGCCAACAGCAGAAACAGCATGCCGAACAGGGCGGAGAAACAGACCTGCACCGACAGTTTCACTGGCTCCACCAATCGGCCACAGTAGGCGGCCAGAAAACCGACAAAGCCGATGGGACCGGCGATGGCGATGGCACTGGCGGTAAACAGGGTGGCGGCCAACAGCACGCCAATTCGCACCCGGTTGGGGCGGATCCCCAGCGCCTGGGCCTGACTGTCCCCCATCTGCATCAGGGTCAGCTGGCGACAGAGCAGCAAAGTGATGACAAACGCCGCCAACACGAAGGGCAGCACGGCGACGATGGCGTCGAGATTAGCCGCCGACAGGGAGCCGAGGTTCCAGAAGCGGTACTGCTCCAGCACCATCTTGTTGGAGAGCAGCAGAAAGCTGGAGAGACCGCCGAAGGTGGCGGAGAGTGCCACCCCGACCAGAATGAGCTTGAGCGGGTTGGAGCGGCCAATCATCATGCCGAGCCCCAACACAATCACGTTGCCGAGCAGCGCACCGAGTCCAGCCCAGAGCAGATAACCGTAGGCGGACTCAACACCAAACCAGGTGAGCCCCACCACCAGCGCAAAGACGGCCCCGGCGTTGACGCCGAGCAGGCCGGGCTCCGCCAGCGGGTTACGGGTCGCGCTCTGCAACAAAGACGCAGCCAGAGATAAAGAGGCACCGACCACTATGGCACAGAGGGTGCGCGGCAGTCGCAAGGTATTGAGCACCATGGCGAGCTTCTCGTCGTCAGCCCAGCGGGCATCCCCCATCAGGTAGCCGAGCACCTCGCGGGCACCATAGACGCCGGCACCGGTGGCGAGCGAAAGAGAAAGCAGTATGAACAGGAGGAACAATCCCAGCCAGAACAGCGAGGTCTGGTCTCTAAGCACCCTTTAACTCCTTATGGTGGCAATGCCATGTTGTTGAAATAAAAGCCGTCACCCGAGGTGATGCCGTGGCAACCACGGAAGCCCGCCTGCGCGGGCCTCCGCTCAGCCATCAATAACAAAAACGCCGTGCCGACTGACATCGGGACGGCGCAATACTAAATGCAAATCATTTTTATTTGCAAGAATAAAGCGGGTATTCTTTCGTATCCGCTCAATTATCCATCACATCGTGGCGAGTCTGGTGATAGGCCTCTTCACTCTTGCCCCGGCGCCAGTAAGGCACGGCGTAGAGCGACTGACGATCCACCTCGAGCACGGAACGAAAATGGCGGCGCAGCGGCAGCACCAGCGCCTCTTCCCCACCCAGCCAGAAGAAGCCGCCATCGCGCACCAGCGGCAGAGCAATCACATGCTCCAGCAAGCCGCTGGACTCGGGCTCGCCGACAAACCAGTGACAACGCATGCCAACCGGCAGTGTCAACGGCTGAGCATCGGCCTGATCCGGCACCAGTATGGCGATCTCCCCTCTGGCATCGGCAGGCATCACCTCGCACATCGCCATGATGGCGGGCAAGGCGGTGAGATCCCCCACCAAACAGTAGTGATAAGCCGGTTGCAGCATGGGGTTGGGGCCACCCGGCCCGGAGAGGATCACTTTGTCCCCCGGTTTTGCCTCGCAGGCAAAGGCGCTGGCTGGCCCGCTGTCACCGTGCAGCACAAAGTCGATGTCAATTTCCTGCTCGTCGCGGCGAAACGCGCGGATGGTGTAGGTGCGGATCACCGGCTTGTCTGCAGGATTGCTCCAGCGCGGGCCACTCGGGGTCATGGTGGGCAACACTGGCTCCACCTGATGGGGCTGGGCCAGCATCACCTTGATATGGGCCCCGCCGCAGGTAAAGGGATAGTCAGCCAACTCGCTGCCACCAAAGGTGATGCGGCGCAAATGGGGGGTGATCTGGGCAACGGCTTTGACGGTCAGCAGACGGGGACGATTGGGAGGCAGAGATGGGGACACGATGAGGCTCCTCGTTGAGTGTATCGCCCATGCTACACGCAAATAGGAATCACTATCAAATAAGATTATTTCTCGTCTAATAGGAACAGGTAGGATTCAAAAATCACCAACCACTACCGCCAATACCCGAACACAGAAATGGGCTTTATGCACGCTAGCCCCATGATTGGGCAAAGAAAGCGGCCGGACAACGCCACGGTCACAAAGGGTTCCATTTGCTTATTTCGACCATAGATTTTCGAGATCAAATATAATTTCTCAATAAGTTTCCTATCCTTAGTTAAGCAGTTAATGTAAGCACAGGATGCCAAACAGGATTGTATGATGGATGACCAAATCCTGATTATTGATGATGATGATCTCGCGCTTCCAAGCACGCAGCAAGCAGGCTGGAAGGTGATGATTGTTGACGATGAGCCCGAAGTGCATCGCATCACCAAAATCACCTTGAACAAATTCGAGTTTGACAATCGTCCCATCGATTTTCTGCATGCTTATTCTGCGGCCCAGGCCAAAGAGTTACTTGCCGTGACACCGGACGTGGCATTGCTGCTGTTGGATGTAGTGATGGAAGTTGACCACGCAGGTCTCGATGTCGTGAAGTATGTCCGTGAAGAGCTGCAAAACAAGATGGTACGCATCGTGTTGCGTACTGGCCAGCCAGGCCAGGCGCCGGAAGATGATGTGGTCACCAACTACGACATCAACGATTACAAGGATAAAACCGAGCTAACTTCCCAGAAGCTGCGCACTCTGCTGCGGGCCAGCCTGCGCTCCTATCGTGATATCCGCACCCTGGAGAGCAACCGTCAGGGGCTGGAAAAAGTCATCGAAGCCTCCAAGGGGATATTTGAGAAACGGGCGCTACGCCAGTTTGTCGAGGGGGCACAAGAACAGCTTAGCGCCCTGCTTCATCTTGGCGAGACCCAGATATACGACGTCAAACAGTACGCCTATGAGGTCAGGGATCAACTGCTGGAGCCACTGCTGCCGGGCCATTCAGCCATGCTGCTGACGGAAGCGCCCGAGATCCTCCGTCAAGCCATGCACATGCAATGCAATATCTATGGCATCAACCAGATGGTGCTCTATTGCCAGAACCCACGCCACCATCTGCTGTTCCATATCGAGACCACTCGGCAACTCAGCCAGATGGATACCGGGCTGCTGACCCTGTTTACCGAAAACATCATAGTGGCGCTTGAGAACATCCGCCTTAACGAGGTGATCGCCGATAACCAGCGGGAAATTATCTACCGCATCGGTGAGTTGGTTGAAACCCGATCCAAGGAGTCGGGCCTGCACGTCAAACGTGTGGCGCTCTATACCGAGCTCTTTTGTCAGCTGCTTGGCATGAGCGAAGAACAAAGCGAATTGATTAAACGGGCATCCCCTTTGCACGATATTGGCAAAGTTGGCATTCCTGATGCCATCTTGCACAAGCCGGGTAAATTAACGCCTGAAGAGTGGGAGGTAATGAAAACTCATGCCCAGCTCGGGCAGGATATGCTCTCCGGCAGTGATCTGGCGCTGTTCCAAATTGGCGCCACCATCGCAGGCAACCACCATGAAAAGTGGAATGGTGGCGGCTACCCTCGTGGTCTGAAAGGGGATGATATACCGCTGGAGGGAAGGGTTGTGGCCTTGGCAGATGTGTTCGATGCCTTGGGCTCGGATCGCTGCTACAAAAAAGCCTGGCCGCTGGACAAGGTGCTGGCCCTGATAGAAGAAGAGAAAGGGCAACACTTCGATCCCCAGCTGGTCGAGCTGATGATGAACAATCTGGACAAGTTTTTAGAGATCCGTGAACAGCACAAAGACGTCTATATTGGCGAACACTAGGTCCGGATCGTTGCCAACGATAGCTCAATAAAAAAACCGAAACCCATTGATGGGTTTCGGTTTTTTTTATCTCACAAAGATCAGCTAATAATGCATCTGCCCATAGCTAACATATTGAGCCCTGCCTCGTTCTGGAGCCAAGGCTGCTAATTAGACACCCGCCTTGGCCAGCGCGGCAGAGACGATCTGCTGGGCTTCTTGCTGGATCAGATCAAGGTGTGCTTCACCCTTGAAGCTCTCCATGTAGATCTTGTAGATGGACTCGGTGCCGGAGGGGCGCGCCGCGAACCAGCCGTTCTCGGTCACCACCTTGAGGCCGCCGATGGCAGCATCGTTACCCGGTGCTTTGGTCAGCTTGGCGATGATGGGCTCACCGGCCAGGGTAGAGGCTTCCACCAACGCAGGATCCAGCTTGGAGAGTACCGCTTTCTGGGCGCTGTTGGCTGGCGCGTCGATACGGCGGTAGCTGGAGCGGCCAAATTTGGCTTCCAGCGCGTCATAGTGAGCCTGTGGATCCTTGCCGGTCACCGCCAGAATTTCGGCTGCCAGCAGCGCCAGAATGAAGCCATCCTTGTCGGTGGTCCAGACGGTGCCGTCTTTACGCAGGAAGGAGGCGCCAGCGCTTTCCTCGCCACCAAAGCCGAACTCGCCGCTGTAGAGACCATCCACGAACCACTTGAAGCCGACCGGCACCTCTTTCAGGGTACGGCCAATCTCGCCAGCCACTCGATCGATCATCGAAGAAGAGACCAGCGTCTTGCCGACCGCAGACTCCTTCGACCAGCCGGTGCGATGGGTGAACAGATACTGGATCGCCACCGCCAGATAGTGGTTCGGGTTCATCAGGCCGGACTTGGTGACGATGCCGTGACGGTCGTAGTCAGGGTCGTTGCCAAGAGCGATGTCGAACTTGTCTTTCAGGGCAATCAAGCTCGCCATGGCGAACGGGCTGGAGCAGTCCATCCGGATCTTGCCGTCTTTATCCAGGGTCATGAAGGAGAAGGTCGGGTCGACCTTGTAGTTCACCACCTCGATGTTCAGACCATAGGTCTTGGCGATGACGTCCCAGTAGGCGACGCCGGAGCCACCCAGCGGATCGACACCGATCTTGATGCCCGCGTTCTTGATGGCCTCCATATCCAGCACGTTCTTCAGATCATCCACATAGGGGGTGACATAGTCGTGCTCCACCACGAACGGGCTCTTGAGGGCTTCGGCGAACGGCATCCGTTTCACGCCGGCCAGACCCGCTTCCAGAATGGCGTTGGCACGGTCTTCCACCCACTTGGTGATCTCCCCTTCCGCGGGGCCACCGTGGGGCGGGTTGTACTTGAAGCCACCATCTTCCGGCGGATTATGGGACGGGGTGATCACCACACCGTCAGCGCGGGCAGCAGGCTTGCTGGCCCCTTCTTTGCCAGAGTTGTAGCGCAAAATGGCGTGGGAGATGACCGGAGTCGGGGTAAAACCGAGGCCAGCTTGAATGCGAGTTTCAACGCCGTTGGCCGCCAGCACTTCGACAGCGCTGGCAAAGGCGGATTCGGACAGGGCGTGGGTATCCATGCCGACAAACAGCGGGCCAGTGATACCGGCCTGCTGGCGATACTCCACCAGCGCCTGGGTCACCGCCAGAATGTGGGATTCGGTAAAGGCGTTGTGCAAGGCACTGCCACGGTGGCCGGAGGTACCAAAGGCAACCCGCTGTTCGGGGCGGCTCATGTCCGGCTTGTTGAGGTAGTAGGCGCTAACCAGACGGGGGATATTGGTCAGGTCGCTTAAACGGGCCGGTTGACCGGCGTGGGAATGCTGAGCCATAGCGTGTTCCTTGCGTAATGGCGGCCTTGGCGGGCAAGGCCTGAGTCTTGAGAAGTCGTTAAATAGCGCCACACACCTGCGCGATCACCTCTTCGCCATAGCTCATGCTGACCATCATCTGAGCCACCATGTTTTGCTTGCGACGAGTGTTGGTATTGGTGATCACCCAGAATGGGGTTTCCGGTACCGGCTTGGGCTTGGTGGTACTGCCACTGGCGCGCAGAGCCTCAGGATCCCGCGAGAAATAGACCCGAGTACGGCCCTTGATTTCGGTCGCCTGGGTAAACCCGGCGGGGTCATCCCCATAGAGGGTGCTGAGCACCCGCATAAAGCGGTTGATAGACTTCTCTTCTTTTTGCAGCTCACCAGAATCGAGCAGGAGTTGCAGCCCCTGCTGCGCGGTTACCACCTTGGGCTGTACGACAGCCACTGGCTCGGCAGCGGGCACACGTGCGTGAACAGGCTGTTCCAGCAGGCGACGCAGGATATCGGAGGCACTCTCACCAATGTGCCGGGTCTGGCTGGCGATATAGAAGTAGAGATCGTCATCAAGCTCGATGGTTTTCATAGGGATGCGCTGGACTCGTCGAAATTCGGATGCGGCGATTATACATAGGCAAACCCGACAGCCCAAGCAAGGGGCTGGCAGATGTACATGAATCTCATCGAGAATACGGCATAATAGCGGGCCAAGTGTGTGATCAGCCGCACTGATAGCCGATCTGGACGGGATTTTTTAGAAAAAAAACCACATAAATTTCCCATCCTTTGGACGAAATCCTTTTCTTTCCAGTGCGTTAAATAAAACCGCGATACGCACCCACGACCGACAAGGTGTCATTTTGCAACAAAACAGCATATTGAACTTCAAGGAGCAGGGTCAGGGCCCGGCAGTTATTCTGATCCATGGCCTGTTTGGCAGCCTCGACAATCTGGGTCTGCTGGCCCGCCCCCTCTGCGAGCAGTACCGGGTCATCAGCATCGATCTGCGCAACCACGGCGCCTCCTTTCATAGCGGCGAGATGAGCTATCCGGCGCAAGCTGCCGATATCCTGACCCTGATGGATCAGCTGGAGATTGCCGACGCCACCCTGATTGGCCACTCGATGGGGGGCAAAGTCGCGATGCAGGTCGCCAAGCTGGCGCCTGCACGTGTGACCAAGCTGGTGGTGGCCGACATGGCACCGGTCGCCTATCCCCACTCCCGCCACCAGAATGTCTTTGCCGGGCTGAATGCCACCCTGAACACGCCGCCGCAAAGCCGCAGTGAGGCAGAAGCCATGCTGGCGCAGCACATCGAAATCCCTGGGGTGCGCCAGTTCCTGCTCAAATCCTTTGCCAAAGGCGAGCATGGCTGGGGCTGGCGCTTCAACGTACCCGCCCTTGAGCAAAACTACGCCAACATCATGGGGTGGCCAGCGGATGAACACCGCTTCGAGGGCCCGGTGCTCTTTATCAAAGGGGGGGATTCTGACTATATGCAGCCGCAATACAGCGAGGCGGCGCTGGCTCAATTCCCGGCGGCAAAGGTGCGAATCATCGCGGGTGCGGGTCACTGGCTACATGCGGAAAAACCGGCCTTGTTCAACAAATTGGTTGTGGATTTCCTGTCGATAGGCGGTTAACAGTTTCAAATCCTTTGTGATATAGTGCGCCGGTCATAAGGAGTGTGCGCAATCCATGCTAAGTGAACATATCGACCTGATCGAAAGTGTGGGCCTGAAATTATTTTTTCTGGCCATCTTCATCTTGATTGGTCTTGCCATTCATGACGTACTCAAGCGCGGCAATGTGCCCCGTTTTGGCCGTTTTGTCGTCTGGTTGGTACTGTTTCTGGGTTGTGCGGGTTTTGTCGCCAAGGGGCTGATCGAACTGGGCTGGGAAGGCTCAGGACTCGGCTAACTTATTTTCATCTGTGATGTATGGCCAAACAGCAAACTGATCGAACAACACTGGATCTGTTCGCAACTGAGAAGCGCCCCGGCAGGCCAAAAACCAATCCACTCCCCCGCGAGACCCAGCTCAAGATCAACAAGCGCAATCAGCTTAAGCGCGATCGAGACAATGGGCTCAAAAGGGTAGAGTTAAAGGTGGAGGCCGAGTTGCTGGAGCGCCTGAACCAACTTGCGTTACAACAGAACATCAGCCGAGCCGAGCTGATCCAATCTATTCTGAAACAACAGACTGAATCCGCCTTTGCGGTGGAGACATCAGTCTGAGCGTTAAGCATTAACACCAAATACGGGTAACTAAACACTATGGCAAGTGTAGGTCTGTTTTTTGGCAGCGATACCGGTAATACCGAAGCTGTCGCCAAGATGATCCAGAAAGAGCTGGGCAAGCAACTGATTGAAGTCCGAGATATTGCCAAGAGTAGCAAGGCCGATATCGAGAGCTTTGACCTGCTGATGTTCGGTATCCCGACATGGTACTACGGTGAAGCTCAGGCCGACTGGGACGACTTCTTCCCTGATATGGGTGAAATCGACTTCACCAACAAGCTGGTTGCCATCTTTGGTTGCGGTGATCAGGAAGATTACTCCGAGTATTTCCTCGACGCGATGGGCACTCTGCGTGACATCGTCGAAGCCAAAGGCGCCATCATCATCGGTCACTGGCCTACTGCCGGTTACGAGTTTGAAGCCTCCAAAGCGCTGGTCGATGACAAGCACTTTGTCGGTCTGGGTATTGATGAAGATCGTCAACCCGAGCTGACCGCCGAACGCGTCAAAGGCTGGTGCAAGCTGTTACACGAAGAGATGTGCCTGGGAGAGCTGGAGTAATCCGTTCACCCTTACCTCTCTTAAGGGCCCCGATGGGGCCCTTGTTGTATCTGTGATGTGGCGGCTTATCCACCCCTGTGCTCAGGTTTGGATCTGACATACAGCGTCCGCTTCACCTGCGCTACCAGCTCACCCCCCTTGTCCTGCACCGTCACCTCGAACTCGGGGAAGTGCTTGTTGCCCCCCTCGGTCGCCGCCACTATCTCGGCCAGCTTCCCCTCGGTCAGGTTGAACTCGGCCACCAGCTTGCCCTTGCCCGGTTTGATGTAGTTGATGCTGCCCGCCTTGTCCCAAACGTAATAGCGATTCTTGAAGTAGCCCATCAGCATCAGCGGATAGATGGGGTCCGTCATGGCAAACATGCTGCCGCCAAACTGGGTGCGGTTGGCATTCTTGTTCCACCAGCGGGATTTCAGGGTCACCCGGCAGTAGCGAAAGTCATCGCTCAGGGTCTCTATCTTGATACCGGCACCCCAGAAGGGGGGCCAGGCATTGAGTGCGCGGCGCACCCAGGCCGCATTGCCAAAAAGCCAATCCATGGTTCTCATCCGACCAGATGTGTGAAAGTTACATACTATCAACATCTCCAATACCAGCAAGTCGGATCACACGATAGATTATTTCAATCCATCCCCCCATTCATGGCTAAAGCCTTTGAATTACTGGGTTTATTTTTAGGGATGGTGCGACCTATAATGACAAGCCAAGCGAGTTCAAGGTTGCCATTCCAGTGGCAGTCCATCAGAATAACCTCACCTTCGAGAATGCGAATAAGTAGAATATGGCAGACAACAACCAAGCGTTAAAAAAGGCCGGGCTCAAGATCACCTTGCCCCGGGTCAAAATCCTGGAAATCCTGCAACAGCCGGACTGCCAGCACACCAGCGCCGAAGATCTCTATAAACGACTGATCGACCTGGGTGAAGAGATTGGTCTCGCCACCGTCTATCGCGTTCTGAACCAGTTTGATGATGCCGGTATCGTGACCCGTCACCACTTCGAAGGTGGCAAGTCGGTATTCGAACTGGCGACTCAGGAGCACCACGACCATCTGGTTTGCCTCGACTGTGGCAAGGTGATCGAGTTTTCCGACGAGGTGATCGAGCAGCGTCAGCGTGAAATCGCCAAGAGATTCAATATCCGTCTCACCAACCACAGCCTCTACCTCTACGGTCATTGCGCGGCAGGTGATTGCAAGCACGACCATTAAATCGGGCTATCACACTCGATAACGGACAATAGACGGAAATAAAAAAGCCAGCATCAGCTGGCTTTTTTATTTCCGATTGGCAGCAGAGAAGAGCAGGGTCTCCCCTGCCCTTGTGGCCACTTAGCCTTCGGCCTTACCCCAAACATCGCGCAGGGCAACGGTGCGGTTAAACACCAGATGCTGCGGGCTGGAGAGCTTGTTGTCAGCGCAGAAGTAGCCTTCACGCTCGAACTGATAGGCAAACTCCGGCTTGGCACTGTGCAAGGAGGCCTCGACACGGGCACCCTCGATGATCACCAGCGAATCCGGGTTCAGAGCGGCTTCGAAGTCATCCTCGGCACCCGGGTTCGGCACCTTGAACAAGCGGTCATAGAGACGCACTTCGGCTGGCAGGGAGTGAGTGGCGCTGACCCAGTGGATCACCCCTTTCACCTTGCGGCCATCCGCCGGATCCTTGCCCAGGGTCTCGGGATCGTAGGAGCAGTAGATGCAGGTGACCTTGCCATCGGCATCTTTCTCGATGCGCTCGGCTTTGATCACATAGGCATTGCGCAGACGCACTTCCTTACCCAGCACCAGACGCTTGAACTGCTTGTTGGCTTCTTCTTTGAAGTCCGCTTCGTCGATGAAGATTTCGCGGGTAAAGTTCAGCTCGCGGGTCCCCATCTCGGCATTGCTCGGGTGGGCCGAGGCAGTCAGCACTTCGTCGGTAGCCAGATTCTCGATGACTACTTTCACCGGATGCAGCACGGCCATGGCGCGCGGAGCATGCTCGTTGAGATCTTCGCGAATGCAGGCTTCCAGCATGCTCATCTCGACGATGTTGTCCTGCTTGGTCACACCGATGCGCTTGCAGAACTCGCGGATGGAGGCCGGGGTGTAGCCACGGCGGCGCAGACCGGAGACGGTCAGCATGCGCGGGTCATCCCAACCATTAACGTGCTGCTCGGTCACCAGCAGGTTCAGCTTGCGCTTGGACATGACGGTGTATTCGAGGTTCAGACGAGAGAACTCGTACTGACGGGGGTGGCAGTCGATGGTGATGTTGTCCAGCACCCAGTCGTACAAACGGCGGTTGTCCTGGAACTCCAGGGTACAGATGGAGTGGGTGATCCCTTCCAGCGCGTCCGAAATGCAGTGGGTGAAGTCATACATCGGGTAGATGCACCACTTGTCACCGGTCTGGTGGTGGTGAGCAAACTTGATACGGTAGATAACCGGATCACGCATCACCATGAAAGGGGACGCCATGTCGATCTTGGCACGCAGGCAAGCGGTGCCTTCGGCACACTCACCGTTCTTCATCTTGGCAAACAGCGCCAGGTTCTCGGCCACGCTGCGATCGCGGAACGGGCTATTTTTGCCCGGCGCAGTCAGGGTGCCGCGATACTCGCGCATCTGCTCGGCGGTCAGCTCATCCACATAGGCCAGACCTTTTTCGATCAGCTCGATGGCATAACCGTGCAGCTTGTCGAAATAGTCGGAGGAGTAGCAGATCTCGCCGCTCCACTCGAAGCCAAGCCACTGCACGTCCTGTTTGATGGACTCAACGTATTCGATATCTTCTTTCACCGGATTGGTGTCATCGAAACGCAGGTTGCATTGGCCCTGATAGTCACGGGCGATGCCGAAGTTCAGGCAGATGGACTTGGCATGGCCGATATGGAGATAACCGTTCGGCTCGGGCGGGAAACGGGTATGCACGCTGCTGTGCTTACCACTGGCCAGATCTTCATCAATGATCTGACGAATAAAGTTCGTTGGGCTGTTCGCCTGAGTCATGGCTCACCTCAAAAATGCGTCACTGGCGGAAGTCGTGCCGGTTGGCACCCTCATACCCCCGCCGTCAAGCCGGGTATGATCCCTCATTACGCGCCCTGCCTCAACCTGAATTTGGCCGTTCCCAGCCATTGAACCGCTAAAAAAACCGCGGTTTGCCCAATTTTAAGCAGGCATCATAAAAAAGCCCCGCACAAGGCGGGGCAGAAAGTGATGAAAAACAAACAGACAATACACACACACAACAAAGGCTCACACGCACAGTCAACCTTTCCCAAACCCGATACGTCATCCATCGCCCTTGGGAAAGGCGGGTCTTGCGACCCACCTCATGTTAACGGTTGACGGCTATCAGTTCAGTTCGGTGACGCGGCTGGTGCGCTTGCCATCGAAGCTGGTGGTACGTAGCCAGACCTTGCCATTTACGCTCGGCTTGGCCGCAGCATCGTAGGCAGTCCAGGTGGAGCCATCCATGCTGTACTGGATAGGCAGACCCGGCAGATCCACGTTCGCTTCCAGCACACCGTTCACCACTTTGGCACCCGGTACGGAGAGGCGGTATTCAACACCGCTTTGATCCAGCTTCGGCAGCACGCGCTGACCCAGCAGGTTGGCAAACTGGTTCCACTCTTTGTTGAGGGTAGCCTTGTTGACATGCTTGGTCTCGCCAGAGAACTCGCGACCCTTCACATAGTTCAGCTCGAAGCCACCTTTGTGCCAGGCACGCTCGGCCACGGAGAAGATACGCGGGTAGACCATGTACTCATACTGAGCATCGGTACGCACGGTTTCACTCCACTGCTGACCGGAGATCCCCTTGAACTTGACCGGATCCTGGTCACCCTTGGCCACGAAGGCGTTGCCGTCGCGGTCAACCGAGGTCTCGGCGTTCTGCGGCAGGTTTTCCGGGGCGAAGGCGAACACCTTGCGAGTGTCGTTAAAACGGGTTGCCCAGTAGTAACCACGCTCAGCCGGGTGCACTTCGTTCGGGAAGTCGAAGTAGAGGTAATCCGGGTTGGACAGCACCACTTCGTAACCCTTGTGCGCCCACTTCATCGCTTCGTTGAAGCCACCCCAATAGAGGGTTTCCCAGAAGTTGACACGGGTATTTTCAGTCGCAAAATCTTTGGAATTGGCCGCGTACTTCAGACCATCTTCCCACGCCTGCAGGGTTGACAGGCCGCGGTCTTTGACCATCTGGCTCACTTCTTTGGCAAAGAAGACCGGCAGTTCGCCCACTTCCTTGATCTTGCCATCGTCGATCATCTTCTGGCACATCGGGGACTTGCCAAACGGCTTGTCCTGCTTGCTGGAGTCGATATTGCCCTTCCAGCCGACCAGCTCCTCTTTCTTGGTGACGGCCGGGTCCTGATAACCACCGCCCTGCATGATGTTCTTCGCCTCGTCACCACCGTAATGCCATGCGGTCAACGGCTGACCGGCGGCCTGGTGCATCTGGGCCACTTCATCCATCACCTTGGCCACGAAGGTCGCAGCACCCGGCTGGCAAGGGTTGATGAAGGACATCTTGTCGTAGAACTGCACCGAGGTAACGTTGGAGGTGTCAGCAGGGTCAGTCAGACGGAACTGGTTGGCTTCGGCTTCTTTGCCTTCCGCCATCAGACGCTTGTAGCGCGCTTCCATGGAGACCACGGCAGCACGAGCATGGGCCGGCATGTTGATCTCGGGCACCACGGTCACACCGCGCGCCTTGGCATAACGAACCAGATCCACGTAGTCAGACTTGCTGTAGAAACCGGAACCCTGGTTGTCGCTGGTCGGGCCGGAACCCAGCTGCGGCATCAGGCACTTGGTTTCGGACTCGTCGTGGCAACGCTGGCTACCGACTTGAGTCAGCTCCGGCAGACCCGGGATCTCCAGACGCCAGCCTTCATCGTTGGTCAACCCCAGGTGCAGCACGTTGAGCTTGGTGGCAGACATCTGATCAACCAGCTTCTTCATGGTCTCCAGGCTGCGGAAGTGACGGGCCACATCGGTCTGCATGCCACGGTATTCAAAGCGCGGCGCATCCTCGACGGTCATCTGGCTCACCAGCTTGTCATCGACACCCAGCAGGGAGATCAGGGATTGTGCGCCCCAATAAGCCCCTTCGATATCATGACCCTGGATCACAGTGCCTTTTTTGCCGATGGTCATGTCATACCCTTCGGCCTGCTTGAGCTTGCTACCAAGTTTGATGGTGACTGGATAGCCGGTGTCGGAGAGGGTAACACCCAGCTTGGTCAGTTCAGCCTTCAGAACCTCGGCGCGATCGCTTGGCAAGTCCAGGGCATTGAGTTTGATGGTAGAGAAGTCAACCTGCGGACCAGCCTTGACCACTTGCTTGAGCGGGGTCGGCAGGATCTGGTTGTCAATCTTGCCAGCGGGCAGCAGCGCGCTGGTCTGGTTGGCGGCGAAACGGGTTTCGCTGTTCATCAGGATGTTCTTGTCATCCTTGGTGCGCTTCCAGCCATCGGCCGGCATCGGCTTCTGGTAGGTGCTGGCATCATTGATATTGCTCATGCTGGCCAATACTTTCGGCTCGGCACCTTCGCTGGCGACATACCAGTTCGGCATGATGTCAGATTCGAACAATACCCAGTACTCCACCACCAGCGGCACTTCGACCGTGGCATCCTTGGCAAAACCCTGGAACTTATCGGTTGGCGTCAAACGATATAGGTCGCCAGTCATGGGGGTAATGGTGAACTGGTCATTATCCACCCGCTGGATACGACGGATGGAGGAGATGTAGATGCTCCAGTCTTTGGAATCCACATCGGCACCGGTGTTGGTCAGATGCAGCTTGGCAACGCCACAGCTTGCCCACTCGGAACCGAGCGCTTGGCAATCGAGGCCGGCACCGGCACCGTCGTTGGTGACCACTTCATACTTGACCACCAGGTTGCTGGCGAGGGAGTCAACCACGGCTTGCTTGGCGGCATCAGCTGCCAGTGCGGGGCCTGCAAAAACGGTAGACATGGCAATGGCTAACAGAGAATGTTTCAAGTTCATAACTGCTGCTCTCGTTTGAAGTAAAGGTTGGATTTTCTTGGCTTTTTTATATTGGGCCCCTGAGCGGGGCCCTTAATTATGTCAACAATGGACTTAGACTTGAGGTGAGCGAGTCGCTCGATTAACGCAGGGCTTTCATCTCACCGGCGATGATTTCGGCCAATGGGCCCAGAATCACCTGCAGGTTCTGCTCACCGAGTTTGACCACACCGGCCGCGCCCAGAGCTTTCAGCTTGCGCTCATCGACGATGCTGCGATCTTTCAGAGTCAGACGCAGACGGGTGATGCAGGCATCGATGGAGACCAGGTTCTCTTGACCACCCAGCACGTCCAGGTATTGCTTGGCCAGCTCGGTACGGTTGGTAGATTGAGCCACTGCCGGAGCTGTGTCTTCGTCATCTTCACGACCCGGGGTTTTCAGGTTCAGCTTGGCAATCACTACACGGAACACTGAGTAGTAGAGGCCGAAGAACACCAGACCCTGAGCAATCAGCATGTACCAGTTGGTCGCCAGCGGGTTACGGCTGGAGAGCACCATATCCACCAAGCCGGCACTGAAGCCGAAACCTGCCATCCAGTGCATGGAGGAAGCGATGAACACAGAGATACCGGTCAGCACAGCGTGGATGACATACAGTACCGGTGCCACGAACATGAAGGAGAATTCAAGCGGCTCGGTTACCCCGGTGAAGAAGGAGGCAAAGGCAGCTGCGATCATGATGGAAGCAACTTTCTCTTTGTTTTCTTTCTTGGCGGAGTGGTAGATGGCCAGCGCTGCACCTGGCAGACCGAACATCATGATGGGGAAGAAGCCAGCCTGGTACATACCGACCACGCCTTTCACCTGATCCAGGCTCTTGCCAGCAGCCAGTGCGGCATCGATGGTAGCCTGACCACCCAGGAAGTTCGGGATGTCGTTGATACCGGCCACGTTGAACCAGAACACGGAGTTCAGGGCGTGGTGCAGACCAATCGGGATCAGCAGACGGTTGAAGAAGGCGTAGATACCGGCGCCAGTGGAGCCCAGGCTCACGATGGATTCACCGAAGGAGACCAGACCACCGTAAATGACCGGCCATACTGCCATCAGGATGAAGGAGACGACGATCATCACGACGGAGGTTACGATCGGTACCAGACGGCGACCGGAGAAGAAGGAGAGTGCCTTGTGCAGCTCTACGCTGCTGAAGCGGTTGTACAGCTCAGCGGCGATAACACCACACAGGATACCCACGAACTGGTTGTTAATTTTGCCGAAAGCAGCTGGCACCTGATCAAGTGGTATCCCTTTGATCATAGAGACAGTCGCCGGGCTCAGCAGGGTGGTAACGACCAGGAAGCCGACCAGACCTGCCAGCGCAGCAGAACCGTCTTTATCCTTGGACATACCGTAAGCAACACCCACCGCAAACAAGGTGGACATGTTATCAATCAGTGACGAACCCGCTTTAATCAGGAAGGCAGCCAGCGCGCTGTCACCACCCCAACCATTCGGGTCAATCCAGTAGCCAACCCCCATCAGGATCGCTGCGGCAGGCAATACCGCTACCGGCACCATCAGGGCACGGCCGATCTTTTGCAAATAACCGAGAATGTTCACGGTTCCTCTCCTTAGTTAATGTTTTTCTAGAAATTAAGTGCTTATCACGTTTGACGCATAAGCCATCAAGGCTTGATTGGCAGTCTAGGGCTTTTATTTCGCTGCGCAAATTAATAAACCGATAATCGTGATCGTTATCACCCAAACGAGATAAAGGCAGTGGATAGATGTGGCTTAGTTCGCAATCTTTATTTACGCTATAAAACAACTTGAATCCGTCTTAGCCCATTGCCGCCGTCAAACCGGTCGCAACCCGAAACAGAGGTATCCTTCATGCGCTTGATCCCGTTGAAATCTGCCAGCCAAGTAGGCCTGTGGTCTGCCCGTTACATCGTTGACCGCATCAACGCGTTCAAGCCGACTAGCGATCGCCCTTTCGTGCTGGGCCTGCCAACCGGTGGCACCCCGCTCAATACCTACAAGCGCCTGATCGAGTTGCACAAAGCCGGTGAAGTGAGCTTCCAGAACGTGGTTACCTTCAACATGGACGAGTACGTCGGCCTGCCGGAAGCCCACCCGGAGAGCTACCACAGCTTCATGCACAACAACTTCTTCTGTCACATCGACATTCGCCCGGAAAATATCAATATCCTCAACGGCAACGCCGAGGATCTGCTGGCCGAATGCAAGCGTTACGAAGACAAAATCAAGTCCTATGGCAAGATCCAGCTGTTCATGGGCGGCGTGGGCAATGATGGCCACATCGCGTTCAACGAACCGGCCTCTTCCCTTGCTTCCCGCACCCGGATCAAGACCCTGACCGAAGATACCCGCATCGCCAACTCCCGCTTCTTTGGCGGCGACATGGAGCAGGTGCCCAAGCTGGCACTGACCGTGGGTGTCGGTACCCTGATGGATGCCGAAGAGATCATGATCCTGGTGACCGGCCACGGCAAGGCCCAGGCCCTGCAAGCCGCCGTGGAAGGCAGCGTCAACCACATGTGGACCATCTCCACCCTGCAACTGCATCCGAAAGGAATGATGGTGTGCGACGAGCCCTCCACCATGGAGCTCAAGGTCAAGACCGTTCGCTACTTCCAGCAGCTGGAAGCCGCCAACATCGGCCGTCTGTA
Organism: Aeromonas sobria; assembly: GCF_006243315.1. Taxonomy (GTDB): domain Bacteria; phylum Pseudomonadota; class Gammaproteobacteria; order Enterobacterales; family Aeromonadaceae; genus Aeromonas; species Aeromonas sobria_A. The sequence goes on from NZ_NKWE01000020.1 coordinate 51,820, forward strand.
AGGAGTCGCCATGTACGCATTGACCAATTGCACCCTCTACACCGGCAGCTGTGTGCTGACCGGCTACGGGGTGCTTATCGAGGGCGACCAGATTGCCGCCATCTCTCATCTGGCCGAGCTGCCAGCAGGCATCGAACAGATTGACCTCAAGGGTGCCAACCTGACCGCCGGTTTTATCGACGTGCAGCTCAACGGCTGTGGCGGGGTGATGTTCAACACCGACATTACGAGCGAGACCCTGGCCACCATGCAGGCGGCCAACCTCAAATCCGGCACCACCAGCTTCCTGCCGACCCTGATCACCAGCCCGGATGCCGACATGAAGCAGGCGGTCGCGGTGACGCGCGATTATATGGCGGCCAATCCCAATGAGGTGCTGGGCGTCCATCTGGAAGGGCCTTACACCAACCTCAAGCGCAAAGGGATCCACCCTGCTGCGCAAATTCGCCAGCCAGCGGACGAGATGATCGACTTCTTCTGCGCCAACGCGGATGCCATCACCAAGATCACCCTGGCACCGGAGCGCAACGACCCGGCCCATGTGCGTCGTTTAGTGGAAGCGGGCATTCTGGTCTCGGCCGGGCACACCGCCGCCAGTTACGATCAGGCGATGACGGGCTTTGACAATGGCATGCGCTTTGCCACCCACCTCTACAACGCCATGACCCCGACCCTCAACGGTCGCGAGCCGGGCGTAGTGGGCGCCATCTATGACCGCAAGGATGTCTATGCCGGCATCATCGTCGATGGCCACCATGTGCACTGGGCCAATGTGCGGCTGGCTCACAAGATGCTGGGGGAACGACTGGTGCTGGTCACCGACGCCACCGCAGCGGCCGGTGCGCCGGAAGGCTTTGAGAAATTTGATTTTTGTGGCACCACCGTGTTTTTACGTGATGGTCAGTGTATCGACGAGAATGGTACACTCGGCGGCTCTTCCCTCACCATGATTGAGGGGGTAGAGAATCTGGTCAAGCAGGTCGGATTACCGCTCGATGAAGCACTGAGAATGGCCAGCCTCTACCCTGCCCGCGCCATTGGATGGGACTCATGTCTCGGTAGTATCCAGGTCGGTAAAATAGCCAACCTCACTGTCTTCGATCAGGACTTCACGGTCCGTGGGACCGTGGTTAACGGACACTACACACAACAGTGACATCATGACTGGCGGACAAATAGCAAACGTAGATCTTATCAAGCAGGTCAATTGTGCAGCCGTATATCGGCTCATCGACCTGCAAGGCCCCATCTCTCGGGTCAAAATTGCCGAGTTGAGTCAGCTGGCCCCGGCCAGCGTGACCAAAATAACCCGGCAACTGATCGAGCATGGCCTGATCAAGGAGACCTCTCCGCAAGCCTCCACCGGCGGGCGGCGCGCCATCTCATTGACCACCATCAAACAACGCTTTCAGTTTGTCTCCGCCAAGCTGGGCCGCGGCTACCTGCAACTGAGTCTTTATGATCTCGATGGCAAGGAGCTCGACCAGCACGTCATTCAGGTGAGTGAAATCGACCAGCAACCTGTGGTCGACATGCTGCTGCGGGAGATTGGCGCGTTTATCGATGCCAACCGTGAACGTAGCCGCAACCTGATCAGCATCGCACTGACCATGCCGGGTCTGGTCAACCCGGAATCCGGCATGGTTATCTACACCCCCAAATACCAGATCCGCAATCTGGGGTTGGCGAAGCTGTTGGAAAATCACTTCAACCTCCCCTGCTACGTGGGCAACGACATCCGTTCGCTAGCGCTGGCAGAACACTTCTTCGGCGAATCCCGCGACTGTATGGACTCCATTCTGGTCAGCGTCCATCAGGGCACGGGCTCTGGGATCATCACCAAGGGGCAAGTGTTCCTCGGTCAGAACCGCAACGTCGGCGAGATCGGTCACATTCAGGTCGAACCGCTCGGCAAACGCTGCCACTGCGGCAACTTCGGCTGCCTCGAGACCATCGCCTCCAACGAAGCCATCGTTGACAAGGTGAAGGAGCTCATCAGCCGCGGCCACCAGAGCGCGTTGCAGGAGAAGCACATCACCATTCAGGAGGTGTGCAAGGCCGCCATGGCTGGGGACGAACTGGCTCGCAGCGTGATTGAAAACGTGGGCGAGCACCTCGGGCGAGCGGTGGCCATCACGGTCAACCTGTTCAACCCCCAGAAGGTGCTGATCGCTGGCGAAATCACCGCCGCCGAAGAGATCCTGTTCCCGGCGATCCGCCGCTGCGTCGAGCATCAATCCCTGCCGAGCTTCCACCGTGGCCTGCCCATCGTGAAGGCCCGCTTCCAGAACCAGCCGACCTATGGCGGTTTTGCGCTGGTCAAACGCGCGCTGCTGGAAGGGGATCTGCTGCAGATCATCATGGAACAGCGCTAAAGCGCCCCCTTGCGAGATAACAAAACGGCAGCCAATGGCTGCCGTTTTCTATTGTGTATTCGCTGGAGGGTTAGTCTGCATGGTGCGTGGCCTGCCCATTCACCCCGCCCGACACGGCTTGAACAGATCCAGCGCGCCGTCGTAGACGCGGGTCTGCACGTCCATGATCCCTAACATGGAGTGGAACAAATTGTCGTGGGAGAAACGCTTGCTGCCCGCCTCCGCTGCCAGACAGCCCATATCCAGCTGGCGATCGGCTTGCAACTGGGGCGAGAACCAGGTCAGCAGCGGCACCCGGGTTTGATCATCCGGCGCAAACTTGTAGGGGGTGCCGTGCAGATAGAGCCCCATGGCACCGAGGGATTCGCCGTGATCGGAGAGATAGACCAGCCCCACATCGTACTGGCTCTCCAGCGACTTGAGCTTGTCGATCAGCTGCGCCACCACCTTGTCGGTGTAACGGATGGTGTTGTCATAGGTGTTGACCAGCTCTTCGTTGCTGCAGTTTTCGATGTCACTGCGCGGGCAATCCGGCTGGAAGGTGCGCTCGCTGGCAGGATAACGACGAAAATAGGTCGGGCCATGGCTGCCCATCAGGTGAAAGGCCACCAGCTTGTTACCCTTCATGCCGGCAATCTGCTGATCCAGCCCCTCCAGCAACACCTCGTCGTAGCAGGACTCTCCCTGGCAGAGCGCCGGGTAGGATTTGGGGAGGATCTCGATGGTCGGCACATTGCGGCACACCCCTTTGCAGCCGCCATCGTTCTCTTTCCACAACACCGACACTCCGGCATGTTGCAGCACATCGAGCAGGCCATCACGGGAGCTGGCGAGCTGATCATCGTAGCCGCGGCGGGTGAGGTTGGAGAACATGCAGGGCACCGAGACGGCCGTTGCCGTGCCGCAGGAGCGCACATCCTTGAACGACACCACCCCCTGCTCTTTCGCTGTGAAGCTGTTGGTTGCCTTGCCATACCCGTTAAGGGAGTAGTTCTGGCTGCGCGCGGTCTCCCCTACCACCAAAAACATCAGGGTCGGCTTGCCACCCCGGGCCACCACCTTGGCATCGGTCCCCAGATGCTGATAGGGGATCGGGGTGGCAAACAGCACATCCCGCCCATATTTGTAGAGGCCGTGCACATAGTTGGCGGGCACAATCTCTTTCGCCAGCGACTTGTTGTTGCGCCCGACCGAGGCGTAATCCTGATAGTAAAGTGCCGCCATGCCCCCGATAAACAGCAGGGAGATGGCCAGCGCACCGACCCGCAACGCCAGCCCCTGATACCAGCGAGCTGGATAACGGATCTTGATCGACCAAAGCACCAGGGTGGGCAGCAGCCCGGTCAGCAGAAACCAGAACGCAACCGAGCCATTCAAATAGGCCCCCGCCTCGCCGCTGTTGGTCTCCACTATGTTCTGCATCATGTCAGCATCGAAGATGACGCCGTACTTGAGCATGGCGTAGCTGACGATGGAGCCGCTCAGGATCAGCACGGAGAAAAATGGCTTGAGCAAAAAACGGAACGTAAAAGGGATAAACACGGCATTAAGTGCCGCGATCAGTACCAACGGGATCGAGATGGCAAACCCGACTTTGACATGGGACAAGCCACTGAGCACTGTGTAGAAATGTAAAAATATCGGCCAGTTCAGCACCAGTGCAAAAAAGAGCACCAGCAGAAAATTGGTCTTTAGCACACCGAGTGTCACTCGCATAAACAACTCCTACATACCGGCCTGCAGAGAGAGGGCGCGGTCAAGCCAACAGAAACGACGGGACCAGCGTAGGAAGTCAAACTTAAGAGCGAATTAAGAAGGGAAGCACGGTGCTAGTGCGCGCCATCACAGCGTGGGGTAATCACTTCACTCACAATGGATTTTTAGTTGTCTATCCCTTGGATTTTGCTAGCTTGTTGAGTAGGCATTCACGAAATGCAGGTTCACTGATGGCACTGATCCAAGCCTCGATAGAGCAGTTGAGAGTAGGCCACTTTATCCACCTTCCGACCGGCTGGACCAACCATCCGTTCATGTTCAATACGTTCAAAATCAAGGATCAGCAGCAACTCGACATTATCCGTCATCTTGATCTCACCCTGTTAATGGTTGACCCCGACAAGAGCGATCTGCCCATCGAGCCGCTGCTGCGCGGTGATGCCCCTGATGCCGGTCTCGATCTGGACGATCTTGAAGAGCTGATTGCCTCGGGCCCCCCACCCTTTGACGAGAAAGCCTTTCGCCGATCCATGCGCGCTGCCGACAAGGCCTTTGGCCAGTCCATGAGCGAGCTGCGCGATGCGCTTGGGGCGCTGAACCTCAAACCGGATGAGGGGCTGGCCAATACGGCGCAGATTGTCCGAAACGCCGCGGCCACTATCAGTCAACACGAAGGCCCTCTCGGGCTGCACCTTATTCGCAGCCCTCACACCGATATCCTGCTGCAGCACAGCCTCAACGTCGCCTTTATCTCTATGTTGATGGGCCGCGAACTGGGCATGAACCCCATCGAACTGGAAGAGACCGGGCTTGCCGGGCTTATCCACGACATCGGCGAGCTGAAAATCCCGAGCCAGATCACCCAAAAGCGCGGGGATCTCAGCAAGGCAGAGCAGAACTTCCTCAACATGCATCCCCAGTACGGGCTGGAGATGCTGACCCATCTCAACGCCTTTGAATCGAAAATCCGTCAGGTCGCCCATCAGCACCACGAGCGGCTCGATGGCAGCGGTTTTCCACTGGGGATCAAGGGGGGAGAGATCCCGCCGCTGGCACGGATCATCGGACTGGTGGATTACTACGATGAGCTACTGCACCCCCGCAGCAGCGGCAACCCGGCAGCACCGAGCCAGGCTATCAGCCAGCTCTACAAACTATCCCAGAAAAAATTCGACCAGAATCTGGTCAAATTGCTGATCAAGGTGCTGGGGGTCTATCCGCCGGGATCGCTGGTGAAACTCTCCGATGAGAGCATAGCGCTGGTGCTCTCGACAGAGCCCACCATGCCCCTCAAGCCAAAGATCCTGCCCTATATCAAGGCCCAGCGCCCGGAAGCGGTACAGATGATCGACCTGCGGGAAGACGAGCGCACCATCACCGCCTTTATCAAACAGGAAGAGCTGGATGAGGGACAACGGCAGTTCTTCAATCTGACCCGTCGCTTCTGCTACTACTTTGCATTCTGAGTTATCCCCAGAAGCTGGGGATAACTCATTGGACAAACCGGAATAATTACTCGAACCCCCGCCGAAAGGTTGCCATCTGACCATGTATAAAAAACGCCCAGCCATGGGGCCGGGCGGAGCATGCCACCTCCGTGTGGCGTATCCAGCGGATACTTCCATGCTCTACCCATCAATATCAACCCGCAGCCGCTTACACAAATATCAATTTAACATGCTGATTTAATATGGTTTTATCTACCTGTTCTGGCAAACTGACGGCCCGTTGCAGCCCTGTTGGCCAACAGAACAAGATCTTGATCACACTTATTCACGGCCTGGTTGTTTTTTCACCCGACTTATGAGGAACGTTTTTTATGCAGTTGGTCCTCTCCTTGCTGCAACAGATGAGCGTCAGTCTGGTGATCGCCTATCTCTTCTCCAAAAGTCCGCTGCTGCGCCCGCTCGCCAACTACTCCGTGAGGCTTCCTCACAAGATACTGATATACATCATTTTTTCAAGTTTTTGCATCCTTGGCACCTATGTGGGCCTCGATATCGACGATGCCATCGCCAACACTCGGGCGGTCGGCGCCGTGCTGGGGGGTCTGTTGGGGGGCCCACTGGTGGGATTTCTGGTGGGATTGACCGGTGGCATGCACCGCTACACGTTGGGGGGATTTACCGATCTCGCCTGCGCCATCTCCACCACCTGCGAGGGCTTGCTCGGGGGAGTGGTGCACTGGCGGCTGATGCGCGCGGGGCGAACGGATGCCCTGTTTCAGCCCCGCATCGCCTTCTTTACCACCCTCTATGCCGAGATCATGCAGATGCTGATCATCCTGCTGGTGGCCACCCCGTTCGATAAATCCCTGCTGCTGGTGCGCACCATCGCCACCCCGATGATTTTGGCCAACTCCTGTGGCGCGGCGCTCTTTATCAGCATGATCCGCGACCAGCAGCAGATGTATGAGAAGTTCTCCCGGGTCTTCTCCGCCAAGGCGCTCAACATTGCCAACCGCACCGTGGGGATCATGAGTCAGGGCTTTACCCCGGAGGCGAGCAACAAGATTGCCCGCATCATTCAGGAGGAGACCGGCGTGGGGGCAGTTGCCATCACGGACACCGAGAAGCTCCTCGCCTTTATCGGCACCGGGGAAGATCACCATCTGCCGGGCACCCCCATTGCGTCGGCCATCACCATGAAGGCCATCGCCCGCAACAAGGTGCTGTTTGCCGATGGCAACAGCCAGCCCTATCGCTGCAGCCTCTCCCCCGCTTGCCAGCTCGGCTCGGTGCTGGTGATCCCGCTGCAGGGTGACAAGGGGGTGATCGGCACCATCAAGCTCTACGAGCCGAAGAAGCGGCTGTTTCTCAAGATCAACCACACCCTGGGGGAAGGGATTGCCAACCTGCTGTCACAGCAGTTGCTGGCCGGTCGGCTGGAGCAGCATCAGCGGCTACTGGTGCAATCCGAGCTCAAGCTGATCCAGGCGCAGATCAACCCCCACTTTCTGTTCAACACCCTCAATACCATCAGTGCCATCACCCGCCGCGATCCGGACAAGGCGCGAGATCTGCTGCTGCACCTGTCGCTGTTCTTTCGCAAGAACCTCAAGCGCCAGAGCGGCCTTGCCACCCTGCAGGAGGAGCAGGAGCACTGCCAATCCTATCTGGAGATCGAGCTGGCCCGTTTTGGCGACCGATTGACGGTGATCAACGAGATCCCGCCCCATCTGGCCAGTTTGCGGCTGCCGAGCTTCACCCTGCAGCCGCTGATCGAGAATGCCATCAAGCACGGCATCTCGACGCTGCTGGAGCAGGGGCGTATTCGCCTTTATACCGAGGAGCATCCCGCCAGCGTCACCATCCATGTGGAAGATAATGCCGGCACCTGGCAAGCGCGCCCGGCCGGTGACGGTCTTGGCATGACCATCGTCGACCGGCGACTCAAGAGCGCCTTTGGCGAACGCTACGGCGTGACCATTGCGTGCGAACCGGAACTGTGGACCCGGGTGTCGTTCACCATCCCCAAGGAGCAACCATGATCCGCACCCTGATCGTCGATGACGAACACTACGCCCGCGAAGAGCTGAAGCTGCACCTGGCCTGCGATCCCGCCATCGAGATCGTGGGGGAAGCGGCCAACGCCATCGAGGCGCTGCCGCTTATTCAGCGGCTCAAGCCCGACGTGGTATTCCTCGATATCCAGATGCCCAAGCTGAGCGGCATGGAACTGGTGGCCATGCTCGATCCCCTGCCCCGCATCGTGTTTGTCACCGCCTTTGACGAGTACGCTATTCAGGCCTTCGAGGAGAACGCCTTCGACTACCTGCTCAAACCGGTGGAACCTGCCCGGCTGGCCAAGACGCTGGCTCGCCTCAAGCAGGATATCTCCCCGCAGCCAATCGAGCGGCTGGCCCCCGCCATCGAGCATATTCCAGGCTATCTGCACAACCGGGTGCGGCTGCTGCCCATCGCACAGGTGGAGTATGCCTTCTCCGATCTTGGCGGCGTCCATGTGGCCAGTCAGGGCGAGCTGTTCCACACCCAGCTCACCCTCAAATCCCTGGAGGAGAAGAGCCCGCTGCTGCGCTGTCATCGCCAGTATCTGGTCTCCCCCAACGCCATCTTCGAGATCCGGCTGCTGGATAACCAGCTGGCGGAGATTGTCACCCCGAGCGGTGCCCGGGTGCCGGTCAGCCGTCGTTATCTCAAGGAGCTTAAAGATCAACTGGGGCTGGACTGAGCTCAGGAGTGTGCGCCTGATCACAACCGCCGACCGCTCGGCGCGCCATGCCGCCGCTCGGGCCGTTTAACCTGCCAGAGCAGAGCAATCGTTTTAGACTCACTGCGCAAATCAAAAAATAACAATGCAGGAGCGTAGCAATGATCTGGTTCTTCCTCTGTGTCGGCTTACTTGTCGCCGGCTATTTCATCTATGGCAAGTTCATCGAACGGATATTTGGCCCGCAACCCGAGCTGAAAACCCCCGCCATCACCATGGCTGACGGGGTGGACTATGTCCCCATGTCGGACAAAAAAGTCTATCTGGTACAACTGCTCAACATCGCTGGCGTCGGCCCCATCTTCGGCCCGATCCTCGGTGCCCTGTACGGCCCGGTCGCCATGCTGTGGATCGTCTTCGGTTGCATCTTCGCCGGTGCGGTACACGACTACTTCTCCGGCATGCTGTCGGTACGCGCCAATGGTGCCTCGGTACCGACCGTGGTCGGTGAGCATCTTGGCAAGGTCGCCAAGCACTTTATGAACCTGTTCGCCGTGGTGCTGCTGATGCTGGTGGGCGTGGTGTTCGTACTGAGCCCGGCAGGCCTCCTGGCCAACCTCACCTCCACCGATCTGGTCTACTGGATTGTGGCGATTTTTGCCTACTACATCCTCGCGACCATAGTCCCCATCGACAAGATCATCGGCCGCTTCTACCCCATCTTCGGCGCCCTGCTGGTGTTCATGTCGGTTGGCCTCATCATTGGCCTGATCGTCTCCGGTAAAGGCTTCTACAACACCGGGATGGATTTCTCCAACCTGCACCCGACCGAGCTGCCCCTGTGGCCACTGCTGTTCATTACCATCGCCTGTGGCGCGGTCTCGGGCTTCCACGCCACCCAGTCACCGCTGATGGCGCGCTGCATGCAGAACGAGAAATCCGGCCGTTTCATCTTCTACGGCGCAATGATCGGTGAAGGCATCATCGCCCTGATCTGGTGCACCCTGGGTCTCTCCTTCTACGACAGCACCGAAGCGCTCAACGCCACCATGGCCAACGGCGGCCCGGCAGCCGTAGTACACGAAGTATCCACCAGCCTGCTCGGTACCGTGGGCGGCATTCTGGCCATCCTCGGTGTGGTGATCCTGCCCATCACCTCTGGTGACACCGCGTTTCGCAGTGCCCGCCTGATCGTGGCGGACTTCCTGAAGGTGACCCAGAAGCCTCTGATGAAGCGTCTGCTGATCGCCATCCCCATGTTTATTCTTGGTTTCATCATCTCCAAGGCCGAGTTCGGGGTGATCTGGCGCTACTTCGGCTGGGCCAACCAGACCACCGCCGTCATCATGCTGTGGGCCGCCGCCGCCTTCCTCATCAAAGAGGGCAAGCTGCACTGGGTCTGCACCATCCCCGCCATGTTCATGACCGCCGTGGTATTCACCTATCTGGCCAACGCCCCCATCGGGTTCGGGCTGGAGATGGGGATCTCCACCATCATAGGTCTGACTGCAACAGCGGCCATTACCGTGGCCTTCCTGGTGAAATTCCGCCAACCGCTGGTTAGCAGAACCAGTGAAGGGTGACATTGCTTGTAAAAACGAAATAAAAAGGCGCCATAAGGCGCCTTTTCTTTAATAATAAAATCATAAACAAAACAACCATTTGCTCCCTTCAGCCCCGATACAGCCAAAAGCCTTAAGATTTGGTGCGAATTAACGATAAACATGTGATTATTAGTCACTTTAGACCTTGCGAATACCCATGAACAAGCTGCGCGTCAAGCCAGTGGAGGTTATATATGGCCCTTGAATATTTTGCTCTTGGCCTGCTCGTCTTTGTCGGGCTGGTCATTTTTTATGGGGTTATCGTGATCCACGATATTCCGTACGAGATTGCCAAACATCGCGACCATCCTCATCAGGATGCCATTCACGTCGCCGGTTGGGTCAGCCTGTTTACCCTGCATGTGCTGTGGCCATTCCTCTGGATCTGGGCCACCCTCTACCGTCCCGATCGTGGCTGGGGCTTTAGCCAGCGGCTGCAAAAAGATGAAGAGGATTTGGCAGCCCTCAAGCAAGAACTGGCCGATTTGAAGAGCCGTATCAACACTATCGAACAGAGTGAGCAACAGGGGTAAACCATGGACCTGCTATTGATCCTGACCTATACGGCACTGTGCGTAGCCGTATTTAAAATCTTCCGTATCCCGCTCAACAAGTGGACAGTGCCGACCGCAGCACTGGGTGGCGTCATCCTCATCGGCACCCTGATCATGCTGATGAACTACAACCACCCCTACTCCGAGATGGCGCGTAACTACTACATTTCCACTCCCATAGTGCCGCTGGTCAAGGGCCGGGTTACCGAAGTGCCGGTGCAGCCCAACCAGCCGGTGAAAAAAGGGGATGTGCTGTTTCGTATCGATGATGAACCGTTCCGCCTGAAAGCAGACAGCCTCACCGCTCGGGTCGAGTCAAACCGCGAACACCTCAAATCGATCGAGGCGAGACTGCGCGCCGCCAAGCTGGATCGGGATCGCGCCAGAGAACTGATGCAGCGCGGTGTCGGCAAACAGCGTGATCTGGATGTGAGCCAGGCCAACGTGGACGATATCGTGGCGCAGATTGACCAGCAGAAAGCCAACCTGAGCGATCTGCAATCCCAACTGCAAGAAGCCAAATATCAGCAGGCCCAAACCGTGGTTTATGCCCCGACAGATGGTCATGTGGTGCAGCTGGCCCTGCGTCCGGGCATGATTGCGACCCCGTTCATGTTCCGTCCGGTGATGACCTTTATTCACAAGGATGACACCGCTTATGTTGGCTGGTTCTGGCAGAACAGCATGCAGCGCCTCGCGGTTGGTGATGAAGCCGAAGTGGTGATCGACGGTGTGCCCGGCAAGATCTTCAAAGGAACCGTGACCTCGGTGATCCCGGCCATTGCCGCGGGTAACGTGCAAGCCAACGTCGGTCTGCTGGATCAAACCACTGCCGTTCGTCCTGGCCGTCTGCCGGTGCTGATCTCCATCACCGACCCCGAGTGGGCCAAGTATCAGGTGATTGCCGGTGCCAGTGGCCAGGCCGCCATCTATACCGAACATTTCCATCACGTATCCATCATGCGCAAGATCCTGCTGCGCATGGCAAGCTGGATGAACTACATCTTCCCGTTCCATTAATCAGCACCATCCCTCCCAGCGGGCCGGCATCATGCCGGCCCGCTGTTTTTGTGGCAGCAAGATCCCTATAATGGCGCCATCCTGCGCCGCACCATGCCCAAACGCCACGTCCTCATGTTCGTTCTCAGACCCTATCAAACCGACGCCGTCAACGCCGTGATCAGCCACTTTCGCCAGCACCCGGACCCTGCCGTGGTAGTGCTGCCCACCGGTGCAGGCAAGAGTCTGGTGATCGCCGAACTGGCCCGTAAGGCCCGTGGCCGCGTGCTGGTGCTGGCCCACGTCAAAGAGCTGGTGGAGCAAAACCACGGCAAATATGAGGCGTGGGGGCTCAAGGCCGACATCTTCGCCGCCGGGCTGGATCGCAAGGAGGCGAGCGCCCAGGTGGTGTTCGGCTCGGTGCAGTCGGTCGCCCGCAATCTGGCCGCCTTCGACGGCGCCTTCTCGCTGCTGATCATCGATGAGTGCCATCGGGTCTCGCTCGATGACGACAGCCAGTACCATCAGGTGTTAGACCATCTCAAGGCCACCAATCCGGCCCTCAAGATCCTCGGCCTCACCGCCACCCCCTATCGGCTCGGGCTGGGCTGGATCTACCGGCGCCACTACCACGGCATGGTCAAAAGCCACGGCGAGCGGCTGTTTGGCGACTGCGTATTCGAGCTGCCCCTGCGTTTCATGGTCAAAAACGGCTACCTGACACCGCCGCGCATGGTGGACGCCCCCATCGTCCACTACGACTTCAGCAAGCTGGTGGCGCGGGCTAACGGCCTGTTTAGCGAGGCGGATCTCAATGGCGAGCTCAAGCGCCAGCAGCGGGTCACCCCCCATATCCTCAGCCAAGTGCTGGAGTATGCTGCCGACCGGCAGGGGGTGATGATCTTCGCCGCCACCGTCGAGCACGCCCGGGAAATTCAGGGGCTGCTGCAAGCCCAATCCCAAAGTGCGGCCCTTATCACCGGCGAAACGCCAGGGCCGGAGCGCGATGCCCTTATCAGCGCCTTCAAGGCGCGAGAGATCAAGTTTCTGGTCAACGTGGCGGTGCTCACCACCGGTTTTGATGCCCCCCATGTCGATCTTATCGTGATGCTGCGCCCCACCGAGTCGGTGTCGCTCTATCAGCAAATAGTCGGTCGGGGTCTGCGCCTCTCGCCGGGCAAGGAGGATTGTCTGGTGCTCGACTATGCGGGCAACAACTTCAACCTGTTTGCCCCCGAGGTGGGGGAACCCCGCCCCCACGCGGGCACCGAGCCGGTGCAGGTGCCCTGCCCCGCCTGCGGTTTTGCCAACACCTTCTGGGGCAAGACCGACGAAGATGGCAAGGTGATCGAGCACTACGGCCGCCGCTGTCAGGGGCTGTTTGAAGATGACGAGGGCAACCGCGAGGAGTGTGACTACCGCTTTCGCGCCAAGATCTGCCCCAGCTGCGGCGCAGAGAACGACATCGCCGCCCGCCGCTGCCAGAGCTGCGATCAACTGTTGGTGGATCCCGATGACAAACTCAAAGAGGCGCTCAATCTCAAAGATTGCATGGTGATCCGCTGCGCAGGGCTAACCCTCACCGCAGGACGCGGCAAACAGGGGGAGCGGCTGGAGGTGACCTACCACGATGAGGATGGGCTGACCCTCAGCGAATACTTCGGTTTTCACTCCCCGGGCGCACAACGCTTGTTTCAACAACGCTTTGTGCGTCATCATTGGCCCGCCCCGGGGCTGGAGCCCGAATTCACCACCCTGGCGAGCGTGCTGGCCGCGCAAAGCCAGTTCCGTCATCCGGATTTTGTCATCGCCCGCAAATCGGGTCGCTTCTGGCAGATAAAAGAGAAGATTTTTGATTATGACGGCCGCTATCGCACCGCCAACTCGATGGCGTGATGGCGTGATGGCGACCGGCATAACAGAATGGATTGCTTTACGACCGTCGATGCTCCATCGACAGGTGAAACAAGGTTGATTTATCAGGACTGGCACCACTGCCAGACCCCTTCGTCACGTTAGAGGATGTTATGCAGCGGCTGTTGATTGGTTTTTGTGCTCTCTTTTCTCTGGCGGCTCAGGCCGCCCCGCTGACCCCCCCTCAGGGTGGCCAGTACGCCATCATAGTGCAGGGCAATAACGGCGTTGAGTTCGCCCGCCATGCCGATCAGATGATCGCCCCCGCCTCCACCATGAAGGTGCTCACCGCACTGGCAGCCCGCCTTGAGCTGGGTGCCGACTTCCGCTTCGCCACCGATATTCAGGCCCAGCCTGGCGCCAAACAGGGTGACACCATCAACGGCGATATCTGGATCAACTTCGTCGGCGACCCCACCCTCTCCCGAATGGACCTGCTGGCGCTGTTCAAGCAGCTTGGCGTCACCAGCATCAAGGGCAATGTCTACGTCAACACCGGCGCCTACAACGGCTACGAGCGCGGCAACGGCTGGTCGTGGGGGGATCAGACCCTCTGCTTCGCCGCCCCGGTCTCGTCGGTGATCATCGACAAAAACTGCGCCTACGGCACTGTCACCGCCACCCAGATTGGCAAACCGGCCACCGGCAATGTCGCCACTGGCGTGGCCATCGGCATCGGCGCCGACAATGTGGAAGTGATGAGCTACGGCGACATGGCGCGCCAGTTCTGTGCGCTGGAAGTGGACATGGCCAAGGGCAACTTCTACGAGCTCAAGGGCTGCATCACCCCCAACAAAGAGCCACAGGGGCTGCGTTTTGCCATCCACGACGTGGAAGCCTGGGGCTGGGACAACATCCGCTGGGCGATGAACCGGGCGGGGATCAAGCATGATGGCCTGCTGCGGGTCACCCACAAGGCACCGATTGGTGCCGAGACCTTGGGCACCCACTACTCGGTCTCCCTGCCGGTGATGCTGGCCAAGATGCTGAAGAAATCGGACAACCTCTACGCCGATACCTTCCTCAAAACCGTGGGTCGTCACTACTACAACAAGCCGGGCAGCTATCGCAGCGGCACCATGGCGGTGCGCGCCATCCTGACCAAGAACGGTATCGATCTGGGCAACGCCACCCTGGCCGACGGCTCCGGCCTCTCTGCTCACAACCTCATCAGTGCCCGTCAGATGCTGTCGGTGCTGAACTTCATCCAGAAAAACGACGCCGAGCTGGGCCTGATCAAGCTGCTGCCGAGCTCCCAGGTGGATGGCACCCTGGCGTGGCGCCGCAGCGTCACCGCCCCGATGATGAAGAACAAGGTCCACGCCAAGACCGGCACCATCACCGGCACCTCCAATCTGGCCGGCTTTATCGATACCGCGGGCGGCCAGCGCAAGGCGTTCGTGATGTTCCAGCGCGGCCTGTCACAAGACCCCGCCACCCATGAGCGCTACCGTGCCAGCAAGGCGCCGTGGCCTTGGACCGTCTTCGAGAAAGGGGTGCTGGAGGGCATCTATCAGCAGCAACCGATCCAGATTGCCGAGCCGCAGTGATGCCGCAATAGGCCCACTCGGATCAGGGTATCGATAATTTCGGCTTCAAGTCGCCACGAGGCAGGGCTATGCTGTTGCCTGCCTCATATCAACGGCCATACACAAACGGCTTAAAGAACGGAGAATAAATATGTTTGCAGTGATTTTTGGTCGCCCGGGTTGCCCCTACTGTGTCCGTGCCGTACAGGTCGCCGAGCAATTGACCGAGCAGCGCGATGACTTCAAATTCCGCTACGTGGATATCCATGCCGAAGGGATCACCAAAGAAGATCTGGCCAAGAGCGCCGGCAAGCCGGTCAATACCGTACCGCAGATCTTCCTGGACGAGCAGCACATCGGTGGCTGCACCGATTTCGAAGCCTACGCCAAAGCGAATCTGGGTCTCTACCAGTAATCCTTGCGGGTCATCCCGAGCTGGCCGCTGCTGCCAGTTGCGTATAAAAAAATCCGGCGCCTGATGGCGCCGGATTTTTTATGGGTGACACTCGCACATCATCCCGATCAGGGGGTCACAGACTGGGCGGCAAAGCGCGCAATGATGGGGTTGTGATCCGAACTGTCGGTGGCCGGTGAGCTCACCTCGACCAAGTCCAGATTGCGGTAGTAGAGGTGATCGAGCGGGCGACCGAAGGCAGTGCGGCGCAGATCTGGCACCGGCAGTGCCTCCTGCAGGCCCAGCTCGTCCACCAGCTTGTTCAGCCAGAACTGGCGCTTGTCGCTCCAGGTATTGAAATCACCGGCCAGAATAACCGGCCCCTGATGACGGCGCACCAAGGCAGTCAAATCATTGAGCTGCTCGCGGAAGGTGGCCATCCCCAGTTCGAAGTTGACCGCATGGAGGTTGATCACCAGCACGCCGTCAGGGTCGCCCTGCAGCGGATAGAGGCTCACCAGCCCGGATTTGGGGATGCGCAGCAAGGGCTCGGGGGAGCGCACGCCACAGACGAACGCCTGCGGGGTCTTGGCCACCGTCATCACCCCGAACGACACGCCGCCCTGGGTGAAGGCTTGCAACTGCTGCCACTGGAAATCACCGGCCCGCAACCAGTCGAGCATCTCGGGACGGGTGGCCGACTCTTGCAGCAGCACCAGATCCTGCCCCTTGGCGTAACTGTCCATCCCTTCACGCCAGTTCTTGCGCTGGCCCTTGTAGAGATTCCACACCGTCACCCCGAACTCCCGGGGCAGCGCCGTGGTCGCCAACGCCACCAACGGCGGACGCTGGCAGTCGAGTCCCGGCACAATCCCTTGAGCAGTGACCAGATGATTCTGATCCGGCACCTCAAAACAGCCTACCAACCCCAGGGTCAGCAGGGAGGTGCCAAGAATGCGATAACTATTTTTCATTGGCTAACAACCGCCCGCCTTTGCTTTTTGTTGCGACCATCACAAACGTCATCCGCGCCGACTACGCTGATAGTCCCTGTTCCACCCAACCAGAAGGAACCTGGCAATGGCGAGAGAACTTCGGTATTGCGTGACGTTTTATGATCAACAAGGAAATTGTCATCAAGTGGAGCTTGCCACCGTCTATCAGATAAGACGGGACTCTCAATGCGATCTCTGCCTGTTTGACACCCTGCAATACGTGGGGTCGGAAGAGATACTGGAACGCATGATACGGCAAAAAACCGGGCTTGAGCAGGAAATATCCATCATCAATGCCCGGCTGATTTGATCAGACGCTGACCGGAACCGGGCGGGATTTGCCGCAGTCGTCGATGGCGACATAGGTAAAGACCCCCTCGGTCACGCAGTAACGCTGGGCATCGTTTTCCCGCAGTACCGGCTTGACCCACACCTCCAGCTTCAGCTTCATGGAGCTGCGGCCAATCTTGATGCAGCGGCCGTAGCAGCAGACCACATCGCCCACCTTGACCGGACTGTGAAAGGTCATGCCTTCGACGGATACGGTACAAATACGTCCTTTTGCCAGCTCCTTGGCCATAATGCCCCCACCTATATCCATCTGGGACATGATCCAGCCACCAAAGATGTCGCCATTGGGGTTGGTATCGGCTGGCATTGCCAGGGTTCTCAGCAACAACTCCCCATCGGGGTGACGTTTTGTATCTACCATCATTACCGCCTCTCTCTCATGGATGGCGGCATGATAGGGGGCGATCACCCCCTTGGCAAACCTCAATTGCCCGAGGCGGCGAGCTCGGCAAACCAGTGGGCCGGATCGGGCCAGCGATAGTTGAATCCCATCTGCTGGCAAATCAGCTGACCGTCGATGGGCTGAAATTCACCGGCAGGCTCGATAAAGACCGGCACTGGCAGCCCCTGCTGGCGCGCAGCAAAGGGGTAGAACTGCTCGCGGCGCGGGTGCACAGGCGCGCTCAGGTTGAAGACATCCCCATTCTTGCCCCGCTCCAGCAGCAACATACAAGCCGCCACCACATCGTCCAGATGGACCAGATTGACCGACTGGGCGCCGCCATCCAGGGTCTTGCCAGCAAGGAAACGGCCGGGATGGCGATCCGGGCCATAAAGACCGGAGGGGCGCACTATCATCACCGCCTCGAAACCGGCCGCCAGCACCGCCTGCTCCGCCGCCAGCATCCGCTCGCCACGGGCATGGCGGGGTTGGGGTTCTTCCCCCTCCTGCTGCCCCGCCCCCCACACCGAGGTGGCGCTGACAAACAGCACTCGCCGGGTGCCGCTCGCTTTGGCAAGCTGGCAGGCCTTTGCCACCGCCTGCGGGTAGTCATCGGTCTTGCTGGGCGGCACGCAGATCACCAGACTCTCGCAGGGGATGGGCCACTGTTCTTTTTGATCAGCGACGGGCATCTCGGCAGATATCGTCAGCGGATGGGCATCGATCCCCTCCCCCTGCAAACGAGCCGCCTTCTCGGCGCTGCTGACCGTCACCGCCACCGGCTTGCCTGCCGCCAGCAGGGCCCGCGCCAGCGGTAGCCCGAGCCACCCCGCCCCCAGAATGCCGATCGTCCCGGCGATATGTTGCTCTGTCATCGTCCCTTCTCCTGCTTGACGCTATTTGCCCCGCAGCTTACCTGCCTTGGAGGGAAAAGGAAGCCTTACTCGGGGAGTGTCAGACTACAAACTGAGTGCTGTACTGGCCCAGCAAACTATTCCCCCAACTATCCAGACCAGTAGCATCAATACAAAGTGAGATTGAAATATATGAAAATTTCAATTTAATTGTGAACTGAGAGCATGTAGCCAAGGATAAGAACATCTATTAAAATAATTTAATACTCAATCATCATTAGTTAACAGCGAGGCACTATTTATATGTGAATTTAATTTGGCCGAGCAAATCTTTCCATGCAAATACAAATTAAGTTGATTGCCATTTCAAAGTTCTGTCGTTGATCTTGCATGCCATAAGCCCACTTAAGACCATGGAAAAAATTATTTC
Source organism: Aeromonas sobria (assembly GCF_006243315.1). Lineage (GTDB taxonomy): Bacteria > Pseudomonadota > Gammaproteobacteria > Enterobacterales > Aeromonadaceae > Aeromonas > Aeromonas sobria_A. The sequence continues at coordinate 70,087 of NZ_NKWE01000020.1, forward strand.
GAAAACGCAATATAATTATTAAGCAAACAGCCAAATTATCAGTTGTATCTTGATTTACACCTAACATTACATTTTTAACCAACTCAGGAATATCACCTTTCCTTAAATTAAGTGCCTCAAACCTATGATTGGTGCTGCCATTAGTAACATACCTATCCTTAAAATAGTTCAAATGCTCTACCCAAAAACGTTCTTCTAGCAACCCACAGTCAAACCACTCTTTTGATTTCTCTTTTATTTTACTAGCAGAAGCATGTGTATCTAATACTTGAGCTTCAAAAAGTGTCCACAATAAAGCGAAATCACGACTAACACTTAATTCTTCAATAGTTAATATTTTAAATCCAGGGGCAAACCTTTCCAAAACATCCAATTTTCACACCTCTTTATATGGAGGCCACATCCAAGGAAAATGGCACTCCATCACCAAACATCAATATACAAAGGGGACGTTCATATTATTTTAAAAAATCATTAATAGTCCTCATTAGGTATCATCCACTCATCTTCCGGTTCATGACCTGAACTTATTGCATTTTTTAAAAACGAGGTTGTCGAGTCAATAGCTGCATTTATTGCGGCGATTTCTGTCGATGCACTAGTTCTTGATGGATAATATGGCGCGGCCTGACTTGGGGTATGAACATTGTGGCTTACAGTAAAGTGAAACTCATCTGACAACACATCACTCTTCCATACTTTGATCCCAATCCTTGGAGAAAAATAAGAGTGCCCGATATCAAGATATAAATTAACCTCCCTAACTAAAACATAAAACTCCGATACTTCGCTATGTGAACCCAGATGTTTTATCAAACTATCAACAGACATTTACCACCCCGACTAATAAATATTTACTTTCACCAAAATCTTAAACTTTACTGATTGCATATAATATGCGCTTATACAATGCCAGCTTTTGACATCAATATCAATTAGTTGTTCGTCCTAATAGCTTCTGTGGAATTAAACACAATACTCTCGACATTTTCTGATAAAAAGCGGGCCATTGGCCCGCTTGGTTACATTTCACTCACCCCATCCTCACACCGGCGGATTGAAATGGCTGACCTCGCGGGTGGCCATCTCCTCGTAGGTGGCCCACTGCTGCCACGCCACTTGTTGCGCCACCGGCATCAGCCGCTCGGCCTCCTGTGGATGGCTTTGGGCCAGCACCCGATAACGGGTCTCCTCTTGGCGGTATGTAGCGAGCGGAATGGAGGGACGCAGGCTATCGAGGCTAAAGGGGTCTACCCCACACGGCGCAACAGCGGGTTATGGCTCATAGAAACCGGAGCGTGACTCCAGCAACATCTTCTCCAGCTGGCCACTGGCCTTCAATTTGGCGAGCCCCCGGTTGAAGGTCTGGATCAGCTCGTCAGCATTGGCGCGCTTGCGACTGATCAGCAGGTGACCTTCGACTTTCATCACAGGTTTTGAATGGGTTGTGAACAGATCGACCGTGCTGGCCGGGTAGAACTTGCGCAGGGAGTAGTAGCCGACATCGATGTTCTCCAGCGTCAGGTCGGCGCGACCGGAGAGCAGCAGATCGAAGCTCTGGCGCAGCCGGGTGACAAACTGCACCTGCAGTGGCACCTGCTCGATGGCGGCAAAAAAATCGGCATCGTAGGTATAGCCACTGACCGCCGCCAACCTGCGCTCTGCCAGATCCGGATAACCGCGCCACTCAAGGGGGGCTGACTTGAGATAGAACCAGACATAGGTCTCGCTCAGGATGGGATCGCTGTAGAGGTGGCTTTTGCGCCGCTCGCTTGACTCATACCAGTGGACAGTGCCATCCACCACCCCCTCTTCCGACAAACGAAAGGCCCGCTTCCAGGGCAGAAACTGGAACTTGACGCTCACCCCTTCACTCTTGAATGCCTCGCTCACCACATGGGGGATAAGTCCCTGATATTTCAACTTCTCGGAGCAGTAGGGTGGATACTCCCCGGTGGTCAGGGTCAGCTCCTGCGCCCAAATACCGTGGCAGCACAGCCACCCCGCCAGCAACCAGATCGCTCTCATCCCCATCCCCTCTTGCGCCGTTTTTCCAACTATAGACTGCCGCAGTGAAAGGATTGCCGGATTGAGGTGGAACCGTTATGTTGCCCTCCTCCCGAGCGAAAACAGCGACTTAAGAAGGACTCAGACATGCCAACACTCGACAGCATTCATCTCTACCCCATCAAATCAACGGCAGGCATGCCACTGAGACGCGCCCTGGTGACCGAAGAGGGGCTGGCAGGAGATCGCCGCTATATGGTGGTCAAACCGGACGGCACCTTTATCACCGCACGCACCCATCCCCAGTTGCAACAGGTCGTCGCCACCCCCATCGAAGGCGGCTTGCAACTGCGCTACCCGGGCTTTGAACCGCTTACCTTGCAAGAGGCTGACTTCAGCCACGCCCCGCAGGCCACCGGGGTCTGGAGCGACCGCTTCACCGCCCTGCATACCAACCCAAAAGCCGATGGATGGTTGAGCCGGGTGGCAGGAGAAACAGTGCAGCTGCTGTGGCTGGGTGAAACCTCTGACCGTTTTCGCGAAAAGACCGGCACCCGGGTCAGCTTTGCCGATGGTTATCCGCTGCTGCTGATCAGCCAAGCCTCCCTTGAGGATCTCAATCTGCGCTCCGATGCCCTGCACCAGATGAGCCAGTTCCGTACCAATCTGGTGGCAAGCGGCACCCGGCCGTTCGAGGAGGACAGCTGGGTGCGCATTCGCATCGGTGAGGTGGAATTTCAGGTAGTCAAGCCCTGCAGCCGCTGCATCATGACCACGGTGGAAGCAGGCACCGATCGCTTCAATGCCCTGAAAGAGCCGCTGGCCACCCTCACCCGCTACCGCCGTGGCGAGGATGGCGAGGTCTACTTCGGCCAGAATCTGGTGGCGCTGAATGAAGGGTGGATCGAAGAGGGCAGTGAGATCGAGGTGCTGGAGCGCACCCGTCCGGTGGTCTATCCCAACGCCGCCCCGAAAAAGCGGGAGCTGGTCTGCGTGGCCCGCGAACCGCTGGCGCGAGATCTCGAAACCTTCTGGTTCGAGGCGGCCGATGGCGAGCCCCTGCCCGACTACCTGCCGGGCCAGCATCTGCCCATCAGCCTCGATATCAAAAACGAGCGCATTCAACGGCGCTATACCCTGAGCTCCACGCCACAGAGGCCGGAGCGTTACAGCATCAGCGTCAAGAAGGTGGGGGGTGGCCGCATCTCCCACTGGCTGCACCAGCAGCTGCAGGTGGGCGACCGGCTGCTGGCCGCCACTCCTGCTGGCGAGTTTCACTTGGGCAGCGAGCGCAATCTGCTATTGCTCTCGGCAGGCTCCGGCGTCACCCCCATGCTGGCGATTGCCCGTACTCTGGCGCTACGCGGGGAGCTGGAAGATGTTCACTTTATGCACCTATGCCGCAGCGAAGCGGACATTCCCGCCGCCAGTGAACTGCACGCCATGGCGCAACAGGGCATGACGCTCACCCTGATCCTGAGCCAGCCAGATAGCCACTGGCAGGGGCTGCAAGGGCGACTCAATGATGAGCATCTGCGACGGGTCAAAGGGTTGGCCGGGAGAGAGGTCTTTATCTGCGGCCCCCACGGCTTTATGGCCGATGCCGCCGCCAGAATCACGGCCCTCGGCGTACCGGCCGCACGGATCAGACAGGAAAGCTTTGGCGGTGCCATCCTCTCGGTGGCCCGCCCCCATCAGGCGGTGCAACTCAAGATCGGGGAGCAGGCCTTCACCGGTAACAATCAGGGCACAGTGCTGGATCAGGCCAACAAGCAGGGCGTGGAATTGCCCTGGAGCTGCCGTGCAGGGATCTGCGGCAGTTGCAAACAGACGCTGGTCTCGGGCGAGGTGGATCACCCGGATGCCCCTGCCATCACCGCTGCCGAGCGGGCTGAAGGCAAGATCCTCACCTGCTGCGCCGTGCCGTTGACCGATCTGGAGATCTTATGATCTGGTGATCGGGCCGCGTTAACTCAGATGACCGGGGAATTGACCCCGGTCATCTTTTTGTCACCTTGTTTGATTCCAGCCCTCCCTTTCGTCCTCCCCCACCCGCAAGAGCACATTTCCTTCCTATACTCTCAGGGCAAAAAGCCTTGCCAGACACTGACTTAGCAATACCCCAAACGACACTCATCCATAGGGAAAGGACGCCCACACCATGGAACAGAACAAGCCCGCTTTTCAGCTCAACCTGCTGCTATCCGTCATCACCCTGATCCTGCTGTCACTGGTGTTTTTCGCCTACAGCTGGGCGGGAAAACAGCTGGAAGAGAGCTATCGGCAACAATATGTCTCCTACCTGCTGGCCGATGAGCTGCGCCAATCCTCCGATGATCTGACCCGACTCGGGCGCACCTACGTCATCACCAAGGATCCCGCCTACGAGCAGCAGTACATGCGGATCCTGGCCATTCGCAACGGGGAGCAAGCCAGACCTGATGGCTACCACCGTATCTATTGGGACTTCGTCGCCGCCAACGGCCAGAACCCGCGTTCCGATAGCAATGTTCGCCGTGGCCTCATCGATCTGATGAAGGATGCCGGTTTTACCGACGGGGAGCTCGCCAAGCTCAACGAGGCCAAGAACAACTCGGATGCGCTGGTCAACACCGAGGTCGCGGCCTTCAAACTGGTGCAGCAGACCGATGGTGACCCGGTCGCCAACCAGCAACAAGCCATCGCCATGATGCATGACAAGGCCTATCACCAGAATAAGGGGCGCATCATGTCCCCCATCGATGACTTCTACATGATGATGGAGGCCCGCAATCAGGAGGCGGTCGAGAACGCCATGAGCAATACCGACATGTTGCGCTATCTCTTTATCGCTCTCGGCCTGGTGTTGATGTTTTTCCTCTGGCGTACCTATCGCTCCCTGCTCGATCTGGTGGGCACCTCAGTCGAACAGCTCAAAACCGATCTCCATCTGCTCGCCATTGGGGACTTCTCGCTACCCATCAAGGTGCCACAAGGCTCGAAAGAGAGTCTGATCGGCCTGCTCGGCGGCATGCAGAGCACCCTCAAGGGGATCATCGCCAAGGTATCTCACTCCACCGAAGAGCTGTCGAATTCTGCCGACAGCATCGCCCAGATCGCCGAACAGACCGCACTGTTCGCCACTTCCCAGCAAAGCAGCACCCAGACCATGGCCGCCGCCATCGAGGAGCTGGTAGTGAGCATCAGCCACCTCTCCGACAACGCGACCCATGCTGACGAGCTGAGCAAGGTCTCTGCCAATACCCTGGAGGAGGGGTCCGGGGTTATCAAGGAGACCCTGGACAGCATCGAGAATATCTCGACCACGGTGGGCGAAGCAGCCGGCACCATCTCCGAGCTCAACGGTCATACCCAGCAGATTTCGGAGATCATCGGGGTGATCCGCAGTATCGCCGATCAGACCAACCTGCTGGCCCTCAACGCCGCCATCGAGGCGGCGCGGGCTGGGGAGCAAGGTCGTGGCTTTGCGGTGGTCGCCGACGAGGTGCGCAATCTGGCCAGCCGATCTGCCGCCTCCACCCAGCAGATCACCGGGATGATCAGCAAGATCCAGAGCGGGGCCGATGCCTCCATCCGCAGCATGGAAACCACAGTCAACAACGTCTCCCGCGGGGTCAGTCTGGCCAACCAGACCGGTGAGGCGATTTCAAGCATCCGCAGTCACGCCTCCAACCTGACCGGCCTGATGGGGGAGATCAGCCACACCCTGCGCGAACAATCTACCGCCGCCAACGAAGTGGTCTCCACCGTCGGCAACATCACCTCCCTCTCCGAGCAGTCGGGGGATGCCGCCCGTCATGTGTCGCAAGAGGCGGCCAAGCTCAAGCAGCTGTCACGGGTGCTGCGCCAGGAGATGGGGCACTTCAAGCTTTAAAAAACGCGACAAAGCAAAACGGCTGCCCCAAGGCAGCCGTTTTTTTATTCGGGGTTATCCCCTGCAATCCATATCCAGCATCAATCAACCACGCAGGGCGGCGATGCGCTGCTCAATGGGCGGGTGACTCATGAACAGCTCGCTCATGGAGCGCTTGCCGTTGATGCCAAAGGCCATCATGGAGCCTTCCAGCTGCGGTTCTGCACCGCGGGAGAGGCGCTCAAGGGCGGCAATCATCTTGTCGCGACCCGCCAGCTTGGCGGCACCGGCATCGGCGCGGAACTCGCGCTGACGGCTGAACCACATGACGATCATGGAGGCCAGTACGCCAAACAGCATCTCCAGCACGAACACTGTGATCATGTAGGCAAAGCCGCCGCTGCTGCTACTCTCTTCACTATTGTTGGAGCTGAAGAAGTTGCTGATCACCCCAGCCACGATGCGAGCGAAGAACATCACGAAGGTGTTCACCACCCCTTGCACCAGGGTCAGGGTCACCATGTCACCGTTGGCTACGTGGCTCACTTCGTGGGCCAGCACAGCTTCCGCTTCGTCACGGCTCATGCTGTAGAGCAGGCCGGAGGAGACCGCCACCAGCGAATCATCGCGGCGGGCACCGGTAGCAAAAGCATTCATCTCGGGAGAGTCGTAGATCCCCACTTCCGGCATCTTGATACCCGCTTCGCGGGCCTGACGGGCCACAGTGCTCACCAGCCAGTGCTCGGTCTCGTTACGGGGTTGCTCGATGACCTGGACACCGTAGCTGCGCTTGGCCATCCACTTGGACATCAACAAGGAGATAAAGGAACCCCCAAAACCGAACACGGCACAAAACATCAACAGGCCGGTAATGCTGGACTTGTTGATACCCAGAACCGAGAACAGGATATTGAGTACCACCCCCAGCACCAGCATGACGGCCAGGTTGGTCACCAGGAATAGCATAATTCGCTTCATATAGACTCCTTGTGAAAAATAGGACATGACAGCCGGTCACCCACCTGATCATGTTAATGGTGGCCATTCTAGATGGATTCGATGAATGTTCGCTGAATGTGCCGTTAAAGTAGCGGAGATATATCGATACGCCCCTGCAAATTGGCCTCAAGCGGATTGTTTATAAACGGAATTTCCCCCAGAAAGGGGGCAGGCAGCAAGCTTCTGAGGGTGTCCAGATTTTCCTGATAATGGCTCATGGAACCATGGAGCCGATTAATTACCCAGCCCGCCACCGGCAGTTGATCATTACGAATGGCGGCAAAGGTGAGCAACGCATGGTTGAGGCAACCCAGCTTGGCCCCCACCACCATGATAACCGCCATGTTTTCCTGTTTTACCCAGTCCGACAGCAGATGCTTGCGATCGAGCGGCAGATACCAGCCCCCCGCCCCTTCCACCACCGTCAATTCGGCCCCCGCCTGCTCAATCTTGCGCAACCCCTCGCTCAAGCCCTGCATGGTGATGGGCTGGCGCGCCTCGCTGGCGGCGATGTGGGGGGCAATCGGCGGCTCGTAGGCGAAGGGATTGACCATCTCATAGGGCAGTTGCAGGCTCGCCGCCTCTTGCAGCAACACCGCATCGAGATTGCGCAGCCCGTCCGGGGTGCGGGCACATCCCGCAGAAACCGGCTTGTAACCAGCACAGTTGATCCCCTGTGCGCTGAATTCTCGCAGCAGGGTGCGCGCCACCAGCGTCTTGCCCACATCGGTATCGGTGCCAGTGATAAAGAATGATTTCATACGGTTCTCTCCTTGGCAGGGCGCCGTTGACTGCCCTGCAGATATTGCCATTCCCGACGGTCAGCAAGGCTTGCTGAGCTGGCCAAGACACACCCGATAACTCGCCAGCAACTGACCATCAGGCTGGCGAAACGCCTCATAGGCCTGCGCCAGTTGCTGCAATCTGGCGCGACCGCTCAGACCAGCCGGGGCGGCATTTCGCTGATTGTCATTGATCTGATTGGCCCCGATCCCCTTGAGATCGCGCAACAGCTGCGGCAATGCCTGATAGGCGAGATCCCAGCTGATACAACGCAGCTCGGGAGCAGATACCCCGGCGGCGGCCAGCGCCTGCACCAATTGTGGCAGGCTGAGGAAGCGATTGACATGGGCGCGACCATCAAGCTGCTGCCAGGCGGCTCGCAACTGCCACAGCGACTCATCGAGCAGGGTCGAGAAAAAGATCTGGCCGCCCGGTTTGACCACCCGCAACAGCTCGCCGAAGGCGTGGGCCGGACGCTCACACCACTGCAGCGCCAGACTGGAAAAGACCCAGTCGAACGAGTCATTCGCAAAGGGCAGCTGCTCCGCATCGCCGCAGAGCAGGCGGGCACCACTGCCGCGCAAGGCGGCTTGCGCCAGCATGCCGGGGGCGAGATCCAGCCCCACCAGCTGGTGACAGCGGTTCGCCAGCTGAGGCAAGAAAAAACCGGTGCCGCAACCCAGATCCAGCCCGTTTACCGTCAGATCAGTGCCAACCGGCTTGCTCGGCATCAGTTCCAGCAGCGCCTGCCCCACCTCCTGCTGAAAGCGGGCATGGGCATCGTAATGGCGAGCGGCGGCGCCGAAGCGGCGGGCAAGCTGCGCCTTGTCCACCGACTGGAAGCGCTCATCCATGATGAGTTCCCTCCAAACTGGCGCTACCCGAACAGGGGCCGAGGGCATCGAGCAGGCGATCCACATCCTGTTCGCGGTGGGCCGCACTCAAGGTAATGCGCAGCCTCGCCGTACCGACCGGCACAGTGGGCGGGCGAATGGCGCTCACCCAGACACCGCATTCGCGCAGCCGTTCGGCCAGTTGCAGGGCAGCACTGCTCTCCCCCACCAGCAGCGGCTGGATCGGGGTATCGCTCGTCCCCAGCAGCCAACCCTGCGCCTTTGCCCCTTGTCGGAAGCGGGCGATCAGCTGACCAAGATGGGCGCGGGACTCATCGGCGGCGCGCACCAGTTCGATACTCTTGCTGACGGCGCAAGCCTGCGCGGCGGGCATATGGGTGCTGTAGACATAGTGGCGAGCGAAGTTGACCAGATAATCCACCAGCTCGCGACTGCCGCCGACAAAGGCACCGGCCACCCCGAGCGCCTTGCCAAAGGTGCCCATCTGGATGTGCACGCTGGCCGGTTCCACCCCTTGCGCCGCCAGGGTGCCGCGCCCCTCGGGCCCCAGCACGCCAAGGCCGTGGGCATCGTCGATCATCAGCCAGTTGTTGCTTTGGGCGGCGAGTGTTGCAAGTTCAGCCCAGGGGGCCTGATCCCCGTCCATGCTGAACACCCCTTCCGAGACGATCAAGCCACGATTTGGTTCAAGTTGACGCGCGAGCGCCGCCATATCGTTATGGCCAAAGCGCTTCATCTTGCAGGGCAGCTGGCTGCCCATCTCCTGCAGGGAGGCGTGGTTGAGTTTGTCCTGCCACAGCAGATGCTCCTTACCGAGCAGGGCTTTGAGCACCGCCTGATTGGCAGAAAAACCGCAGTTAAACAGCAGCACCGCCTCCACCCCGAGCCACTCGGCCAGCGTCTCTTCCAACTGCTGGTGAGCGCGGCTGTAACCGGTGACCAGCGGCGAGGCACCGGAGCCCGTGCCATAGCGGTCAATCCCCGCTTTGAAGGCGGCCTTGATGGCGGGATGATCCGCCAGCCCCAGATAGTCGTTGGCGGAAAAATTGAGGTAGTCGCGCCCGGCGACCTGCAACCGTCCTGCCACGCTACCTTGAGTGGCCGTGCGGCGACGCAGCAAATCGGCCTGCTCGCGCCCGGCCAGCGCCGCGCCCAATGCAAAGGGGCCCGTTACTGCAGGGCCAGTCATGACCGCGCGGCCTCTGTGCGAGGGGGGGTGCGAGGGCGAGTGGCGTCATAAAACATCTCAGCAGGTTCGTTCTGGCGGCTCACCTCGGCCAGCAGATCTTCTTCTTGTACCTGATCCGGCTTCTGGGCCCGCTGGGCCGGGCGAATGCCGAGCCGCTTGAACAGCTGCATATCGCTGTTCTCGTCCGGATTGGGGGTAGTCAGCAGCTTGCAGCCGTAGAAGATGGAGTTGGCCCCCGCCATAAAGCACATCGCCTGCATCTGCTCGTTCATCTTCTCCCGCCCGGCGGAGAGGCGCACATGGGAGGCAGGCATCATGATCCGCGCCACAGCAATGGTGCGGATAAATTCGAACGGATCGAGGTTCTCTTCGTTCTCCAGCGGCGTCCCTTTCACCTTGACCAGCATGTTGATGGGCACGCTTTCGGGGTGACGGGGCAGATTGGCCAGCGCCATCAACAGGCCTGCCCGATCCTTGGCCTGTTCGCCCATGCCGACGATGCCGCCGGAGCAGACCTTCATACCCGCGCCACGCACATGCTCCAGAGTATCGAGCCGGTCCTGATAGGTGCGGGTGGAGATGATCTCGCCGTAGAACTCCGGCGAGGTATCGAGGTTGTGGTTGTAGTAATCGAGCCCCGCAGCGCCAAGACGGGCAGCCTGATCGGCGGTGAGCATGCCCAAGGTCATGCAGGTCTCCATCCCCAGCCCGCGCACCTCCTCAATCATCCGGATGACGTAGGGCATGTCTTTTTCTTTGGGGTTGCGCCAGGCCGCCCCCATGCAGAAACGGGACGAGCCATTGGCCTTGGCCTCGCGGGCCCGCTCCAGCACCTTCTCTACCTCCATCAGCCGCTCGGTCTCGAGTCCGGTGTGGTAGCGAGCACTCTGGGGGCAATATTTGCAATCTTCCGGGCAGGCGCCGGTCTTGATGGAGAGCAATGTGCTCACCTGCACCTCGTTCGGGTCGAAATGAGCGCGGTGGACGGTCTGGGCCGCAAACAGCAGATCGTTGAACGGCAGAGCAAACAGGGCCTGAACCTCGGCGAGAGTCCAGTCATGACGAAGGGCGTGACCGCCCATGGTGAGAGCATTCATACATGGCTTCCGGTTGTTATTAGTGGGATCCTGCGCCCGCATCCCGCGATGGGCGGCCACAGAACCCGCCGCCGGGCCCGCGCGCTCAGGGTGATGCGCCGCGCCAAGTGGCTGAAATTGTTGGCTAGTGTAGAGAGCACGCGTAGACTGTCAACACCGACCAGATCAAATCAATTGACAACAGAACAACAAATGACCAATCAAGAATTCGACCTGCACCACATCTGGCACCCCTATACCTCCCTCACTCACCCCCTGCCCTGCTATGAAGTGGCCAGCGCCAAAGGGGTGACCATCACCCTCAGCGATGGCCGTGAACTGATAGATGGCATGAGCTCCTGGTGGGCTTGCGTGCACGGCTATCAGGTGCCGGAACTGGACGCCGCTGCCACCGCCCAGCTCGGCAAAATGTCTCATGTGATGTTTGGCGGCCTGACCCACGCTCCGGCGGTCGAGCTGTGCCGCAAACTGGTGGAGATCACCCCGGCCGGTCTGGATCGGGTGTTTCTGGCCGATTCCGGCTCAGTGGCAGTGGAAGTGGCGCTCAAGATGGCCCAGCAGTACTGGCACAGCAAGGGCACCCCAAAAGCCAAATTCGTCACCCTGCGCGGTGGCTATCACGGCGACACCTTCGGCGCCATGAGCGTCTGTGACCCCGATGGCGGCATGCATGAGCTCTACAAGGGATTCCTGCCAGAGCACCATTTTGTCGAAGCCCCCAGCTGCCGCTTCCACGCCCAGTGGGACGAGCAGAGCGTGGTGGAGCTGGCAACACTGGTGGCCGATCATCACCAAGAGATTGCCGCCCTCATCCTCGAACCCATAGTGCAGGGGGCGGGCGGCATGCGCTTCTATCACCCCCGTTACCTGCAGTGGGTACGCGCCCTGTGCGATGAATTCGGGGTATTGCTGATTGCCGATGAGATTGCCACCGGCTTTGGCCGCACCGGCCAGCTGTTTGCCTGTGACTGGGCCGGGATCAGCCCCGACATCATGTGTCTGGGCAAAGCGCTCACCGGCGGCTATCTCACTCTCTCGGCAACCCTGACCACCGAGCATGTTGCCCGTACCATCTGTGACGGCAAGGCGGGGGTCTTTATGCACGGCCCCACCTTTATGGGCAACCCGCTCGCCTGCGCGGTGGCCAACGCCTCCATCGATCTGCTGCTGGCCTCACCGTGGCAAGAGCGGGTGCGCGCCATCGAGCATCAACTGCGTACCGAGCTGGTGGAACTGACCCTCAACCCGGCAGTGGCCGACGTGCGGGTGCTCGGCGCCATCGGGGTGGTGGAGATGAAGGAGCAGGTGGATGTGGCGCGTATCCAGCGCAAATTTGTCGAGTTGGGGGCCTGGATCCGCCCGTTTGGCAAGTTGATCTACCTGATGCCCCCCTTCGTCATCACCCCCGAAGCGCTGCGGGTATTGACTGGCGCCATCAGTCAGGCCATCGCCGAGGGCGAGTTTTAAGGCAAGCGGCGGGCGGCCATCTCGGGCCGCCCGTTTGACGATACGCATTTGATATATAAAGAGGGCAAGTTTATCTACTTCACTGCGGTTTCACTTGCCGTAATGTGAGCAAAACACCAGACCTGAGGTGCCAAGAGGGGTAAACTGCTGCGGTTTTACCATCAAGAAAGACTGCTCATGCGCCTCTCCATTGCTGCCAAAATCAACTTTTTCCTGCTCTTCATCTTCTCCATGGTACTGGTCTTCTCCGCAGCCTATCAGGCGGTGCGCGAGCGCGATCTTATCCTGACCCTCATGAAGGAGCAGAGTCGCGAGCAGACCGATGCCTATTTCGATGGCCTCAACATGCTGATGCTGACCGGCAAGATGGAAGCCCGAGATACCCTGCGAGCCAAGTTTCTCGACCACGCCCATGTGGAAGATGCCCGCATCGTGCGCGGTGATGCGGTCAACAAGCAGTACGGACCAGCACGGGCAACCGAACAGGCCAAGGATGAATATGATCGACTGGCGTTAGCGGGAACAGGCAGTATGGCGGTGGTGTATGACGATATGCATAGCCGACTGGTAGTGACCCGACCGCTGCTGGCCAAAAAAGATCTTCGTGGCACCGACTGCACCAGCTGCCATCTGGTACCGGAAGACACAGTGCTGGGTGCGGTGCGCTTTGACTACTCCCTCGATTCGCTGTTTACCCGGGTTGAGCAGAACATCCTCACCTCGGCACTCATTCTCACCGCCATCTTCGGGCTGGGACTGCTGCTGACCCTGTGGGTCATCCGCACCTGGATAGTTCGCCCGCTCAATCACCTGACCCGCTCCATCGAGGAGGCCACCGATCTGCACGACTTTGACCACCGGCTGGAAGGAGATGACGACGATGAGATAGGGCGGGTGGCCCTCGCCTACAACCAGATGCTCGACAGCGTGGCACGTCAGCTGGGCAAGCCCCCACGGACTGCTGACAAGCACCCAAAAGAGCCTCTGAGTAAGTAATCGATCAGGGGACGTAGTAAAAAAGCAGGCTGGCAATCAGGATCAGCAACAGGATGGCCAGATTGACATGCATCGAATCCTCTTTGCGCCGGCTGCGTTGCCGCTCCAGCAGTAACACCGTCAGCGTCAGCCCGCAGCTCCCCCAAAGCCAATAGAGTAACCAGGGGGTCAACGCAGGATCCCAATAATCGCGTACCGCGATCCCGCCATAGACCAGAAAACCGTAAGCAATTTCGGGACGGGCATAGTGGTAAAGGGAGAGCAGCACGATAAAGCCGCCCCAGCAGAGCACCACCAGCCACTGCAATGCCTTCGTCAGCCAATCAGGTCCATGCCGCCTATCTTTCACACACTGCTCCTTTGCCATGACACCCGGGTTGCGCCAACCATGCGGAAAACCCCACCAGAGTCCGACATTTTTGCTTGTTTATCAAACCCGCGCGGGTAAGATTGACGGCTTAGTCTGCCATGATGGGCCAATGATTGCCCGGCCAGACCCCTAATGTTGCAAATAGCGCTGCAAGAACAAGCTGGAGACAATATTTCGATGACGCACGCATCCGTAGTAGATGTGCTGACCGGTAAATATGCGGTTGGCACCACCCAAACAGTAAAAGGGTGGATCCGGACTCGCCGTGATTCCAAGGCGGGGATCTCATTTTTGGCCGTATCCGATGGCTCCTGTTTCCATCCAGTACAAGCCGTTGTTCCCAATACCCTGGCCAATTACGAGAATGAAGTGCTGCGTCTGACCACTGCCTGCTCCGTGGAAGTGACTGGCGTGGTTGCCGCCTCTCAAGGCAGCGGCCAGGCTTTCGAGCTGCAAGCCACCGATATCAAAGTGGTAGGCTGGGTTGAAGATCCGGACACCTACCCGATGGCTGCCAAGCGTCACAGCATCGAGTACCTGCGTGAACAGGCTCACCTGCGCCCGCGCACCAACATCGTTGGCGCCGTGACCCGGGTACGCAACTGCCTGGCCCAAGCCATCCACCGCTTCTTCCATGAAGAGGGCTATCTGTGGATTGCGGCCCCGCTCATCACCGCCTCTGACACCGAAGGTGCTGGCGAGATGTTCCGCGTCTCCACCCTGGACATGGAAAACCTGCCGCGCACCGACGCTGGCAAGGTCGATTACGACAAGGACTTCTTCGGCAAGGAGACCTTCCTGACCGTATCTGGCCAGCTCAACGTCGAAACCTATGCCTGCGCCCTCTCCAAGGTCTATACCTTCGGGCCCACCTTCCGCGCCGAAAATTCCAACACCAGCCGCCACCTGGCCGAGTTCTGGATGGTTGAGCCGGAAATTGCCTTCGCCAACCTGGACGACAACGCCGCCCTGGCCGAAGCCATGCTCAAATACGTCTTCAACGCCGTACTGGCAGAGCGCCGCGACGATCTGGAGTTTTTTGCCCAGCACGTCGACAAGGATGCCATCGGCCGTCTGGAGCGTTTCGTCTCCTCCGACTTCGCCCAGATCGACTACACCGATGCCATCGAAGTACTGAAGAACTGTGGCAAGAAGTTCGAGTTCCCGGTCTCCTGGGGCATCGATCTCTCCTCCGAGCACGAGCGCTATCTGGCCGAAGAGCACTTCAAGTCTCCGGTGGTAGTGAAGAACTACCCGAAAGATATCAAGGCCTTCTACATGCGCCTCAACGACGACGGCAAGACCGTTGCCGCCATGGACGTATTGGCACCGGGGATCGGCGAGATCATCGGTGGTGCCCAGCGTGAGGAGCGCCTTGAGGTGCTGGATGCCCGCATGGCCGAGATGGGCCTGAACAAGGAAGATTACTGGTGGTACCGCGACCTGCGTCGCTTCGGCACCGTACCCCACGCCGGTTTCGGTCTGGGCTTCGAGCGTCTGGTGGTCTATGTGACCGGCATGGGCAACGTCCGCGACGTGATCCCGTTCCCGCGCACGCCGCGTACCGCCGAGTTCTGATCTGCGGCATCTTGCCACTGCATCATCAAAGCCGACCTTGGGGTCGGCTTTTTTATTGTCACCGTTATGGGTGATACTCAGTATCAATCGGCACAAGGAACTGGTCGCCTATGGGATATCGCCTGCTTTTGTCACTGTTACTGCTCTGGCTGCCCTCAGCCCTGTGGGCCCAGCCCGTTCGCCTGACCACTCTGGAGTGGCCCCCCTTCACCAGCCAGAGCCTGCCCGATGGCGGCATTACCGGCCATATCGTCAAGCGCGCCTTTGCCGAAGCGGGACTGGAGGTGGAGTTCGACTTCTACCCCTGGCAGCGAGCGGTGCGACTGGCCGCCGATCCGGCCCAGCCCTACAGCGGCTATTTTCCCGAGTACCTCTCAGACACCCTGCCCACCCTGTGGCGCAGCTCCCCCAGCGTGGGGGACAGCGTATTGGGGATGGTGCAGCGAGCAGGCCCTCCCATTCCATGGCAACGGCTTACTGATCTCGCCCCCTACCGGATCGGCGTGGTAGAGGGGTACGTCAACACCCGGGAGTTTGATGCCCTGATGAGCAGCAAACGCCTCAACACCTTCGCCGTCGATGGGGATCTGCTCAACTTGCGCAAATTGCAGCGCGACCGGCTCGATCTGGCGGTCATCGACCGGGATGTTTTCTACTGGCTGATCCATCACGACCGCAAGCTACAAACGGCCGGATTGCAGTTTCACCCGAAGATCCTTGAGCACAAGAGCCTGCACATCATGTTTCGCCCCGACCAACAGGCGCTGCAGCAACGGCTGGCGCAGGCCATTGCCCGGCTCGATATTGCCAAGCTGAGCGAGGATTATCAGCGCCGCTATCTGCAGCCAGCGGTCGCGGCCCCGTGAGCCGACCCAGCGAAGTCCCCGTTTGCCGGTAAAGATGACCTGAACACCGACTTTTTGACCCTCTTCTGCCGCTATTACGCCCTTTTTCTGCCCCTTCCCTGCCACCTTGTTCCCCCTCCCTGCCGCCACCGTGACAACCTGAAGGCTTGGCTCCGTGTGATACCACCTGACCATTGAACTGATTTTTTTGTTAACAAGAGGTTTTTAAGTGGTTTAATCAAAAATTCATCGAGTTATTGAAGTAACTCAATTTTTTCAATTATGTAGGGGAGCAGAATAGCAACTAACCCTTTTGGGCTAAATAAAACAGACAATGACAATTAATGGTTCAGGCTACCCGCGGCAATATGGGTTGAATCACACGAGGTAATGGAATGATCTTGATGGAATTTTTGGTGGTACTCGGCTGCTTGCTGCTGGGTACCCGCTTTGGGGGCATGGGACTCGGTCTCATCAGTGGTATCGGTCTCTTCCTGCTGACCTTCGTCTTCGGTCTGGTGCCGGGCGAACCGCCAGTGCAGGTGATGCTGACCATTCTGGCGGTGATCGGCTGTGCCGCCACCCTGCAGACTGCCGGTGGCCTCAACCTGATGATGCAAGTGGCCGAGCGCCTGCTGCGCCGTCACCCGCAATACATCACCATTCTGGCCCCGCTGACGACCTGGACCCTCACCTTCCTGTGCGGTACCGGCCACGTGGTCTACACCATGTTCCCCATCATCGCTGACATCGCGCTGCAGAAGAACATCCGTCCCGAGCGTCCGATGGCCGTGGCATCCGTTGCCTCCCAAATGGCAATCTGCGCCTCCCCGGTCTCCGTTGCCGTGGTCTCCATGGTCTCCATTCTGGCGGCCGGTCACGGTATCGGTCAGGCGTACGGCCTGCTCGACATCCTGATGATCGCCATCCCCTCCTCCCTGACCGGTGTGGTCATGGCGGCCCTGTGGAGCCTGCGTCGCGGCAAGGATCTGGATCAGGACGAAGAGTTCCAGGCCAAGATCAAAGACCCGGAGCAGCGCACCTTCATCTATGGCGGTGGTGAAACCCTGCTCAACACCAAGTTCCCGAAAGAGGCCTACTGGTCTACCTGGATCTTCTTCGCCGCCATCGCTGCCGTGGTATTGCTCGGTGCCAACGAAGGTCTGCGTCCGGTGTTCACCATCAAGGACAAGACTGGCCCGCTCTCCATGAACCTGGTGATCCAGATGATGATGCTGATCGCCGGTGCCATCATCCTGATGCGCTGCAAGGTCAAGCCGGGTGAGATCTCCAACGGCCCCGTGTTCAAGGCCGGTATGGTCGCCATCTTCTCCGTGTTCGGGGTTGCATGGATGAGTGAGACCTTCTTCCAGGCTCACATGCCGCTGCTCAAAGAGACCCTGGCTCACGTGGTACAGGCCCAGCCATGGACCTACGCCCTGGTGCTGTTCCTGATCTCCAAGCTGGTGAACAGCCAGGCCGCCGCCCTGACCGCCATCGCCCCCATGGGTCTGGCACTGGGCGTGGAGCCGAAACTGCTGATCGCCTTCCTGCCAGCGAGCTACGGCTACTTCGTGCTGCCGACCTACCCGAGCGATCTGGCCTGTATCGGTTTCGACCGCTCCGGCACCACCCGCATCGGCAAGTTCATCATCAACCACAGCTTCATTATTCCGGGGCTGATCGGGGTGAGCAGCTCGTGCGCCCTGGGTTATCTATTGACCACCATTTTGCTGTAATCGCAGCGGCGTTTATCGCGCTCTTGCCAGACAGGCCCCCGCACCGGGGGCCTGCTCTTTTCCCCCCCGCTCTGTTCCCCAACAATTTCCCCGCTACTATTTCCAGCCGCCATTTCCAGACACTATGCCTTTACCTGCGCCCCCGCAGCTAGGTAGCATGAGCCCCCTCGTTCACCACCGGAGTCTCATCCATGTCTCGCGTCATCCTGCTCTGGAGCGGTGGCAAAGATGCCATGCTGGCCCTCAGTCATGCCCGCCAAGCGGGCCATCAGGTGGTGGCACTGGCCACCTTTGCCCCGCCAGAGCCCCGATTTCTGGCTCACCCATTGCCGCTGGTGCGCCGTCAGGCGGCAGCCCTCGGGCTGCCCCATCTGCTGGTCACCATAGAAGCGCCGTTCGAGCAGAGCTATGAGACGGCGCTGAGCCGCTTACAGCAGGAGTGGACCCTCGACGGGGTAGTGACCGGCGATATCGACAGCGTGGGGGGCGCACCAAACTGGATCCGCGAACGCTGCCAGCCGCTGGGTCTCACCGTCCACACCCCGCTCTGGCAGCAATCTCGTCAAGTCTTGCTGGCGGATATGCTGGCGCGCGGCATCGTCGCCCACCTCTCCTGCGTCGATACCCGGGTGCTGGCCCCCGAGTGGACTGGGCGCACCCTCGATGCCGCCAGCCTCTGCGAGCTGCAGCAACTGGCCGAGCGCGAGGGCTTCGATGCCTGCGGCGAGCAGGGGGAGTACCACACCATGGTGACTGACGGCCCGGGCTTTGCCGCCCCGCTGCGCCTCGATGGCTGGCAGGTGGCGCGGCAAGATCATCTGGCCTATCTGGCCAAGCCGCAGGGGTAACGGCGCCAAACCATCTGGCCAGCTCTCTCAGCGCGTGCGAAAAATCGAGATAAAAAAACGGGAGGCAACAGCCTCCCGTTTGGGTTTGAGCGGACCAATTTTAAACGAGCCAATAGCGGCCCGAACAAGGGATAAACCGGCTTATTTCGCCAGCTTGCCCAGTACCCGCTGCAACAAACGAATGCGCGGCTCTATGCTGTCGAGCAGCAGGAATTCCGCCTCCGAGTGGAAGCCGCCGCCCATAGGGCCAAAACCATCGAGCGACGGCACGCCAGCGGCGGCAGTGAAGTTGGCATCCGAGCCGCCACCGGCCTCCAGCCAGTTGAAGGTGATCCCCTCCTCTGCCGCAGCGGCGTCTACCAGCGCCATCAGCGCTTCGGTATCGCCACTCGGGCGCATTGCCGGCTTGAAGGTCTGGCGATCCACCTCGACCCGACAGCCCACCAGGAAGGGGTTGTTGGCCATAAAGGTGAGCCGATCCTGTACTGCGCGGGCCTCTTCGTTGCTCCAGAAACGCAAATCGACGATCGCCTCGGCAAAGTCCGGCACCACGTTAACACCGGTGCCGCCCTGCACCACCCCCACGTTCATGGTGGTGCCCGTGGTCATATTGACCTGCTCGTTGATGGCCAGCACCCAGTGCGCCAGCTCTGTGATGGCGGAGACCCCTTCGGTGAGGGCCGAACCAGCATGGGACGCCTTGCCGTGGAAGGTGATGCGGTACTTGGCATTGCCCTTGCGGGCGCTTATAAGATCCCCGTTGGGGCGCGCCGCTTCGGCCACCAGCACGCAGCCACTCTGCTTGGCTCGCTCGACCAGCCAATCCTTCGACCAGGGGGAACCTACCTCCTCATCGCAGTTGTAGCAGACCAGCACCTTGAGCTTGGCCAGCTGCGCCGGGTCCATCTCTTTCAGGGCATACCAGATAGAGAGCAGGCCGCTCTTCATGTCCGACACGCCGGGGCCAAAGGCTTGATTGCCTTCGATTTTCAGCGGGCGCTTGGCCGCCGTCCCCTCGGGAAAGACGGTATCCATGTGGCCGCACAGCATCACGTCGTAGTGATCGGCCCCCGGCGCATTGGTGATCTCGAGGCAGGGGCCGCACTCAGGAGCGAACTGATGGCGGGTCACCTGCCAGCCGATGGCCTCATATTTCTCGGTCATGATGTCGGCAACTTTCGCCACCCCAGCCGGGGTGCGGGTGCCGCAATCGAGGTTGATGAGCGGGGCCAGATCGGCAAGATAGCTATCGAGGGAAAACGGGCTCTTTACAACTGTCATTATCTTCTCCATGCAACAATCAGCGTTGATGGCCGATCGTCTATTGCAACAATGCGACACAGTGAGAAAAAGGCGGGCAACCATGCCACCCGCCCGACCGGTAAATTCCAAACACCACTACATGAACAGCAGATAGTTAAGCGTCAACGCCGTCACCAGCGCCCCCGCCATCGGCACGCTGGTGCGCTTGACCACGGTAAAGGGCGACACCTTGGCAATCCCCGCACAGGCGATCAGCACAGCCGCGATGGGGGAGATGGTGCGACCAATACTGGAGGCCAATTGCATCGGCAGCAGCATGGTCACCGCTGGCACGCCAAACTTGGCCGCCACCGCTGGCGCCAGGGTCGAGAAGCTGAGGAACGCCGCGTTGCCGGAGCCCATGATGACCGCCGCCACCATGATCAGCGCCACCATCACTAGCGTCATCAGGCCGCTGCCGATCCCGGCATTACTGGCAGAGTGCAGCAGGGTATCGATGGCACCGATGGCCTTGAGGGATTCGGCAAACAGCTCGGCACAGACGATCAGCGCCACTACCGGGCCAAACACCTTGCCCATGCCATCGAGGAAGCTCGACAACCCGGCCATGGCGGTGCGCAGCGAGCGGCTACGCAGCAGCTCGCACAGCATGCCGATAAAGACCGACAGCAGCATGGCCACTTCAACGCTCATCTTGATGTCGCTCACCAACAGCTTGGAGAACGTCATCATCAGCACAAAGGGGATGATCGGCAGCAGGCCGTACCAGGCCGGCGCCTGCAGAGCATCAGTACCCTGCTCGTCCAGTTCGGCGTGCTCGCCACGATGCAGGGCCGGATCCCAGCCATCCTTGCGATCGCAGTGACGCTGCCAGAAGAAGTGCAACACCATGGTCACCAGCAGCATGGGGGCCACCAGCCAGATCTGGTAATCGACGAAGTAGCTGGTCGGATCCATGCCGGATTGACCGGCGGAGAAGATGGCGTTGGTCTGGGTCGGGCCAATTTCAAACGCCTGGGAGGTGGCGATGACGCCACAGGCGGAGGCCGGGCTGATGCCAAGGTTGCGCATCACCGGGTACATGGTGACCATCAACAGCAGGCCGAGGCCGGTGGCGGAGGTGACGAACAGGGAGACAAATACCGCCACCAGATAGCAGATGGAGAGCATCAGGTAGCTGGACTGGATGCCTGCCACCGGCTTGACCGCCACTCGCACCAGCGCCTGGGAGGCACCGATATGGGACATGTAGGTGGCAAAGCCTGCCACCGCCATGATGGTGAGGCCCAGCCCCGCCGCGCGGTAGGAGAAGATCTCCTTGAACACCTCAAACAGGTCGAACAGGGCGAAGCCGGTGCTCTTGTCAGCAGGAAGAATGGGGTGCAGCCCCAGCCAGTAGGCCACCGCAAAAATGGCCATGCCCGCCAGCGCCAGCACCGCCTGCGGGTTGTAATCCTTGATAATGCCGTAGACCACGGCGACCAGAACGAGCAAGACGAATAAAAGTTCCAATATTCACTCCTGATAAATTTATCGAAGAGCGGAATCTAGTGTTCTGACCAGAGATTGCCTTTGATCCCTATCAATAAAGGTGCCTTCACTGGGTACCATCAGCATAATATGTCGGTGATGTAACAAAATTTCGTTGTTTAAACTGCCGGAAAACCTTTATCAACCGCTATCCGGGGATTGTGTGACACGACTCCCCTCTTTTTTGCGTTGGATCAACATATGACAACGCCGAAGTGGCGAAGATGCGCTTCGACATTCAGCGACCATTTCGCGCCGGAGAGAGTTATGACAAACCAAGCCACCGCAGGTGTCTCGACCTGCGACTACAAGCTGTGGGACATCCTCGTCGAGTCTGCAAAGGAACGCACTACCATTCGTTACTCCAAACTGGCCAAGCTGGCCGGGCTGGAGCAGTGCCAGGATGAACTGCGCACCCTGCTGCAACGCATCCGCATGTACTGCACTGAAAACAACCTGCCGATCCTCTCCACCATAGTGGTGGATGACGTGGGCAAATATACTGGCCTCTCTTCCAGCCTGCCTGATGCACCCTGGGAACGAGCCCGGGTCTTTGACCATGAGTGGAGCACCCTGCACTGATTGAAGTGCTAGAAGATGCCGACCAAAACGCGCCCGCTGGCGCGTTTTGGCTATCTGGCGTTTGCCCCTTCTCTTTTTCTCTCGCAATAACCGCTGTTCTCCCGCAATAGCCGCGCCCATCGAGCATACCCACAGCAATGCTCCTGACCTTGACCACGAAAACGCCGTTCAGGTGCGACCTGTCGCAGTAAAACCCGCCAGCCTGACCATCAGCGTTGCCATGAGATCGCCACAATGCCAAAATCAGGCCCTTGCACTGTTTTGATTCGGATTTTCGGGACGCGGCCCAAGGCTGCGCCCACAAGAGAAGGACTCCCCATGGCCACCACCCTCTATGGCATCAAGAACTGCGACACCATCAAGAAAGCCCGCAAGTGGCTGGATGAGGCCGGTATCGACTACCGCTTTCACGACCACCGCGCCGACGGCCTGAACCCGGACGATCTGGACAGCTGGCTGGCACAACTCGGCTGGGAAGCCCTGCTCAACAGCCGCGGCACCACCTTCCGCGCCCTGCCGGATGAGGCCAAACAGGGGCTCGACACCACCAAAGCGCGCGCCCTGCTGCTGGAGCATCCGGCCATGATCAAGCGCCCGCTGCTGGACCGTGACGGCGAACTGACCCTGGGTTTCAAGGCCGATCACTACCAATCCCTCTTCTCTCGTTAAATTTTTCTGTTAAGGACAACTGATGTCGGATGTCATCGCACTGGCCAAGGATTTGATCTGCCGCCCCTCTGTTACCCCGCTGGATGAAGGGTGTCAGACCCTGATGGCGGAGCGCCTCGCCAAGCTCGGGTTCGTTATCGAGCCCATGGTGTTTGAGGACACCACCAACCTCTGGGCCCGCCGTGGCAGCGAGGGGCCGTTGTTCTGCTTCGCCGGTCACACCGACGTGGTGCCCGCCGGGCCGCTGGACAAATGGCACACCCCGCCGTTCGAGCCGACCATCAAGGATGGCATGCTCTACGGCCGTGGCGCTGCCGACATGAAAGGCTCGCTGGCCGCCATGGTGGTGGCCGTCGAGCGCTTCGTGGCCGAGCATCCGGATCACACCGGGTCCATCGCCTTTCTCATCACCTCCGATGAAGAGGGGCCCTTTATCAATGGCACCACTCGGGTGATCGACACCCTGGAGGCCCGTAACGAGAAGATCCGCTGGTGTATCGTCGGCGAGCCCTCCTCCACCGCCGAAGTCGGGGATGTGGTGAAAAACGGCCGACGCGGCTCCATCACCGGCGATCTGCTGGTGCGTGGGGTACAGGGCCACGTGGCTTACCCCCATCTGGCGGACAACCCCATCCACAAGGCGGCGCCGGCCTTGGCGGAACTCGCCGCCACCGTCTGGGATCAGGGCAACGCCTACTTCCCTCCCACCAGTTTCCAGATAGCCAATATTCAGGCCGGAACCGGCGCCTCCAACGTCATCCCCGGCGAATTGCAGGTGCAGTTCAACTTCCGTTTCAGCACAGAGCTCACCGAACTCGACATCCGCGAGCGGGTCGAGGCGCTGCTGACCCGTCACGGTCTGGACTTTGAACTGAAGTGGGCCCTCTCAGGCCAGCCCTTCCTGACCGACACCGGCGCACTGCTCGATGCAGCCGTGGCGGCCATCGAGGCGGTGAACGGTCAGCGACCGGCCCTGCTTACCACTGGCGGCACCTCCGACGGGCGCTTTATCGCCCCCACCGGCGCCGAGGTGATTGAGCTTGGCCCCGTCAACGCCACCATTCACAAGGTGAACGAGTGCGTCAAGGCGGACGATCTGGATCTGCTGGCGGATATGTACCAAGGGGTGCTCGAGAGATTGCTGGCATGACGCAGGAACAACTGATGGGGCTTGATGAGAGCCACCTTATTGTGGTGGGGCGCGGCCCCCATCGTCTGACCGCCGCCACCGCGGCGGCCTTCAACGACATGCAGGTGGCGGCCGCCTATGAGGGGTTCAACCTGCAGGCGGCCTCCAGCTGGCGCAGCTTCGAGCGCCAGCTCGCCATCTGGAATGGCAAGTGGCGCGGCGACCGGCCGCTGCTCGATGCCAACAGCCAGCCCATCGACGCCCTGCAGCTGAGCGAGGTGGAGCGGCTGCATGCCATCCTGCGCTGGAGCGCCCTGCCGGGTACCAGTCGCCACCACTGGGGTACCGATCTCGACATCTATGACCCCGACTGTCTGCCTGCCGACACCAAGCTGGCACTGGAGCCGTGGGAGTATGAAGAGGGGGGCTGGTTTGCCGACTTGAGCGAGTGGCTCAGCGATCACATGAGCGACTTTGGCTTTTTCCTCCCTTATGCCAAACCGATCGGGGCACAGAGCGGGGTCGCCTACGAACCCTGGCATATCAGCTTCTCGCTGGAGTCCGATGAGCTGCAGCTTGATCCTGCTGCGCTGGCGCTTTGTCTGCAACAGGCGGATATTGAAGGCAAGTCGACCATTCT
The DNA here is from genome assembly GCF_006243315.1 of Aeromonas sobria. GTDB lineage: Bacteria > Pseudomonadota > Gammaproteobacteria > Enterobacterales > Aeromonadaceae > Aeromonas > Aeromonas sobria_A. The sequence continues at coordinate 94,525 of NZ_NKWE01000020.1, forward strand.
GGCCAACCTGGATGACATTTTGACCCGTTATGTCACCACCTGTCCTGACGAAAGGAAAATCCCATGAATCTCTGGCTGTGGATAGGGTTGCCGCTGCTCTTTCTGCTCGGGCTGTTTCTCAATGCCATCAAGGACATGAAGCGGCTGGAAAAACAGTTGCCCAAGTACAAGGATAAAATCCGCGAAGTGAAGGATGACGAGGACGACTACTGACCCTGCATCACCGGATCCCGTATCACCCCGAGGGGGAGCGCTGGCGCTCCCCTGACCTTTTTCAGTGCCACCCCACTAGTACCCCATCAACGCGCATCTGCATCCCCTGAGATCGACGCTCCTTTGACTCCTTTTCATTCCGCTCATTGCAGTCAGAATATGGCGCGTCCATGAGGGGAAAAAATGTAAAAAAATGCAAATTGATGCACAAATAAGCCACACGATAGTGCCTAACTGCATATAATGCGCCTACTTTGCACATTACCAGGAAGGAGTTCGCCCTTGGATGCCGCTACCATCAACAGTTTCTTTTTTGTCGCCGCACTGCTAGTGGGTGCCAGCGTCCTGTTGAGCGCCCTCTCTTCCCGCCTCGGTATTCCCATTCTGGTTATCTTCCTCGCTGTCGGCATGCTGGCCGGTGAGGATGGCCCCGGTGGCATCCACTTCGCGGACTACTCCATCGCCTATCTGGTGGGCAACCTGGCGCTCGCCATCATTCTGCTCGACGGCGGCATGCGCACCCGGGTCTCCTCGTTTCGGGTGGCGCTCTGGCCTGCGCTATCGCTGGCCACGGTCGGGGTAGCGATCACCACCGGCCTGACGGGTCTGGCCGCCGCCTGGCTGTTTGATCTCAACCTGATGCAGGGGATGCTGATCGGCGCCATCGTCGGCTCCACCGATGCGGCGGCGGTCTTCTCTCTGCTCGGCGGGCGCAGCCTGAACGAACGGGTGAGCGCCACCCTGGAGATAGAGTCCGGTAGCAACGATCCCATGGCGGTGTTTCTCACCGTAACCCTGATCGAAGTGCTGGCGACCGCCCAGCAGGGGCTGGATGGTGGCTACCTGTTACTGCAACTGTTACAGCAGTTTGGCATGGGGGCCGGGATTGGTCTGGCCGGTGGCTGGCTGTTGTGGCGACTGATCAACACCGCCAAGCTGGCTGCCGGTCTCTATCCCTTGCTCACCGTCAGCGGTGGCCTGCTGATCTTCGCCCTCACCACGGCGGTGGGGGGCAGCGGTATTCTCGCCATCTACCTCACCGGTCTGCTGCTCGGCAACCTCTCCCTGCGCAGCCGCAGCACCACCTTGTCGGTGCTCGATGGTCTGACCTGGCTCAGCCAGATCGGCATGTTTCTGGTGCTGGGGCTGCTGGCCACCCCGAGTAACCTGCTGCCCATCGCGCTGCCCGCGCTGGCGCTGGCGATGTGGATGATCCTGATTGCCCGCCCCATCTCGGTGTGGGTCGGCCTGTTGCCATTCAAGAACTTTGCCCCCCGTGAGCGCTGGTTTATCTCCTGGGTCGGCTTGCGCGGCGCGGTGCCCATCATTCTGGCGGTGTTCCCGATGATGGCGGGGCTGCCCAACGCCCAGCTCTACTTCAACGTCGCCTTCTTCGTGGTGCTGGTTTCGCTGATTTTGCAAGGGAGCTCGCTGCCGCTGGCATCTAAGCTGGCGCGGGTTGAGGTACCGGCACCGCCCTCGCCCATCAACCGCTCCGGGCTCGAGATCGATCTCGACAGTCAGTGGGAGACCTTCGTCTACCAGCTGGGAGCCGATAAGTGGTGCATCGGCTCGCCACTGCGAGATCTGCAGATGCCTACCGGCACCCGGATCTGCGCCCTGTTTCGTGGCCGCGAGCTGCTTCACCCCTCGGGCAGTACCTGCCTGCAGGCCGATGACATCCTCTGCGTGATTGGCCACGAGCGCGATCTCTCCGCCCTCGGCCAGCTGTTCAGTCAGGCGCCGGAGCAGGATCTCGGCCCCCGCTTCTTCGGTGACTTCCTGCTGGAAGCGGCGGCGCGGCTGGAGGATCTCGCCCCCCTCTACGGGTTGGATGTGAGCGAGGTGGCGGATCAGACACTGGCCGATTTTATTGCCAGCCAGTTGGGCGATAATCTGGTGGTCGGTGACAACATCGAATGGCAGGGCCTGATCTGGACCGTGGCCGAAATGGACGAGAGCGTACCGGGCAAGATCGGGGTGCGCTTTCAGGAAGAGGACCCGGTCTGACCGACCATCCCGTATCAAGTCCCCAGCAAGAAGGGAGAAGAGTTATGCCATATCAAAGTTTGCTGTCCGGTTCCCTGCCCCCCGCTGCCAATCTGGGGGTCATTGAAGGCTTTTTTGGCAAGGGATGGAGCTGGCAGGCCCGCACCCGCTACGCCCAGTGGCTGCCGCGCCACGGTTACGGCTTCTATATCTACGCCCCGAAAGAGGATGGCTATCTGCGCAAGCACTGGGCCCTCCCCTGGCCCGAGCAGCAGCTGGCGGATCTCGCCGAGCTGGCGCGCCAGTGCCGCGCCAACGGGCTCGCCTTCGGGGTGGGCTTAAGCCCCATGTGGGCCCATCACGACTACGAGCGCAAGCGCCCGGCACTGCTTGAGAAGGTGCGTCTTATCGATGAGGTGCTGCAGCCCGATATTCTGGCGGTACTGTTTGACGATATGAAGGGGGATACCCCGGATCTGGCCCGTCACCAGCTCACCATCGCCCACGACATCGCGGCCCACAGCAAGGCAACTCGCCTCATCTTCTGCCCCAGCTACTACTCGACCGATCCGGTGCTGGAGAAGGTGTTTGGCGCCATGCCCCCCCGCTATCTGGAAGAGCTTGGCGAGCAGCTCGACCGCCGCTTCGAGATCTTCTGGACCGGCCCCAAGGTCTGCTCCAGCGAGTATCCGGCCAGCCACCTCAAGCAGGTGACCGAACTGCTCGGCCGCAAGCCCTTCCTGTGGGACAACTACCCGGTCAACGATGGCAGCAAGGCGAGCAGCTACCTCCATCTGCGCGCCTTCGAGAACCGCCCCGCCGAGCTGGCGGAGCTGGTCTCTGGCCACGCAGTCAACCCGATGAAGCAGGCGGCGCTCTCCGCTTTGCCACTCGCCACCCTGCCGATGAGCTACCGGCTCGGCAAGCAGTATGACCCCGACAAGGCACTGCACGCTGCCCTCAACGCCACCTGCGGCCCGCAGATCTCGGCAATGATCGAGGCCGACCTGCCGCTGTTTCAGGATCTGGGACTGGCGCAGCTCACCCCCGAGCAGATTGTCGCCCTCAAGGCGCGCTATCTACCGTTTCGGGATCAAGCCTGCGTCGACGAAATCGTGCGCTGGCTGGATGGGGAGTATGTATTCGACCCCGACTGCCTGACCGACTGAACATCGCGACAATCACCGCGAGCCATCTGCAACAGTGCCACCCGAAGGTGGCACTGTTGTTTTATCTGGCCATCTGTTTGATCTGGCCATTGCCTCGCAAGCCGTCTCGCTTACCCCAGCGCCAACCAGACTCCCACTCCCAGCATCAGGGTACCGGCGATGCGGTTCATCAGGGTGACGTTGCCGCTCTTGGCGAGGAAGTGGCGCAAGGTGCGGCCACCGCTGGCGTAAAGCAGCAGGCAGGAGAACTCGATGACCAAAATCAGCGCCACCAGCGCGGTGATCTGCGGCGCCATCGGCATGTCGGCAGAGATAAAGGGGGGCAGCAAGGAGATCATGAAGGCCCACCCCTTGGGGTTGGCGATGGCAGTAACAAAGCCCTGCACCGCCAGCCCCATGGGGCTGGTCTGCTGACCGGCCGAGAGATCCGCCGGAATGGCCATCTTCCCTTTGGCCTGCCACATCTGGATGCCGAGCCACACCAGATAGGCCCCCCCCACATATTTGAAGGCGGCGAAGATCCCCGGATAGTTGAGCATGATCGCCGCGACCCCGATCACCGACAGCACCGAGACCAGCCCGACCCCGATCAGCTCCCCCCACATCATATGCAGGGTACGGCGCACGCCGAGACTCATCCCCAGGGTCATCGACAGGGTCATACACATGCCGGGGGTCACCGAGACAAAGAAAAAGGTCGGAATAAACAGAGCCAGAATGGCCGGATCGATCCAGCTGGACACAACACACCTCCATGGGACGAGAGCGGGGAATAACGAAAACGGGACAGGAACACATCAATCTGGCCAGTTGTACCACGTACTGACCGGATAAGGCGATCAATCATGCCTAAACGGCTCTTCTCGCACAAGGAAAAACCTTTTCCTCTACATATTTCAGCAATAAAAACTGGTGACCATGCCAGCCGAGCTGGTGCCAGTCCCAGGTTTGGTTGTGTGGTGCACGGTTGGCAAGCAAGTCCAGCGTCAGAGCGGTCTGGCCACGGTCGTTATCCCCACCAGGTCATTGTGATAGAAAACAAGCTGCCATCCCTGCGCTTCCGGGCTCACATCGACCATCAGCAGATCCCCCGCACCGCGCAAAATAACAGGGCAGAAAATGCCGTTCTAATTGCAGGGACAAAGGCTTTGTCTCTGTTTTAAACGCCATTTTTTGGCCAATGGCTCCATAGGGGGCTGGGCTGCTCCACCAAATATCGGTATGGTAGAGGCACGTTACTCCCCCTCACGTGAGCACACCATGAGCCTGAGATTCAAGAAACCCGCCTTTATCGCTTTGGGGCTCATCGCCCTCGTTTCCGCCACCTGGCTCGACTTCTACCTGCCGGAGCACACCATCGCCACCATCACCGGGGTCGAGGTAAAACGAACCGACAAGGATGGCCCCATCAGCCAGAAGAACCCGGCTGACGGCCCGACCACCGATGTTTACTACATCTATACCGAGCGCCCCGGCGAAAAGATCCGGGTGTTCCGCAATGAAGATACCGAGTGGGGCTGGCCGCCTTACTTCAAGTTCAATGCCGCCGATGTGCAGGCCAAAGCCAAGTCGATGGAGTTCGAGAAGCGTCTGGCCATCATCACCTCCTACGGCTGGCGCGTGAACATGTTCTCCCTGTTCCCCAACGTCACCAAGATCGAGAGCACCGAGCCCGATGCCTCCACCTGGAGCTTCTTCCGCTGGTTCTGGTTCGGCCTCTGGGCACTGGTGATGGGCAAAGCGGCCATTGCGACCTGGCGCTACTTCGATCGTCTTGAGGACGAGATATGAGTGAGCCGAGCAAGACCCGCACCAGTTTCTACCGGCGGCTCTACGTGGCCTGGTTGATCAGCCAGGGCACGGATACGGTGCCCGCCATCATGGAGGCGACCGGCATGCCGCGCCGCACTGCGCAAGATACCCTGAGCGCGCTGGCCGAACTCGATATCAGCTGCGCCTTCGAGCAGACCGAGGGGGCTCGCCACCTGCAGGGGCACTACCACATCAGCGACTGGGGCCCCATCAACCCGGCATGGATCAAGGCCCAGCTGCCTCTTATCAAAGAGACGCTGAGCTATCCCTGATCCGGGCACGCTCTGCAATAACACTCTGCACTAAATAAAAATAGAGGGGCCAGCCGACAAGGCTGGCCCCTCTATTTTCAGGCTGCGTGGATGACTGGGTAATAAGGTGATTGGCGGCCCTACTCGGGCATGGCCGAATCCTGCAGCTCCTCGTCAGACTCCCCTTTGGTGCAATCAATGATAGAGCGCTTGGGGTTGTTGGGGTCGCGCAGCAGTAGGGGCGCCAAGCCTTCGTCATGCTTCTGCTCATCGCTAAACTCGCTGCCGTAGGCGTTGTGGGTCAACCGGCGGGCATTGGCGATGGGGGTATCGACAAACAGGGCGTGCACCTCGAAGCTTGCGGCCGGCACGATAAAGCCGACCACCGGCAGGCCATGCAGCTCCTCGTGCACCTTGTACCAGGCAAAGCCATCGCTCACCTTGTAGGGGGTGTAGTTGGCCAGCTGTAGATTGGCGGCCCTGCCCGTCTCATCCACATAGAGATCGCTAAACTCGCAGGTCGCCAGCCCCTGCCACATCCGCTCGAAGGGCGTCGCACAGCCTGTCAGTTGCAACCCGGCCAGCAGCATCAAGCCTCTCTTCCACATTCCCCGCCCCTTCTTGAAAAAATGAACCGGCGCTCAGTCAAACGCCCGCAGTCGCGTCACCAGCAGATCGATAAAGCCCGGACGATCCAGCCCCAGCAGCACCAACGCATTGGCTGGCTTGCCGGTCAGACCGTAACGATCCACCACCGTCATGCCGGTAGTATGCGTGCCTGCGGTCTCGATATCGACCCGACACTCCACACCGTGAAACAGCTCGGGGGCCAGTAACCAGGCTATGGTACAGGGATCGTGCAGCGGCGCCCCGGTAAATCCCCACTTGGGGTCCCGGTGGTAGATCATGAAAAAGTCGAGCAGACCCGCCACGCACTGGGCCACCGGATTGCTGATGGCGCGCACCCGCTCGATATCTTCGTCCATCACCTGCGCCTCATGGGTCACATCGAGGCCACACATGGTGATGGGAATACCCGACTTGAACACCATATCGGCTGCTTGTGGATCGACATAAATATTGAATTCTGCCGCCGGGGTCCAGTTGCCCGCCCCTGCGGCGCCCCCCATCAATACGATGCGGGCAATCTTGGGTGTGAGCTCGGGGTGGGCCGCCAGCAGCAGGGCGATATTGGTGAGCGGGCCAGTCGGCACCAGAGTCACCGGTTCCGGGCTCTCGCGCAGGCACTTGGCCATCAATTCGAGTCCTGTCATGGCCTGCGGCGCAAAGGCGGGATCCGGCAGTGTGGGGCCATCGAGACCCGATTCGCCATGGACGTTGTCGGCGATAATCAGCTCGCGGGCCAGCGGTTTCGGTGCCCCCGCCGCCACCGGAATATCGTCCCGCCCCAGCAGGGTGAGGATGCGCAGGGCATTGTTGAGGGTCTTGTCCGGCGTCTGGTTGCCCGCGCTGGTGGTAACCGCCAGCACCTTAAGTTCAGGGCTGGCCAGCGCCAGAATAAGGGCAATGGCGTCGTCGTGGCCGGGATCACAATCGAGAATAACGGGCAGTGCCATGGAAAGAGTCCTTACAACATAACAGGGAGCCATACCTTAACAAGCAAGCTTCGGATGAACTCGGGAAGGGGTCACAAAACGGGGCCTTGTTGGTGACCCAGGCGGTTTGCACGGCACGCCGCATCGCTCAAAGCGGCTCATTATCAAGAGGTTGCATGGCGCATCCCGTTCCTTTCCCGAGGCAGCGCACCGCCGATTCGCCCGGCCGCGCCGGTTCGGGTATGATCGCCCCCCGTTTCCAGCCCGTGCGCCCTATGTCCGTTATCGTCGACACCTTTATCGCCCCGCCCTGCAGTGCCGCCATCGAGATCCTGTTTGAGGATGAGCACTTGCTGCTCATCAACAAGCCAAGCGGCCTGCTGAGCCTCTCGGGCAAGAATCCGCAGAACCTCGACTCGGTTCATTATCGACTGGTGCAGGATTACCCCGGCTGCACCCTGGTGCATCGCCTCGATTTTGGTACCTCAGGCATCATGGTGGTGGCCAAAAACAGGGCCATCAATGCCCTGATCTGCCAGCAGTTCAGCCAGCGGGCGGTGAGCAAGGCCTACAGCGCCCTGCTCTGCGGCCATCTCGCTGACGATGAGGGGGTGATCGATGCAGCCATTGCCAAGGATCCGGCGATTTTCCCGCTGATGAAGATCTGCGCCGCCAGCGGCAAACCCGCCCGCTCCCGCTATCGGGTGATTGAGCGGCTGGCGCAGCCGATGCAGGGTCAGGCTGTGCCACTGACCCGGGTAAGGCTGGTACCGGAGACCGGCCGCACCCATCAGCTGCGGATCCACTGCCAGCAGCTGGGCCACCCCATCCTCGGCTGTGATCTCTATGGCGGCCTGCTGCCACCCGGCTGCGAACAGGCACCGCGGCTGATGCTGCATGCCAGCGAGCTGGATTTTACTCATCCGGTGAGCGGCGAGCCGATGGCGGTCAGATGTGCCAGCCCCTTCTAGGGGCTGTCGTCTTGA
>NZ_NKWE01000021.1:0-199618 GCF_006243315.1 Aeromonas sobria
TTCCAGGTTGGTGCCGATGCAGCACAGACCATCTCGTTCAAGATGACGTCTGCATTTACTTTGACAGGTATTGCCAGTGCGACTAAAGGCAGTGCTACTGTCGCAAGCGTAACAGTAACTACGACAAATGAGCCATATTCAGTCACACAAGTTGCAGGTACTGCTGTAGGCGTAGCGACAGTGCAGAGTATAAAGGATGCTTCATCAGCCCAACTTGCAATGGCAAACCTGGATTACATGATCCAGGCGGTAGACAGTAAGCGTGCCGAGCTGGGGGCGGTGCAGAACCGTTTTGACTCAACAATCAGGAACCAGGCTAACGTATCAGAAAACCTGAGCGCAGCACGCTCGCGTATTCGTGATGCAGATTTTGCGACAGAAACGGCTAACTTGACCAAACAGAATATTCTGCAGCAAGCAGCATCCAGTATTCTGGCGCAAGCAAATCAGCGTCCGCAATCAGCCCTGTCACTACTGGGTTAGGCAAGGTGATATGTTTATGCTCACGCAGTGGCTACGGTGATCGTAACTTATGGTTTTTAGCTGTTTGGATTTGATGTTTAGATCTAAAAAACGCTAGTGGCTGCTGACCTCAGACCCTCGATGTACTGCATCGGGGGTTTTCTTTTTAGCGGTACTTCTCCTCTCGCATTTCTCAACATCTCTATATTTGGATTTATTTGGGTCCCCACCTGTAACTTAAACCTTATGTGGCATCTTTTTGCCGCTTTCGGCAATCTTTTGCCTAAACATTAATCTTGCGCAGCCGTTACATAGAGTGAGGCAATCGAGGGGTGTTCGGAATCCAACGTTTGCACTACTGCGGGTGACCTGTTCGTTCAAACAGCCACCCGCCAGAAGAGCCAGGCTGTTCAACCTGCTCTTCAACTGGTGGGCTGTTGCGTAGTCAGCACAACCCGCAGTCGCATGTTCTTCGGGAGAATATTTTATGGCCATGTACATTAACACCAACATTTCATCATTGAACGCTCAGCGTAACTTGATGAATACCAACAAAGCGTTGGATACCTCCTATACCCGACTCGCTTCGGGTCTACGTATCAACAGTGCCAAGGATGATGCGGCCGGTTTGCAGATATCCAACCGTTTGACCTCTCAGGTCAATGGTCTTACCCAAGGTAACCGCAATGCTAATGATGGCATTTCAGTTGCGCAAACAGCAGAAGGTGCGATGGATGAAGTGACCTCAATGCTGCAGCGGATGCGAACTCTGGCTCAGCAATCGTCTAACGGATCTAATAATGCGGATGACCGGGTTGCATTGCAGCAAGAGTATGACCAATTAACCACTGAAATTGATCGCATCTCATCTGACACCACATTTGGTGGGCAGAAATTACTGGATGGGAGTTACAAGGGGTCATTCCAGGTTGGTGCCGATGCAGCACAGACCATCTCGTTCAAGATGACGTCTGCATTTACTTTGACAGGTATTGCCAGTGCGACTAAAGGCAGTGCTACTGTCGCAAGCGTAACAGTAACTACGACAAATGAGCCATATTCAGTCACACAAGTTGCAGGTACTGCTGTAGGCGTAGCGACAGTGCAGAGTATAAAGGATGCTTCATCAGCCCAACTTGCAATGGCAAACCTGGATTACATGATCCAGGCGGTAGACAGTAAGCGTGCCGAGCTGGGTGCGGTGCAGAACCGTTTTGACTCAACAATCAGGAACCAGGCTAACGTATCAGAAAACCTGAGCGCAGCACGCTCGCGTATTCGTGATGCAGATTTTGCGACAGAAACGGCTAACTTGACCAAGCAGAATATTCTGCAGCAAGCTGCATCCAGTATTTTAGCGCAAGCAAATCAGCGTCCGCAGTCAGCTCTATCCCTGCTGGGCTAAGGCCACCAGATTTATGATCTCAAGAGGGGAGAGAAATGATGACTATCGATATGGGAAGCCTGTCATCTGCTAACGGCTCTTCCGCACTGTTGAAGGAGAAGAGCGGCCCGCAGGCCGCTCAAACACTTTCGGACAGATTGGTAGAATCCGCAAAAATACAGTCTGAGCAATCAGAGGACAAAGAGGTCACGGTTACTTCAAGTCGGTCAAGCAAAGAAAGTGAAAGTGAGCTGGCCATTCAGGTACAAAAATTGCAGGATTTTGGAGCGTCGCAGGGGTGGACGGTCAGTTTCAGTATGGAGCAGGACTTGAATAAAGTAGTTATCAAAGTGGTCGATGCGGACACTAAGTCAGTGATCCGGCAGATCCCCAGTGAGGAGCTGCTTGCGATAAATAAACGGATCCAGGCTCTTCGTGAAGGAGAATTCGGAGCATCGTCAAAACTAGGTCTACTACTGGATAGCGAAATTTAAATTTTTATAAGTCAAGCGAGGAAAGAGGTATGGCAGCGATTACTTCAGCCGGGGCTGGATCTGGTATAGATCTGGAAAGTGTAATATCTGCCAGCCTCGAAGCAAGAAAGGCACAGATCCAACAACCTATAGTGACGAAAAGAGTCAATGCTCAGGTTACGTTGTCTGGTCTTGGGCAACTAAAGTCAGCCATCAGTTCTTATGTTACTAACCTTAAAGAGATGGCAAAAACAGATGCTTTTAATAAGCGATCCGTGAATGTGACACAGGATAAGGATAACCCTGTTCTCAAGGCAGAGAGTAAAACAGGAGCATCTAATGGTCAATACAATATTGTAGTAAATAAATTAGCGACTACTAGTAAATTTGAAGGGACTTTCAATAGCTCAACAAATCCTCTGGTCACCGAAGATGGAACCTTGACGTTTAAAGCCGGTGATAAAACATTTACAGTTGATGTAAAAAATGGAGATTCCCTGCAGGACATTCGTAAGCGGGTTAATAATAATGGCAATAACTTCGGCTTGACTGCGAATATAATTAATACCTCCGATGGAAAATCAAAGCTAGTAATTGATTCAGGTGTAAGTGGCACAGGGAAGGATCTGCAAATAACAGGAAGTTCGAGTGGGTTGGATCCTTTTACTTCTGCACTCACTAAGACTCTATCTGCTGGAAGTGCGGAAATCTCTGTCGATGGCAGCACACTGACAAGTGATACGAATACATTCGATGGCACGATCGTGGGATTGAAGCTCACAGTATTACGCACCTCAGATAAGGATACAGCTGGACTTGCCAAATCTAATAAAATTGATGTCACGACAGATAAAGATGGTATCAAAGAGATGGTCAAAGGGTTTGTTGCTGGCTATAACGACCTGGTTGGTAAGGCTAATGCATTAGGAAAACGAAACTCAGTTGTGGCTGGTGTGACCAAGGATGATGGTGGTGCCTTGGCGGGTGATTCTATGACTCGCAGTGTTGTGAACCTCATGAGTAGTATAATAGTATCCCCATCGGAGACATCAAAAGATATTTCTACGATTTTTCAACTTGGGATCAAGATGGATAATAAAGGTATCCTATCTTTAGATGAAAAAAAGTTTAATGAAGTATTAGATAAAAATTTCGAGCAAGTTGTCGCTGTTTTTGGTGGAGAAAAAGGTGTCGCTGGTAAGTTGGCCACATCATTAGAGAGTTTTTCCAAAAGTGGTGGATTAGTTGCACAGCGAGAAGACTCTCTTAATACAGAACTGCGTTCTTTAGCACAAAAAGAGGCAGATGCTGCGGCACAGCTAGTAAAATATGAAGCTAGTCTGCGGGCTCAGTATGGTGGACTTGATGCATTACTAGCCAAAATGAACCGTTCTGCATCTTATTTGAATAATATCCAAACATCAACGAAAAGTAGCTAAAGTTTAAAATCAGCCAAATTATACTGATATGATAGGAGTGATTATGTATCAGAAAAAAATAAAGGCATATACAACTCAGAATATTCAATCTGAACTGGCAGTGGCTGATCCTTATCGTGTTATCCAGCTTATGATGCAAGGCTGTATTGAACGTTTAGCCCAAGCTAAAGGTGCCATATTGCGAAAAGATTTTGAGGGTAAATCTTTAGCAATCTCAAAAGCTTTGGGTTTGATTTATGGCCTACAAGAGGCATTGGATCTTTCATATGGGAAAATACCAGAGGATCTTTTTTCTCTTTATGATTATATGAAGCAAAGGATACTGGATGCTAGCCGTGACATGGATACAGCACCTATAGATGAAGTGTTTGATTTGATGCTGACGATTAAGAGTGGCTGGGATTCTATTCCCCTGGAAGAGAGGGAGCTGGCTTTAGCTCGTCAGGCTTCATTATGACAACAAAGCAAGCAGATGATTTGAATGATTTTAGTGATAGAATTGCGAGTGCTTTCTGTAATCATAAATTGGATCTTGCTCACGAACTTGTTGATCTTCGTTTACAATGGCTACAAGATAACTGTATTGAGGAAAGTTATTCAGCTGATTTTGTTGCTGCAGCGACGAGAGCATTGGAGCAAGATCAAAAAATTTGTGTATTGATAGAAGAGCAGAAAAAACAAATAGAAATTAAACTACGAGATTTCATGGCTGCTGAGAAAGTATCGCAACTATATAAGACATATTCCAAATAGGATTCTTCATGAATTTTGACAAAAGTATAGAATCTCTTGAGTGTGAAGTAATTAGGTTGCGTGAGCAAAAAAATCAAGAGCAAGCAATGGCGGATGTACTACCAAAACGCTTTTCTGATAATATGGCTGCATTTAGTGAATATATTCCTGATGTTTATATGCAATTCAAAGAATATAAACCAAAGCGAGCTTTTCGTTTTTTTTGCAATGAGAATGGAATACCGAATTTACTGTGGTTAGATGATAATGTATCTCTATATGGTGATGATCCATATCAGCAGGCTAATGAGCAAATTGAATATGTATTAGCCACATCTCAAATTGAGCGCTTCATTTATAACGTAAGTGAAAATGACATGAATCAAGTCCATGTCGAGTATCTTAATTTATTGGCTGAATGTTATATTAAAGCTGAGAGTGTCCAGGAGAAAACGTCCTCAATTCCAGATAGTATGCCAATGGCATTCATGTTTGGTGTCGGTTTGGGATATCAATTGGGGTTGTTATATGAGCGCTGTAGCATAAAAAATCTTTTTATATTTGAACCGGATATGGATATTTTTTATGCTTCATTATTTTCGTTTGATTGGGCTCCACTCCTGAAATATTTGAAACAAGAGAAATTAGGATTACATATTTTTTTAGGACAAGATCAAGATAGTATTATCGAAGATCTGCTTGCAGGGCTTCACAAGAGAGGTGCATTCTGGATAGCAAGTATGTTTGCATTTTGGCATTATCCTTCCCCAGAAATATTTTCGCTTATAGATCGTGTTGCAAAAGAGTTTTATTTATTGAAAACAGGCTGGGGTTTTTTTGATGATAATCTATTTGCAATTGCTCACAGTGCAAAAAATATAAGTGAGGAAGTGCCTTTTCTTTTGAAAGATAAACAAGTAGATATATCCTATAGGAACATACCTGTTTTTGTTATAGGCAATGGTCCATCACTGGATGAGTCGATTAGTTATATTAAAATTAATAAAGAGAAAGCTATTATTATTGCATGTGGTAGTACTGTATCAGCTCTACATAAGGCTGGCATAAAACCAGATATATGTGTCGCAGTAGAAAGAACCAAGTCGATGGCTGATTTTTTTGATATATTTGATGATAAAGAGTATTTGAAGGATATACTTTTTTTAAGTGTTGATGTTATACACCCGGATTGCAGACGGTATTTTTCCAAGTCTGCACTTGGATTTAAACATAATGAAGCTATGTTTTCTATGTTGATGCTTAATCGACCTGATTTACATAAATTTGGTTATCTACCATACGTAAATCCTTTGGTGGGAAATACGGGCTTAAGTTATGCCATGACTTTGGGCTTCAAGAATATATATATGTTTGGCCTAGATAATGGCTATAAAGAAAAAAATCATCATCATTCTCGTCATAGTGCGTATTATGAAGATAATGGTTCAGCTATTAAAGAATTAACAGATGCAGTTACCTCTAATGAGACATTCCTTGTTCCTGCTAATTTTGGTGGCGAGATCAGTTCTGACTGCCTGTTTGGACTATCTGCAAACTCAATGGCCAAAGTGATTGCTATGTATCCTGATGCTAGCTGTTCTAACTGTAGTGATGGATCTCTAGTTAGAGGAGCCACACCGTTAAGATACTATGATGTAAATATTAAAGAGAAAATCATTGATAAAAATAGCATTGTAGAAAGTATATATAATAATTGCTTTGAATCACTATCTATATCCATAGAGGATATAAAAGAAGCTCTGTCTGTTGAGACATTTGATGAGCTGGTAACATTGATGGAGTCAGAGTGGGAAGATATTGACCTGAATAAAAGAGATATTTCAGAAATGATGCAGAGGCATTATGATTATCTAAATTATCTCTTGTCAACTAAGCAATCACATATACATCGAGTTTTAGTTGGTTCGATAAACTATTATTTTTCATTCATTACAACTATACTATATAGCTTTAATGAAAGTGATGCTTACATTAAGTTATTAAATGAAGTAAAAGAGATAACAGTTAATTTCATGCGAGAAATTAAAGAAATGTACCCTAATGCACTAAATCATATGGATGACAATAGTTTGGATATTATTGGCCATTTTAGAAAAGTACAATGATAAAGGTGACACCAATATTTATTGGTGTCACCTTTATTTTCAGATAGGTTTAATAGCAATTATATCCCAGCTTGCAAAGTGGCATTGATTCATTGGGATTTCTATATTACGTTCTTTATGTTCTAGCCTTTCAATGGTTAATCCGGCATTATAAAATAACTCAATGATGTGATTTTTATCACTAAAATGTACTTGACCAACACCTGAAAATTGGCTATCAAAAGGTAAATCTTTCTTTGTATATGTATCTACCGATATTCCACGATGAAAATCACCATGGTTTGTCGAAAACCAATCTATACCGATAAATTTACCACCTGGTTTAAGATATAAAAAAATGGATCTAAGGATTCTTTCGATACTTAATGTATCATTGTGAGTAATGGAAGCACGATCTACAACAACATCAATAATATCATTGAATTGTGAAAGGTGTTCTTTTGCAAAGTCACTGGTGATTATTCTCTTGCTAAGCTGTGGGTAATTATCAATGACTCTCTTGGAAATAGATTGGCTGCCTTCAATACCATAGTAATCAAAGTTAAGAGACAAAAATAGGGGGATATTAGCACCAGCTCCACAGCCTAGTTCTAGAACTCGTTTATATCCATTTTTAGGATTTGCGTATCGATATATGCTAGAAACAAGGTCACTCCAAGGCCAAATGCTCATATGATGGTTGTTTTTATACTGTTCATCCCATTCATTAGAAAATGCCATAATTATTGCTCTCCTTATCTCTCTGGTTAAACCAATAATCAACAACTCCCATAAATGGAACAAAGGATCCGAATAATTGCTCATATGGGCGTGGTTGGTAGTGATGGTAGTGGATTAATATTCCGTGACGATTGAATTTAACTTCATCTAAATAGTCCTTTCCCATTGGGCCAGAGATATAGTCTGTAGCATTATGCATATTACAAAGCTCAAGGACTAAATCTGATTTTTTCTCAGTTGTAATTAAATTTGATGCTCTTGTAATGGGGGTTTCAATGTTTAGCTCATTGAGCCAGAAAAGCAGATGCGTAAAACATAAATTAGAGAGATTTTTTTCGTTAGCATCATATAGTGAAAGTATTTTTTCATATTTTTCATTGAAACCTTCAGTTCGTGCATAGCAATTTTTTATTGATTTTAAATGTTTTGATTTCCAGTCTATATCTGTGGCAATTTCTATTTCATTTAGTTTTTTATGTAAATGACCTTTTTGTTTTATTGGAATAGTTAACCATTGAGGCCCATTTGGTCCTTTGATTATGTTTCTATTGGTGTAGCTATTTTTTTCGAATTGAACATTGTCCAAAAAAATAAATAAATCACTTTTAGCTATACGGTCAAAGTAGCCAAGCCAAGGTAGATATGCTGGTTGATGGATGCTAACTTTCATATTTTTAACGCTTTGCAACAGATGCTAATTATTTTATCTACTTCATGATCTGCCAATGAGGGATATAATGGAATAGATAAGCTATTTTTAGTTAAGGCTACCGCATTTGGAGTGGATAAACCAAGGGAGAGTAACTCAGTGTTCTCTATTGGAATGATGCTTTTTATGCCATGTAAAAGGAGTGCATTCCTGCACTTTGAAATATTATCGTGGGTATTTAAAACGACGGCTCTATACCTTATTGGTGTTATGTATTCATTTTTACCATCGATGAGACTCAGTCCGGATGATAGGTATTTTTGAAAAATTTCTTCTCGACGACGAATAAATTCTGGGAGTCGTGTGAGTTGGACTCTGGCGATAGCAGCTTGGATGTCAGTCATTTGAAAATTAAATTTAAAGGAGCGGTGATCCATAATGCAGTCATAATCACGCATGCTCCTTGCTATACTTGCCAACTCCTTTTCTCGTGAGAAAAATATTCCTCCTTGCCCACCACTTGTAATCGGCTTTGTTGCACCTAGTGAAAATATACCGACATTACCAAATATGCCGACAGATTTATTATTTATTTTTGCACCTATGGCTTGTGCTGCATCCTCTATAATAAATGAAGAATAATCATGGGTTAAAACGCTATCATCTGGTATTCCGAACATATGAGCCACAATTGATATGTCTATATGTTCATTTTTATTAACGATTGGTGCGTTTGGCCATATAGGTGAATTATCCCTAAACACAGCCAATCCACGGGCCATTTGGATTGCATTCCAAATGGAGCGACATGAATATGCTGGTGCGGAAATTTTTTTATCAACAGCATTTGCAATGCTCAATGCTAAATACAGCGCAGAAGATCCGCTTGATACCGCAACGACATTCTCTGCGGGAAGATTGATAAATGCCCCGATCTCAGCCTCTAAAGCTGCAACTTCTTCTCCTTGAGCAATCCAACCTGAATTGAGGACTCTATTGGAAGCTAAAATTTCCTCATGCCCAATGGTCGGTCTATTATGAGGGATCATTGTCATCCTTGTTTTTTTCATAATATCCAGCCTTAATTACCATTGGATTTCCAACAACCAATGAGTATGGTGGTACATAGCCAGCATTGACAACCGTCCCTGCAGCAATTACAGAGTGGTGCCCAATATGAGCACCGCCCTTAATGACCGAGTGAGACCCAATAAAAATGTGATCTTCTAATATAATATCTTTGCGAACAATGTTCTCGGACAGTTCAATACATTTTAAATGAGAGTCGGCACAGTTAATTGAAACAAATGATGCTATGTCACAGTTATCTCCAATTAAAATACTTGCACCTTGACTATTAATTTCACTAAAACCACCGATGTATACATTATTACCTATTGTAGGTTCACCCAGGATCCATACAAATGGATGGTATGGATTTTCTTTAAAACTCGTCAGTTTATGGAAGAGTTTTTTGTATTTTTCATAGTCATTCATGAAATATCCTCCCATTTCAATAGTTGTCCTTTAATAAGAGCTCGTGATGTTTTTTTTCCTATGATTTCATTGAAAAACATTGGAGGCAGACCGTTCCCTGGGCGTCGCAGCCCAATATTCATTGCTGTGAGGGGAGTATCTGGATTTATATCAGATAAAATGGTAATACTACGACGTGCTAATATCCTCATATTCTGCTCGGCATCAGTAGGTTTTATATGTGGAGATCCCATCATTTGATAAGCAGTATTAATAGCAGTTATCCATTCTTTTGCCCCAACCGGATCTTCTGAAAACCAGTGATCCGGACCAGGAAGTTGATGGTCAAGGGTGAAATGTTTTTCAAATACAACGGCTCCAAGTCCATAAGCAACTGTCGCAGCTAATGGTCCTTGTGTATGATCAGAAAAACCTAGCGTTATATTTGGAAATGCAGCTGATAGTGTTTTCAGCTTGTTCAAATTAACATCACTCGATGGTGTAGGGTATTGTGAAGTACAAAGCATTAACACAACTTTCTTACCTATAAATGCACCGGTTATGTCAAGGGCTTGGTATACCTCTGCCATATCTGCCATACCACATGAAATCAGTAATGGAAGTCCCTGGGAGCTATACTCTTTTAGCAAAGGAATGTTGGTGAAATCATCAGATCCTACTTTTAGCGCGGGGACACCTAATTCAAGTAGCAACTTCATATCCGAAGGGTTTTGAGGTGTGGAGAGAAACATAATCCTCTGTTCATCACAGTATTCCTTAAGCATCCACCATTCATCGTACGTAAATTCATAACGTTTAAACATATCTAACATTGATTCAGTAACAGATTCACCTTGAGATTGATAGGTAAATTGTAGTTCTGGATCACCGACAAACTCCTCTGCTTTAAACGTTTGAAACTTGATTGCGTTAGCTCCCAAGCTTTTAGCCATGCAGATCATGTCTTTTGCTATAGCGATATCGCCATTGTGGTTAATACCTGCTTCGAGGATGATAAAGGGAGATTTATTATGAGCTGCTTGTGCAGAAAATACATGGTCCATATCAATATTCATTGCATATCCTCAATAGCTGTGAGTATGCAAGATGCAACACGGATTGCACCTTTGCCATCTGTTATCGATAGTGCAGCATTAGACATTTTGCTCAGTGTCTGCGGGGTAATTGATAGCAGTGCTTCTTTATAGTCTGCTGATGTCAGGTTTGTCGTCATTCCTAAATTATATGCAGCGCCGAGTTGATGTAATACCGTGGCAATCGGAGTTTGATTGTCTGCTTGTATAGAGACAATAGAGGGTAATCCCATGCAGCATCTTTCCCAAGATGCACTGCCACCTGCTCCGATTGCAAGGTCTGCATCTAACATCAGTTTTGCCATGTGAGGTGTCTGTACATGTAATGTAATATTTCTGTCATGGCATATTTTTAATAACCTGGCTTTATGTGGATTACTGCTACCGACAACAACATCAATATGAAAGTCTTTGTTGGTAGATAAAGTACCCAATAGCGCTTTTTCTGTTTCATTATCTTGGTCGCTACCACCAAAAAAGATAAGTACGGTTTCTATATATTCTCTAATATTGACTTGATTTCTTAAATCTTGAAAAGAAGAAGATAGTAAGGCGTATGTCGGACCAAAAAAACAGGATGTTGTTTTTGGTACTTTATAACTATCATTATTTTTGGCTGTAATTATGTTTTGATCAAGTAAGAAATCACTCATGTGATGACGAAATAAATCATCTATAACTAAAAGTGGTAACGCAGCATTTTTTATAATACATTCCCAATGCGTTTGCAAATGGTAATGATCAGCAACCACTAACCTGGTAGATCCAGGCATAGCAGTAAGTGTTTCTCTAGCATCCATTATTTCACCCTCATCAAGATTGAGATTATAATTTTTAGTTAAAGTGAAATATTGATAGCCTCTCTTCACCACTTCTTGCGCAAGTGCATTTCCTTCTTTTGAGAATATGAATAACGAATTCTCACCTAACGATCTGAATGCATCAGCAAGCGCCAAGCAACGCATTACATGGCCATGCCCTAATATCAATGATGCATCAGCACGAAAAATTATCATGAAGTACCTATGATATTATATGTCGGCCTAGCATAAATGCTTCTGCATATGCATAACCGACAGAAGAACCTCGCCATTTGGCCAAGCTTTCAAGTGCCTCAATGGAGCGAGGGTGTGGATATGGACGCATTTCTGAGTGGTATTCATTTAGCGCGAGATGTTTTTTTTGCCAATGATTGGTAATGTTGACAAACCAATTAGGGCTGAATTGTTGCGCTGAGGCTGTTGGGCGCCATTCAGTGCTCGATGCTATTTCGAAAAAAAGCAGGGTCTGTATGTTACTTGATGGCTGCGGACGAGCTGCGGCTATGACTGCATCATGTATGACTCGGTGGTCAATGTTTACATCACCAGCATGATGTGTGTACAGGATATCAGGTTGCCACGCATTTATTTCAGCTTCAATAACTTTGATTACATCAAGAAGATCAACACTATCCATCCTATTATCAGGAAAATCCAATAGCTGGAGTCTTGTTACTCCAAGAATATCATTGGCCGCCTGTGCTGCCAGATGAAGTTCTGACAATTCATCTTTTACCTCGGTACGATTGCGTCTGGAAAGTCGTGAGGTAGCACCTTCAGCCATAATTAGCACGGAAACTTGATCTCCATGTTCAATGTGGCTGGCTATAGTAGCTCCGCATCCCAAAATCTCATCATCAGGATGTGCAGCTACAACCAATACTTTGCGAGGAGCTGTTGTCATAGAATAAGGCCTTGTTGCTTTTGGAACTGCCACATCAGCTCAGCATGAGACCAGTCCTCTGGAGTATCAATATCAATTACCAGATGGCGTGGGAGTATGAGCGGTGTCGCGTTGTGACTAAACAGCAGCATGTCTTTAAGCCATGCACTAGCCTGGCCCCAATAGAATTGGCCTGCATCATGTAAAACTTGCGGTAGGTCTTGAGACCTGGTTGTAAAGTGTTGAGGAAAGAGCATTTCGACCCCTTTGCCAGCCCGTACAAATCCCCTGTACGGTGAATAATCAAAATTAGTCGCGCTGAAAACAAAGTGTTGTTCACTTTCATTTAGCATTTGGAGACCAAGAGATAGGTCTTTGGCCCGTACAAAAGGAGCTGTCGCATACAGACAACATACTGGACCTAACTGCCATCCTTGTGACCTGGCCCAGTTGATGGCATGAGCAACGACCTCCTGAGTGCCTGCATGATCATCTGCCAATGCATCAGGCCGCATAAAAGGTACCTTGGCTCCATATGCTCTAGCTATATCCGCGATATGTGAATCATCAGTTGAAACAATTATTTGGTCAAAACATCGCGAATTTTGCGCAGCTATAATCGAATGCGCAATCATGGGTTTACCTGCGAATAAACGGATGTTTTTTTGTGGGACCCGTTTACTTCCTCCTCGAGCAGGGATTACTGCAAGCTTAATTTCAGGTGGTGTTTCCATACATATGACCATCAGACTTTGATAAAGTTAACTGGATAGAAGGCGTATCGCCTCTATGACTTGATCTTGTTCGGCATTACTTAACGTACTGTATAGTGGTAATGAAAGGCATGTTTGGTAATATTTTTCTGTTATTGGGCACATGCCCTCTTGGTAATTATATCTTTGCTGATACCAAGGGTGGTGATAAACGGGAATATAATGAACTTGGGTTCCGATTCCGATATTAAAAAGAGCGTCCATGACTTGACTTCTTGTTTTACCAATAGCCATGAAATCAATAAGTATTACATATAGATGAAAGCAGGATGATACATTTTCATCTTCATGCGGAATAGTTATCCATGGGGTGTCTGAAAATGCTTTATTATAACGAGCAACAGATGCTCGTCGTTGTGCCTTAAATTCATTCAGCCGTTTTAATTGACTTAATCCTAACGCTGCTTGTATATCAGTCATCCGATAATGCCAGCCAAGAGTCTGCATTTCATAAAACCATGGACCTGGGTCGATCGTTAGTTTAGTCACATCTTTAGTTATACCATGATTGCGAAGTAACAATATTTTTTCATAAATGGATGAATCATTAGTCAGGATCGCCCCACCTTCACCACAGGTGATAGTTTTTACTGGATGAAATGAAAATATAGTTGTATCTGAATATTTACAACAGCCTACAAGAGACCCATCTTTATAAGATGAACCTATTGCATGTGCAGCATCCTCGATTACCCTTAAATTATTTTGGTCGGCAATCTCTTTTATTAACTCCATATTTGCTGGTTGACCAGCAAAATGTACAGGAGTTATCAAGCGCGTTTTTGGAGTTATATTTTTTGCAATGCTACATGGATCAATGTTGTAACTGACACTATCAATATCGGCAAATACAGGTATTAGACCACAATACACCATGCTATTGGCGGTTGCGGCAAAGGTATTTGCACTCGTGATACCTTCACTGCCTTCCGGTAGGTTTAGTGCTGCGACAGAAAGGTGTAATGCTGCGGTGCCGCTCGCAACAACAATGCAGTGTTTTGCGCCAGTATAATCGCACAGTGCTTGTTCGAATTCCGCGACTTTGGGGCCCTGAGTTATATACATAGACGCAAGGACATCGCATACGGCCGAGATGTCAGCCTTTGATATGTCCTGTTTACCATAGGGGATCATTCTGATAGCACCTGCTGATTCATGTGCTGTAGTTCAGCGATAGAGAGAAAAGTTTTATTATTGAGAGAGTTATATTCAAACCCCGGCATGACCAGCGTAGCTGTTTCACCTAGCGCATTAGTGCTGAAATCATTGTTGCAGCTATTGAAAGTGATACTGGGGGCAATCACGTAGTAATCGTTGAACTCGTAGGTGTGGAAAGAGTCGTCTGCCGGGCACATCACCTCGTGCAACTTCTCCCCTGGGCGGATACCGATGATCTCCTGTTTAAGGGCCGGAGCCATGGCCGCCGCCAGATCGGTGATCCTGACCGACGGAATTTTCGGCACGAACAGTTCGCCTCCGCGCATACGCTGAAAGTTGCTAAGAACAAAATCGACACCTTGCTGCAAGGTCAGCCAGAAGCGGGTCATCTCGGGATGGGTAATCGGCAGCATATCTGCCCCACTGTTGATCAGGTTGTCGAAGAAGGGAACCACTGAGCCCCTTGAGCCAACAACGTTGCCATAACGCACCACCGAGAAGATAGTCGGGTTCTTGCCCGCCATATTGTTGGCGGCGACAAAGAGCTTGTCGGAGCAGAGTTTGGTAGCCCCGTAAAGGTTGATTGGATTGGCAGCCTTGTCGGTGGAGAGTGCAATGACTTTCTGTACGCCATTGTTGAGCGCAGCCTTGATGACGTTTTCGGCTCCTCCAATGTTGGTCTTGATGCACTCCATCGGGTTGTATTCGGCTGCTGGCACTTGCTTGAGCGCCGCAGCGTGCACCACGAAGTCAACATCGCGCATCGCCATGTCGAGGCGCTCGGCATCGCGCACATCGCCGATAAAGTAGCGCATGCAGGGATGGTTGAAACGCTGTTGCATTTCAAACTGCTTGAGCTCATCACGGGAGTAGACGATCAGTCGTGCGGGTTGGTAGCGGGATAGCACGGTTGCAATGAATTTCTTGCCAAATGACCCAGTGCCACCGGTAACCAGAATTGTTTTTCCATTAAACATGACGGTGTCCCATGATGAAGATTGGTATCTATAGAATTCTAAAGCACTTTTTATGCCATTTGCAGACGTATATTGGCAGGTGTGATCTGAATGGCTGTTTTTTGGCTACTTGCTGTCGCGTTGGGCAATGGCTCGGCATATCTGCTCCACCGCATTGAGGGCTCTCGGGGTGAAGCGGTGCAGCTCATCCGAGTTGATCAAATCGAGTCGCTGATGTTGCACTGCGTCCAGATTGGGCCACTTCTGCCAATGACGCAGGGCGTCAGGATCTTGACTCCCCGCCAGGATCAGTGTTGGATTAGCTCTGATCACCTGTTCCATGTCCACTTGAGGGTAGGGGGTCTTGGCATTCGCCATGATGTTGATCCCCCCGCAGAGTTCGATGGCCTGAGCAGGCCAGGCATGGCCACTGACGCTGGTGAGCGGCGGGTACCAGAGTTGGTAGAACACCTTGACGTTGGTTGGCTGACCATAACGCTGTTGCAGGTCATGCAGGCGTCCCAGATAGCGATCGGCGGCTTCGTTGGCACTCTTCTCCACCCCCAGCATTTTGCCGAGAGCCCGCATCTCGGTAGCCAGCGAGGCAAAATCGGTGGGCTCCGAGTAGAAAACCGGGATCCCGAGTTGTTCCAGCGGTGCCAGCATTCGTGACTGGGCAGAGCGCCAGCCGAGGATCAGGTCCGGTTGTTGCGCCAGCAGCGCCTCGACATTGATGCTGCGATAATTGGCCACCTTGGGCTTGTTTTTCACTTCGGCGGGATAGTCGGAGGCATCATCGATGGCCACCAGCTTGTCACCGGCACCGATGTCATAAAGCAGTTCGGTAAGATGGGGCACTACGCTTACCACCCGGCTCGGAGTTGCGGCGAGCAGCGCACCGGGCAACCAGGCCAGCAGTACGCAGGGCAGCCAGATTAGCAATCGCAACCATCTAACCATGAAATAACCCTGCCACAGTGACAAGCAGCGCCAGCATCAACCAGCCCCAGCCCATTGCTTGCAGAATATTGAGTACCTTGCGCGGTGACTCGCCATCGGGGTCATCACCGCTGCCGAGTACCGGCCAGCGTTGCAAGGTTCCCTGATAGTAGCGGGGGCCACCAAGGCGGATCCGGCACTTGTCCGCAAGTAGTGTCAACAGCATCCCGATAGCAGGGTAGGGCCAGATCGCACCACTTCGCAGCAGTTGGGCTGCCTGCTTGAGCCGTGTCAGTAGGAGCAGCAGCCCCAGCAGCAGAATGGTGGGGGCATTGAGCCCCTGATAGAGGGCGCTGGCGGCTCGGCCAAAATAGCCAAAGGCGGGATCTTTCATGCTCCAGCCCTGGCTCATCAGCTGGGTTAGCCGCCAGAGCAGTGCG
This sequence comes from Aeromonas sobria, assembly GCF_006243315.1. Lineage (GTDB taxonomy): Bacteria > Pseudomonadota > Gammaproteobacteria > Enterobacterales > Aeromonadaceae > Aeromonas > Aeromonas sobria_A. The sequence continues at coordinate 16,526 of NZ_NKWE01000021.1, forward strand.
CCTTGTACCCCCGCGAGAGCGTACCCCAGCAGCGGGCCAGCCCATTGACTCACCAGATGCAGGGCGCAACTTTCGGTCACCGCCTTGGCAATCCCCATGGCCGAGAGCTTGCCGGTGTCACGTTTGAGCCAAGGAGCCGCCTGCAATCTTGCCAGCGGCAGGGTCTCCTGCGTGGCGAGCGAGCGGGTGGCATGGGCGAGTTCGCGCAGCGGACGGGACTCGATCATCAAGAGCAGGAACAGCAGGTCAAACAGCGGCTCGCTCAGAGCCAGATTGCGCAATGACCAGAGCCCGGCTGCGCAGGGCACCCAGACCACCAGCATCGCCAGCATACCCGCTTGCAGCTGCTGGCGTGGTGCACCATCGGCTCTGTGCACCTTGTGACCCAGTCGGGTCAGCAGGGGCGTGACGGCCGAGAGCCGCAGATGGGATGGCCACGGGATTACCGCCTCAAGCAGGGCAGCACCCACCAGAATGGCCGCCGTCGTCGAGAGGAGGGCGTCGGCCATCAGTTCGAGCGAGCCGGTTTCGATCACAGCTTACCGAGCATCTTGATGATCATCTCGGCGGAGTGTTTGCCAGCCACTTCGATAAAGGCGTCGAAGGATTCAACCTGTTCCTTGCCGGCGATATCGGACATGGCGCGCACTACCAGATAGGGCACCTTGAACATGTGGCACACCTGGCCGATGGCGGCACCTTCCATCTCGACTGCCAGCATCTGCGGGAAGTCGGCGCGGGCCTTGGCGATGGCGTCCGGTTTGCACATGAACTGATCGCCGGTGCAGATAAGGCCAACTTTGGTCTGGTGCTTGCCCTGTTCGGCAATGCAATCCTGAGCGACCGCGATGAGCTTCTCGTCGCAGGGGAAGGCGGCTGGCTGCTGTGCCATCTGGCCCATCTCGTAACCAAAGGCGGTTACGTCGACATCGTGGAAGCGCATCTCGCTGGCGATCACCACGTCACCAATGTGCAGATCCTGGGCAAAGCCGCCCGCAGAGCCGGTATTGATGACGCAGTCAGGGGCAAACTTTTCCAGCAGCAGGCTGGTCGCCACGCTGGCTGCAACTTTACCGATGCCGGAGCGGGTCAGGATCACCTCTTTGCCTGCCAGCATCCCGTGATAGAACTCACAGCCGCCCAGTTGCAGGGTGGTGGGGTTGCTCATCTGGCTGCGCAGCAGGGCTACTTCTTGCTCCATGGCGCCGATAATACCTACTTTCATTGCTGACCTCGTCTTGCTAGCCGTGTGGCTGAGTTTAAGTTGCTGTAGATCATAACAAAAGATGGCGTCGGCGCCGAGAGGCACTACGCAAGGAGAGATGAATGCCGCACACCTTACCAACTCGGTTGTCGTTTGTTGATCACAACATGCCGACTAACCTCAGCGTGGAAACAGGACTTAAAGAAGGCTTGTATAAGCCGTGATCCTGCTCACGAATTGCGTTTTATTAGCTTGTTTTTAAATTTTCAAGAAAAGTGAGGATGTGGTCGCCTTGTGCTAGAGTGCGCGTTTTTGCGGAATGCCAGCTTCCTGGCGTTCTGTTTATGTTTCCCGTCAGGAAGATCCGGGTATCAGCTCATAGGGATGTGATCGCCACACTCCATTCGCCTGTCAGCAGTAGAGGATCACCAACCACTATGTTTTACAAGAATCTCTCCATCGGCAAAAAAATTGCCGTGGTCTTTGCGGTCATTGCCGCCGTCAACGTGATATTCGGTATCTTTCTCTCCAGCGAGTTACGTGGTGTGCGTGATCGGGTGTTGAACTTTACCGACTCTACGCTGCCGAGTGTCCTGTCGGTTGAAACCCTGCTCTATGACGTCTCCTATGTCCGCCGTGCTCAGTTTGCCCTGCTGATGGTGAACGATGCCGCCGATCTGCAAGCTCGTCGCAGCCGGATCCAGCAAAATATCCAGAAAGTAGACAATGCATTTCACGCCTATGAGGCGACCGTCGGTGCTGATCACGAGCGTCAGGTGTTTAATCAAGCCAAACAACAGTGGCTCAGTTATCAACGTTCAGTGAACGAGTTTGATCTGCTGTTGGTACAAGGACAACAAGAGCAGGCCAAGGCACAGTTGTTTGCCTCGAATGCTGCTTTTGGCTCTCTGGAGCAGGCGGTTAATGGTCTGATCGATGTGAACCTCGGTTTTGTGCAAGAAAACCGTGGCAGCCTGCTGGACAGCGTCAGCATGGTTATATCGTTTGCCATGGTCAGCATCGGCGCTCTGCTGCTGTTTATGATGGCGATGACCTGGTTCCTGACCCGTCAAATCTGTCTGCCACTACAGGCAGTGGTCGCCCAGGCCAATGCGATTGCTGCGGGGGATTTGACTCATCAACTGGATCGTCAGCATATTGGCCGTGACGAGCTGGGACTGCTGGCCAAGGCATCTCTCAAGATGCAGGACAACCTGCGAGGTCTGATTGAAGAGGTGGTTGCCGCAGTGACCCAGCTTGGGACAGCCATCGAAGAGGTGAGCGCTGTTTCTGAGCAGTCTGCAAAAGGGATTCAGAGCCAGCAGCAGGAGATTTCGCTGGTGGCGACCGCTATGACCCAGATGAAGGCGACCGTCGCCGATGTTGCGGGCAACACCGAGAATGCGTCCGAATCGGCCAGTTCAGCCAATGCGCTGGCCCGTAGCGGCAATCAGGACGTGCAGCGCTCATTGGTTGCGATCACCCGAGTGGCCGAAGAGATTGAGCAGGCTGGTACGTTGGTGGCCGAGCTGGAGCGCGAGTCTGCCCAGATCAACGTAGTGGTAGATGTGATCCGAGGCATTGCCGATCAGACCAACTTGCTGGCGCTCAATGCTGCTATTGAAGCTGCTCGTGCTGGTGAGCAGGGGCGTGGTTTTGCCGTGGTCGCCGATGAGGTGCGCACTCTGGCGGGCCGTACCCAGGCGTCTACCGGCGAGATAGTTGCCATCATCGAAACCTTGCAAGCACGCGCCAATCAGGCGAAAGAGGTGACCGGTCTGAGCTGCGATATGATCCGCCAGTGCGTGATCCAGAGCGAGCAAACGGGGTCCGGTATTCAGCAGATCGAAGAGGCGGTGGCGCAGATTGCTGATATGGCAATCCAGATTGCCAGCGCCTGTGGCGAGCAGGATGCGGTTTCTGATGAGCTGGGTCGCAATGTCGAGCGTATTAATGAATCCGCCAATGAGGTCGCGCTGGGGGCAGATCATACCGCCCATGCTTGTCTGGAGTTGAGTCAGCTGGCTGTTGGGCTGAAACAGACCATCGGTCGCTTCCGTCTGGCGTGATATGGAGGCTGCCTATGGTGTCATCTCGATTAGTCTGCTGATGTGGACAAGGAATGTTTGCGAGTTCGGCGTCGTATTTGCAATGGAAGAGGCAAGCGAGCCAGGAAGCAAGCAAATCGGGAGGGGCTGCAGGTGATCTGGATGCCTGCTACAAACGCACTCTCTTGGGAAAGGCAATTGTGGCAGGGGAAGAGGTAATGACCTGCAGACCCCACCTCGTCACTCGCCATTACTGGTGAGCAGATACAAAAAAACCGGCTTGCGCCGGTTTTTTTGGTTGCTGAGCAAACTGGCTTATTTAGCCAGAGACTCCGGCAGTTCGTCACGAATTTTGGCGAGCATCTCTTTCAGTACGCGCGGGTTAGCCACGACAGTGTTACCTGAGTTCTCGTAGTTATGACCACCCACGAAATCGGTCATGATGGCACCGGCTTCTTTGGCAAGCAGCTCACCTGCCGCAGTTTCCCAAGGCTTGAGGCCGATTTCCCAGAAACCGTCGATGCGACCGGCCGCAACGTAGGCCAGATCCAGCGCGACAGAACCAGAGCGACGAATGTCAGCACACTCGATAAACATGCTCTGGAACATTTTCAGGTAGGGGGCAATGTGGTGCTTCTGCTTATATGGGAAACCAGTTGCCAGTACGGTACCAGCCATCTCTCGGGCTTTGCCCACACGGATGCGGTAGCCGTTCAGCTGTGCGCCGTTACCACGGGTAGAGGTAAACAGCTCATCACGGATGGGATCATAAACGACAGCTTGTTCAGTTTTGCCTTTCACGCGCAGGGCGATGGAAACAGCAAAGTGTGGAATGCCTTTAACAAGGTTGGTCGTGCCATCCAGTGGGTCAATGATCCATTGGTAGTCCGGATTGGTACCGGCAATCTCACCAGACTCTTCAGCAATAATGCTGTGCTCCGGGTAAGATTTTTTGATGGTATGAATGATGGCCGCTTCGGCTTCACGGTCAACGTTGGTCACGAAGTCATTGCTGCCTTTTTGGATAGCCTCAATGTTCTCGGGCTGGGAGAAGGCTTTTACTACAACTTGACCGGCGTTGCGCGCAGCGCGCACGGCGATATTCAGCATCGGATGCATAGGTTCACCACTGGATGTTAAAGAACGGGGGATAAAAGGACGGCGTATGATACCAGTATTTTTATCGATGGCAACTGTAATCCCCCTACGACCAATTGATTACCACTGCCAGATTTGACGGCTCCAATATAGACCAGATCTGCGCTAGTCTTATCCCAGCAGCCGGATACAGGCTGTCATGAGCATAGGGATATGAGCCATGAATTTGTCATTAGTGAGTCAGAACGTGTCAGCGGCCAGTGAGGGACTGTTGGCCATCTTGCGGTCATCACCCGAGTATGGTGATCACTTTGCCCACATCACCGTGACCCCCCTTGCCCAGTGGCAACCGGCCAAGACGGAGGCGGCGATCCTGTTGATCGACGGCGATGCTTCCTGGCAGGATGCCGGATTTACCCGGGGAGAGGACGAGACGATCGGCTTGCCGGTCTTGCCGCTGCTGATCCGCAAGGGGGACAAAGAGCTGACGGTCTGCGGGCCGGATGTGCGTGACCCCCGTTTCTATTTTGTCTCAAACGGCATCGTGCTGGATGAGTCGGAGCTGGCCGAGCCTGCCTGCAGCCGGGTGTTGCTACGCAAGCTGGAGTCTTACTTCCCGCTGCTTTCCCGCCTGATCATGCTGCGCCAGCGCAAGCCGGTCGCCATGCTCAACTAGCATTTACCATTGTCAGAGCGCACCAGCGGCGCACCGTGTGCCTTTTTTGGCCAGCGGTGCGCCGCTTTTTAATGGTCTGGAGCCGGCCACTTGTTGCAAGATGAAGCGGCAACCATTTATCAACTACATCGAACCGTACAATCAGGTTATGAGTAACAAGGAGTAAATCATGATCGACTTTTACACCGCCGCGACCCCCAATGGTTTCAAGGTAGCGATAGCCCTCGAAGAGCTGGGCTTGCCCTATCGGGTTATTCCCCTCGACTTGTCGGCGCTGGATCAGAAACAGCCCGAATTTCTTGCCATCAACCCCAATGGTCGCATTCCGGCCATTGTCGACCGGGATAACGACGATTTCGCGGTATTCGAATCAGGTGCCATCCTCATCTATCTGGCGGAGAAAGCTGGCAAGTTGCTGCCGGCCGATCCCAAACGCCGCTCCCAGGCTCTCCAGTGGTTGATGTTTCAGATGGGGGGCGTGGGCCCCATGATGGGGCAGGCCAACGTCTTCTACCGCTACTTCCCCGAGAAGATCCCCGCCGCCATCGAGCGTTATCAGAAGGAAGGGCGCCGTCTGTTCGAGGTGCTCGATAGCCATCTGGCCCACCATGAATATCTGGCGGATGAATACAGCATCGCCGACATCGCCACCTGGCCCTGGGTGCGTATTTATGACTGGAGCGGCATCTCCATTGAAGGGCTGACCCATCTGCAAGCCTGGATGGCCCGCATGGCAGAGAAGCCTGCCTGCCAGAGGGGGATCACCATACCGCCACGCAAAGAGCAGCCAGATGAGCTGATCAAGCAGGCACAGCAGATGATAACGCGTTGATTTACAACCTTAGATGGAGCAGCAGACCCCATAATATTAGAAAAACTAAGGCAAGCTGATTATAAAGATTGGCTCGTTTTTTGTGAGCTGAATCACTATGATGCCCCCATCCCACCGTACGTTCTGTGCGGTGGTCTGGCGGGCTCCCCGCCTCCTGTTTCCAGCACTTTTTTATGATGGCATCACAGTGTTTGTGATCAGATCCCTCTGGGCATATTACCCCGGAGGGGCGGCCGCATTTTTACGATTTAGTGGGACTGATATGGATCGGCACAGTTTTTATCCGTTGTTTTTATTGACCATCCTGATGGTCGCTGTGGGCCAGATGACCCAGACCCTGTATGTACCGTCGATTCCCATGATGGCGGGGGATTTTAATGTTGCCTCGAGTCAGTTGCAGGCGGTGATGGCCTGTTACCTGATCCCCTATGGCCTCTCCCAATTTGTCTACGGGCCGTTGTCGGATCGCATCGGCCGTCGTCCGGTGCTGATCGTCGGCATGATGGTGTTTCTGGTGGGGACCCTGATCATTCAGCTCATTCCACACTTCACCGCCCTGCTGGTGGGAAGCTTCATTCAAGGGCTGGGGACCGGTTCTGGCGGCGCAATGAGCCGGACCGTAATGCGCGATCGCTATAACGGGGCCGAGCTCAATCGTGCCAATAGTCTGGTGAGCATGGGGGTGATCTTCTCCCCGCTGCTGGCGCCGGTGCTCGGTGGTTGGCTGACCGAGTTGTTCAACTGGCGTGCCGGTTACTGGTTTCTGTTCGGCTTTGGGGCGGTAACGACCCTGGCGCTGCTGGCCTGGTTTGGTGAAACGCTGCCGGTGGCGGCACGTCAACAACCACTGCGGGTTAGCGCGGCTTATCGCCATGTGCTGAGTAATCCACGCTTTCAGGGCAATTTGCTCTGCCTGATGGCAACTTTCGCCGGTCTGGCGGTGTTTGAAGCGGCTGCCGGTGTGCTGCTTGGCGATGTGCTAAAACTGAGCGCCCGCACCGTGAGCGTGCTCTTCGTGCTGCCGCTGCCCGGCTATCTGTTCGGTGCCTGGCTCTCTGCCAAGCTCAGTTTTCGTCTGAGCCAGGGCAAGTTGATGCGTCTGGGTATTGTTTTTTTGGCGCTCGGTTCTCTGATCATTCTGCTGCCAGGGTTGTTCGGTATCGTGAGTGCCGCCTCGCTGGTTGGCGGCGCGGCGGTTTACTTCATCGGTAGCGGCATCCTCTATCCGACCGCCACCTCCTGCGCCATTGAACCGTTCCCCGGTCAGGCTGGCACCGCCGGGGCTATTCTCGGCGGGATGCAAAATCTGGGGGCCGGCATAGTGACGCTGCTGGCGGCTGGTTTCCCGATGACAGGGCAGGTGACCTTGGGCGCTATCATGACCCTGATGGTCTTGCTGGTTGCCCTGAGCTTTGCCTGGTTGCGCCACCATGGCTCCCCCCACGAGCAGATGGCGATCTGATCGACGGGATCAACCTCGATAAGCCCACCGTTACTGGTGGGCTTTTGTTTGGCAGAAAGAGTGCACATCACTGCGCTACTGCAGCTTGATAGAGCGGGGCGCCATGACCGTTTATGCGAGGAAAAAGAAAAAGCCCGTCACCTTGGTGACGGGCTTTTTGCTATTGGTACCCCGAGATGCCGTTGCCGGTTTGGGCCCTTGAACCGTAGGTTCAAGGCGGGAATCGAATCTGACCGCAGGCTTCTCGGTCGTGCCGAGCATGCGCAATAGCCAGAAGGCCGATCCCCTGTTGGGTATGATTATCGGCTCGGGGACTTGAACCGGCTGACAAACATCCCAGGGAATTTTAAAACGGTTTGCGATTAGGGCTGCTGCCCCTCTTCGCTGGAATCACCATACTGACCATGCTCAATTAAGGCAGCTTCGATGGTGCGTTGCAGCATCTTGATCCGCTTGTCCATGGTTTCAGAGTATTGGTGATTCTTATCTTTTTCAAGGCAGAGCTCATGACAGAAGTTAAGCGCCGCCATGATCGCCAATTGCTCATTGCTCGAAACTTTGGAGCGTTGACGCAGGTCGATCAGCTTGTCGGTCAGCTGCTCGGCGGCCTGGCGCAGGGCATCCTGCTGTCCCAAGGGACAGGATACCTTGTAGGGACGTCCCAAAATGACGATTTCTACGGCCTCTGTGCTCATGCCTTCCTCAATACGGCGGAGCTGATTTCCGCCTTTATCCACGTGGACAACTGGGCGGGACTATATAGCGCAGATGCATAAGTTTCAAGGCCTTGCTGGCTCTGGAAGAGGGAGAATGCTAGGATCCTGACCATTAATTCTGCAAATTTGACTGAACTTTGAGCGGATCCTCGATGAGCAAAACGAACCCCCTTGAATATACCGCCGTATCTGACCTCATGGAGCAACATGAGTTGATGGCAACGGCAGTAGAAGCCCACGGCGTGATCTGTGGTCTGGTATGTGGTGGCGTGGCCCTGGATGACAAGAGCTGGCTGCCTCCTTTTAACGACCTCGTGAACGACGGTTTCGGCCTGCCGGCCCCGGTGCGCCAGGTGATGACCGATCTTTATCACAATGTGGTCGAGAGCCTGATGGCCCAGAAAGGGGTCGAGCTGCTGCTGCCAAGTGACGATGCCCCCCTTGATGAGCGCATCGATTCGCTGGTGGATTGGTCACAGGCATTTCTGGCCGGTTTTGGCGTGGTGCAGCAGGAGCTCTCCCGCGCGTCGGAAGAGCTGCAGGAGATGATCCAGGATATCGCCAGCATCACTCAGGTCTCTGCCGAGTTCGATCAGGAAGATGACGAGAATGAAGCCTCTTTCCTGGTGCTCTATGAACACGTCAAGCTGGGGGTGATGATGACCTTCGAAGAGTTTGGCAAGCGCCCCGAGACCCCGAGCACGCCGCCGACCCTCCATTGAGGATCGGGCCACTGCGGCCATCACTGATCTGCAAGAGCGCCTGATGGCGCTCTTTTTTATCCCCTTGTGGTGGCTAACCCTGTGAGGCGCAACCGGTTTTTTGCCGCTGGCCTCGCATTCGGCTTGCGGCTTTGTGATAGCATGAGGCCACCTTTTTCACTTCTTCTTCTCTGCTTATGTCTCAATCTGATGTGCGACAGGTCGATGTCACCCTGGTCGGCGGTGGAATGAGCGGTGCCGTGCTGGCGCTCTCGCTGGCGGCCCTGCTTCGATCCGATGGCTCCTCCCTCGAGATCCTGCTGCTGGAGGCGAGCGTCCCCGAACAGCATACCCATTCGGGGTTTGACGCCCGCGCCATTGCGCTCTCGGCCGGTACCTGCGATGCGCTGTCGCGGCGCGGACTCTGGCCGCTGTTTGCCCCCCACTGCGCCCCCATTACCCATATCCATGTCTCGGATCGAGGCCACTGCGGTCAGGCTCGCCTCTCGGCCGCCGAATATGGTCTGCCCGCGCTGGGTCAGGTGATCGAGCTGGCGGCCGCTGGCAACGCGCTGCAACGGGCGATGGCCGCCGCCACCAATATCCGGGTCTGTTGTCCGGCCCGGGTGAGGCAGATTGCCCCCGATGAGGAGAAGGTGACCCTCACCCTCGAGAGCGGTGAACTGATTGATACCCGCCTGCTGGTGGCGGCAGACGGGGGCAACTCCTTTGTGCGTCAGCACTTCAAGTTGCCGGTGACCCGCCACGACTTTGAGCAGCACGCCATCATCGCCACGGTCAAAACCTCGCAAGACCCTGCGGGACGCGCCTTCGAGCGCTTTACCGAAGGGGGCCCGCTGGCCCTGCTGCCGATGCAGGATGGGCTCTCCTCGCTGGTGTGGAGCGTCGGGCAGCATGAGGTGGATGAGCTGATGGCCCTCGATGAGGCTGCGTTTCTCGCCCGGCTGCAGCAGGCCTTCGGTTGGCGGCTCGGCCGCTTCGAGCGATGCGGCGTGCGTAACGTTTATCCCTTGATCCTGACTGCCTGCGACTATCCGCTGGCCCAGCGCACCGTGCTGGTGGGCAATGCTGCTCACGCCCTGCACCCTATTGCCGGGCAGGGCTTCAACCTCGGGATGCGGGATCTCGACCTGCTCACCGGGGCAGTAGCCAAGGCGCTGGCAGAGAGGGAGGATATCGGCAGCTTCAAGGTGCTGAGCGGTTACTGGCAGCAGCGCAAGCGCGATCAGGCGCAGACCGTCTGGCTCACCTCCTCGCTGGCCCAGCTCTTCTCCAATGGTCACGATCCGCTGGTGGCGGGGCGCAATCTGGCGCTCACCCTGATGGGGCGATTCCCTTGCCTAAAGGCGCCGCTCGCCTCGCGCACCCTGGGCTTTGTCGCCGATGTGTGCGGCAACTAGCCAGCGCTTGTTGACTGGGACCTGTTGACCGCCATTCGTTGATCAAAACGTGTTGAATAAAAAGAGGCGATGCCTGTGGGCGTCCCCTCGCTGGCCAGCCGGTCAGCCCTGAAAGGATGAGATGATGCAGATGCAAAATGTGGATGTGGTGATTGTCGGTGGCGGCATGGTGGGGCTGGGGCTCGCTGCGGCCCTTAAAAATAGCCCCCTCAAGGTGCTGGTGGTAGAGGGGCAACTGCCCGACCCGCAGCTGGGGGAGGTGGCCGACAACCGGGTCAGCGCCCTGAGCCTGGCCAGCCAGCAGATCCTGCGCCATGTTGGCGCCTGGGACGGCATGGCAGCGCGCCGCCTGCAGGCCTATGACAAGATGGCGGTGTGGGAGCAGGACAGTTTCGGCCACATCGACTTTGATGCCGCCAGTCTGCGTCAGGCCAACCTCGGCCATATCGTCGAGAATCGGGTGATCCAGCTGGCGCTGCTTGAGGCCATTGAGGGTGCCAGCAATATCCAGTTGCTGACCCCCGCCAGAGCCAAGAGCCTGCAAAGTGGCCCGGCGGGCGCCCTGCTGCTCCTTGAAGATGGTCAGGCCATCTCGGCCAAGCTGGTGGTGGCTGCTGATGGTGCCCACTCCTGGGTGCGCCGTCAGGCCGATATTCCCCTCACCAGTTGGGATTACGGCCACCACGCACTGGTGGCGACGGTGCGCTGCGCCGAGCCCCACGAGGCGGTGGCGCGCCAGATCTTCACCCCGGATGGCCCGCTCGCCTTTTTGCCGCTGTGGCAGGAGAACCTCTGCTCCATCGTCTGGTCGCTGCCCGCTGCCCGCGCCGAGGCGCTCTGTGGCTGCGACGACGAGCAGTTCAACCGCCAGCTCACCGCCGCCTTCGATGCCCGCCTCGGTCTGTGCAAGGTGGAGGGGGCGCGCAGCGCCATTCCACTCACCGCCCGCTATGCCCGTGACTTTGCCCGCGAGCGGCTGGTGCTGGTGGGGGATGCCGCCCATACCATCCACCCGCTGGCGGGGCAGGGGGTCAACCTCGGCCTGCTGGATGCCGCCGCGCTGGCGGAGCAGATTTTGCACAATCATGCCGCGGGCGAGGATATCGGCCTGCTCGCCAACCTGCGCAGCTACGAGCGCTGGCGCAAGAGCGAAGCAGCCCGCATGCTGGCGGCAATGGAAGGGCTCAAGCGGCTGTTCAGTGGTGTCAACCCGCTCAAGAAGCTGGTGCGGGGCATCGGATTGCGGGCCGCCAACCTGCTGACGCCCTTCAAGGAGGGGGTGATCCGCGCCGCCATGGGGCTGGAGGGGGAGTTGCCCGCATTGGCCCGTCCTGACTGGACTGTTACGGCCACCAAGGGCAGTGCCATGCAGGCCAAGGGTGAAAAAAACTAATATTACCCGCCGTTTTTGGCAACAAAAGTAATCCGACAAGGCTGATGACCCGTTTTGGGTGTCAGCCTTTAATTTTGCTCTGGAGCGAAACGTTTTTCTGTAAATTGTGACGAAACGGTAAAAATCAAAATTTAATCTCGCTTGATCCGGCTTACAGCTGTTTTTATCACTGTATTTATCTTAGTGTCTGGAGTCAGTTTTACGGGAGTGGATTAGTTTTTTTTGAGCGGCGCGCTCGCCTGCTTGTCATATAATCCGCTCCGTTCAAGGAATCCCTCTTGCCTGGCAAGGGCAGGAGCGAGCACACACTCTGCAATCCGGTCGCTTTTTGCTGCGCGCAGTGCAGTCAGAGCGGTGGCGCGGGTCGCAAGGGTGGTCGCTACAGCGAAAAGGCTTTTTGCTAAGGAAAGAATGCGATGATCCAGACTACTGTACTGCATCCCAAACACCTGGAAGCCGGCGCCAAGATGGTGGACTTCCACGGTTGGGAAATGCCCATCAACTACGGCTCCCAGTTGGAAGAGCACCACGCGGTGCGCAGCGATGCCGGTATGTTCGATGTCTCCCACATGACCATCGTCGATTTGACCGGCGAACGGGTCAAAGCCTTTTTGCAACACCTGCTGGCCAACGACGTGGCCAAACTCACCGTCTCCGGCAAGGCCCTCTACAGCGGCATGCTCAATCCTGACGGCGGGGTGATCGATGACCTCATCACCTATTACCTGACCGATACCTTTTACCGGCTGGTGGTCAACTCCGCCACCCGCGAGAAGGATCTGGCCTGGATCCGCCATCACGCCAGCGATTTCGATATCGCCGTCACCGAGCGTCCTGAGCTGGCGATGATCGCGGTGCAGGGCCCGAATGCCAAGGTCAAGGCTGCTGCCGTGCTGAGCGCCGCCCAGCGCACTGCCGTGGTGGGGATGAAACCCTTCTTCGGCGTGCAGGCTGGCGATCTCTTTATCGCCACCACCGGCTACACCGGCGAAGATGGCTACGAGATCGTGGTGCCGCAAGAGAAAGCCTGCGAGCTGTGGCAAGCGCTGCTGGATAACGGCGTAGCCCCATGTGGTCTCGGTGCCCGCGATACCCTGCGCCTTGAAGCGGGGATGAACCTCTACGGTCAGGACATGGACGAGTCAGTATCTCCGCTCGCCGCCAACATGGCCTGGACCATCGCCTGGGATCCGAGCGATCGCAACTTCATCGGCCGCGACGTGCTGGAAGCGCAGAAAGCGGCGGGCAATCAGCCCAAGCTGGTGGGGTTGGTGATGGAAGAGAAAGGAGTGCTGCGTGCCGGCATGCCGGTCACCTTCACCGCGGCAAACGGTGAGAAGCGGGAAGGTGTGATCACCTCCGGCTCTTTCTCTCCCACTCTGGGATACAGTATTGCCCTGGCGCGGGTGCCCCGTGATATCGGTGAACAGGCCGAGGTGGAGATCCGCAAGAAGCTGGTCACCGTGAAGGTCAGCAAGCCCGCTTTCGTCCGTAACGGCCAGAAGCTGGTTTAACACAATGTCGGGGGAGGGTAGTGCCTTCCCCGCCGCTTTTCATATTCGTTTTTAAACGCGACTCAAAGATCAAAGGAAGCACAAATGAGCCATATCCCGAGCGAACTGAAATATGCCACTTCCCACGAGTGGATCCGTGTTGAAGCCAACGGCGAGGCCGTGATCGGTATCACCGAGCATGCCCAGGAGCTGCTGGGTGACATGGTGTTTGTCGAGCTGCCGGAAGTGGGCAAGCAGGTCAGTGCCGGTGACGACTGCGCCGTGGCCGAGTCGGTCAAGGCCGCCTCTGACATCTACAGCCCGGTGAGCGGCGAGATCATCGCCGTCAACGAAGAGCTGGAAGGGAGTCCCGAGCTGGTCAACTCAGATCCTTACGATGCCGGTTGGTTGTTCCGCATCAAGCTCGATGACGAAAGCGAGCTGGCCAACCTGCTGGATGCCGAAGGCTACCAGAACGTGGTGGACGAATAATAATGCCCCGGGCCCTGCACCAACGTGCGGGGCCCTTTTGTATGGCTGCCGACAGGGTCGACAGCCGGGTGAAGTCACCCGTATCCGGCGTGTTGGGGTTTAGCCAGCGCGCGGTTTACAGGGGGATCCCCGGGGTGCCAGCGAGCATCCGGTGCCGTGCTCTCTTGGCTGCGGCATAGCGAACATGAGTGGAGTCGGTCTCAGCCGACCATCAGGAACATCAGGTCTTGGTTATCAGGATTTCATGCCAGGACTTATTTACCAGGAAATAGGGAAATGACCCAGTCACTGTTTGAACTCGAGCAAAAACATGATTTTGTCCGCCGCCATATCGGCCCGGGCGAGGAAGAGCTGCGCCAGCTGCTGGCGACCGTCGGGGCCGAGAGCCTGGACGATCTGATTGCCCAGACCGTGCCCGCCGCCATTCGCCTGCCGGGCCCGCTGGGGATCGGTGCGGGTATGACCGAAGTGGAGGCGCTTGCCAAGCTCAGGGGCTATGCCGCCCAGAACAAGATTGCCAAGAGCTATATCGGTATGGGTTATCACGATACCCATGTGCCCCACGTCATTTTGCGCAACGTGCTGGAAAACCCGGGCTGGTATACCGCCTACACCCCGTACCAGCCCGAGCTGGCGCAGGGCCGTCTCGAAGCCCTGCTCAACTTCCAGCAGCTGACGCTGGATCTCACCGGCATGGATCTGGCAAGCGCCTCCCTGCTGGATGAAGCGACCGCCGCCGCCGAGGCGATGGCGCTTGCCAAGCGGATGGCCAAGTCCAAATCCAACCTCTTCTTCGTGGCCGATGACGTGCACCCGCAGGTGATCGACGTGGTCAAGGAGCGCGCAGTTCACTTCGGTTTTGACGTGGCGGTCGGCGCCGCCAGCGAGGCGGTGAGTGAAGAGGTGTTTGGTGCCCTGTTCCAGTACCCCACCACCACAGGTGAGGTAAAAGATCTGCGCGCCCTCATCGCCGCAGTACAGGCCCAGAAAGGGCTAGCTTGCGTCAGCGCCGATCTGCTCTCCCTGCTGCTGCTCAAATCCCCGGGCGAGCTGGGTGCCGACGTGGTGTTGGGCTCCGCCCAGCGCTTTGGCGTGCCCATGGGTTACGGTGGCCCCCACGCAGCCTTCTTCGCCACCCGTGATGCTTACAAGCGCTCCATGCCGGGTCGCATCATCGGTGTCTCCAAGGATGCCCGTGGCAAGAGTGCCCTGCGCATGGCGATGCAGACTCGCGAGCAGCATATCCGCCGCGAGAAGGCCAACTCCAACATCTGTACTGCACAGGTGCTGTTGGCCAACATGGCGAGCTTCTACGCCGTCTACCACGGTCCGGTGGGACTGAAAACCATCGCCTCCCGGGTGCACCGTCTTACCACCATTCTGGCGCTCGGCCTCAAGGCCAAGGGTGTCGCCCTCAAGCACACCAGCTGGTTCGATACCCTCACTGTGCTGACGGGCGACAAGGCCGCGTTGATCGCCAAGGCCGAAGGGCTGGGTATCAACCTGCGTACGGATCTCGATGGCGCGGTGGGGGTGTCCCTCTCTGAAACCACTACCCGCGGCGATGTGGCCGAGCTGTTCGAACTGTTCCTCGGTCAAGGTCACGGGCTCGATATTGAAGCCCTCGACAAGGCGGCTCAGGCCCATCACGCCATCCCGCAGGATCTGCTGCGCAGCGACGCCGTGCTGACCCACGAGGTGTTCAACAAGTACCACTCCGAAACCGAGATGCTGCGTTACATCCACCGTCTCGAAGCCAAGGATCTGGCGCTCAACTACGCCATGATTTCGCTCGGCTCCTGCACCATGAAGCTCAATGCCACCGCCGAGATGATCCCGGTGACCTGGCCCGAGTTTGGCAAGCTGCACCCGTTTGCCCCGCTGGCGCAAGCCAAGGGTTATCAGCTGCTGCTGGCCGACCTCGAAAACTGGCTGGTGAAAGTGACCGGTTACGATGCGGTCTGCATGCAGCCCAACTCTGGGGCGCAGGGCGAGTACGCTGGTCTCTTGGCTATCAAGAAGTACCACGAGTCCCGTGGTGAGGGGCATCGCGATATCTGCCTCATTCCGGCTTCTGCTCACGGTACCAACCCGGCCTCTGCCCAGATGGCAGGACTCAAGGTGATCGTCACCGCTTGTGACAAGTCCGGCAACGTGGATCTCGACGACCTGCGTGCCAAGGCTGCCGAGGCGGGGGATCAACTCTCCTGTCTGATGGTGACCTACCCCTCCACCCACGGGGTGTATGAGGAGACCATCAAGGAGGTGTGCGATATCGTTCACCAGCACGGTGGTCAGGTCTACCTCGACGGCGCTAACATGAACGCCCAGGTGGGCCTCACGGCGCCGGGCTTTATCGGGGCGGATGTCTCTCACCTCAACCTGCACAAGACCTTCGCCATCCCTCATGGCGGTGGCGGCCCGGGCATGGGCCCCATCGGCGTGAAGAAACATCTGGCACCGTTTGTGGCCGGTCACGCCGTGGTCAAGACCGACAAGGAGAGCCGCAACAACGGCGCCGTGTCAGCTGCACCGTTCGGCTCGGCCAGCATCCTGCCCATCAGCTGGATGTATATCGCCATGCTGGGGGACGAGGGGCTCAAAAAATCCACTCAGGTGGCTATCCTCAACGCCAACTATCTGGCCAAGAAGCTGGGTGAATCCTTCCCGGTGCTCTACTCCGGCCGTAACGGTCGGGTGGCCCATGAGTGCATTCTGGATATCCGTCCGCTCAAAGAAGCCTCAGGCATCAGCGAGATGGACGTGGCCAAGCGGCTGATGGACTACGGCTTCCACGCGCCGACCATGAGCTTCCCGGTGGCGGGCACCCTGATGGTCGAGCCGACCGAATCCGAATCCAAGCGCGAGCTGGATCGCTTCGTCGAGGCGATGACCGCCATCCGCGCCGAGATTGCCAAGGTGCAGGAGGGGCAGTGGAGCCTCGCCGACAACCCGCTGGTGCATGCGCCGCACACTCAGGATGACGTGATGGATGCAGAGTGGTCCCGTGGCTACAGCCGCGCCGAAGCGGTCTTCCCGTCCGACGCCGTGCGCGCCGCGAAACTGTGGCCCTCGGTCAACCGCATCGATGATGTATACGGCGATCGCAACCTGTTCTGCGCTTGTATTCCGACTGAGGATTACGCCAAGTAAGTGGTGCGCTGATCACGGCCATTTAAGTTGGAAACCGTGACATTGAAGTTGGAAACCGACAATTGAGTTGGAAACTCAACGGCCCTGCAACAGCAGGGCCTTTTTATTTTTTGCGGTGATTAACTGTAATTAAATTACAAAATGATCTCGGTTGGATCTTTCAGGCAGGCCAGGGTCTACCTCTTGTCAATGGTACACATAAAAGCATCATTTCAATTGATGCAAAAATAATGGGCGTTGATATTGACTCAGTAGCGTCAGATGCGACACACTGTAACTGCATCATTAACGATGAAGAGATTTTTTGTGAAGCTGAACCATATTGCCACCATCAGTGCTGGGCACCCCTATCGCGGCAAGATCCCGGAGATCGATTCCGGCAGCATGGCCGTGGTGCAGATGAGAGATGCCTCGCCAGAAGGGGGGGTTGACTGGTCTGCCTGCCTTCGTTCTGAGCCTACCAGCAAGAAGGAGCCTGATTGGCTGCAAACCGGCGATATCCTGGTGGCGGCCCGTGGCAGCACTAACTATGCCGTGCTGGTCGATACCGGGCTTGCACCATTGCCCGCCGTAGCCGCCCCTCACTTCTATGTGGTGCGGTTGCATAGCGAGGCGCTCAGTCCCGAATTTCTGGCCTGGCAGCTCAATCAGTCCCCTTGCCAGCGCTACTTCGAGCTTCACGCCGAAGGCAGCGCGGCAAAAAGTATTCGCCGTCAGGTGTTGGAGGAGGCCCCTATAGGCATCCCGTCTCTTGCGAGGCAAGCCGCCATCATGAAGCTGGTCCACAGCCTGCGTGAAGAACGGAACCTGATGCAACAACTGCAACGTAACGGCGAGCAGATGATGCAGGCTATCGCTGCCAGCCTGCTCGAACAATCCGATCAGCAACCGAAATAGTTTCGCTGAGCAGCCCATTTTTCCAAGAAATACCCAAGGAATTGTGACTTATGACTACCTCGATAAACCAGGACGATATCAACAAGGCCCTCTGGTCTGCCTGCGATACCTTCCGGGGCACCATCAGTGCCGATACCTATAAAGATTTCGTGCTCACCATGCTGTTCCTGAAATACATCTCCGATGTCTGGCAGGATCACTACGATGGCTACAAGGCCGAATATGGCGATGAGCCGGAGCTCATTGAAGAGATGCTCAAAAACGAGCGCTTCGTGCTGCCCAAACAGGCCAGTTTCTACAGTCTGTTCGAGCGTCGCTTTGAACCGGGCAACGGCGAGCGGATCGATCAGGCGCTGCACGCGATCGAAGAGGCCAACGGCACCAAGCTCAAAGACGCGGGCAAGAGCGTGTTTCAGGACATCAGCTTCAACACCGACCGCCTCGGCGAAGAGAAGCAGAAGAACACCATACTGCGCCACCTGATGGAAGACTTTGCCAAGGATGAGCTCAACCTCAAGCCCAGTCGGGTCGGCACCCTGGATGTGATCGGCAACGCCTATGAGTATCTCATCAAGAACTTCGCCGCCAGCGGCGGCCAGAAGGCGGGGGAGTTCTATACCCCGCCCGAAGTCTCCGATCTTATCGCCGAGCTGCTGGAGCCGATACCGGGCGACACCATCTGCGATCCGGCCTGTGGCTCGGGGTCGCTGTTGATGAAGTGCGGCCGCAAGGTGGTGGCAAACCATGGCGAGAAGCACTATGCCCTCTACGGTCAGGAGGCCATCGGCTCTACCTGGTCGCTGGCCAAGATGAACATGTTCCTGCACGGGGAAGACAACCACAAGATCGAGTGGGGCGACACCATCCGCAACCCCAAGCTACTGGATAAAAACGGCGATCTGATGCGCTTTGATATCGTGACCGCCAACCCGCCGTTTTCGCTGGATAAATGGGGTTATGAGGAGGCGGGGAACGATAAGTTCGGTCGCTTCAAGCGCGGGCTGCCGCCCAAGACCAAGGGGGATTACGCCTTTATCCTCCATATGATTGAGACCCTCAAACCCAAGAGTGGTCGCATGGGGGTAGTGGTGCCTCACGGCGTGTTATTCCGGGGTTCCAGCGAGGGGAAAATTCGCCAGCAGCTGATCGATGAAAACCTGCTCGATGCGGTGATCGGCCTGCCGGAGAAGCTCTTCTACGGCACCGGCATCCCCGCCGCCATCCTGATCTTTAAAAAGCAGAAGGTGGATGACAATGTGCTGTTTATCGACGCCAGCCGTGAGTTCAAGGCGGGTAAAAACCAGAACCTGTTGAGTGCGGACAATATCGCCAAGATCGTCGCCACCTACCGCAACGGCGGCAATGTCGATAAATACGCCTATCTCGCCTCGCTTAAAGAGATCAAGGAGAACGACTACAACCTCAATATCCCCCGCTATGTGGATACCTTCGAGGAGGAAGAGGAGATCGATCTGCTGGCGGTGCGGGCCGAGCGCGAACAACTGAAAACCCAACTGGCCGAGCTGGAAACCGAGATGGCTAAGTATCTGGAGGAGTTGGGTTATGGTGCCTAATGATTGGTCTCTCGTTGAAGCAAAGGACGTATGTAAAGCGATATCAGTTGGGGTGGTTATTAAGCCAACCCAGTATTACGTTTCCAAGGATGAGGGTATCAAAGCTTTCAGATCGGCAAACGTAAGAGAAGGTTTTATCAATGACAATGACTGGGTTTACTTCTCGAAAGAAGGGCATGCAGCAAACAAAAAAAGTAGCCTCTTGGCTGGCGACGTTCTAATTGTGCGAACTGGTTATCCAGGCACGGCTTGTGTTGTTACACCCGAGTTTGAGGGCTCAAACGCAATTGACATAGTTATTGCACGTCCCGATTCGAACAAAATCATACCTGAATATCTCTGTGCCTATACAAATAGTCACATTGGAAAAAGCCAAGTATTAGATCTTCAAGGTGGATTGGCACAAAAACACTTAAATGTTGGTGCTTACCAAGTCCTAAAGATTAAGCTCCCACCACTCCTAGAACAAAAGAAAATAACCAAAATTCTCGCTACTTGGGATAAAGCAATCAGCACCACCGAGCAACTGCTGGCCAATAGCCAGCAGCAGAAAAAGGCGCTGATGCAGCAACTGCTCACCGGCCAAAAACGCCTGCTGGATAACAATGGTGTGAGGTTTAGTGGGGAGTGGAAATTCCAAAGCATTAGTCAAGTTTCCAAAAGAATCCAGCGTAAATCCGATGGTGAAGATCACCCTATTCTCACTATTTCATCTTTATCTGGGTTTGTTAGGCAGGATGAACGCTACAGTAGATATATGGCTGGCGAGAGTGTTAAAAACTACATCCTTTTGAAACAAGGTGAATTTGCATATAACAAAGGAAACTCAAAAACCTACGAGTTTGGCTGCATTTTTGATCTTGATAGTTATACATCGGGGTTGGTACCTCACGTGTATGTATGTTTCAAACTTCATCAAGGGCTTAGCCACCGTTATTTCAAGTACCTTTTTGAAGCAGACTACCTTAAGCCTCAGCTTGGTGCCTTGGTAAATACGGGAGTCAGAAACAACGGGCTGCTGAATATTAAACCTTCTGAGTTTATGAATGCCAAAGTTCCAGTACCATGTTTCGATGAGCAGGAGCAGATTGCCGATGTTCTTCATGCATCAAGCGAAACCATCAATAAGCTGCAACTGAAGCTTGACGCCTTAAAGCAAGAGAAAAAAGCCCTGATGCAGCAACTGCTGACCGGCAAGTTGCGAGTGCAGGTGCCAAAAGAGGAGGTAGCATGTTAACCGAAATTCATTTGCGTAATTTCAAGAGTTATCGGGAGCAAACGTTACCTCTCGCCCCGTTGACCCTGATGATTGGGGCCAATGCCTCCGGCAAGAGTAACGCTATAGAAGCATTCAGATTGTTGTGCTGGTTGGCACAGGGACAAAAGTTGGATGTACTCAGGCACCAAGTACAGGATTCCGAGAAAATTGTACGGGGAAATATCCGTGACCTGGGCTATCTGGGCGCCAGTCAATTTGGATTAGGTTGTGCGACCGATGATAAAAATTGGGATTGTTTAGAAATCGATCTCTCGCTGCGGGATGGCGAGCTGCATATTGTCCAGGAGACCATTACTTCTCCCAATGGCAGTTGGCCTTTGTATCGCGTCGAACAGGCATCGGTGGGTCTGACCAATAACATACGGGTTGCTTATAACAACTTCGCCAAAGGTGGTAAAAAGCCACAGATCAGTTGCACCGATCAGATTGCCATTCTCAATCAGTTAGCAAGTTCGGCAATGTTTGAAAGCGGCCATAAAAAAGCCCAGATAGAGATCCCGAAAGTGACTGCTCGCTTTAATGAGTTGCTGGCCAACACCTTGTTCCTGGACCCGGTACCGTCCTTGATGCGAGATGGTAGCTTTCCAGATAAGCGACTGCGGGGGGATTGCGCCAATCTTTCCGGCGTGCTGTTTAGCCTGTGCCAATACAGAAAAACCCAAGCCGAAATCATCGAATTTATTCGCAGCCTGCCAGAACAGGATGTGCAGTCGATTAACTTTCAGAAAGGGTTCCGTGGCACCTGCATGCTGGAGCTGGTTGAAAGCTTCGGCGGTCAAAAAAAATCATGGACTGCTGATTTACTATCCGATGGTACGCTCCGGGTATTAGCCATTGCCGCAGCATTATTGTCGGCAGACCGTGGCACCACAGTGGTGATTGAAGAGGTCGATAATGGCGTGCATCCCTCCCGTGCCCGGCAATTACTTTCCACCATGCGTGCACAAGCCGAGAAACGCGGTGTACGTTTGCTGCTCTCGACCCATAATCCGGCCCTGATGGATGCCTTGCCCGATGAGGCATTAGGCGATGTGATATTTTGCTATCGCGACTCAAAGCAGGGTGATAGCCAACTGGTTCGCTTACAGGATTTGCAGGATTACCCAGGTCTTGTGGCACAAGGGCCGTTAGGCGAGTTAGTCACCAATGGGATCGTTGATCGCTTCGTTAAGAATCCAGAAACTCCTGAGCAGAAAAAACAGAAGGCCCTCGACTGGTTGGCGAAGATGCGGGGGGAAGACGCATGAGTGCGATATCTATTATCGATACCTCTGTATTCTTGAACTTGCTGGACGTGCCCAATAGAAATGGTGCAAGAGGGCAGGTTGATCAGGCGTTCAGAGACTACGTTGCGCTGGGCGCTACATTTATTCTGCCGATGGCGACAATCATCGAAACGGGGAATCATATTGCCCAGAACGGAGATGGTGGAACCAGACGAGCAACTGCACAACGCTTTTGTGAACAAGTAGGAGCTGCTTTTTGTGGAAATGCTCCCTACCAGATCAGTGAATTTCCTAATTCACAGGAAGTATTAGCGTGGCTGCATTCTTTCCCTGAACAGGCAGGCCAAAACAAAACGCCAGCCAAAACCACCGAAGGCACCAGTTTTGGCGACCTGAGTATTATCGAGGAATACAACAAGTGCCGCCGTCGCTTTTCCATGTCTGAGGTCTTTATCTGGTCGTTAGATTCAGATTTGGTGATGTATAGCTACAAGCCGTAACTATGGAGTTCCGTTCGATGACAGCCCATTACCTGCCAAAGTTTCAGGAAGAGTACAGCGCCAAGATCCCCGCCCTGACCCTGTTGACCCAGCTGGGCTGGACTTTCCTCTCCCCCGAACAGGCGCTTATCGCAAGGGATAACAAGGCCGATCAGGTAGTGCTGCGTCAACAGCTACGCAGCGTACTGGCCGAGCGCACCTTTGTGTTTGCGGGCAAAACCTATCCGCTGTCCCCTAAGTCAGTGGACAATCTGGTGAGTGAGCTGTGTAGCCCGGCCCTGAATGAAGGATTGCAGGCGGCCAACGAGCGGCTCTATAACCACTTGCTCTATGGCATGTCCGTCACCGAGTTTGTTGATGGCAAGAAGGTGAGCCCAACCATCCCCCTTATTGACTGGCACAACCCGCAGAATAACCGCTTCACCTTCACCGAAGAGTTTCGGGTTACTCGCGCAGGCGGCATCGAGTCGCGTCGTCCGGATATCGTCTGCTTCGTCAATGGCTTGCCCTTGGTGGTGATTGAGGCCAAGCGCCCGGATGGCAACGCCAAAAAAGGGCCGACCATCAAGGAGGGGATCTCTCAAAGCCTGCGCAACCAGCGCCCCGACGAGATCCCGCTGCTGTTTGCCTACAGCCAGTTGTTGCTCTCCATCAATGGCATCGAGGGGCGATATGGCACCTGCGGTACGCCGGAGAAGTTCTGGGCCGCCTGGCGTGAGGAGGACATCGGTGATGGCGAGATGACAGCCATCAAGAATCAGCCGCTCTCATCCGAACAACGCTCTGCCCTGTTTAGCCACCGGCCCGCCGCCGATCTGGGCTGGTATCAGTCGCTGGTTGCGGCTGGCGAGCTGGCCGTCAGTGATCAGGATCGGCTGCTCATCAGCCTGCTCTCGCCGGAGCGGTTGCTGGAGATGACCCGGCTGTTCACCCTGTTTGACAAGAAGGCGGGCAAGATAGTCGCCCGCTACCAGCAGGTGTTTGGCATCAAGCGGTTAATCGAGCGTATCAACCAGAAACGTCCAGATGGCGGGAGAGAAGGTGGGGTGATCTGGCACACCACTGGTTCGGGCAAGTCGTTCACCATGGTGTTCCTCAGCAAGGCGCTGATCCTGCACGACAGTTTGAAACAGTGTCGCCTGCTGGTGGTGACCGACCGGGTGGATCTGGAGAGCCAGCTCAGCAAGACCTTCGCTTCCAGCGGTGAACTCGCGGGCAAGAAAGATAAAGAGGCGGCCATGGCCACTTCGGGCAAGCGGTTAGCCGAGCAGATCGGTAAGGGCAGCGAGCGGATCATCTTCTCGCTTATTCAGAAGTTCAATTCAGCCACCAAGTTGCCGGAGTGCATCAACAAGAGCCCGGATCTCATCGTGTTGATCGATGAGGGCCACCGCAGCCAGGGGGGCGAGAACCACATACGCATGAAGCAGGCGCTGCCCAATGCCGCCTTTGTCGCCTTCACCGGCACACCGCTGCTCAAGGATGACAAGACCACCAACAAGTTTGGCCCCATCGTCCATGCCTACACCATGCAACGGGCGGTCGAGGACAAAACTGTGACGCCGCTGCTCTATGAGGAGCGCATCCCCGACCTGGAGGTCAACGAGCGGGCCATCGACAGCTGGTTTGAGCGTATCACCCTGGGGTTAAACGAGCAGCAACAGGCCGATCTGAAACGCAAATTCGCCCGCAAGGGCGAGATCTACAGTGCGGAGGATCGCATCAAGCTGATTGCGTTCGATATCGCCAGTCACTTTTCAAACCACATCGTCGAGGGGCTCAAGGGCCAGCTAGCCTGCGATAGCAAGGCCTCGGCGGTGCTCTATAAAAAGTACCTCGACGAGGCGGGGCTGTTCGAGTCGGCGGTGGTGATGAGCCCGCCCGACAGCCGGGAAGGCAACACCGAGGTCGATGAATCGACCACACCGCTGGTCACTCAGTGGTGGAAGGAGAATGTCGGTACTCAGGATGAGCAGGTCTATTCCAAGGCGCTTATCGAGCGTTTTGCCGATGAGAATGATCCCCTCAAGTTGCTGGTCGTGGTGGACAAGTTGCTGACCGGCTTCGATGAACCAAAGAACACAGTGCTCTATATCGACAAGCCACTCAAAGAGCACAACCTGATCCAGGCGATTGCACGGGTCAACCGGCTGCACCCGAAGAAGAAATTTGGTCTGCTTATCGACTATCGCGGCATCTTATCCGAGCTGGATACCACCATCGGCAAGTATCAGGATCTCGCTTCCCGCACCCAAGGCGGCTATGACGTTGACGATCTCAAAGGCCTCTACAACCAGATGGGCACCGAGTACAAGCGGCTGCCACAGCTCTATCAGGCCCTGTGGGGTATCTTCGCCGGGGTAAAGAACAAGCAGGATATCGAGCAATTGCGCCAAGTGCTGGTGCCCAAGATGGAGGAACTGGACGGCGAACTGGTGGATGTGAACCTCAAGGTGCGAGAAGACTTCTACGAGGCGCTCACGGGGTTTGCCAGTTGCCTGAAAGTGGCGTTGCAATCGGCCTCTTTCTTCGAGGACAGCGCCTTTAGCGAGGCGGATCGCCGTCACTACAAGGAGACGGTGAAACAGCTCTCCAGCCTGCGCCAACTGGTGCAGCAGGATGCCGGTGAGAAGGTGGACTACGACGAATATGCCGAGCAGGTGAAGAAGCTGCTGGATAAGCATGTGGTCGGGGTGGAGGTCAAAGAGCCGGGTGGCGTCTATGAAGTCGGCAAGATGGGTCAGCAGCAGCCAGAAGAGTGGAACGAGAACAAGACCCGCAACGAGACCGACATCATCAAAACTCGGGTCACCCGCATGATTGAGCAGGAGCTACGAGATGACCCTTACGCCCAGGAAGCCTTCTCCAAGCTGCTGCGACAAGCTATCGAGGAGGCAGAGAAGCTGTTCGAGCACCCGCTCAAGCAGTACATGCTGTTTCGGGAGTTCGAAGAGCAGGTACAGGAGCGGCGTCTCAGCGATATGCCCGATGCCTTTGCCGGTCATCGCCATGCGCAGGCCTATTTTGGGGTGTTCAAGAAGGTGCTGCCGGAGGTGTTTGCCATCACCGACAGCCAGGTACAGGACAAATGGATCGCGCTGGCCTTCGAGATCGACACCATCGTGGATGCTTCTGTAGCCGAACACTCCATCAACCCGCAGAACATCGAAGCAGGCATTCGCAAGCAGCTGCTGCCACGCATGTTCCAGGAGTGCAAAGCCATCGGCAGCGGCATGGAGCAGGCCAAGAAGATCGTCGAGATGGTGGTGCAGATCACTCGTGTTGGCTTGAGCGGAGTCTGATCAGATGAATGTGCCTATTCGGGCCAAGGGCGATGCTCAGGCCCAGGCTCCAGCTCCATCCTTTAGCTTTCGCTACGGCGATGAGCTGATCGCCTTCGAGCGGGTGCAACGGAGACAGGCTAGCGGCAAGGTGCTTATCAAGGTGCATCCCGATTGCCGCGTCGTGGTCTCGGCCCCGCGTGAGGCGGCTGATGATGCGGTTCTCGCAGCGGTCAAGCAGCGCGGACGCTGGATCTACGAACAGTTACGCGACTTTCGCCAGCAGTTGGAGCACGTCACCCCACGCCAGTACATCAGTGGGGAAAGTCACTATTACCTCGGCAAGCAGTACCTGCTCAAGATGATCGAAGCCCCTGATTCGGTGCAGGGGGTCAAAATGCTGCGTGGCAAGTTGGAGGTGTCGGTTCGACAACGTAGCGCCGAGAAAGTTCGTGAGCTGCTGGCAGACTGGTACAAGGCCCGTGCCAAAGAGGTGTTTGCCAGACGCCTCAACGCCATGCTGGATCAAGCCATCTGGGTCACGGGCAGACCAGCACTGCGCATCCTGACTATGCAGACACAGTGGGGCAGTTGTTCCCCCCATGGCCGGATCACGCTTAACCCACATCTGGTCAAAGCGCCCCGCGAGTGCATCGATTACGTGATCCTGCACGAGCTCTGCCATATCGCCGAGCACAACCACAGCGAGCACTTTTACCGGCTGATGGGTCAGGTGATGCCCGGTTGGGAAAAGACCAAAGTGCGGCTGGATGGGATGGCTAACCGCTTGTTGACGTGAGTTATCAGCTCGTCAGTCACCCACAGCCCGGCAGGCCACCCTTGCCGGGCTGAATTTTTTGGTGTGGATGCATTGATTGCTCTTCGCATGGAGCCTTTTGTAGCCAAAAACGGACATTCTTTCTGAACGTAATCATCAATCGCTTCAGAATAATGTTCTATATCCGCTATCCTCTTATGTCAAAAAAGGAATAAAAAAAATTTACTTATTATTTATAAAAATAAATATCCGTGATTATGTATGCTTATGTGATTGTTTATAACTATATGTTTTTTAAGATAAAAAATGAAATTTTGTTGAGTGTAGTATTTTTGCCATGATAGCGTCGATAGTTATTATTTATAAAAATAAATAAGTAAAAACAACGCCTTACGTGCACCATTGCGGTTGACGACCCCCTGCCCAGTTACTAGGTTGTATGCAGGTCAGGTAGGAGTAGTCATGCAGCAAAAAACGGTTCAGCAGCCCATCGTCACCGATGCGGAGATCGCAAAAACAGCACGGTATAACCGAGACATCAAAGCTTCGGGGTATCGCCCCTGGGTCACGGTGCGGCAGTCCCATACCTATGGTCAGGGGCAGATTGTATTTAGTCACAAAACGGGTCGTGAGCATCATCTGCTCAGTCGTGGTGAGCGACAGCCCTTTTTCTATTTCGAGCGCGATCCAACGGTTATCGACATTCTCGAACAGTACCCGCTGCCCCTGCATCAAACGCTAGAAATTGCTGCCTCTCTGAACATTGTCCATCCTGGTAATTACAAAGAGCGAGGACATTTCGGTGGCCGTATCCCTGCCAAAACCATGACGCAGGATTTTGTTGTGCTGAGGCAATCCGATAGTGGAAAAGTGCGATTGACAGCATACAGCTATAAATATTCAGAGGCACTGGACTCTGCGATCACCAGTCCCCGAGTCGTTAATCGAACACGAGCAAAAGAGCAAATTGCCCTTGAGTATTGGCGTACTCAAAATATCGATCATGTGCTGGTAACTGAGAAAGATTTTAATGCAACATTTATATACAATGTAGAGTTTTTGCGGGAATGTTTTGATTCAAAAAATTTTCTCCAGGTTTCAGCGGATTTTTATGACAATGTGATTTTACAATTTAAGTCTCACATGATTATGGCTCCCTTATCCACTCTTAGGATGTTAATCCTGCTGGTAGCTCAAGAGATAAATATCGATGAGGCGCATGTTGTTTGCTTATTCCAACATGCTGTATATACCGGTCGTATTGATATAGATTTGACACAGCGCATCGAGTTATATCACCCTCTTCCGGCATTGCGGGGGTCTTGTGCGGATTAACCAAAAAATTGTATCCAAAACAAAAAACCAGTCAGAACTGCTTATCGTTGACATCTGTCTGGATAACAGATTAATAGCCGTATCAGACCTGTTGGCTGACTCACCTAAGCGCCCATTTGTCATTTCATTGGAACATGTCGAGTCTGATATAAATGCAGCTAGGGTTTCTATTGCAGATCATGATTTTCCAGAGATATTCTATCAGCCTGATTCAGTTTTTGATCCAAAATGGATTGATAAAAGAGAACAGTGTCTTGCTACTATCAAACCACTGATAGTAGATCCAGATCTTAAGCATCGTTATCTCTATGGTGAATCAAATGGTATATTGAATCAACTCATCGCTCAGTCAGGACGTAGTAAAAAATATGTAAGCAGTTGTTTGAATCGTTATTTTAAATGTGGAGGAATGCCAAATTCACTATTGCCACGATATTACGAGTGTGGTTTGAATCATCAACTGCCAACTAAAAGTCTTGAGTTAGACGACGGAAAAATCTGCCTAGCCTCAAAAAGAGGACGTGAAACTAATTACGGTAATCCTTATCGGGGTATTACCCAGCAGGACATTAAAAACATAGAGTTATTCTCAAGGTCGATTCGTTCTGGAGAGGAAGTTGTTCTCTCTAAATTATATTTAGACTATTGTATGACCTATGCATCTGTAGAGATGAGTCCAAAAAATGTTGGAGATGGTGAAATATCAGAGTCAGTGAAAATATTACTGCCAAAAGAGCACTTGATTTCTCCCCGTTCATTCAAACGACAATTAATGAAATGTATCGACAAACTAACATTTATCAAAAAACGAGTTGGTAGCATTAATTATGCGCGAGATCATGCGGCTAAACCTGGTGTGGCAAAAAAAGGGCTGCGTGGACCGACTTATCGCTATGAAATAGATAGTACCATCGCCGATATTTATATTCGTGACGCATACTCTCAGGATGAATTAGTGAGTATTGGACGACCTACAATATATCTAGTTGTTGATACGTACAGTACCATGATTGTTGGAATTCATGTGGGGTTTGGCAGTCCCTGCTGGCATGGTGCCAGTCAGGCTCTTTGTAATGCCATGAGTAATAAAATTGATTTCTGTCGGGAGTATGGCGTTGATATAAAGGAGTCTGAATGGCCCTGCCAAGAAGTTTGTCGTGAATTAACGATGGATCGGGGATCTGAAAATTCGGATAGCAATATTACTGCAATACTGCAAGGCCAAATCGGTATCAAGGTCGCAAATTTAAATGCACTCCACCGTGGCGATATGAAAGGTACGGTCGAAAAAAGCTTCCATTTACTGCAAGAAATGGCAATACCGCCTCATGCAGGCAAAGTGATGAAGGTGCCGAAAAAAGAGGACCAGCATCCGTCGCGTAAACCATTATATAGTTACAATGAGTTTGTGAATCGCTTGATAAATGCCATTCTCTTTTTGAATAATAATCGCGCTAGTATTAATAATCAAAATTTTGAAATGTCGCGAGATGGTATTGGTTTTACTCCTCGTGATGTCTGGAATTGGGGGCTCAAGCAGGCTGTCATAGGCTCCAGAGTGTCCGCAGATAAGCTGCGTTTTGCATTATTGCCCGAATCCGAGGCAACGGTTATGTCACAAGGCATTTATTTTAGAAACTTATACTATAGTTGCAATGAAATTGTTCGTAGGAGCTATCTGGATAAAGCCAAAAATTTTGGCAGGTTTAAAATTAAAATTCGCTACTCAGATGTCACCACCAATTATATATGGCTTAAAGATGAGGTATTGGGTGATGTTATTCAGTTGGATATTACTGACCGGAGTGAGGCCTATAAAAATCAGATTTGGGAAAATGTCATGCGACAGCAGGAAATCACAAAAAAACGTCTTGCAAATTTGAAGGAACGCGAATTCAGTGAGCGAGTAGCGCTTGTACAAAAATTCGATAAACAGGATAAGCAAATACAGGCCAGCATTAGAAAACATAGCAAAAGTAATGCCAAGAGCATTCAAGGCGGCATGAAAAATCGCAAAATGATAGATGCTGCCATGCAACGACATCAGGAGGGGCAGTCCATTGTTGCCGATTTGGTTCCTGTGGCTCAGGAAAATACATATCCTCGACCATTATCGGCGATAAGCCAGCAAGATCTCACTGATCCGACAATTTTCAGTGTTGAGGAGAAATGACCATGGCCGCACCTCAATATTTTTCACACCCCAATTCCAAATATCGGGGCAATCCCTATATCGAGGGGCTCGGCTTGCCGCTATCTTCGGCACAGTTTTATGCGAACTGTGAGCTCCCTTTTCAGTGCGATCTGGATCTTGGCGGGGTGGATGAATCGCTGCATTCGTATTTTATCCGTACTGCCATTGATCAACTGGCCGAGGTTTATACCTCTCCAGATGAGGCGTACCGTTTATATGACCAGATACGACGGATGATCGAGGCTGGCTATGCTCGACGCAATCCAATTGGGGCAGATGTACGCCGGATATTAGCTGCGATTGATCGTGACAAGGCCGAGCCATGGAAAGCTTCACATGTATTGGATCTAGAATTGTCTGTTCAGTACAGCTTGTTACTGTTGGGGCTGAGTGGACGCGGAAAATCGACTATGGTTAGGCAAATCTGCAAACAACTCCACCAGACCCTAGAACATAGTTGCTATACCGATCATCAGGGCAATGAATTTGTTATTAACCGGACGCAGGTGACCTATTTATATGTTGAGGTTCATGATCGCCGTGGCCAAAAAGCCCTGCTATTGAACCTGTTAGAGTCACTCGATGCTATCACGGGTGAGAGTTATAGCCACGCCCATAGGAGCCGCTCTGTTAATGAGTTGATTTCGGTGGTGCAAAAATCTTTTATCGGCCATGGGGTTGGTTTGCTGATCCTAGATGAGGCGCAGAATCTGGCCAAGTCTGCCAAGAGTGAAGTGATCAGCAACAACGAGAAAACCACCATGAGATTTTTAGAGGAACTATTCAATCGAGTTGGTATACCGCTGATGTTTGTCGGGACGCTGGCCACGATGAAATTATTCGAAAGCGAGATGACACTCACTCGCCGAGCAACTAAAAATGGATTTATGCAATTGGTTAGTTGTGAACTCGAAAGCTCATTCTGGCACCGCTTTATTCGCCTGATCTGCCAGACTAGATTGCTGAAAAACCAGACAACCTCGGAAGACGTGTTGCGCCAGCACATCCATTATTTAAGCGCAGGTATTCCAGCCATTGCGACTAGCCTAGTGCGGGCCGCGCTTTCGTATCTAACCCACCTGAAACCCCAAGATCAAGATCTCTCGATAGCCGCATTGGACCACACCTTTAATCGCGAATTTAAAATTCTCAACCCTGCGCTGACCGCATTGCGCAAGGGCGACTACTACCAATTTGAGGATCTCTCGCCGATGCTCATGCTGGAATCGGTGGCGAGTGGTCATGAGGCCGCTCAGCAGGCGCAACCACAGTCAGGAAAAAATCTGCTGCAAGGTAAGGTTAGGATCAGTAATAAGCCGCAGAACATAGAGGTAAAGCAGCAGAAAACATTGGAGCAGTTATCGCCGGATCTATTGTTAGGCCAACTGGGTTACCACCTGGATAAGGGCCAGCGGAAATGATCCTCCATCGGTTGGAGCTGCTACCGGGTGAGCTTTTGGGGGCGGTAGCTGGTCGGATGCATGTACTGAGCACGTACAGGACGTTTACGGCAACGACTCATGCACTGAGGCTGGGTACACCAAAAATCCGACCTCACCGTTTATGTCATCCCGATGATCCCTCATTAGCTGCTCAGTTTCTGGCGCGAGGCGTTTCTCATCCGTGGCAGGCTCATAGTGTCGGTAACTATGTGGATCCTTTTTTGACGCCGCATGAGCAGGGGATAGTGGCATCAGCATTGGCGGGTCATTCCCCGCTCCGGTTACGGGTGACAGGCCTGCACAATGTACAGCACCAATATTGGCGCTGGTGTGCAGACTGTATCGCCGAGGATTATGAGCTCCATGGTATGCCCTACTACCACCGAGATCATCAACTGCCAGGAGTGTTCCATTGTCATCGGCATCAACGCGGTTTGTCTGGTCACTGCGCAGGCTGTGGTTTTTCTGCCAAATTGTTGTCGGAACAACTGATCCCACCCTACGATAGCCTCTGCCCCCATTGTGGACACTGGATGGGGGGATACGATGGTCATTTTACCGAGCGGATGCACGAGATCGAGTTGGCATCGCTGGCATTGGCCCAGTCCGCGAGTGCTCTCACTCTGTGTGCGCTAACTCAGCTGGTGACTGATTCGATGGGCATCTCGGGCGAGGCGATGCGCACGGTCAAAAGTATCAAAACGATCAATGCGTGGTTTCAGCAGATGGACTCGCAATGTGATCCCCTGGCACTTACTGCGTATTTCACCAATAGTGGGGGGCCAGGTCAGGTATGGCAATTACCCCCACAGCTGCGCAATGCACGGGGCTACCATGAGAAGTCAGCCCGAGATCCGTTGCACCCTCTGGCCCATCTAATGATGTTGCAGCATGCAGGCGTCGATCTGGTAGGGCTCTTGGGATCTGAGGGGTGATCGGTGTTGACCTCGGTGATCCCCACCTATATTCCTGGCGAGTCGGCCTACAGCTGGGTCAGCCAGTATTTTGTTCATTCGGCATACAGTGATCGAAACCATTTTTGTAACCAGCTATTCCACTGTCCTGCTGTTCGGTTGCATCCGGCATTACCAGGCCATATTGAGGCGGCTGCCCAGGCGGCGGGGGTGGATCCGCAATACCTGCTGCACCATGGCACGGGTTTCCCGCTTTATGCCCTTACGTTGAGAGACAAGCTGCAAGTCGACAACCTGGCATCTGCGATGTTGGGTGAAGGGAAGGGGCTGATGGCCCTGTCAGGACAAGCGGCCAGCAAGCTGGCTTTTGGCGGTGTCTGCCTGAAATGGTGTTCCGCCTGCTTGCGAGAGGATGAACAGGCCGTAGGATGTGGATATTGGCATACGGCGCATCAACTGTACGGGGTCACGGCCTGTGCCAAGCATGAGCTACGATTGCAAACCCTGGCGGCCAGTGCGGGAGGTATTGATCGGCGACTGCTAATACCGGATCCCGAGATACCCTGTGAACCATCGCGTCCATCTGAACAGGAAATCAATCTTTCTACATATATCACCGCTATGCATCGGTATCTGTGCGTCCAGTCGCCAACGGAGTCGCTAGCGGAGCTGTACCAGCGATGGCTCGGGCAACAGGGCTATCTGACGACCAGAGGCCATCTGCGTAGCCAGCTCCTGTTGCAGGCCATGACGGAGTTCTGGCAGGGGTTGTTTGCCGATATAACGCCAACAGTGCCACCGGGGCTGGCCAACTATCGATACGTCTCGGGGCTGGTGCACGGCAACCGCAATCACCACTACCTAAAGCATATGATGCTGATGGCGTTTGTAAGCCGTAGCCCAGCGGAATTTTTTTCTATCAGTAGCCCACCTACGGTGCAGATACAATCCACTATGCCTAGCGACGGACAGCTATCAGAAACAGCAATACTGACATTGTTGGTTAATCGAGTTCCCATGCGACAGATTGCCTGCCAGACCGGATACAGCATCGGCTATATCAAACAACTCGCCCTGAGACACAATCAACCGGTTGATCACCGTGCCAAGCGCATTACACCTGAAGTTGAGCGGGGAATATGGCGTCAGGCGTTCATGGGGGGATCACGGCAGCAGATCGCGCACAGTCATGGCGTTTCTGTCGGGACGGTCGAAGCCATTATTCAGAGCCACCAAGGGCTGTCTGACTGGCGACGGCATTTGAGAAGGGTTAACCGTCTCCGTGAGCACCGTGTAACGGTGGCTGCATATTTGGCAAAACATGCTGATGCTAGTCGAGGCTGTGTCGAGCAGGTGTGCAGAACGGCTTTCACCTGGCTCTATAAACATGATCGTGCCTGGTTGTATCAACAGTTACCTGCCGCCAAGCGAGCAGTTCACCATCCCAGTGTGGATTGGGAAGAACGGGATAGGAAACTGGCTGAGCAACTGGGGCTGCTGGCCGAGCAGGCAAGCTCTCTATCTGCATTGGAACGGGCAGTCGATAGGCCAGACTGCCTGAGGAAATACAAAACACGTCTACCGCTCAGTTACGCATTGGCTGTGCGGCTGGTTGCGGCGTATGCCGCTCAACATCCTATGCCCTGATGCTCGCCGTCGATACCTATACAGGTTCTGATATCAGGCATCACAACGAGGAGTATTGCCATGAAGGTCGAAGCAATCGTTCCTACCACACAGGTCGTCGATATTTTGTGCGATGTCTGTGGTGCTAGTACTACTAAATCGCTCGGTACGCAGGAATTCGGCACGCTGGAGGCTTGCTGGGGTTATGGTTCGCAGCACGATGGTGAACGATATCAGGTACACCTATGTGAAGGCTGCTTTTTTGGGGCGCTGGCCAACCTGAGACAGGAGCATCGGTTGATGAATATGTTTTCGGATGATTATCAACCCGCAGACCCTGATCAATTTGGGAAAATTGAAGGCAATCGAGAGCTTATCTAACCACGATTTGAGTGGTTGTGTTGATCGGCTCATCAAGTGAGCCGATTGGTCGAGGTGATCGGCTCATCAAATGAGCCGATTGGTCGAGGTGATCGGCTCATCAAATGAGCCGATTGGTCTGGGTGATCGGCTCACCAAATTAGCCTATTGTTGGTTCTTTATGGTATGACCCTTAATCAGCAGGGGATGCCATGCCTAATCCGGCCGACAAGATCGATAACTGCCTGCGCTCCCATAGGCGTAGTAATCACATCGGCCGGTTTTTCACCACCTAATCCCCACGCAGAGCGGGTGAGCCATCTCATCGTTTTAGCAGTATCTCCCCGGTGTAGGGATATGGCTGCGTCCACTGCTAAGGCTGCCCAGTAAACGCGATCTCCCTGAGCTGTCGATAAGCGATTGCCCCGTTTGATTTGGCGATTCAGTGTGTCTCGGCTAATACCAATCATCTGGCAAATTGTTCGGGTATTAGACCCCAATAGCGAGCTCAGTTTGACGACGATCTCAGGAGATACACCAGACACTATGTGCTGATGGGCGGCTAGCCAGTTACGTGGTAGACCGAGCGACTCCAGAACAGATAGATTGCTGGTTGGGGGAGATTGCTCTACATGAGTCATGATGAGTCTGTGCCTCCTTCAGGGAGTTGTTGATGGCAGCCCAATGCGAGTCACCACTCAGTAGTGCATTGGGACATCATCTAGTTTGGGGTATTCGTGAGCGGTTGACCACAACATCAGTTTTTTTCATAAAAATCATTTAATAACAAACGGTTATTGTTTTTTCGGCGGTTGGTTTCGTCATTTTTCAACGCAGGCGTGTGCCAATTGGCGAATGATTTGCATGTGAGTCCTTTTCGTTAATGACATCCCTTTTTGACTACTTTCGCGGTAAACCGTACCTGCCTATCTATGGCCCTGCCTACCCCCCCCTCACTTGTAAACTGCAATTAACTTTCAATCCCCTTCGAATGGTTATGTGCCCCTCGTTAGGGGGATAAATGGGCGTTAAACCCATTATGGGGTGCAAAATATCGACTGCATTATCCTGAATATGTCAAATAGAGTGATTTTGATTAAAAACACATTTATTGGAGTTGATATACTGCATCTCTCAAAATCGGGAGTCATGCATGAATTTCACCTTGTTGTTCGACTGGCTTAAGCACCTTGAGCCCAGCTCTGTCCCTACCATCGTGTTCTGTCTGGTAGTTTTGTTTTCCGCATTTTTTTGTGCGTTTTATCTTGGGCCATCATTTTTGGTGGCGAACAAGTTAAAGCAGGCTAGCAAGGGATTAGAAATACAGCATGAACTACCTGCTTCTGAAAAGTTAGAACAGGCTACAGCCATGTTTGCTGAGCCCAAATATCGGGCCATGAATCATGCATGGAAAGAATACGCTGACACTCTGCACAGACAGAGTGAATTGGTTGAGGGAGAGAGTCGATTAGTTGCTGTGCGAGCAACCTCCCTATCTGCCACTTTCTTCTCAGTGCCTAGTATTGTAGAGACGCCTCTCCGCACCGAGGTTTTCAAACACCTGCCAGGTGTACTGACAGGGTTAGGTATCGTAGGCACCTTCCTGGGTTTGATGTCGGGTTTGATGCATTTTGATGTGTCGGATCCTGCCAAGGTTACCGAAAGTGTCTCTCGCTTGCTCAATGACGTGCTTTTTGCTTTTGTTGGGTCTTCGATCGCAATCTTTGCATCCATCGTGGTGACTGGATTGGAAAAATGGCGTTGGGGACGTTGCCTCCAGTTACTGGAAAAGTTGACCGAGTCCATTGATGAACTCTTCAAGGGTGGTGTGGGTGAGGAATATTTAGCTGACTTGGTTAAGGCCAGCAATGAAAGTGCAGTTAATGCACGACAACTGAAAGACAGCTTGGTCAGTGATCTACGCACCATGATGCAAAATCTGGTTGATACCCAGGTTCAGGAAAATCTCAAACTGGCCAATACCCTCTCAACCTCTTATCAAGAGGTTGGCACATCTTTGGCTACCCAGATCGGTCGCTCCATCGAACATAGTCTTAAAGATCCCTTGGAAAAAATTGCTGGTTCAGTGAAGCAGGCAAGTGGCGATCAGTCAGGCCAAGTTCAGCATCTATTGACGGATGTACTGAGTGCTTTCATGAGCAAACTAGATGCATCTTTCGGTCAACAGTTCAGCGGTTTGCATGAAATGCTCGGTCAGTCAGTAACTGCAATGCAGTCCATGCAGCAAGGCTTTGTGGCATTGGTGGACGATATGCGGCGAGCTGGCGAGTCCTCTTCTCAGCAAAGTGCCACAGTCATCGCGCAACTGCTTACAGACATGCAGGCTGGTCAAGCCAGTATGCAGAATGGCATGAACGAGATGTTGTCAAAAATGCAGGCGGCGGTAGAGCGAATGGGAAGCTCGGGCGAGGATGCCAGTGAACGCATAGCTCACCAATTGGAGAGATTGTTTGCCGAGAGTGAGGCCCGTCAGCAACAGATAGCCGAACACCTGAATAGCTTTATTGAACAGAGCCAGCGGAGTATTGGCCAAGGGCAAGAAGAGGTCATGACCAACATGTCCACAAACTTGACTCAGCTGGGCTCACAACTTAATCAGATGTTCCAGACCTTTAACGCTAACCAAGAAGGAATGGATGCACAGCATCGCTTGGCACAGGCGGATATCAGGAATACAACTGAAACGGTTATTGGTGGGTTGGATAAGCAGCTTAGAGAGACGCTGCAATTGGTCGAGCAGCAGCGCAAAGAGGCACAGGAAGTTATTGACCTTCTTGGCTTGCAAACTAGAGAGCACTTGCAGCAAATGGCACAAGGGGCAGACAAGATGCGCCTTGCTGCGGATCGATTCGACACCGCGGGCAGCAGTGTGGTGCAAGCGGGTGAGACCGCTGCCAAAGTATTGGGGTCGGCGCAGCAAGTCGGTGGAGAGCTGGCGGTAGCTTCCCGTGAGCTCACAACCATTATTGGTGAATACCGCAATCATCGAGAGTCTGCGGCCAAAGTTTTGGCTACCATCGAGTCCGTAGTCGCCGGGGCGCAGAGCGAACAAAGCCAGCGAGCACAACTAATTAACGATCTCAGGCAACACGGTGAGCGGATGCGTGACCTTAATCGTGAGGCCACAGAATATTTGGACCAGATTGGCAATGCTCTAGCGAAAGGGTTCAATGAGTTTGCCGATGGGTTGAATCGTAATCTGGTCAAGACCATGGGAAGTCTCGATAGTGAGCTAGACAAAGCGGTGAAGGGGCTTGCTGGTGGTATCGATGATATGAAGGAAGGAATTGAGGATCTTTCCGAGTTGTTTGAGTCTATCAAGGTGCGGCGCTAAGGGGCTAACTTATGTTCGGGATGAAAGGCGCTCCGGCCTCGCGTCGCAACGATGAGGCGGAAAAGCCGTTTTGGATATCTTATGCCGATCTGATGACTGCCATGATGGTGTTGTTCTTGGTTGTCATGGTTGCTTCACTTGCGTCTGTGACCCAGCGTATTCGCGAAGTTGAGGCTGGAGAAAAGCAAAGAGGGCAGGATATTGCCCGTATCTGTCAAAGCTTGGAGATACTGGCGCGAAAGAAGAGCAACATCATTAAAGTTGACTGTCGTGACAACCGGATTAGCTTTGGGGAGGCCGGTCGCTTTGGTCACAACCAATATTTTCTAGACCCACAGGGTCAGCAGGCATTGCAGGACGTGGTGCCGTTGATCCTGGATGTTACCGATAGCCCAGAGGGGCAACGTTGGATGAAACAGGTGGTGGTTGAAGGTTTTACCGATACGGATGGTTCTTACCTCTATAACCTCCACTTGTCGCTACAGCGTTCCGAGTGGGTAATGTGTGCACTGCTTGACGGACGGAGCCAGTTGCAGCAATCCCTTTCTGCCGAACACCAGCAGCAGATCCGTAGCCTGTTTTTGGCTGGCGGTGTTTCTTTTAACAATGCCAAGGACAGCAAAGAGGCAAGTCGTCGAGTGGAGCTGCGCATGCAGTTTTATGGGCTCAAGGAAGACAAGCAGCAGGCGGCGGAGAGCGCACCTCAGTTTTCTGGTCTGATGACGGCTGAACGTTGTCAGTTGGAGATGCGCTGATGGTGGATGCAATTTCCCGTCTTACGGCGATCTTGGAGTCCAGTGTGGAGCGGGTCAATGGTCGCTATCAGGAGAGGACTCTGCATTCCTTTTCGGCTTTGCAGCGAGCTAGATCTGAGGTTGAGGCTAGGTTTGACCAAGCGGAGGCAGCTCCAGAACCACCGAAGGAGAAGCGTCATGCCGCTCTGGCGGCCTTCCTGCGTAATGAACCGCTCACCCGGCGGCAGTGGCGGTTGGTATATGCAGGGCTTGTTGACTGCGTTGAAGCAGGCAAGCAGTTGCTAGATGATGAAAAGGTCTTTCCACGAGTGAGTAGGCATGTATCTGCTCACATCGATAGCCGTGAGTTGGTTCGCCGGGATTGGACTGCTCTCTGCTTCAGCTATTTTGGTTATGAGGCAATAGAGCCTGAGAAGAGCCAAAACTGGCAACAACTGCGCACTTATATCCGGGATGGTTATCGTGTACTCCGGAATCCGGAGAAGCTTAAAGCTTGGATGCGGGTAGTTGATGAGCATCAAGAGCTTTTTCAGAGTGAAGCTGGCTTGCGGTTAGGGCAGCAGATATTCGAGGGAACAGTAACAGACCTCACTCAGCTACAGACTCTTGCCCAGATCCCGACAGAAAGTTGGTTGTGGCATCAAATTGTTGCCGTTGTGCAGAAAAGGATTGCTGAACTTGATGAAGCGCCATTTTTAGCTCGGTTACCGGCATTGCTGGCGCTGATGGCTATCAATAATAGGCGTCATTCCGACGAGATCATGGCTGCTTGTCTCACTCGGTATCATGGTTGTAGCTGTCATGTTCAGCCACAAGCTAACTTGATACAAGCAGGTCTGGAGATCTGGGGGAACCCCCAGTTGAAATCCGATCAAAACCGCTGGCGTCACCATGTGGCTAAACCGGTATGTGACATGGTGGGGGCATGGCTTGCCAAGCAGGATTTACAGCACTTTTTTAGTTTGCTGAAAGGTGAAGGCGAGGTTGATCAGGCGCGTCTCTTCTATTGGCTCCGTTTTGCCGATCAGATGAGTTATACCCGTATCGTGATGGGACGTGATGCTCAATTAAACCGAGATGGAGAGTTTGTCCGTTTTCGTGATCAAAATAAGGGCCGCCTAGGAGATTTATCTGGGGGCTCGCCAGCTGATAACGCAGTAATCATGCAGATTGGCGATTACATCTTTGTCGAGTTTTCGCACACAGGAAACGCCTGTTATGTATATCGAGCTAACTCCTGCGGATTTAATCCTGATGTCAGTACATTGCACTTAACTCATGATTTGAAACAAAAAAACCTCGCGAAGGGGCGTTGGATACATGTTCCCAAACCATTAAAGCCCGATGCGATGGAGGGGTGGCAGCAAAAATATGATGATGAGTTACGGTTGCTTGGTATTGTTCCAAACCCACAGGGAGCCAATCAATTATGGAATCGTGTAGTTAAACCAAAAATTGTCAAACCAAGCGTTCCATCATTTCAAGCTCCCCTTGGCAACAATCCTGAATCAAAGAGCCGAGTTGTGAACACACCTGCTGATCGGACCGTTGTGATTCATTCAGGCGGTAAGGGGAAAGTTGATTTTGCTCTGTTGCTCGAACAGTTAGGCGAAAACCTGCGACATTATACGGATCATCGTGAAAAGGGCGGTGCTTTCCATATAGAGATCAAGCAGCGCAATACAGATGACATTTTGCTTCTGAGGCGCAATGGTTTTGTGGTCAAAACTGGCAGCCCGTTTATGTTTTGGAAAAAATGATGCTTGGACGTTGGTTTAGCAAATTTGGGAAAAATAAGCATGATCCGGTTGATCTCAGCCCATGTTGGCAGGCGGATGAGAGAGGGATCGTGTTTGCCGAACGTATTCAGAGCGAGCCTGAGCGATGGGCCTTGGTTGCCTATCTGGAGCAGCTTGCCGAGGAGGAGTACGTTGCGGTGCTTAGCGACCGCTGGCTCCTGACATGGCGTGATATGTATCGATTAATGGCCGACGCCGATCATGAAAGTAGTCTGGCGTTGTTGTCGCTGCCTCACTGTACTGATCTACGCCCCAAATTGGAATGCAGAGGCAGCTTGGTCGATCCTCAGTTCACCGTTGCGATTACTCACTGGAGTGATGAAGTAACGGGAGAACATGTCGAGTTAAAACGTCAGGGGGCGTTGGTAACAACGAAGAAGGGACAACGTCTACTGAACGAAGCCAGCTGGCAGCTCTGTGAGTCTCTGCGTGACCTTGCTCGTTGTCAGAGGGATGAGCCGGGTGAGGCGACCAACTATGAAGGGTGGGCCGTTATTCGCAGTGTTGCCATAGCGGCTAATGCCGACATGGATGGTTTTCTTGCCAAGACAGTGGTCGTTAAACCTCAGCGACTGGCTTTGCGACCACGTAAGGCAGAGATCGACTCTTGTCCTGTCATTGAGGTTGGCGTTGATTTTCCTGAACAACCAGTTGGGTTCCTTTCCTCATTTGATGCTACCCAACGGGTACAGGACAGATACCGTATCACGCAACCAGATGGCACCATCGCTCATGTGTTGATAGAGCCTGAGATCAAGCAAGTACTCGAAGCCATCAAGGCGATACCGGGGAGAAGGGTGGCTGGGGATTCGGCGTTGTCCCTGTTGCGCAATCCCTATGCCCTGCTGGGAGAAATGACCAGCGTGGTACTCGATCCAGAGCAGCACGAGCAATCGCTTGTCGATGCGGGGATCTATTTTCATCACTTTCGTCTGGAACCTCAATGCGAGGCCGAAAGTGGGAAGATCTCCACCGTATTGCTGCATCTCTCCCCTATAAGCCGAGAGCCACTCCCTGATGAAACACTGAGTTTCAATTCACCTGGAATATTTGCGCCTTTTGTACAGGAGCTGCGCCTTAAGCTGGCTGCTGGTATGAGCGCAGGTTTCTGGCAGGGTTTTGAGCTGGAGTTAGGCGACTTTGACGAGCAGCAATTGTTGGAAATCGAAAAGTTGCTAGATCGCTGGCAACGAGAGGTGTCCGGAGAGTTGTTCGATTCTTTGTTTGAACTCTCTCGCTATGGTGATCGCATTATCGGTCTCGGCGAGGTAGTGCCAGTATCATCTCCTTTCCTGACCCGAACAACCGGTCAGGATTGGCTTTCGAGCGAATCGAATGGAATTGAGGAGTCAGTGGGTGACGTTGTCGCACAGATCAATTTTGACGATGCAGCGGCGCTGGATGAGTTATCAAAGCGTATTGACGAAGCGTTTGCAGAGGGAGCAGGGCATCTTTGTTTGCCAGGATCTGAGCAACCCGTGCCATTGCGCTTGGCTGAGCAGATACAAAAGGAATGGCGAAAGCAGGTCCGGAGCGAAGAGCCAACAGTTCAAGAATCCATGAGGAAAAACAGCATTGGTTTGCTGGTGGAAGAAAATATCGACGAGGTGGGTTATGCCAAGTGGCGACAAGATGCGATTCAACAGGCGCATCTTTCCTCCCCGTTCTTACCGGAGAGGCTTAAGCCAGAAATCTCGCTGCGTGAGCACCAATTACACGGTGTGGCATGGTTACAGCATCTGTTCGAGCTGTCACCAGAACATGTATCTGGTTGCCTCTTAGCTGATGACATGGGTTTAGGAAAAACGATCCAATTGCTTACCTTTGTGGTTGATTATCTGGAACGTCAACCAAGTGGTGATCCTGTACTTATCGTAGCCCCGGTTTCGTTATTGGATAACTGGGAAGCAGAATTGCGAAAATTCTTCTATGCCGATGACATTGCAGTCATGCGGCTCTACGGTGATGCTCTATCTGAGGCAAAGTTTCGCAGCTATGAAATCCCAGAATCATTGCGTCAGCAGGGTGTAACAAATCTGCTGCGTCCCGGTTGGTTACAGGAGGCTCGTATCGTGTTAACAACATACGAGACGCTGCGTTCCCAAGAGATCTCCTTGGGTCGTCAGTCATGGGCCATGGTGATCTGTGATGAAGCCCAAAAAATCAAAAATCCGGCCGCTATGGTGACTAGGGCTATTAAAGCCATGAAGTCCAGGTTTCGCATTGCTTGTACTGGTACTCCAGTAGAAAACACCTTGATCGATCTCTGGAGCCTGTTTGATTTTGTCCAGCCAGGTTTGCTTGGGGCCTTAAACCAGTTTGGTCGTGAATACCAAAAACCAATTGAAGAGGGGGAGTGCAAGGATCTAGAAGCTCTGGCTCGATTACGTTCCTTGATTGAACCCCAGACCTTGCGGCGGACCAAGCAGGATGTGGCTAAGGATTTGCCTTCCAAGATAGAAGATCGCACTTGCCGCAATCTGACCATGGTTAGTCGGCAGCGTTCTCTCTATAACCAGCAGATTGGTGAATATCGACAGCGACAATTGGTGCAGGAGGCCGCAGGGAGTAAAGAGAGTTTCATCCTTCCTGTGTTGCATAAACTCAAGCTGGTCTGTGCCCACCCCTATTGTGTGGAGCCTGACCTTTGGTTACGTGAACATTCCCCTAAGATGAGGTGGCTGCTAGAACAACTAGATAACATCCGTCGCAGCGGGGATAAGGTTATCATCTTCACCGAACTACGGGATGTTCAGCGTGAAGTACAGCACGCGGTTAAGGTCCGTTTCGATATATCCCCAACAATCATTAATGGGGACACCAGTACAAGTAGCGATAGCCTGAATAGTCGCCAACGTCTGATTGATCGTTTCCAGGCAGTGTCAGGCTTTAATGTGATTATTCTTTCCACCGTGGCGGTGGGGTTTGGTGTCAATGTGCAGGGAGCAAACCATGTGATCCATTTTACCCGGTGCTGGAATCCGGCCAAAGAAGATCAGGCGACCGACCGAGCATACCGTATAGGTCAGACCAAGGATGTATTTGTCTATTATCCAACCATTCGTGATGCTGACATTCAGACCTTTGAGGCAACGCTCGATGATTTACTGGACCAGCGTAGATCGTTAGCGAGCGATATGTTGCAGGGGAAAAATGACTTACAACTGTCGGAGTTTGATGATGTGCTTAACAAATGATGTCATTACAAGGGGATCAGCTAGGCTGACTTCCCGTGGCGTCATATACCTACAGCCACACCTTTCAACACCAGCATGTAGCCTCTCTGCTAACTGCGGACAAATGACAAGCGTCTGCCTGCCACTACTCATAAGAGGTAATTAGCTGTTTTGTAATTTAGTTACATGGTCACTATCATGGCAAACAGAGCTTGGTTTCCAACTTAAATGTCCTGCTTGTTCGTTGAGCAGGCGGAGGATCGCTATTGAGTTTCCAACTTAAATGTCATTTGTGGTGTCGCTAAGTTACTGAATCGCTTGATCTGCTAGTTTCCAACTTAAATGGTCATGATCATGCGCTGATCACGGCCATTCAAGTTGGAAACTTAAAATGCCCTGCAATCGCAGGGTATTTTTCTTTTGTATTGCTGAG
Organism: Aeromonas sobria; assembly: GCF_006243315.1. Lineage (GTDB taxonomy): Bacteria > Pseudomonadota > Gammaproteobacteria > Enterobacterales > Aeromonadaceae > Aeromonas > Aeromonas sobria_A. The sequence continues at coordinate 60,139 of NZ_NKWE01000021.1, forward strand.
CGATGTTGTGAGTGATTTGGCATATCTGCGTATTTGTCTAGATAGAAAATAAACTTGGGAGGGATAACGACTCAATATGCAATGCTTTATGTGTGATGCTGGGCCATAGGAAAAACATCTAAATATTGAGCTATCGCAAGTAATGGTCAGATATTTCCAAGTGAACCCCAAGTTTTCAGTTAACTCTCCTCTAGCTGTGGTATAAAAATATAGCATTTGCCCTCATCGTATATTTCTTGAGCGTTATCATGAATCTAGTTATTGATCCCATTTTTAGTAAAGATGCATTGTTGCGGACTTGTTATGGTTTTGCGGGTGATTTTCACTTCGATATTAAAATGAATGATGGAATGTATTCTATTACTATTTCTAAATTAGATGCCACACCGGTATCACGCAGTTTTGAGGCTGAATTTAAAAATGCGCTAGTTGATCATGAGCTACGGGTGGTGATTGAGGAAAAAACAAAAGTAGTGAAAGATGCTTTAGTTTGTGCTGCGCTGCGCGAGGCATGGAGTGTGCAGTCCGATGAATAATAAAATTAAAAATAAAGAGGACTTCACGGACAATAATTATTCACTACTGCCGTTCAATTTTGAGCGGCTGAATAATGATGATACATTAATCGTCAATATGGTGGGCGAATATTCCTTTGTTAAATATTCCGAGTTACAAGATTTAGTTGCAGGTAAGTTACCAACTGATACTGCGCTTTATAATGAGTTAAAAAGAAAAAGCTTCTTATCAGGCTCAGAAGACTCTTATGCGCTACGATGCTTATCCGCTAAATACAGGCAGCGCAAATCCTTTTTGAGCGGTGGGCCTGGTCTGCATATATTTGTGGTGACGCTGAGATGTGCGAATTCCTGCGAGTATTGTCAAGCGAGCAGGAAATCGATTATCTCATCACAATATGATATGTCACAAGAGACGGCTAGACATGCGGTAGATCGGGTGTTTGAATCACCTAACCAACATATCACCATTGAATTTCAGGGTGGTGAGCCTCTGCTGGCTTTCGATTTAATTAAAAGTGTTGTTGATTACACTCACGAGAAAAACCATTTTCATGGCAAGAGCATTGTATTTGTGATTGCGACTAGCCTTCAATGTATCACAGACGAGATGCTTGATTTCATCAAGATTAATGAAATACAGATATCTACATCATTAGATGGTCCAGAATGGCTGCACAATAAAAATCGGCCATCTACTTGTGGTAATAGTTATCAAAGTACCCTTGCGGGTATTCGGAAAGTGAGAGACGCCATTGGTGATGATGCTATTGCTGCTATGACTACAATCACCAAAGATAGCCTGCCATTTCACGAAGAAATTGTTGATGAGTATGTGAAGCATGGCTTTCATTCCATCTTCTTGCGCCCACTTAATATGTATGGCTTTGCCGTCAAAAAGGAAAGTAAAGTCAGCTATACATCAATTGAGTATTTTGAATTTTATAAAAACAGTCTGAAATATATCATCGATATCAATAAATCTGGCTACTATCTCGATGAAGTCACCGCTTCTTTGGCATTGAATAATATGCTAACTGGGCGTGCGGTAGGTTATGTTGATCTGCGCTCTCCCTGTGGAGATGGTACTGGGGTGCTGGTCTATCACTACAACGGCTACGTTTACCCCTCAGATGAAGCCAGAATGCTCTATGACATGGGTGACAATAAGTTCTGTCTGGGCTCGGTAGATACCCCCTATGTTGAGCTGATTTCATCTGATGTGATGGCTGGGATTTTGCTGAGCGGGGTTGCTGAATCTCTGCCAGCCTGTGCCTATTGCGCCTACCTTCCCTACTGCGGATCCAACCCCATTCAAAACTATTCCCGTACAGGGGATATGTGTGGGCACAGGGCCAAGAATGACTTTTGCAATAAGCAAAAGCCATTGTATCGCCATCTGTTCAGCCTCCTTGAGGAAAACAAGGGCGTATTCACCTCATGGATCACAAAAGGGTAAGTACGATGAGCTTCAAGCTGAAATTAAAAGCTGAAATTCACAATCCCTCTATCATTCGTCGCCCATTGCGGGTGACGACGATTGAGAGTTACGTTGCTAATGGGCGATCACCGGAGGATCTTTGTCTGATCTACCCAGACAGGCAAGATCGAGCAGAGGCCCTGCTCTCTATTAATTGGGGGGCGGTTGTCATTTATGATCAAGCAACACCGCCCTTTGAAGGTCAAATTATCCAGGTCACCGAGACAGCCGATCCCCTTGAGGATGGTGATATTATTGTGACCTTAAATAATGCTGTTTACATTGTCTACAAACAGTGCAGTGACTCCAACACTTTATTTCTGACCGAGCGGTGCGATAACTTCTGCATAATGTGCTCACAACCGCCAAAAGACATCGATGACTCTTGGCGGATAAATGATGCTCTGGGCATCATTAATTTGCTTGATGATGATCCGCGCACATTGGGGGTAAGTGGTGGTGAGCCAACCATCCTTAGCGCTGATTTTTTAAACATTCTTAGCCATTGTCACGAGAAACTGCCTCAAACCCAGCTCCATATTTTGACCAATGGCAAAAAACTGAGTGACAGAAATTTCATCAATAACATTCAGCAGATTGGGCACCAGCGAGTACTGTGGGGTATCCCATTGTATGGTTCGACAGCTCTCGAGCACGATTATCATGTGCAGTCTCGTGGTGCATTCAACCAGACCATCAATGGTCTCTATCACCTTGAAACAATCGGGCAACATATTGAACTGCGCATTGTTTTAACCATGGATGTGCTCAATAATATTGAAGCATTATGTGAATTTATTTCCAGGAACTTATCATTCGTCTCATTTGTTGCGTTTATGGGAGTTGAATTAACAGGTTTTGCCAAGCGAAATTATGCACAAGTTTATTCTTCAATTACTGAGCATATACCTGCATTGGTATCGGGAGTTAATATCCTGAAATTAAATAGAATACAGGCATTGATTTATAATATTCCACAATGTCATCTTCCGCTGAGCTTGCGAGATATTGCAGTACAAAGCATTTCTGACTGGAAAAATGAGTTTCCTAATGGTTGTGATAGTTGCGCGTCAAAAGCTATCTGCTGTGGCTTTTTTGAGTCGAACCTTTATCATAAATCCGGTGTTTTAATTAAAGCGTTAAATAGCATTAATGATGAATCTTATATTGAGGTAAAAGAGCAACTATGAAAAAACTCATGTCCACTTTGCAACGATGGGGAGTATTTGGTCTGAGTGTTTTGGGTGGACATGGCGCTACAGCCAGCCCTGCACACCTTTCCGATGAAGCATTGAGTCAATTGAATTTGGACAACTTGCCAAATATGGAATCGTCGCTGAACTTGAATGTGAACAACCTCTATGCAGCGCATAGATCACATCGCTCACACAGTTCACATCGCTCGCATTCAAGTCATCGTTCTCACTATTCTGGCTATGGTACTTCGACCTATAGCGCCCCTGTGACTACGCCCTCAATCTCTACGGGCAGTAGCACCAGTAGCCTCAATAGCACCACTAAAGAAAGTCTGTACCCCACCACAGGTTCTTCTACGGTAAAACGTCCTACTGCAAATGACAGTGCAATGATGGAGTTGATCATGCGAGTACAAGTCGCGCTGTTCGCCAAAGGCTATGATGTGGGCATTATTGATGGCAAGTTGGGCCCCAAAACCCGTACTCAGATTAAACGTTATCAGCGTGACCATGGGTTAAGTCCCACAGGTACAATGACAACTGAGTTGCTTGGAAGTTTGGGTATTCAAATTCAGTAAATGGTTGGGGAAGTTTTTCTTCCAATGGCCGGGTCACGCTCAATCCCCACTTGGTCAAAGCAACCATAGTGAACATCTTATCGGCTGGTACTATGTCCTGCTTGCTGGTGGTGTATTGCTTTGTGTTTCAAATTTAAATGGTCGTGATCACGCGGGTCGTACTGACCCACATAGAGACAAAGGGCCTTGCATTCGCAAGGCCCTTTGTCTTGTCTGCGGCAGGAGGAGGGTGGCGGTGGTTTGATCATTTCAATAGTTCTTGTATAGTTGTAGCCATGAAGTGAGATGAAGAGGTCCCCATGAATAAAGATACAGCCACTAAAGTGTTCGAGTCTCTTGCATCCGGTATCCGTCTCGACGTCTGGCGGCTGCTGGTCAAGGCCGGGTTGGAAGGCAGGGTTGCGGGCCAGCTGGCCAGTGAACTGGATATCGCCCCGAACACACTGTCATTTCATCTGAAAGCCATGCTGCATGCTGATCTGTTGTCGGTGGCGCAAGAAGGTCGTTTTTTACGTTACCGGGCCAACATTCCCCTGATGCTGGATCTTATCGGCTACCTCACGGAAGAGTGCTGCGCCGGGCATCCCGAAGCGTGCGGGATGATGCGTGCCGCGTCGAGCTGTTCGCCCCATGTATTGCCCGAGCAATCTTGCTGCAATAAGGAGTAATGCCATGTCTGTTATCCAGATTTTTGATCCGGCACTGTGCTGTGCCAGCGGTGTCTGCGGTACCGAGGTAGAGCAGCGGTTGGTGAACTTTGCGGCCGATGTGGCATGGGCCAAGGGGCAGGGGGTGGCCATCGAGCGCTTCAATCTGGCGCAGCAGCCGATGGTGTTTGCCGAGACCCCAGCTGTCAGCGCCTTCTTGATGCATGCAGGGGAGGCGGGGTTGCCGCTGGTGCTGGTGGATGGTCAGGTGGTGCTCACCGGCCGTTATCCCGGCCGCAGTGAGCTGGCCCGTTATGCTGGTTTGCCCGCGCCGCAAGTGGCCATCAAAGGGATCGCCAAGAGCGGCGGCTGTTGCGGCAGCAGTGGTTGCTGCTAACCCCTGAGTGTTGCTGACCACATCCCTGCCGCCTGCGCGGTGAATTGCCTTGTTTTGCCTGATTGGAGTCGCTTATGTCCTCGTCTTTGAGTAACGCGTTGCTGAGCTATTCGTTTGTGACTGATGCACCGCCGTTTCTCTTTTTCACCGGCAAGGGGGGCGTGGGTAAAACCTCGCTGGCCTGCGCCTGTGCGGTCGCCTTGTGTGACAGTGGCAAACGGGTGCTGCTGGTCAGCACGGATCCGGCTTCAAACGTCGGTCAGGTATTTGACACAACCATCGGCAACACGATCACCGCCATCGCGGCCGTCAGCGGATTGTCTGCACTGGAGATAGATCCGCAAGCGGCGGCGCAAGCCTATCGGGAACGGATCGTCGGCCCGGTGCGTGGCAAGTTGCCCGAGAGTGTGGTGCGCAGCATTGAAGAGCAGCTCTCCGGCGCCTGCACCACAGAGATTGCCGCCTTTGACGAGTTCACCGCCTTGCTGACTGACCGCCTGCTGGTGGATCAGTATGACCATATCGTATTTGACACGGCCCCCACCGGTCACACCATCCGTCTGCTGCAACTACCGGGGGCATGGAGTGAGTTCCTGGAGCAAGGCAAGGGTGATGCCTCTTGTCTGGGGCCATTGGCCGGGCTGGAAAAACAGCGTAGTCAATACGCCGAGGCGGTCGCAGCCTTGTCGGATGGGTTGAAAACCCGGCTTATTCTGGTGGCCCGGGCACAAGCCTCCACCTTGCGGGAAGTGGCGCGCACCCATGATGAATTGGCGACCATTGGTCTTGCCAATCAGCAGTTGGTGATCAATGGCATCTTCCCCCAAAGCGAGCTGTCGGATGACCCCCTAGCGACTGCCGTCTGGCAACGGGAGCAGCAGGCGCTGGCACAGATGCCCGCGCTGCTGGCACGCTTGCCACAAGAGAGAATACCGCTGCTGGCGACCAATCTGGTGGGCGTAGAGAGCCTGCGTCAGTTACTGGGCGCAGTGTCTGCCGCTGGCGTTGATGGTGCTGATGCGGTCGAACGCACCACCGCCGAGCAGTCCCCGCAGCACCCCGGGTTGCAGCAACTGGTCGACGAACTGGCCAGCGATGGCCACGGCCTCATCATGCTGATGGGCAAGGGCGGGGTGGGGAAAACGACTATGGCGGCGGCCGTGGCGGTGGAGCTCGCCAGTCGCGGGCTGCCAGTGCATCTCACTACCTCAGATCCCGCTGCCCATCTGGGGGAGACCCTGGCCGGGGCCTTGCCCAGTCTGGAGGTCAGCCGCATCGATCCCCACGCCGAGACCGAGCGGTACCGTGCCCAGGTGCTGGCCACCAAGGGGGCGAGTCTCGATGCCCAGGGCCGCGCCCTGTTGGAAGAGGACCTGCGTTCCCCCTGCACCGAAGAGATCGCCGTGTTTCAGGCTTTCTCGCGGATCATTCGCGAGGCTGGCAAGCGCTTCGTGGTGATGGACACGGCGCCGACCGGCCATACCCTGCTGTTGCTTGATGCGACCGGCGCCTATCACCGGGAGATTGCTCGCCAGATGGGCAACAAAGGCCTGCACTTCACTACCCCCATGATGCAGTTGCAAGACCCGAAGCAGACCAAGGTGATGATCGTCACCCTGCCAGAGCCGACTCCGGTACAGGAGGCGGCCAACTTGCAAGCGGAACTGCGCCGTGCCGGTATCGAGCCCTGGGCCTGGGTGGTGAATCACCTGCTTTCCCCTGCCAGCGTCACCTCGCCACTGTTGGCCCAGCGCGCCTGTTGCCAGCAGCCCCATATCGCCGCGGTCAAAGAGTGCCATGCGAAACGTTATGCGGTGGTGCCCTTGCAGGCCGACGAGCCGGTGGGAGTGGCAGCATTGCAAGGGTTATGTCACCCGATCCATCAGGAGGCATGAGATAGCGCCCCACCATATTCCATGGAAGGCACCATCAAGCGCGGCCTCTGTTCGCGTTGAGCCTTTCATCCCACTCAATACTTTTGGAGTCTTTTGATGAGTACCAACGATTGCTGCGATCTGCCCGTCAGCAAAAAAATGAGTTTTCTCGACCGTAATCTCACCCTCTGGATCTTTGTCGCCATGGCCATCGGGGTGGGGATTGGCTATCTGTTCCCGCAAGTGGCCCAGTGGAACGAGGCGATGTCGGTCGGCAGCACCAATGTGCCGCTGGCCATCGGTCTGATCCTGATGATGTATCCGCCGCTGGCCAAAGTGAATTACGCCACCATGGGCACAATGACCCGCGACCGGCAGGCGATTACTCTCTCCTTGGTGATGAACTGGCTGGTCGGCCCCATCCTGATGTTTGTGATTGCCCTGCTGTTTTTGCATGACCACCCGGACTACATGGTGGGCCTGATCCTGATAGGTTTAGCGCGCTGCATCGCCATGGTGCTGGTGTGGAACGACCTTGGCGGTGGCAACAAGGAGTACGGTGCCGGTCTGGTGGCGCTCAATAGCGGATTTCAGATCCTCACCTACAGCTTTATGGCCTGGTTGTTTATTACCGTCCTGCCGCCCCTGTTCGGTTTGCAGGGGTTTGCAGTGGATATCACCATGCTGGATATCGCCCAAAGCGTGCTGATCTATCTGGGGATTCCCTTCTTGGCTGGCTTTTTGAGCCGTCACTATCTGGTCAAGGCCAAGGGGGAGCAGTGGTACACCGAGCGCTTTATTCCGGCGATTTCCCCCATCACGCTGATCGCCCTGCTGGCCACTATCGTGCTGATGTTCAGCCTCAAGGGGGAGATGATCGTCGAACTGCCGATGGATGTGGTGCGGGTCGCCATTCCGCTGGTGGTCTATTTTGTGCTGATGTTTTTCACCAGCTTTCTGGTCGGCAAGAAGCTCGGGATCCCCTATGACAAGAATGCGTCTATCGCGTTTACTGCCACCGGTAATAATTTCGAGCTGGCCATTGCGGTCTCTATCGCGGTATTTGGCCTGAACTCGGATCAAGCATTCGCCGGGGTGATAGGCCCGCTGGTGGAGGTACCGGTGCTGATCGCCCTGGTCAACGTAGCCCTTAGAATGAAACGCAACTATCTCAACGCAGAGGCTTAATCATGAATGACACCCGGATCACCATTTACCACAACCCGGGGTGCGGCACCTCGCGCAATACTCTGGCGCTCATCCGCAACGCCGGTGTTGAGCCGACCGTCATCCACTATCTGGAGACGCCGCCAAGCCGCGCGACACTGATCGCGCTGATTGCGGCCATGGGAATGCCGGTACGGGATCTGCTGCGCAAGAATGTGCCGCCTTTTGAGGAACTTGGGCTGGCTGAGGAGCGCTTCAGCGACGATGAACTTGTCGATGCCATGCTGGCGCATCCCATTTTGATCAACCGCCCCATAGTGGTGACGCCCCTTGGCACCAAACTGTGTCGTCCATCCGAAGTGGTGCTGGATATTCTGCCAAGCCCTCAGCAAGGTGCCTTCAGCAAGGAGGATGGGGAGCCGGTAGTGGATGCACAAGGAAAACGGATCAAGTGATCTGCACAACCGTGTGATTTATGAGTGATGGCAAGAGCAGCTGAAGTTGCCAGATAAAAAACGCCGATCATCAGATCGGCGTTTTGCATTAGTGTCGTCAGCTGCGGGCATTAACCCAGATTGGCGGCGACCTTGCTTTGGGCTTGTCCTTTGCGCTTGATGACAAAGCCAATACCCAGTACCACCAGCCAGGCGGGGATCAGCTCGACCGAGATCCGAAAATCGGGGGTCATATACATGATCACCAGGATGCCAGCCATGAAGGCGAGGCAGAGGTAGTTGCCGAAGGGATACCAGAACGCCTTGAACTTGGGCTGAACGCCCTCTGCGATCTTGGCCTTGCGGAACTTCAGGTGCGCGAGGCTGATCATCGCCCAGTTGATCACCAGTGCGGAGACCACCAGCGCCATCAGCAGGCCGAACGCCTTGCCCGGCATCAGGTAGTTGATCAGCACGCAGAGCAGGGTAGCGATGGCCGAGACCGAGAGGGCGACCAGCGGCACGCCGCTCTTGTTGGTCTTGAGCAGGGCTTTCGGGCCGTTGCCTTGCTTGGCCAGCCCGAACAGCATCCGGCTGTTGCAGTAGACGCAGCTGTTGTAGACCGACAGTGCAGCCGTCAGCACCACAATGTTGAGCACGGTGGCGACCAGATTGCTGTCCAGTGCGTGGAAGATCATCACGAACGGGCTGCCGCCTTCCACCACTTTACCCCAGGGGTAGAGGGACATCAGGATCGCCAGGGCGCCGATGTAGAAGATGAGGATGCGGTAGATCACCTGATTGGTGGCCTTGGGAATGCTCTTCTCGGGGTTGTCCGCTTCCGCGGCGGTAATGCCCACCAGCTCCAGACCGCCGAAGGAGAACATGATCACCGCCATCGCCATCACCAGACCGCTGATGCCGTTGGGGAAGAAGCCCCCTTGTGCCCACAGGTTGGTGACGCTCGCCTCGGGGCCGCCGGTGCCAGAGATGAGCAGATAGCCGCCAAAGCCAATCATGCCGATGATGGCGACCACCTTGATGATGGCGAACCAGAACTCCATCTCGCCAAACGCTTTGACGTTGGAGAGGTTGATGGCGTTGATCAGCACGAAGAAGACCGCAGCCGACATCCAGGTCGGGATCTCGGGCCACCAGTACTGGACATAGATGCCCACCGCGGTCAGCTCGGCCATGCTCACCAGCACGTAGAGCACCCAGTAGTTCCAGCCGGACGCAAAACCGGCAAACTCGCCCCAGTATTTGTAGGCAAAGTGGCTGAATGAACCGGCTACCGGCTCTTCCACCACCATTTCACCGAGCTGGCGCATGATCAGGAAGGCGATAAAGCCGCCGATGGCGTAACCCAGCAATACCGAGGGGCCTGCCATCTTGATGGTTTGGGCAATGCCCAGAAAGAGGCCGGTGCCGATGGCGCCGCCCAAAGCAATCAACTGAATGTGGCGGTTTTTAAGGCCGCGCTTCAGCTCCTCACCGTCTTGTTTCAAATCCATGGGTCTGTCCTTACGTCTCTGTTGTCGCTTGCCGGTATTGGGCTCATCCTGAGCAGGCCGCAGTGCGTAGCCAAAACCTGACAAAATCTGTATTTATTTCGTTACGCTATGCCGTTTTCAATTTTTAGTATTGGCTGGCAACCGAAGCAGAATAGTGATAATCCGCCATGAATGCACCTGTTTTCCATGTTGAATGGTCGTATTTTGTACCAATGGCAGCGTTTTTATGATCTGGAGAGTCTTGTTGGTAGTTTTTGGTTGATGTTTGTGCAATCGAATTCGATTTTATTGACATATCACCAGATGGGTGGGCTTTTGTGGTGCTGAGCCATAAATGGATGCAAATGATGCCAGGCAAGCGAGAGTGCAGGAAAGAGTGCAGGAAAGAGTGCAGGGAAGAGTGCGGGGAGTTGGAGTACCGAGAGAGTGAAAGCGTGCTGCAACAAGGGGTGGCCCGGGGAGTGCTGGTGGCGCTCTGGCTAGGGATTGCCGCCAGTCCGCTGTTGTTGCTGGTGGCCGCGACCATGCTGCTGGGCTGGCTGTTGCTCGGTGATCAGGGGTTGCTGCACTACTGGCCGCCGCTGTTGCTGGTTGGCGGGGTGACGGGGGCTGTTGCTGGCAGCTGGCTGGCGGAGCGGGTTCGTCTGCGCCACGGCTTGCTGGCCTTCTATGCCAGATTGATGAACAACCCTGAGCTCAATCGTTAGTTAACTCTGGCTGTGCGCAGAGCAGAGCGGAACAGAACGGCGGTTAATGGGCGGCAGGCGCGCAACGGCAGGTTGGAACAGGTTGGCAAGCAGAGGGATAAGCATTTGTGGTGCTTATCCCTTTTTCATCCACGCTTTTCACTGTCATCTATCCAAACCACAGCTCACAGTGCCTGACTTTTACAGTGTACGTGTGATTTTTATCTGCTGTGGATGCCGGTAGCTGTCAAGCTGGCTTAACAGAGCTGGCGGCGCAGACCGGTCGCCTCGAGGACTTTGGCGCTGATCTCCTCCACCGAGTGGGAGCTGGTATCGAGGAAGCGGATCGCCTCCTGGCGAAACAGCCGCTCCACGCAGGCCAGCTCCTGCTCGCACTGCTCGATGGAGGAGTAGCGGCTGTTGGCGCGGCGCTGGTTGCGGATCTCGTGCAGCCGCTGCGGCGCTATGGTGAGGCCAAACAGCTTGTGACGGTTGGCCTTGAGCGGGGCGGGCAGCTCCAGCATGCCCATATCCTGTTCGATAAAGGGGTAGTTGGCGGCGCGAATGCCGAACTGCAGCGCCAGATAGAGGCTGGTGGGGGTCTTGCCGCAGCGGGAGACTCCGATCAGGATGATGTCCGCCTCATCGTACTCCCTGGTGGTGATGCCATCGTCGTTGGCCAGTGCGAAGTTGACTGCTTCGATGCGATCGTCATAGAGCTTGCGGTTCTCCATACCGTGGGTGCGGTGGAGGCGGGGCTCGGCTTTTACCCCCAACTCCTGCTCCAGCGGGCTGACGAAGGTGTTGAGAAAGTCGTGGCCGCCCGCTTCCGATTTGAGCACCTCTTCCCGTACCAGCGGGTCGACGATGGTGTGAAACAGGATGGGGCGCACCCCGGTCTGGCGGAACTGCTCGTCGATCCGCATCCGTACCTGACGGGCCTTCTCCAGTGTCTCCACAAAGGGGATAGTGATCTGCTCGAAGGCCAGCGGAAACTGGCTCAGTACCGCGTGGCCGAACACTTCGGCGGTGATGGCGGTGCCGTCTGAAACATAAAATACGGTGTGCACGTAGGGCTCCTGTGATACCGCGGGTGGGGTCGCATGGGGTAAAGGGTGAGAAGTATCTCCCGAAACCATACCAGTTTTGTCAACCGGTCTGCTGTGCCCAAGTTGTGAAGTGGCTTGCAAACCTGAATCGTTATCTTTTTGTGTCGCCATTGTAGAATGTTCCGGTCATTCGACCATCCCCAACGCTTGCTCGGGGATTTTTTTGAAAACCAGTAGAAAACGTTTTCATGGTCGTTGGCAACAAAAGAAACAGACAATAACGCACCTGACTTACCCATAACCTCATCGATTAAATCGGGCGCACGAGGTGCTATGGCATCGGTGCCCACCAACCTGGAGACATCCAAGTGCAACAGTACGTGCTCTGGTACGAACAACTCGGAATGCAGGACGTAGAACGAGTTGGCGGCAAGAACGCATCCCTTGGCGAGATGATCAGCAACCTCTCTGGCGCCGGCGTATCCGTGCCGGGGGGCTTTGCTACCACCGCCTTTGCGTTTAACGAGTTTCTGGAGTCAAGCGGCCTCAACGGCAAGGTCCACCATCTGCTCGACAATCTGGACGTGGACGATATCGCCGCCCTCAACCGGGCCGGTCAGCAGATCCGCGACTGGGTGGTGGACGCCCCGTTCCAGTCGGCGCTGGAGCAGGCCATTCAGGTGGCCTATGACAAGCTGAGTGGGGGCTTGGGTGATGGCATGAGTGCGTCTTTTGCGGTGCGATCCTCCGCCACCGCCGAGGATATGCCGGACGCCTCCTTTGCCGGTCAGCAGGAGACCTTCCTCAACGTACGTGGCATCGATGCCGTCATGACGGCGGTCAAGCATGTGTTTGCTTCTCTGTTCAACGATCGCGCCATCTCCTATCGGGTGCATCAGGGCTATGACCACAAGGGCGTGGCGCTCTCGGCCGGGGTGCAGCGGATGGTGCGCTCGGATCTTGCCGCCTCCGGCGTGATGTTTACCCTGGATACCGAGTCCGGCTTCAACGACGTGGTCTTTATCACTGGCAGTCAGGGGCTGGGGGAGATGGTGGTGCAGGGGGCCGTCAACCCGGACGAGTTCTATGTGCACAAGCCGACCCTCAAGGGCGGCCGCCCGGCGGTGGTGCGCAAGACCCTCGGCTCCAAGTTAATCAAGATGACCTACTCGGACGATGCCGGTCATGGCCGTCAGGTGAAGATTGTCGATACCGATGAGGCCGAGCGCAGCCGCTTCTGCATCAGCGATGAGGAGGTGATGGCGCTGGCGAAACAGGCCCTCATCATCGAGCAACACTACGGCCGCCCGATGGATATCGAATGGGCCAAAGATGGTCAGGATGGCCAGCTCTATATCGTGCAAGCGCGCCCGGAAACGGTGCGCAGCCGGCAGGAGGCCAACACCCTCGAACGTTTTGCACTCAAACAAGCGGGCAAGGTGCTGATCGAGGGGCGGGCCATCGGCCACAAGATTGGCGCCGGTCCGGCGCGGGTTATCTCCTCCATCAGCCAGATGGACGAGGTGCAGCCCGGCGATGTGCTGGTGACCGACATGACGGATCCGGATTGGGAGCCCATCATGAAGCGGGCCTCCGCCATCGTCACCAACCGTGGCGGCCGCACCTGTCACGCCGCCATCATCGCCCGCGAGCTGGGCATTCCGGCGGTGGTGGGCTGTGGCAACGCCACCGACCATATCCAGCCGGGCCAGCGGATCACCGCTTCCTGTGCAGAAGGGGATACCGGTTTTATCTATGACGGCGAGCTGGACTTTGACGTGGCGGTGACCGAGGTGGGCAACATGCCGCGCCTGCCCATCAAGATCATGATGAACGTCGGCAACCCGGACCGGGCCTTCGACTTTGCCCAGTTGCCCAATGCCGGGGTGGGGTTGGCACGCCTCGAATTCATCATCAACCGGATGATCGGGGTGCACCCCAAGGCGCTGCTGGAGTTTGACCAGCAGACGCCAGAGCTGCAGGCCACCATCGCTAAGATGATCGCCGGTTACGACAGCCCGCGGGAGTTCTACGTGGCCAAGCTGACCGAGGGGATCGCCACCCTAGGGGCGGCGTTCTGGCCGGAGCGGGTGATCGTGCGGATGTCGGACTTCAAGTCCAACGAGTACGCCAATTTGGTGGGCGGTCGTGGCTACGAGCCTCACGAGGAGAACCCGATGATCGGTTTTCGTGGCGCATCACGCTACATCGCCGGCAGCTTCCGTCCCTGCTTTGCCCTCGAGTGCGAGGCGATAAAAAGGGTGCGCGATGTGATGGGGCTGACTAACGTCGAGGTGATGATCCCCTTTGTGCGCACCGTGGGCGAGGTGGAGCAGGTGATCGACATTCTGGCCGAGAACGGTCTGCGCCGTGGCGAGCGGGGGCTCAAGGTGATCATGATGTGCGAGATCCCGAGCAACGCACTGCTGGCGGACAAGTTCCTCGAGCACGTGGACGGCTTCTCTATCGGTTCCAATGACATGACCCAGCTGACCCTTGGGCTGGACAGGGATTCCGGGCTGATTGCCCACCTGTTCGACGAGCGCGACGAGGCGGTCAAGGCGCTGCTGTCGATGGCCATTCAGGCTGCCCGCAAGGCGGGCAAGTACGTGGGGATCTGCGGCCAAGGCCCATCCGATCATCCGGACTTCGCCGCCTGGCTGGTGGAGCAGGGGATTGATTCGGTGTCGCTGAACCCGGATACCGTGGTCGATACCTGGCTCTATCTGGCGGAGCAGCACAAAGCGAGTTAAACCTAGCTGCACAGCCACCCATCAACATGGCGCCCGCGGGCGCCATTTTTTTGGCCTAACCTGACGCCACGGGTCCAATAGAGTGGTGCTGGTGGGTCAAATAGGCGCGCTGGCGCGTGGTTTTACACTCCGTTACATCGGTTTGCTTTGCAATCGCCCCATAATGGCTCCGCCATCCGGTTGTATAGGGTGGCAGGCCCGTTACCAGTACCGGGCCGGGGAGATCCCACGCAGTTTCCTGTCAGCACGGAGTTCAGGGTAGGCAGATGTCACAGAGCGTATCAAACCAGGTGATCAGAGGCATGCTGGGGGCCTGCCAGCAGCAGGGGGGCGATCCCGATGCCATTCTGATGGCGGGCGGACTCACGTCGTTCGACATCGAGCGGGAGCAGGGCAGGATCCCGGCCCACAGCCACTACCGGATGCTGCAACTGATGCAGCCCTATCTGGGGAGTTTTCACGAGACCATCCTCTCCTACGACATTGGTCAGCTCTACCAGCACTATCCGCCCCTCATCAGCCTGTGCCTGAACCAGCCATCGCCGCGGGCGGCGCTCGAGGTGTTGCTGGCCTATCGCCCCATTATCGGCAGTTGTGATCAACTGCGGGTTCGGCGGGGGGAGCAGGTCAGCCAATACCAATATGTCAATCAGGGGCCCGCCAGTCTGGGGGCGAGTCAGGCCATCCCCAACTTCATCATCCTCTACCGGATCCTGCGGGTCTATCTGGCGGATGTCCGGGTCTCGGTGGGGTTCACGGGGCGACCACCGCAGCGCCATCAGCTGCTGGACCACTTCTTCGGGACCCGCTGCCAGTGGGAGCAGGGGGAGAATACCCTGACCATTGACAACACCCGGCTCGATTGCCCCAGCCACTGCTACAACGAGCCCCTTGGCCGTCTGCAACTGGCCCAGCTGGCGCAGATCTGCGCCGACATCGCCGAACGGGCCCCCTTTGCCTATCTGGTGGGGGAGCGGATCCGCCACAAGATTCGAGAAGGAGGGCTGGAGAGTGACGAGAGCCTGCTCAAGGAGGTGTGCGCGGCCATGAATGTCAGCCGCTGGACGTTGAATCGCAAATTGCAGGGAGAGGGGAGCAGTTTCTCCACCCTGCTCAGGAAGGGGAGGATGAGCGAAGCCTGCCGACTGTTGGAAGAGGGGGATCACCCCCTGCAGAACATCAGCGATCGGGTTGGTTTCTCGTCTCAGAGCGCCTTCAACCGCTTCTTCAAGGCCAACACCAGGATGACGCCACTGGCCTACCGCAACGCCCGCCAATAAAAGTGCGGGACCGGCACAAGTCCGGTCCCGTCCTGAGTAAAGGCCGGGATAGGCACCCTGTGGCGTCTCCCGGCGGCGAGTGCCCGCTTTAGCGGGCGATGGTTGTGACGGTGGCGGGATCCACTCCTGCCGGCAGAGCCAGCGCCCCCGGTGTGGTGTTGCTCACCACTATCTCCTTGCTCACTGTGAAGCTGACTGGCGTGCTGGCGGAGATATTCGATGAGGGGCTGATGTAGGCACGGTAGCTGCCCGGCTCCACAATCCACTGGTTGCTGGTTTGATCGAAGCTGGCAAGGATGCTGGCCGGAATGGTGAAGCTCAGTTGTTCCGAGCTACCCGGTGCCAGTTTTTGGGTTTTGGCAAAGGCTTTGAGTTCGATAGCCGGTTTTTTCAGTTTCACTTCCGGTGCACTGATATAGACCTGGGCGGCCTCCTTGCCTGACACCGCTCCCGTATTGGTGACGGTTGCTGTGAGCTTCAGGCTGCCGGTTGCACCATTTGCCAGCGTATTTTCGACAATTGTCGGATTGGTGTAGCGGAAGCTGGTAAAGGAGAGACCGAAACCAAACGGGTAGGATACGGCCTGATTAAAGGTGTTGTAGTAGCGATAGCCAACGTAGATCCCTTCGTTGTAATAGATAGTGTCTGGTTTGCCGTCTCCGTTGGTATCGATACCCGGGAACGAGCCGGAAGAGGGAACGTTGTGGTAGCTTTGTGGGAAGCTCTGGGTCAGTTTGCCGCTTGGGTTAACAGCGCCCGCGAGGATATCTGCAACGGCATGGCCTGTCTCTTGCCCTGCCATATAGGCCAGCAGGATAGCGTCTACCTTATTGCTCCATTGCGCGGTATCAATCACTCCGTTGACGTTAAGTACCACGGTGACTTTCTTGTTTTGTTGGTGGAACGCATTGCTCACGGCATTGATGAGAGCCATCTCGTTATCACTGAGCAGGTAGTCCCCTTTGCTATTGGTGCGATCGGCCCCTTCCCCCGCTTGGCGGCCAATAGTGATGACGGCGACATCCTGTTCTTTCGCTGCGTTGGCGATCAACGTGGTCAGTTCGGGAGTGACGTTGGCCTCGTCGCAGGTGTAGTGGCCTTTGGCGCCAAATTGCCCCTCGTGATAGACCTTGTTGGTCTCGTAAAAATTGCTGTAGTAGCTCTGCAGCGTCTCGTTGACCGGGAAGCGTGCGGCTAGCCCCTGAGCGATGTTGGTGGTATTGGCGGCGTTGACATCGCCACTGCCAGTCCCGCCTTTATAGGTGTTGATCTGGTTGATACCAAAGCTGGCGACGTTGCTGGATGCTGCAATGGGCAGTGCCGAGGCTTCGTTGCGCAGCAATACCATGCTTTCAGCGCCCGCTTGGCGAGCCAGCTGAGCGTGAGCTTTCAGATCCGGGTTATTGGTGATGGGGTGTTGGCTATAAGAGGGGCTTTTCATCACCTGGGTCAGAATATGGGTGGCGGCTTCATTGATTTTGGCTTCTGAAAGCTGGCCCTGATTTACAGCTTGCAACAGCTGCTCTTTGACATTGCCAGGTTCGATCAGATCTTGCCCTGCCAGCACCTGTTTGTAGGCGCTGTTGGTCACGTCACCGGCAAACCAGTCAGACATGACGAGTCCCTTGAAGTCCCACTCATCCCGCAGCACCTTGGTCACGGCATCCTCGCGCTCATTCACATAGGTGCCGTTCACTTTGTTGTAGGAGGTCATGATGGCTCTGGGCTGTGCCTCATCCACCGCGATCTGGAAACCACGCAGATAAATTTCGCGGAAGGTTCTTGGTTCCCCTATATCGTTGATCTGCTCTCGATTGCTCTCCGAGTTGTTACCAAAGAAGTGTTTGATGGTGGTCCCCACCCCGTTGCTCTCGACACCACTCACCATGGCTGCGCCCATCTTGCCGGTCAGCAATGGATCTTCCGAATAGTATTCGAAGTTGCGGCCATTGAGCGGGTTGCGCTGAATGTTCATGCCTGGTGCCAGCAAGATGTCGACGCCGTACTGTTTGACCTCATCTCCCATGGCTTGACCCACCGCATTGACCAGCTGGGTATCCCAGCTGGAGGCGAGCAAAGAACCGATAGGCCAGGCAGTGGCATAGTAGGTCGCTTTGTCGTTATCACGGTTGGCGTTAATGCGAAGGCCCGCTGGGCCATCAGCCAGTTTCAGGGCTGGAATGTCGATGCCGTCGGCGCTGCGGGATACGCCATTGATATAACCGGCCACGCCAGCGACATCCTGCTTGATGTTAATCGGGCGCGATTCGTTAGGGCCTGACAGCAGATCCAGTTTTTCGCTCAGCGTCAGTCTGGCCACCATGGCTTCGGCCTGGCCGCGATAATAGGCATCATCCTTGACTTGCGTGATGTGGGGATTGGTCGTGCAACCCGCCAAGATACCGGTAAGGGCCAGGCTGACGCCAAGTGAAACCGCTTTTAGTTTTGTGGTGATAGGCATGTAACTCTCTTTGTAACTGTCTGAAAAGAATGAGGTGATATCTGCTCCGTGCAGTCGGTTTTATGACCTGATTGCGCCATCTCTGCTGGCGGCTGCCATTGGATATCGCAGGGAGGCAGGACACCCATGGGCAGGCATTCGGCTCGCAGGCAGGTTAGCAAGCCCTGTGATGGTTGCCTTGTCCCGGGGGAGCGAGAAATGTGCCGGTGGGAGCAAGGATGCCGAGTTGTGAGCAAGGTCGCATCGGGAGAAGGTGCCAAACCAAGGGTGCAGAAAGTGGCAAGAGGGGAAAGATAGAGGGGCGGTTGGGGGTAACTCAGTGGCCTGATGGCGAACGGGCATGGCCGCGCCCATCACGCGAGGGGGCCGCAGGCCCCCTCGAAGATTAACTGAGGCGCCCGGGCAATGGCCCGGGGCGGCTCACTTGGGCTGCTGTTCGGCCCCCGACAGCTCGATCTGCACCTTTACCCCTTCGCTCTTGAGCTGGGTGGCGATGGCGTTGAGATCGGTACCCGGTTTGGCCTCCAGCAGGGCGATACCGCCGCTGCTCTGTTTGAAACTCAGGCCGTGGCGGCTTGCCAGTGCGGTGGCGCTGGCATCGTCAGCCTCCACCAGCAGGGTGCCGCTGACGGTGAGCTCCGGGCTGGCGGCCCCTTGCATCAGCACGTCACCGCGGCGCAGGGTCTGCTGCGGGGCCTTGCTGTCAAGACTGCGGGCGACCCGCTTCTTGCTGCCGTTGTCGGGAATGAGGTAGGTCTGGCCGTTCACCTCTATGGTGCTGTACTGCTTGCCATCCATGGTGACGGACTCCTCGGCGCAGAGCTGTCCCGAGAGGGGTGCCAGCAGGGTTGCCAGCAGCAAGGTAACAGGTTTGTTCATGGTAATACTCCTAGCGTGTTAGCTGCGGTTGGCATCGTGACCCAGGATCCGCAGGGACCATGAGATCAGCTTGCCCGGTTGGCGATTGTTGCGCTCGGTCAGGGTAGTGCGCTCCTTGGTCTCGCGATTGAGCAAGGAGACCTGACGGCTACCGTTGGCGACGTCGGTTACCTCCAGTCGCCACTCGCCCTCGGCAGCTTCACCGTAGAACTTGTGGGAGAGCATGCGCATGTCCCGCAGCCCTTTGGTGCGCACATATCCCAGTTTTTGCTGATCAAGGGATTGACCGACCAGGCTGTTGAAGGGGTTCAGCAGTATGCTGCGGGTGCCCGCGGGGGAGACCAGCTCGATCAGCAGGTCGGGCAGGCGCTGATGATCCAGACTCACCATCACCTGAACCGCTTCCACCGTCAATGGTGTCGCGATGCGGGTGGTGGAACGGGTCGGGCTGTTGCCCACATCCGCAATGGCGGCGGTACTGCCGGTGACGCTGCTCTTTTGCCAGGGCAGTTGCACCAGCGGCGGTAGCGGCTGGTGGCTGGCTGCCAGCGCAAGGGCCTTGTTGACATCGATCAGACCAAAGCCGTAAGTGGGGCTAAACCACATGCCGGCGGCATTGCGCTCCCACCCTTCCAGTCCGGTCACGTCGCGCACCTTGCCGGTGCTGCTGGTGTAGCTGACCATCACCGGCTGATGTTTGGCATCGACCCGGGTCGCGCTGCGCGCCAGCAGATCCCGCAGATCCCGCACCGGCAGATCCGGGTAGGCGGACATCAGCAGCGCCATGGCGCCGGAGGTGCTGGGGGTCGCGGAAGAGGTGCCGTTCATCACGCCGTTGTAGTCGCAGCTGGCATCCAGTTGCGGATTGCCGTGCAGCCGGTTGGTGCGGGGATCATTGGTGCGGTTGTAGCCCATGTCGCAGCCGGGCAGATCCGTGGTCACCATCGCCGGAGAGTCGGTACCATATTCGCCGCCGGTGGCGCTCAGGAAGACGTTGCTGCCGACGCTGGAGTAGGAGGATCTGACCCCGTCTGCGTTGAGGGCGCTCACCACCAGGTTCCAGAAGTTGCTATTGGAGGGGTCGAGGTTGCTGTTCTCAAACGGCAATTTGGGGCCGTTGCCGGTGCGGTTCAGGATATAATCACCTGCCGCTATTCTGTTGAAGCCGTTACCCGCCGCCTTGATATAGGCCGCGCCCTGTACCTTGAGGGTCTGCTGTTCGAACAGGCGATCAAGCTGGGATTGATCGAGAGCGTTGGCGGGGCGGGGATCCACCACACTCATGCCGTAGCTCTGGTTGAACACCCGGTTGTCGCGGCTGGCATCGCTGTCGCCAAGGGCGTAGAGCCAATCCTTCTGTAACTGCCGGCTGTTGTCATCCAGCAGGTTGAACCCTTGCAGCTGGGCTCGCGGGGCGATCCCTTTGGTGCCGATGACGTTATCCACCGCCGCAATAATGCCGGAGACCGAGGTGCCGTGCGCCGTATCCGGTTCGGTCGGGGTCGGATCATCGCTGCCGGTCACCACGTTTTTCGAGCCCGGGCGCACGTTGTCCGCCAGATCCGGGTGGGCGATGGCCAAGCCATCATCGACGACCGCGACGTTGACTCCCTGTCCCAATATCCCAGCGCGATGAGCCCACCAGAGGTTGAGATCATTGCCCGCTACCCCGCCACGGGCACTGAACCCATCCTGCCCGCTGTTGCGCAGATACCACTGCTGATCCTGCAGCGGATTGGCACCTGGCAGACAGCGTTCGGTGCTGTTGCGTCCGATATCCACGCCACTCTCCTTGCCGGTGAGCGGCGCACAACCTTCATTTGCCTGAACGAGCGCACTGGGCAGGGTCGACAGCAGTGCTGTGATCGCCAGTGCTAACGATGTTTGCTTCATTATTTTTTAAACTCCATCTTGGATCGCACCATCCTGGGTGCGATGGAAATCTATACACGGGCGATTGAGATTCAAAAAGAGCCTTTTTCAAAAACATCTACGAGCTTCAAAGAAATCCGATTCTGTTTGTGATAGGTATTCCAATGGCGCTGTTTATGTGTTCTATTGAGAATGGATCTCATTTTTTTTACTGATATTTTTGTCTGTAACTCCCCCTTTCGTTACTCTCCTTCTCAGCATCCATCTCGATACGGGGTAATCCCGAGGGCGCGTCGTGTGCTCTTTAAAGTGAACGGCATGGTTGTATGTGTAGGCGGGAGTGGAGGTATGCGTGGGGGAGTCAGAGCAAGGGCGATGAGGTGGGGTTTGTGCCACCGCTTTATTGCTTGGCGGTGGTGGATGGGTCTGTTATGGTAATTGAATTAGCCATTTAGATGGCTAGATTGCCGTGGTGTGAGGCGGGGCTTTGAGACCAACCCCGCCGCAGGCCCAGATCTTGATGCGTACCTGACAGGGAGTCCTTATGCCGTTTCGTTCCTTCTTATCTTCTCCTTTGACTGCTTCCTTGCGTGCCACTGCTGGCGCCAGCACCTTTATTGCAGCGATGGCGGTCGGGAGCCTCTCTTTTTCCGCAATTGCTGCCGATGCCCCCTTGCCGACCAAACAGGAGATAGTGATTGGCACCACGGTGGGAGATTTTGCCGACATGGTGACTGACTCCATCAAGCCGCAGCTGGAGGCCAAGGGGTACAAGGTCAAGCTGGTGGAGTTCACCGACTATGTGACCCCCAATATTGCTCTGGCTGACGGATCACTGGATGTGAACTGCTTCCAGCACAAACCTTATCTGGAGAGTTTTGCCAAAGACCGCGGCTTGTCGCTGGTACCCATTACCCAGGTGCCAACCGGCCCGATGGGGCTCTACTCCGGCAAGCTGGTGGCGCTCGACCAGGTGAAAGAGGGGAGTTCGGTGGCCATCCCCAACGATCCCAGCAATCAGGCGCGGGCGCTGCTGATGCTGCAGGATCTCGGTTGGCTCACCCTCAAGGAGGGGATCAATCCGCTCAAGGCGAGCGAGTTTGATGTGGTGAACAACCCGCATAATCTCAAGCTGGTGCTGCTGGAGGCCGCGCAACTGCCCCGTTCGCGGGAGGATGTGGATTTCTCGGTGATCAACGGTAATTTTGCCGCCTCTAGCGGCATCCCGTTTAGCGAAGGGCTGTTTCTGGAGCGCAGCTATGACTTCATCAACTGGGTGGTGGTGAAAAGCGCGGATGCGGATCAGCAGTTCGCCAAAGATGTGGCGGCAGCCTACAACTCCCCTGCGTTTAAAGCCTATGCTGCAACCCGTTTCGCCGGGTACAAGTATCCCCAAGGGTGGGGGAGTTAACTCACCTCCCGCAGCAGATGGTTGATTTATATAACGTAAAACGCCCCCGAATTCGGGGGCGTTTTTATAGGGGAGTGGCTCTGATCAGGGGTGGCGATAGAAGCGATTGAGCTCGTTCATTACCTGGATCATGGCGCCCATATCGGGGGTACCGTGCTTGATCGGGCGGTAACTGTTGCGCTCCAGCAGCTCGAAGTCACCCTGCTTGTTGAAGTGGGTAATGGTGTCGCCCTGATAGATGGCAAAGTCGTTCTGATCGCCCGCCAGCCGCCAGGGGCGTGGCGTGCTATCAAACAGATTGCGACCAATGCTGTAATCCCGAGCCTGATTGCGTACCCCCAGCATCCCTTGCATCAGGGTCGGGGCCAGATCAAGATGGCTACTGGGCTGATCAAGGACCTGGCTGTCACGGCCTGGCCAGGCGAGCACCAGTGGCACCTGCACCTGATAGGGTGAGTAGTTGCTGCCGGCGCCCCAGCTGTTGCTGCGGGTGTCGTTGAACTCCTGACCATGGTTGGCGGTGATCACGACGATGGTGTTGCTATCCATCCCCTGCGACTGCAATTTGGTCAGCATCTGTTCAAGCAACTGGTCGGTATAGAAGACCGAGTTTTTGTAGCGGTTCTCCAGTTTTTGCAGGTTCTCCGCCCGATAGGCGGTCGCCGGATTGAAGTTGGCGAGCTCCGGCTGGAATGGCCCTTTCATCGAGGCAGGTAACTGATAATCACCCGGGCTCGAGAGATAGACCAGCGAGAACCAGGGGCGCTCCGCTGTGCGTTTTTCTAGCCACAACTGCCAGTCGCTCAGCAGTTGGCCATCGTCGATTTGCTCGGAGACAAACACCTGTTTGCGCAGGCCCGCCAGAATGCTCTTGCGATACTTCTGGGCATCTTCCATCGCGCCAAACAGCCCGAACTGGTAATCCTGGCGCAGCATCTCGTCGAACAGCACCGGCGGACGCTTGTCGCTGCTGATGTCCTTGTAATAGTGACCCGGCAACCCGTAGAACAGGCTGAACATCCCCATCAGATCGTCGTTGCCACCACTCAAGTGATTGCGAAACGTGATGTGCTGATCGGCATAACGCTGCAAATTGGGCATGTTGATGTTGTTGAGCATGTCAAAGCGCAGGGAGTCGAGTACCACGATCAACAGATTATTGTGGCTAGCGGGCGCATTGACGTTTAGCGGGCGTAGCGGATAGATCATCCGGCTGTCGCTACTTTCGTGCTGGGATGCAGCTTGTTTTTGGTACTGATCCAGATCCAGCCAACCATGTTTGGCCAGGAAGGAGCGGGCCGTCATCGGGTAGGAGAGGGGGAAGTTGGCTCTCTGCATGGTGATGGGCTGATAGAGGGTGGCATCCGCCCAGCTGTTGACCACGTGGGTCAGAATAAAGCAGACCAGCAGGGCCAGCCCTACCTGATTGCCGTACTGGCGGCGCTTGCGCTTGTTGATCTTGCGCCAGACATAGGCCGACAGCAGCAGTTGCAGCAGGAAGATGGTGGGCACGGCGACGAAGATGATGCTCCAGATTGAGCCCTCCTCGGTTTGTGCCTGATCCAGCAGCAACTGCCATACCTGACTGTTGAGGTGGAACTTGAACAGCCGGAATACCTGGGTGTCGATCAGCAGCAACACCAGCGCCAGGGTGGCGATGATGGCCGAGATGAACCGCAACGATTTTTCCTTGGGCAGCACGAAGCTGAGCGGGAAGATCGTCAACAGGTAGGTGACAAAACTCAGGAACGAGAAGTGGCCAATCCAGCTTACAACGAGATAGATCACGCCAAGCGTGGTCGATGGCCAGCTGATGGCACCCAGATAACGGGTGGCGATGAGCATGGCCAAGATAATGTTGAAGAAGGAGAACCAATGCCCCCAGGTGATCAGGCGAGAGACATTATCACGATAGGGGTTACCGGTTTCGACCATAGTGATCCATCTGCGTTGAGAAACGTCAAATCAACAGAGTCGGGGACTCAGTGTGCGTCGTGGCGATTATCGACCGATGCGGTCAGGGCCTGGACAAATTTTTCAGTGATGGCGTGGCGCTGAGCCGGGGCCATACCGTTGATGATATTGGTGGTCAGGTTGCCAAGCACCATCAGGCTGAGATCCACCGGTGCTTTATGTTTTTCCAGCACGGTGATCAGGTCGTTCATCAGGGCGTCAAACTGCTCGTTCTTGTACTTTGATACGATGGGCATAATCTTCAGTTCATCTCGGTTCAAAGCGCCTTATAATACTTCACCCTTTCGGCTAACACTATGGCTTTGTGACATGAGTCTCGATATCGACAAGATCATTCTTCACTCCTTGCGCCAGGGCGGCGATGGTCAACCCCACGCCGACACTCGCAGTCAGACCCTCCCTGCTGATGAGGCAGTACAGGGGCTGATGGCGGAACTGCATCGTATCTACAACGGCAAGGGGGGCAAGGGCTTTGGCTTCTTTGCTGACCCCGAAACGGCCGTCGCCGAGCTGGCTGACGGTGAAGAGGCTGCCAAGCAGCCTTCACCTGCATTTCGTATCGCCCTTGAGCAACTGCTGGCCGAACAGACGGAATTTGTCCCTTTTTCGATCACTGTGACCCAGATGCTGGTGAAGCAGCTGGTGGAACACGCCCTCGATGAGCAAGGGGTGCTGCTGTTTGCCAAATACAACTACGTCGGGGTCGATTATTTGCTGATTGCCCTGCTGGAGGGCAAGGAGAGCGTCACCGTCAGCGAAGCGCTGGAATTGCGCCATATCCAGTATCTGGATATCGGCAAACTCAATCTGGTGGCCCGCATTGATTTGACTGAATGGAAAACCCAAGCCGATTCACGCCGCTATATCACCTTCAGCAAGGGGCGTATCGGTCGTAAACTGGGCGACTTTTTTATGGATCTGCTCGGTGCCCGTGAGGGCATGGATGCCAAGGTGCAAAATAAAGGCTTGCTGCAGGCGGTGGAAGATTATTGCGACAGTCAGCAGCTCGAAGCGACCGAGCGCAACGATTACAAAAAACAGGTCTTCAAATATTGCACCGAACAGGCCAGTGCCGGTGAAGAGATCGAAATCAAGGAGCTATCTGCCGAATTGCCCGGCGATGGCGACCTCGATTTTTACAGCTTTATCGGTCAGGAGTATCAGCTGGAAGATCGCTTCCCGGCCGATCGTTCTACCCTGCGCGGTCTGACCAAGTTTGTCGGCTCCGGCGGCGGCCTGACCCTGAGCTTTGAACAGAAACTGTTGAACAGCCGGATCTTTTACGATCCCCAGACCGACACCCTGACCATCAAGGGTGTACCGCCCAATCTCAAGGATCAGCTGCTGCGCCAGTCGTAGTGGGGCCTGTAGTGTGATCAAGTCGTCATTTCTTGCAAAAAGAGACTCCGCCCCGGCGGGGTCTCTTTTTTTATTGCGCCGCGGCAGACCTCGAAACTGGCGCGGTACTTTGTTAACAAATCAAACAAAATAAATCACCTGAAAGGGTTTTCATTGAAGTGAAAACCCTTTCATTGCGGTAATAAATTTTCATTTTGGTAATTATATTTCCTTGCTTGTACTGAAATAAGCCAATAATTGGGGCTAATTACCCATTTTAAGAAAATGTTTTCAGAACTTTCTGGAAGGAAATACGTAATTGCATTTCAAAAATGCGAGTTGCGTCATGTGAGCCGTTTGCCGCTTGGGATAATATCCATCTCGCACACAATGCTCTTACAGCGCGGAACTAATACAAGGAAAGGCTCATGAAAAAGAAATTGCTGTCATCCCTGATCGGTCTGGCCACTCTTGGCGTCGCTTGCTCTGCTACTGCGGCCATCGATGAAGGCCAGCTGACCATCTGGATCAACGGTGACAAGGGATACAACGGTCTGGCCGAAGTGGGCAAAAAATTTGAAGCAGAAACCGGCATCAAGGTAACTGTGGCTCACCCGGATCAGGTTGAAGTGAAATTCCAGCAAGCCGCTGCCACTGGCAACGGTCCGGACATCTTCTTCTGGGCTCACGACCGTTACGGTGAGTGGGTCAAAGCCGGTTTGCTGGTTCCGGTTAGTCCGAATGCCGAGACCAAAGGTAAATTTGAACAGCTGGCATGGGATGCCATGACTGTTGATGGCAAAACCTATGGCTACCCGGTTGCCATGGAAGCGGTCAGCCTGATTTATAACAAGGATCTGCTGCCCGAGCCGCCGAAAACCTTCGAAGAGATCGCCAAAATTGACGAGACTCTGAAGAAAAACGGCAAGCGCGCCATCATGTGGGCTTATGACACTCCGTACTTCAGCTATCCGCTGGTGGCTGCCAACGGTGGTTACGCCTTCAAGAAAACCGCGACCGGTTATGACGTCAAAGATACCGGCGTGAACAACGCGGGTGCCAAGATGGGCGTGGGCTATATCTCCGAGATGATCAAGTCAGGTCACCTGGAAAAAGGCATCGACTACGGTGTGATGGACGCCAAGTTCAACAAGGGCGAAGTGGCCATGATGATCAACGGTCCCTGGGCCTGGAGCAACCTGGACAAGAGCGGCATCAAGTACGGCGTAGCGCCGCTGCCGACCCTGAATGGCAAGCCTGCCAAAGCCTTCGTTGGCGTACTGGGTGCCACCATCAACGCCGCCAGCCCGAACAAGGATCTGGCCATCGAGTTCCTGGAAAACTACCTGCTGACCGATGCCGGTCTGGCACCGGTTAACGCCGACAAGCCGCTGGGCGCCGTTGCGCTGAAATCGTTCCAGAAAACCCTGGAATCCGATGCGAACATCAAGGCCACCATGCAAAACGCCCAGGCCGGTGAGCCGATGCCGTCCGTTCCCGAAATGAGCCGTTTCTGGTCTTCCTTCGAAACTGCCCTCAAGAACGTGACCTCCGGTCGTCAGGGTGTTGACGAAGCACTGGATACCGCTGCCAAGCGTATCGTTCAGTAAGCACGCACTACCCGGGAGGCCGCAATGGCCTCCCACTCTCTCAAATTTCTCTTGGCGTTATAAAGGTTAATTGGCATGGAAGTAGTACCTTCTGTTGAGTCCTATGCCGGTCCGAAGGATAAGCACACCTGGCTTAAGTGGACCATAGCGGCCCTGGTCGCCATCCTCAACGGCTACGCTGCCGTGATGATGTACGCCAGTGGCGAGTGGGTATTCGCGCTGCTGGATCTGGTGGTGGTATCCGTCGGTCTGTATGTCTTCATGAACAAGAAGACCTATGCCCATCGCTACATCTTTCCGGGTGTTGCGGGCATGGTTGTATTTATCATCTTTCCTCTCGCCTACACGATTGGTATCGCCTTCACCAACTATTCGGGGGCCAACTTGCTCTCCGTGGAGCAGGCGCGAGATTACCATCTGAAGAAAAGCTACAAGGTGGCGGGCGGTGAATTCGATTTTACCCTGCTGGGTGGCGACAATGGCCAGTTCCAGCTGCTGCTGACCCAGGATGATCACTCCTTTATCAGCCAACCTGTTTCCCTGATGACCAACAAGGCCCGTGAGCTGGCGTCCCGCGAGGGCCGGGTGCAGAACACCCAACAAGTGGTCGAACTGCAGCCCTTCACTGGCGAAGCCGCCAGCAAGGCCGCGCCGATCCGCGCCATTGTTGAGCATCGTACCCACCTGAGTGACCTGGATCTGGTGCTACCGGATGGCGGCACTCATCTTACCCTGAGCAGCCTGCGCAAGTTTGCCGCCCAGAAGCAGCAGTACACCCGTCTGATGGATGGCGCTGTGCTCAAGTCTGGTGTGGTGATCAAAGACAGCAACCTGCTGCGTGATACCCAGAATGGCGAGCTGATGCTGCCTAACGGTGAGACCGGCTTCTATCAGTACATCGACGAACAGGGTGAGTTTGTCGGCAAGGGCGTTGCACCTGGCTTTGTGGTGAGCGTGGGCTGGAAGAACTTCGCGCGCATCGTCAACGATCCGGGCATCCAGTCGCCGTTCCTGCAGATCTTTATCTGGACCGTGATCTTCTCCAGCTGCTCTGTGGCGCTGACACTGGCTATCGGCATGGTGTTGGCCAGTCTGGTGCAGTGGGAATCCCTCAAGGGGCGCGGTTTTTATCGGGTCATGCTGATCCTGCCCTATGCGATTCCGGCGTTTATCTCCATTCTGGTGTTCAAGGGGTTGTTCAACCAGAACTTCGGTGAGATCAACATGTTCCTGGAGGCGGCGTTTGGCATCAAGCCGGACTGGTATACCAACCCCTTCCTCGCCAAGGTGATGATCCTGATCGTCAATACCTGGCTCGGCTATCCCTACATGTTGATCCTCTGCATGGGCTTGCTCAAAGCCATTCCGGAAGATCTCTATGAAGCGTCCGCCATGGACGGTGCCGGTCCGGTGCAGAACTTCTTCAAGATCACAGTGCCGCTGTTGATGAAGCCGCTGACGCCGCTGCTGATTGCCTCGTTCGCCTTCAACTTCAACAACTTCGTGCTTATCCAGTTGTTGACCAACGGCGCACCGGACATCATAGGTGCCACCACCCCGGCCGGTACCACCGACCTGCTGGTGAGCTACACCTACCGGATTGCGTTCCAGGGATCGGGCGGTCAGGACTACGGTCTGGCCAGTGCCATCGCTACTGCCATCTTCCTCATCGTCGGTGCGCTGGCGCTGCTCAACCTGAAATTGTCCAAAGCCGACAAGCAACTGTAAGGAGGCGTCAATATGGCAATCGTACAACCCAAATCAGTCAAATACCGGGTGTGGGCAACCCACCTGGTCATGTGGTGCTTCCTGGCGCTGATCATCTTCCCGTTGATCATGGTTATCGCCATTTCACTGCGCAGTGGTAACTTCTCGGTCGGGGAGATCATCCCCACCAATCCGACCCTGGATCACTGGCGCCTTGCCTTGGGCATGACGGTCACCAACGCCGATGGCAGTCTGACGCCGCCGCCGTTCCCGGTGCTGACCTGGCTGTGGAACTCCATCAAGATCGCCGGCATCACGGCCCTGATGATAGTAGTGCTCTCCACCACCTGTGCCTACGCCTTTGCCCGCCTGCGTTTTCGTGGCAAATCCACCATCTTGCAAGGGATGTTGATTTTCCAGATGTTCCCGGCGGTACTGGCGCTGGTGGCCATCTACGCGCTCTTTAACAAGATTGGTGACTACATCCCCTGGCTGGGTCTCAACACCCATGGGGGCTTGATCCTGGCGTACATGGGCGGTATTGCCCTGCACGTCTGGACCATCAAGGGCTACTTCGAGACCATCGACTCCTCTTTGGAGGAGGCGGCAGCCATCGACGGCGCCACCCCATGGCAGGCATTCCGGCTGATCCTGCTGCCCCTGTCAGTACCCATACTGGCGGTGGTGTTCATTCTGGCCTTTATCGGCACCATCACCGAGGTGCCCATGGCCTCCATCCTGCTGCAGGATGTGAACAATCTGACCCTGGCGGTCGGGGCCCAGCAGTACCTCTATCCGCAGAACTATCTGTGGGGTGATTTTGCTGCGGCAGCCGTGCTCTCCGGCTTCCCCATCACAGTGGTGTTCCTGATGGCGCAACGCTGGTTGGTCGGTGGTCTCACCGCCGGCGGGGTGAAAGGTTAGGTGGTGCCACGCAGCCAGCACCAAGGTGTTCCTGATGGTCTATCACAGGGCTGGCTGGTCGGTGGTCTCACTGCCGGCGGGGTGAAAGGCTAAATGGGCGTGCCGTGAGCGATTGGCTCGCTGCATCCTGCGGGTGAGATATAAAAGTTAAGGTTTATGGCCGGGGGAGCTGACTCCCCCCGCTATCACGATTTGCAAAGATTCAAGAGCGGAGCTCGTCATGGCTG
Organism: Aeromonas sobria; assembly: GCF_006243315.1. GTDB lineage: Bacteria > Pseudomonadota > Gammaproteobacteria > Enterobacterales > Aeromonadaceae > Aeromonas > Aeromonas sobria_A. The sequence goes on from NZ_NKWE01000021.1 coordinate 90,112, forward strand.
AAGTAGTACTCAACAACGTTCGCAAAAATTACGATCCGGCTGTTCACAAGGACACCCTGCGCAACATCAACCTCTCTATCAAGGAAGGGGAGTTCATCGTCTTCGTCGGCCCGTCCGGTTGCGGTAAATCCACCCTGCTGCGGATGATCGCCGGTCTGGAAGACATCACCAGTGGTGAGCTGACCATCGGCGGTCGTTACATGAACGACGTGCCGCCGGTAGAGCGCAACGTCGGCATGGTGTTCCAGTCCTACGCCCTCTATCCCCATATGAACATCTACGAGAACATGGCCTTTGGCCTCAAGCTCAAGAAGATGGACAAGGAGAACATCCACAAGCGGGTGATGCGTGCCGCCGAGATCCTCGGTCTCGAGCCGCTGCTGGATCGCAAGCCCAAGGCGCTCTCCGGTGGTCAGCGTCAGCGGGTCGCCATCGGTCGCAGCATAGTGCAGCAGCCGCAGGTGTTCCTGTTTGACGAACCGCTCTCCAACCTGGATGCCGCCCTGCGGGTCAAGATGCGGATCGAGATCGCCAAGCTGCACAAAGAGCTCAACTCCACCATCATCTACGTGACCCACGATCAGGTGGAAGCGATGACCCTGGCGGACAAGATAGTGGTACTCAGCCCGCTTAAAGCCGATGCGACCACTAACCTGGAGCAGTTCGGTTCACCGCTGGATCTCTACCACAACCCGGACAACAAGTTCGTGGCGGGCTTTATCGGCTCACCCAAGATGAACTTCCTGACCGGCGAGTTGCTGGAGATTGGCGAGCAGGAGTGCGTGGTCAAGCTGACCTCTGGCGATACCGTGCGTGCCCGGGTCGATGCCCGCAGCGGCGCGGTGGGTGACAAGGTTGAGCTGGGGATCCGTCCCGAGCATCTGTTCCCGCTTGATCACCCCCATGCGCACAGCAAGGTGAGCGGCATCGTGCAGGTGGCCGAACACCTTGGCGCCGAGTCTTTTGTCTATATGGATGTGGATGGTCACGACTTCACCGTCAAGGCCACCTCGGATGTGGATGTGGTCACCGGCCAGACCTATAGCGTGGGTATTCCGGCAGAGGCCTGCTACCTGTTCGATGCCAAGGAGCAGGCGTTCCCCCGTACCGCCAAATATATCCGTACCTGATGGTTTTGTTGTGCTGGTTTTCCTGGTATTCAATGCCTTTTTGCCGGTCGTCAGACCGGCTTTTTATTGTCTGATATTCAGTGCCTGCCGAGCGGTAAAACCGGCAGGGTTCAGGCCTCGAGCTCGGCAGTAATATCGGGCACAAAGGTCTGGCTGGTTAGCGGCGGTCGCTCGTAGCCTTCGGTATGGATGGGGGGTAGCTTGATGGGCTCATAGTGGAGCGCCTGATAGGGCACCTTGCCGAGCAGGTGGGCGATGCAGTTGAGGCGGGAACGGCGTTTGTCGTCCGCCTCCACCACAAACCAGGGGCAATCCTCGGTGTCGGTGTAGGTGAACATGTCATCTTTGGCACGGGAGTACTCGACCCAGCGCGAGCGGGATTGCAAGTCCATCGGGCTGAACTTCCAGCGTTTGATCGGGGTATTAATGCGTTCCTTGAAGCGCTTCTCCTGCTCCTCATCACTGACCGAGAACCAGTATTTGATCAGGGTAATGCCGGAGCGGATCAGCATCCGCTCGAACTCGGGGCAGGCGCGCAGAAACTCGCGATATTCCGCGTCACTGCAAAATCCCATCACCCGCTCGACCCCGGCCCGGTTGTACCAGGATCGATCAAACAGCACCATCTCGCCAGCGGCAGGCAACTGGGCCGCATAGCGCTGAAAATACCACTGGGAACGCTCCCGATCCGACGGCGCGGGCAGCGCACTGATCCGGCAGACCCGGGGGTTGAGGGGCTCGGTGATCGCCTTGATGACCCCCCCTTTACCTGCGGCATCCCGTCCTTCGAACAGCACCACCACTTTTAGCCCTTCTTGCTTGACCCACTCCTGCAGCTTGACCAGCTCCTCCTGCAGATGGGCGAGGTGGTGCTCGTAACACTTCTTGTCCAGACGCGGCCGCTTCTTGCTCTTCTCCTTCGTCATGCGCTTCTCCTTTTGGCATCCTTTCATGGGTGACTTCTTTGAGTCACTTCCAGCTTGCACCAGGGAGGCGCCACTGCCAAGGGGGACGTGATACACTGCCGCCCCATCAACAGCTGGCAACAGAAACAGAAGAAAAGATGAGGCAATGATGGCGATTTATCCTGCCGCCTCATCAGCCGCTGGCAATAGAAAAACATGACGCCATTTATGGCAATTTGCACTGCCGTCTCATCATCAGCAGCTGGCAACAGGAGATAACATGAAGCATTTTATGGAGATAGCGGGCCGCCAGATGGCCTATCTGGATGAAGGGCAGGGCCCGGTGCTGCTGTTTGGCCACAGTTACCTGTGGGACAGCGCCATGTGGGCGCCGCAAGTTGAGGCGCTCAAGGGCAGCTATCGCTGCATCGTCCCCGAGCTGTGGGGCCACGGTGATTCCGATGTGCTTCCGGACGGTGCTTGCACCCTGGCAACGTTGGCGCGCGATCACCTGGCGCTGCTCGATGCCCTCGGCATTGAGGAGTGCGTGCTGGTGGGCCTCTCCATCGGCGGCATGTGGGGCGTGGAGCTGGCCAGAATGGCGCCAAACCGCATCAAGGGTCTGGTGCTGATGGACAGCTTTGTCGGCCTCGAGCCCCAGATCACCTGCGAACGCTACCTCGCTATGCTGGCGATGATCGAGCAGCAAGGCACAGTGCCGGCCCCCATCATCGAACAGGTGGCCCCGATCTTCTTTGCCAACCAGCCTGATGCCACCTTGCTGGCTGATTTCAAGGCGCGGCTGGCCGCCTGGCCTGCTGAGAAGATTGCCGCCATGGTGGCGGTGGGGCGCAGCTTTGTCACCCGCGAGGATCGCATCGAGTGGCTGGAGGAGATGACTATTCCTGCGCTGGTGATGACCGGCTGCGAGGACAAGGCCCGTCCGGTGCTGGAGGGTTATCTGATGGCCGAGGTGCTGGCTTGCCGGTTTAAAGAGATCCCGGCGGCCGGTCATATCTCGACCCTGGAAAATCCCGCCTTCGTCAATCAGGTGCTGGCTGAGTTTCTGGCTGCGCAGTAAGCCAGACGCAGGGGATGAAAAAGGGAGCCATTGGCTCCCTTTTTGCTCTTTTGCGTTTAGTGAGTAGGCCGGAACCTATCGGCACAGCTTGTTACCTGACAGGACGTTACCAGATATAGCCCAGCGCAAAACCGGCATAGAGCTCGCCATCGTGCTGGACGATGGGGCTGTTTTTGATGTCCTGATCATACAATTCATAGTTCATGGCAAACATGCCAATCCAGTTGGGGCTGAAGCGATAGCTGGTGATCAGCGCCGCCATCGGGGAGAGGGTGGTGCCGGTATCCCAAGCGGGTCGCTGGGCGGTCGCTTCGCTCCCGGAGATGCCGCCGAAGTAGTAGTTGGCCATCTTGTCGCTGCGCAGCATCAGCCCCATGCCCGGCATGATCAGCAGATTGTCGCGCAGGATCGGGAAATCGGCCCACAGCAGCAGCTCTTGTCCCTTGCTGCGGCCGGTGACGTCACTGTTGGCGCGGATGGTCAGCAGGGCGTAAGGGGTGACGATATTGCCGCCAATCCCCCCTTCCAGCTGCCACTTGCGCTGATCCATGCCGCTGAAGGCGGGAGAGTCTTCGGGATCCAGATTGCCAAAACGGACCCGGCCATAGCCATAGAGGGCGACCTTCTCATCCTTGTGGAAGTAGTAGCGGGCCCGATCCCCCAGAAACATAAAGTCGTCGCCGAAGTAGATAAAGCCGGGGATGGCGTAGATGGCGTTGTCCTGCGCCTCATAGCGGGCCTGGCCGCCGAGCACGGTGGCGCCCACCACCAGCCCTTGCGGCACCGGGCTGGTTGGGCTGTCACTGGCCAGCATATCGACCGAGCCGAGGTTGATCTCGGCCTGTGCCGGGGTCACGGTGGCGAGCAGCAGGGCCATAAGCCCGCCAAGGGTGATGTGGCGTGAAAGGGTCATGAGCGATCTCGTATCAGTAGTGAGTCAGTGGTTTGTATCGTCGATCATTTAACGGCATGGGCGCTATCTTCCCGCTTTGGCCAGGCGTTGATCACCGCCTTGACCAAAGTGGCGAGGGGAATGGCAAAGAAGACCCCCCAGAATCCCCACAAGCCGCCAAACACCAGTACCGCGATGATGATGGCCACCGGATGGAGGTTGACCGCTTCCGAGAAGAGCACCGGTACCAGCAGGTTGCCGTCGAGGGCCTGGATCACCAGATAGGCTACCATCAGCCAGGCAAACTCGGGGGTGAGCCCCCACTGGAACAGTGCCACCATGGCCACCGGCACTGTCACCACGGCGGCGCCGATATAGGGGATCAGCACCGAGAAGCCGACGGCCACTGCCAGCAGCACCGAGTAGCGCAGCCCCATCAGCGCAAAGGGGATATAAGTGGCAATCCCGACGATCAGGATCTCGATCACCTTGCCACGGATGTAGTTGATGATCTGGTTGTTCATCTCCACCCACACCCGGTTGACCAGGGTGCGGTTGCGCGGCAGGAAGCGACGCAGGCTGCCCATCAGTACCCGCTTGTCCTTGAGCATAAAGAAGACCATCAGCGGCACCAGAATGAGGTAGATCATGATGGCCACCACATTGACCAGCGAGCTGAGGGAGGCGCTCACCAGATGCTCGCCGCCACTGAGAATGCGTTGGCGGATATTGTCGATGACGGTCTCCACCAGACTGACATCAATCAGCTCGGGGTATTTGTCCGGCAGGGTACGCACATAATCCTGGGCGTGGGTCAGCATGGCCGGCGCCTCTTTGGCCAGATTGATCCCCTGACTGACCAGCGTCGGAATAAGACCAAGCAGGGAGGCTACCGCCACCGCAATAAAGAGCAGCAGAATGACGCTGGTGGCCAGGGTGCGCGACAACCCCGCTTTTTGCAGCCGGGCGACTGGCCACTCCAGCAGATAGGCCATCACCAGCGCCACCAGCAGGGGGGCCAATAAACCGCCAAACAGCCAGATGATGGCAAAGCAGAACACCAGCAACAGGAAAAGGGTAACGGCATCGGGATCGGAGAAACGGGTCTGATACCAATGCTTCAATACTTCTAACATGACTGCATCCTTACATCACTGGGGCTCAAGATGGCTGTTTTGCCCCGACAACCAACTGCAAAGAGAGGGTATTGTCCGATTGTTGCTGCAGCTCGACATGGTGGCCCTGACGCTGCAGATAGACCGGAATATCCTGCCGGGAGCCCGCATCGGCCAGCCGGATGGTGACGGTTTGACCGCTTTTGGCATCCTTTAACCAGAGCTTGAGCCGGATCAGCGGCTCGGGGCAGCGCCAGGGGGTCAGGTCGAGAACTTCCATGGGGACTCCATCAGGCAGGTGGCCGCTATTATGGCCGTGATAAGAGCGTGAAACAACGCTTGTAGCCCTTGATGGGCAAGGGTATTCTGCCGAAGCCCTTTCTGATGGAGATAGAGATAACGTGGCACGCTTTTCCCCCCTGATGGCATCGCTTCCCCTGCTGGCTTCCCTGATGGGTGCCACTTTTCATGCCGAGGCTAACAACCAGCTTCCCGATATCGGCACGGCCGGGGTCTCTGCCCTGCCTATCGAGCAGGAAGTGCGTTACGGCAACGCCTTTATGCGCTTTGCCCGGGCGGGCTTGCCGATCATCGATGATCCTGTGCTGAGCCAATACGTCGACGATCTGGGCCAGCGACTGCTGACCAACGCCGATGGGGTGCGTTTTCCGTTTACCTTTTTCCTGATCAACGATCCCACCATCAACGCGGCCGCCTTCCTCGGCGGGCGGGTCAAGGTGCACACCGGCCTGTTCCTCTACGCCGACAGCGAGAGCGAGCTGGCGTCGGTACTGGCGCACGAAATTACCCACGTGACCCAGCGCCACATTGCCCGCTACATGGAAGCGCAGGCGAGCAGCTCGGCGATAACCCTGGCCGGTCTGGTGGGCTCTATCGCACTGGCGGTGATCAACCCCACCGCCGGTATCGCCGCGCTGCAGACCACCCTCGGGTTGTCGATGCAGTCGGCCATCAACTACACCCGCGACAACGAATACGAAGCGGATCGCATCGGCATGAAGACTCTCTATGATGCCGGTTTCGACCCCATGGGGATGGCCAACTTCTTCCAGAAACTGGCTGCCGAGTACCGTTACGCCAGCAAGCCGCCGGAAATGCTGCTGACTCACCCGCTGCCGGAGACCCGGATCAGCGAGGCGCGCGCCCGTGCCGGCAGCTATGGCCGCCGTGACTTGCCGCCCAGCCTCGATTTCTGGCTGGCCAAGGTGCGCATTCAGGTGCGCTACGGCACCGATACGCCGCAGGGGCTGCTGAGCTACTTCGACACCCGGATCCAGAAGGGGGATTACCCGCTCAAGGATGCCGCTATTTATGGCAAGGCGTTGGCGTTGCTGCAGCTCAAGCGTACCGACGAAGCTGACACCTTGATGCAGGAGCTGGCTGCCCGTCATCCGGAAGATCTCTTTATCGTCGATGCCTTGACCGACATCGATCTGGCCAAGGGGCGCAGCGCTCAGGCCATCGCTCGCCTCGAGAAGTTCCGCAGCCGGATGCCAGACAACGAAGTAGTGGTGGTCAACCTCGGCAACGCCTACCTCGAGAGCGGTAACTACAAGAAGTCCATCGCTATCCTCGACCCCTATGCCCGTGCTAATGAAGAGAACAATTTGGCCTGGAACCTGCTGGCCGATGCCTATCGCAAGGCGGGCCGGATGACTGATCTGCATATGGCGCGGGCCGAGATGCTCGCGCTGCGCGGGGATTATCAGGCGGCCATCGACGAGCTGATCGTGGCGCGCGGCACCACCAGCGACCGGATGACTCTGGCTCGTCTGGAGGCACGGATCACCGAGCTGGAGCGGGCCAAGAAGGATCTCGACAGCCTCAAGGGCTAACGACCCCGGGCATTGGCCAAGCAAACAAGGGCGCACCACGATGCGCCCTTGTTGTTTATGGCGGTGACGTTGATGCTGGTGAGGTTGGATTAGGTTGATAGCGCGACGCGCTAGTGACTCACGCTGCTGGCGGCCGCTCTGAGCATCTCGATGTTCGACGGGTCCAGTTCACCGACCAGCGTCTGTTTGAGTTTGCCCTCACTGTCGAGCAGATAGCTGGTGGGCAGGGCGCCCGGGCGAGGGAAGGGGAGGCTGGCATCCGCATTGGCGATCAGCAGCGGCACCTTGATCTCATATCGGGTTGCCAGCTGGCCCAGCTCCGCCGGAGTGGTCGGATCGTAGTTGATGGCCACCACGGCGATCTGGCCCTGCGCCGCCAGCGCGTTGAGGCGCGGCATCTCCCGCAGGCAGGGAGCGCACCAGGGGGCGAAGTAGTTGACCAGCAGCGGCTTGCCGACAAAGTGGTGCAAGCTGACCGGTTGCCCTTTGGCATCGGTAAATTCGGCGGCGGGTGTGCAGGCGCCCAGCAGGCCAGCCACAATCAGCCAACAAATTCGTTTCAATTCCTTTCCACTGCCGCTTACCCTGACCATCACTTTCCCCTACAATAGCGCCGTTTCTAGTCCCATCTTGCGATTAATCAGGGAGTTACCATGAGCGAGACCCAAATCTACCACAATCCGCGCTGCTCCAAGAGTCGCGAAACCCTGGCCCTGCTGGAACAGCACGGGATCGCCCCTGATGTGGTGCTCTATCTGGAGCAGGCCCCGAGCGAAGATGAGATCCGCAACCTGCTCTCTCTGCTCGGTTTTAGCGATCCGCGCCAGCTGATGCGCACCAAGGAGGATCTCTACAAGGAGCTGGGATTGGCCGATGTCAGCGGTGATGATCTCATTCGCGCCATGCATCTGCATCCCAAGCTGATCGAGCGCCCCATCGTCATCAAGGATGGTCAGGCTCGCATTGGTCGCCCGCCTGAGCAGGTGCTGGAGATCCTCCCGTGAGTACCCGCTTCGCGCGTTGGCTGACTCTGGTCGGCTTCTTCGGTCTGCTGGGCTGGGTGCTGCTGTGGCACCTGTGGCTATCTCCCCACCCGGACCTCAATCCCTGGCTGCTGCCGGTGATCTGGACGGTGCCGCTGCTGTTCCCCCTCAAGGGCATTGTGCAGGGCAAACCTTACACCCACGCCTGGGGCAACTTCGTGTTGATGCCCTATTTCCTGCACGCCCTCACCCTTATTACCACGGATGAGGGGGAGCGCTGGTTGGCGGTGGTGGAGCTGCTGTTCACCACCCTCGCCTTTGTCGGCACCATCTACTACGCCCGACTGCGTGGCCGGGAACTTGGCCTCAGCATTCGCAAGAAGAAAGATGAAGCCAACTGATGGCAAACGCCCCGCAAGGGGCGTTTTTTATGGCGAAGAGGCGCAATCTGCAGGGATTACTCAGCTTCTTGTGCTGCGCGAAAAAGGGTCAGCTGCTGCTCGCTAAACGCCATCAGCGCGGGATAGAAGCGCAGAAACCCCGCTTCGCATGTTTGCCACTGCGGCTCATCGAGGGTAAGCAGTGCCTCTCCCAGTTGTACCGGGCGGCGTAGTCGGCGGCCGATGCCGTTAAGGGCTTGTCCCAGCCCCTCCCTGTGGCGGTAGGAGGCGATCCAGTTCTGCTCGGCCATCCGCGTGAGGGGCAGCGGCAGTCCGTCTGGCAGATGTTGGTGATCCGCCAATAGCTGGCCATAACTGTGTTGCAGGAAGCGGGGCAGGGGCTCGGTACTGAACAGTCCCCAGTGCTGGCTCAGCCAGTGGTCGTAGATCATATCCACCACTATGCCGCCAAAGCGGCGCCAGGGGGCCTCGAAGCTGGCAACGGCCGCCTTGTGCTCGGGGTGGCTGTCGGTGAAGCCGTCGATTTTGCGGTGCAGCCAGATCCCCTCATCGAAGTGGGCTGCAAGACCGGTGGGCAGCGGCCCCTTGACGAAATCCCCCAGCAGGTTGCCGGTGAGAGAGCTGCGGGTATGGGCCGCTAAATGGAGATGAGCCAGAAAATTCATGGTGGTTCTATTTCACGGTGGTGCTATTTCAGGTGGTTCTATGTATCGGCGGCGCTTAGATCGCCAGAAACCCGAGGATCAGGATGGGGCCGAGCAGGCTCAGGATAAAGCCGGAGACGATGGCCACTGGCACCACCTGAATGCCCCCTGATTTCTGGATGACCGGCAGGGTGAAGTCGAGGGCGGTGGCGCCGCCGTAACCGATGGCCGCCGAGGGGTGGCGACGCATCAACACCGGAATGATCAGGATGGCGATAAGCTCACGGCCCAGATCGTTGATAAAGGCGGCCGAGCCCAGCACAGGCCCCAGTTTGTCGGCCACCAGAATGCCCGACAGAGAGTACCAGCCGAAGCTGGAGCTCAAGGCCAGCCCGTGGCTCAGGGGCATGCCCAATAGCTGGGCGGCCAGCAGGCTGCCGATCCAGCTGCTGATGATGACGGTGAAGGCGATCTTCATCCCCCATGGATTGAGCAGGATCTGGCGCAGCCGCATGCCGGAGTTGCGCATCTGCACCCCGATCAGAAACAGCAGCAGCATCAGTGACCACTCGCTCCACTTGTCGATGGGCAGGGCGCGCAGATCCACCAGCAGCCCGAGCAGCACGCCGCCGAGCACCACAAAGCAGAGCTGCAGGGACTCCCACAACAGGTGCAGCTTGCTCGGCATCTTGGCATCGTTCGCCTCGTGGGTCGGCGGCGTGCGCTGGTCGAGCCACCAGAGAGCCAGCAGGTTGCAGACCGTGATCGCCGCCAGCATCACCCCGGCGACCTTGAAGATCACCGCCAGATTGCTGCCAAGGTTCTCTACATAGGCAAGCCCGAGCCCCATCAGAAACAGGATGAGGTAGACCATCTTGCCCAGACTCTGGTTGACCAGCTTGATCAGTCGGGCAGAGGAGAGGGGAACCAGATAGCCGATTGCCAGTGGCAACAGGATCAGCAACACATTGAGCAACATCGAGGCCTCGATCACAAAAACTGATAAAAATACCACCTTATCATTACTTATTGGCTCTGTGTCACATATCTCGCGCTTTCATGGCTGAAAACAGCCCTTTTTTGAGGGGATTGTTACTTTTTTGCCACAACCCGGCTGTTTGTTAAGGTTCTGTGCGAGCCCGAGTGAACCAATGAAATCAAGTTGATCCGGCTGGGGGGCTGATATTTCGCTCTGCAAGGGTGTGCATAAAGCCATTTTGGTGGCGGTTTGGCACACATCACGCTTTTATCTTGCCACTGAGATGATTGGGGTATAAAAATGCGGTATCGGAGCGGCTATTGAAACGGCTGTTTATGCAAACAAAGTGCTGAAAAATACGCAAAGAGCGAATAAAAATAGAGCGAATCCCCTGCAGACCCTCGTTCTGTATTGTTTTTTCACTATCCGGGTGATATTTTCGCTGAAGGTTGCCATCGGTTAACTTTTTGTTAAATAGACGATGGTTGAGGCACGCCCCTGCGGCGTCTAGGGACAGACAAGGTTGTAATGGATGAGCGACGTTGCCGCACTGGAAGTACGTGAACTGCACAAATATTTTGGCACCCACGAAGTGCTCAAGGGCATCGACATGACCGCCCACAAGGGGGATGTGATCTCCCTTATCGGCTCCTCCGGCTCGGGGAAGTCGACCTTTCTTCGCTGCATCAATCTGCTCGAAACCCCCTCATCCGGCACCGTCTCGCTCCATGGCGAGCTGATTGCCATGAAAACCAACCGGGCCGGTGAGCGGCAGCCACAAGACATGCGCCAGGTGGAGCGGATCCGCAGCCGGCTGGCCATGGTGTTTCAAAGTTTCAACCTCTGGTCACACATGACCATCATGCAAAACATCATCGAAGTGCCGATCCAGGTGCTCAAGGTGCCCCGTGCCGAGGCGATCGCCAGAGCCGAGCATCTGCTCAACCGGGTCGGGCTGTGGGAGCGGCGTGACTACTATCCCGGACACCTTTCCGGTGGTCAGCAGCAGCGGGCGGCTATTGCCCGTGCGCTGGCGGTGGAGCCCGAGGTGATGCTGTTTGATGAACCCACCTCGGCGCTGGATCCCGAGCTGGTAGGGGAGGTGCTCGGCCTGATGCGCGAGCTGGCCGAAGAGGGGCGCACTATGCTGGTGGTGACCCACGAGATGTCGTTTGCCCGTGATGTATCGAACAAGGTGATGTTTCTGCATCAGGGGCGAGTGGAAGAGGAGGGCAACCCCAAGGAGATTTTTGCCCATCCCAAGTCTGAACGGTTCAAGCAATTTATCTCCTCCATCTATTGATGGCGGGATGCCGACTTATCCAATCAACTGTTTTATCAAGGAGAGATACATGAACAAGCTGATGCTGGCCACTGCCGTAGTCACTGCCCTCGCGTCCGGTAGCCTGATGGCCAAGGAGTGGAAAGAGGTGCGGATCGGGGTTGAGGGTGCCTATCCCCCCTTCTCCTGGACCGAGCCCAGTGGCGAGGTGAAAGGCTTTGATATCGACATCGCCAACGCCCTGTGCGAAGAGATGAAGGTGAAGTGCACCCTGATCAAACAGGATTGGGACGGCATCATTCCGGCGCTGCTGTCGCGCAAGTTTGACGCCATCATTGCCACCATGGACATCACCGCCGAGCGCAAGAAGAAGGTGGACTTCTCCCAGAAGTACCAGCACATTCCGGCCCGTTTCGCTGCCAAGAAGGGCACTGACGTGCAGCTCGACAAAGCCTTTATGGAAGGCAAGTCCGTCGCGGTGCAGCGTGCGACCTCCATGGATACCTTTATTACCGACAACTTCCCCAACGCCAGCATCAAGCGTTACGGCACCGCCGATGAGGCTTATCTCGATCTGAAATCTGGCCGTGTTGACTATGTGCTGGCCGACTCTGCCGCCATCACCGACGGTCTGTTGAAGAAAGAGGGCGGTGAGGCCTTCGAATTCGTCGGCCCGAAACTGACCGATCCCAAGTGGTTTGGCGAGGGTGCCGGTATTGCGGTGCGCAAGGCTGACAAGGATCTGAAAGAGAAATTCAACGCCGCCATTCTGGCGCTGCGTGCCAACGGCAAGTACAAGGAAATCAACGACAAGTACTTCGAGTTCGACGTGTACGGCGAATAAAACCAGAGGACGTTTACGGCGAGTAAAGGCAGTGCCCTCTTCCTTTGGGAGAGGGCAGGGTGAGGGGACTTGTGACGTTTTGCTCAACGACAAGTAACAGGCCGATCGGCTCACCTCGCCAGTAGTCCTGGGGCCCGTGCTCTCTGTGTGGAGCAATGGGCCCTATTAATTGCAATGGAGCTGCCCATGTTTGATTTGAAAGGATACGAAGCCTCGCTGCTGGAGGGGGCCTGGGTCACGCTGGAAGTGGCGCTGGCCTCCCTGCTGCTGGCGTTGCTGCTGGGGATGCTGGGGGCGCTGGCCAAACTATCTCCCTACAAGTGGGCTCGGGCCATCGCCACCGGCTACACCACCATTATTCGCGGCATCCCCGATCTGGTGCTAATGATGCTGCTGTTCTTTGGCGGCCAGGTGCTGATCAACGGCATCTGCAGTTGGGTTAACGAGACTTACAACAGCTGGTTGCTGGAAAGTAATCCCAATCAGGAGTGGGTCTCCCTGCTCCCGGACTATATCGACATCAGCCCCTTTGTGGCCGGTGTCGCGACCATCGGCTTTATCTTCGGCGCCTACATGACCGAGACCTTTCGCGGCGCCATTCTGGCGGTGGACAAGGGCGAGCTGGAGGCTGCCCGTGCCTTTGGTATGCGGGCAACCCAGGTGTTTGTGCGGATCCTCTTCCCCCAGATGATGCGCCACGCCCTGCCGGGGTTTGGCAACAACTGGCTGGTGCTGCTGAAAACCACCGCGCTGGTCTCCATCATCGGCCTTGATGACATGGTGCGCAAAGCCTCACTGGCGGCGGGTTCGACCCAGCAACCCTTCACCTTCTACATGGCGGTGGCGCTGATCTTCCTGATCTTCACCGCAGTCTCCACCTCGGCGCTCAAGTGGGCCGAACGTCACTACGCCATCAAGACGAGGTAAGCCATGTCGTACTCAATGCGGGCATCCGTTTACTGTGATCGTCGCGGTGCCAGTGCCGAGCGTCACTACATCACGATGAAGACGAGGTAAGCCATGGATTTCTCAATCATTCTCCAAGAGTGGCCCACCTACTGGGAGGGGCTCTATACCACCGTCTGGCTGGTGGCGGTCTCGCTGATCCTTGGGCTGATGCTGGCGGTGCCCATGGGCATCCTGCGCAACAGTCGCAACTGGCTGATCAAAGGGCCGATCTGGGCCTATATCTACTTCTTTCGCGGCACCCCGCTGCTGGTGCAGCTCTTTATCATCTACTATGGCGCCGCCCAGTGGGAGTGGCTGAAGAACAGTGCTGCCTGGTCGCTGTTTGCGGAGGCGTGGTTCTGCGCCCTGCTGGCCTTTACCCTCAACACCGGTGCCTACACTGCCGAGATTGTGCGCGGGGCGGTACAGAATATGCCGCGCGGCCAGATTGAGGCCGCCAACGCCTTTGGCATGAGCCGCTGGCAGACTCTCACCCGGATCATTTTGCCCAACTCGTTTCGCCGGGCACTACCGGCTTACAGCAACGAGGTGATCTTTATGCTGCAAGGCTCGGCGGTGGCGGGCATCATCACCATCGTCGATTTGACCGGCGCGGCGCGGATCATCAACTCTCGCTACTACAGTCCGTTCGAGGCGTTTTTGACCGCCGGACTGCTCTATATGCTGCTCACCTTTGTCATCGTCTGGTTGTTCAAGAAGTGGGAAGCGCGCTGGCACGCTCACCTGCGCCCGCGCAATGTGTGAGGGTTGAGTTGCCAAGATGACCAAAAATGGCCCCACCTGTTGCAGGTGGGGCCATTTTCATCTTCATCGTCTGTCCGCCCGGTTTGCCAAATGACGGCCGAGCAGGGAGAATGCAGCACTCCCGAGCGCAGCCAGCCGTTGGCTGCGTGCCTTATCCCCCAGTTCCCGAGGTTTTATGTACCGGATATTGTTTGAGCATCCCGCTTTCCTGGTTATCGACAAGCAGCCCGGCATCGGCATGCATGACGAGAAGGGCGACGGTGAGGCGGTCAATCCGGGGCTGGTTAATCGCGTGAAGGCCGATACCGGGCTGACCCTCTATCCGGTGCACCGGCTTGACAAGATGACCTCCGGGCTGGTGCTGCTGGCCCGCACCACAGAGGCGAACCGCGAATTGAGCATGGCCTTTGCGGCCCGCGAGGTGAGCAAGCAGTATCTGGCGCTCTCTGATCGCAAACCGAAGAAGAAGCAGGGCTGGGTGAAAGGGGATATGCAAAAGGGGCGCGGCGGCAGCTGGCTGCTGGCGCGCACGCTGGATAACCCCGCCATCAGCTGGTTTGATTCGGTGTCGGTACGTGAGGGGCTGCGGCTCTATCGCATCAAGCCGCAGACCGGCAAGACCCACCAGATCCGGGTTGCCCTCAAAAGCATCGGCGCCCCCATTCTTGGGGACGAGCGCTATGGTGGCACAGCGGCCGAGCGCGGTTATCTGCACGCCTGGCGGCTCAGTTTCACCCTGGCGGGGGAGCCGTTCGACTTTGTCTGCCCGCCCGATGTGGGGAGCGAATTTGTCACCCCCGAGCTCACGGCAGCCATCGCTGCCCTTGCGCCCTGATGCTTATGCGCACTGAGCCTGACGCCATGATCCATTCATCGATAGCGCGTGAGCCTGACGGGCGCGCGCCGCGCTGGATCCTGGCCGACTTTGACGACACCCTGGCCCCCGGTGACAGCCACGCCGGTCTGCTGCGCTATATTCTGCGCCGCCGGATCTGGCCGCTGCTGTTGCTGCCGGTGATTGCGCTGGGTGGCTTGGTCTATCTGGTTCCCAGCCAGCGGCGCCGCGGTATCTCCCTTATCTGGTGGGCCATCACCCTTGGGCTCTCCCCTTTGGGTTGGCGCAAACTGGTGCGCGCCTATTGCCGCACCAGGCCGGGACTGTTTCGTCAGGCTCGCGAGCTGCTGCAAAGTGAGGGTGCGCGCTGCTGGGTGATCTCCGCTAGCCCCTGCGCGCTGGTGCGGGCCCAGCTCTATCAGCAACTGCCCGGCCAGTTGCCCCACCGGGTCATTGGCTCACAGATGCACTACCGTTTTGGCGGCCTGATGCCGCGCTTCTATTGCCACGGTCAGCACAAGCTGCTGCCGGAGATCTGCGCCCTCGATGCCGAGCTGGCCCTGAGCGACAGCCTGCACGATCTACCGTTGCTGGGGTTGGGGGAGCAAGCATGGTTGATCAATCCGACGCTAACGCGACTGCAAAAAGCCCGATCCCGCTTGCCCCAGCTGATGGTCAAGAACTGGCAACTGTAAGCCAAAGCTGACAGCTGCATGGGTCGTCACGGGTTGATCCGCAAGGTTGCGGCTTGAATGTCACAATCCATTTACATCTTTTGCTGCCAGCTGCGAAAAACTATCTGCAGCCCGCCTCTTCTCTTCCTGCTACTCCCTGCTTCTAATGAAACAAGTTGTTAACACTTGCCGCGCCAAGTCGCCCGGCAATTCGTTTTAATCTGCTTAGAGCAAGGAGCGCCCGATGAATGCCACCTCTTCCGCCACTCATACCATCAATTCGCTAGGCCTCAATCCATTAGGGACGGACGGCTTCGAGTTTGTCGAGTACACAGCCCCCGATGCCAAAGGGATTGCCGCTCTCAAGAGCCTGTTTGTTTCGCTCGGGTTTGCCGAGGTCGCCAAGCACAAACACAAGCAGTGCTGGCTCTATCGGCAGGGGGATATCAACTTCGTGGTCAATGCCGAGCCCCACTCCCAGGCGGAGCAGTTTGCCAGCCTGCACGGGCCGAGCGTTTGCGGCATGGCGTTTCGGGTGAGCGATGCGGGCAAGGCCCAGCAGTTCGCCATCGCCAAGGGGGCAAAGCCGTTCGTCGGCAAGATTGGCCCGATGGAGCTCAATATTCCCGCCATCTATGGTATCGGCGAGAGCACTCTCTCCTTTGTCGACCGCTACGGCGATAAGGGCTCCATCTATGACGTGGATTTTGTCTTCTACTCCGACTGGCAGGCTCGGATGGCGGAGGTGGATGCCGGTCTTATCGAGATCGATCACCTGACCCACAACGTCCATCGCGGCAACATGGATGTCTGGTCCAATTTCTATGAGCGGATCGGCAACTTCCGTGAAATTCGCTACTTCGATATCGAAGGCAAGCTGACCGGGCTGCATTCACGCGCCATGACCGCCCCCTGCGGCAAGATCCGCATCCCCATCAACGAGTCTGCGGATGACAAGTCCCAGATCGAGGAGTACCTGCGCCAGTACAAGGGGGAGGGGATCCAGCACATCGCCATGGCCTCCAGCGATATCTACCAGACCATCCGTACCCTGCGCAGCCGCGGCACCGGCTTTATGCCGACGCCGGACACCTACTACGAGCAGGTGAACAGCCGGGTCGAGGGGCATCAGGAGGATCTGGCGGCCCTCAAAGATCTGCGCATCCTCATCGATGGCTCCCCCACCAAGGATGGCATCCTGCTGCAGATCTTTACCGATACCGTGATTGGCCCAGTGTTCTTCGAGATCATCCAGCGCAAGGGCAACGAAGGGTTTGGCGAGGGCAATTTCAAGGCGCTGTTTGAATCGATCGAGCTGGACCAGATCCGCCGCGGCGTGCTGGATGGCGGTGAGGATGACAAGAGTGCACGCAAAGAGGGAGCGAACGATGCGTAACTGGATTAACTTCCCCCATCGGGAGGGGACCCACTCCCGTCAGGCCCATGCCGACCTGCCGGAACAGGCCATCTATGAGCGCGAACTGGGGCGCAGCGGCTTTTTCGGCCCGGCCACCCACATGCACCACAAGCATGCCCCCACCGACTGGAGCAACTGGGAGGGGCCGCTGCGGCCACGGCTGTTTGACCTCAATGCCCTGCAAGAGGAGGTGAGCTCGCTCTCCCCCTGGGTGGCTCCCGATATTCTCAGCAACCCCCACTGCCGCTATCGCATCTGGCGGCTCTCCGAGGCGATGCCGTTTCTGGTGCGCAACGCCGATGGCGACGAGCTGCTCTTTATCCACGAGGGGAGCGGCGAGTTCTTCTGCGACTACGGCCATCTGACTCTGCGGGACGGCGACTATGTGGTGATCCCCCGCGGCACCATGTGGCGCATTGAGCCCAGCGTGCCCCTGTTCATCCTGATGATCGAGGCGACCAACGACAGCTACCAGCTGCCGGACAAGGGGCTGGTGGGCAATCACGCCATCTTCGACCCGGCGGCGCTGGATGTGCCCGCCATCAACGAGTGCTTTTTGGCCCAACAGGATGAGAACCCCTGGTCGCTGCAAGTGAAACGCCACGATCAGGTGTCGGTCATCACCTGGCCCTTCAACCCGCTGGATGCACAAGGGTGGCACGGGGATTTGTGCGTGGTGCGCCTCAACTGGCGGGATATCCGCCCGCTGATGAGCCATCGCTACCATCTGCCGCCGTCGGCTCACTCCACCTTTGTCGCGAGCCGCTTCGTGATTTGTACCTTCGTGCCGCGCCCCATCGAAAGCGATCCCGGCGCCCTCAAGGTGCCCTTCTATCACAGCAATGACGATTACGACGAGGTGCTCTTTTACCACGCCGGGGACTTCTTCAGCCGGGACAACATCGAGCGGGGCATGGTCACCTTCCATCCCGCCGGTTTCACCCACGGCCCCCATCCCAAGGCGTTTGCGGCGGGGCAGGCCTATGCCAAGAAGTTCACCGACGAGGTGGCGGTGATGCTCGACACCCGCGATGCCCTCCATGTCGGCAGCCTGTGCGAAGGGATCGAGAACACCCGGTATGTCTCCAGCTGGCAGCGTCCCGACGCGGCTGCCAGCAAATAAGGAATCGCTTATGAAATTGGCAACATTGAACAGTGGCAAGCGCGATGGCGCTTTGGTGGTAGTGAGCCGGGATCTGACCCGGGCGGTGCGGGTGAGCGAGATTGCTCCGACCTTGCAGGCCGCCCTCGATGAGTGGGCCGAGATCGCCCCCAAGCTTGAGGCTGTCTATCAGCAGCTTAACGAGGGCCACGTTGGTGAGGCGTTCCCCTTTGACGAAGCCTCTTGCCTCTCACCGTTGCCGCGAGCCTACCAGTGGGCCGATGGCAGCGCCTACGTCAACCATGTGGAGTTGGTGCGCAAGGCGCGCGGCGCCGAGATGCCGGAGAGCTTCTGGCACGATCCGCTGATGTATCAGGGGGGCTCAGACAGCTTTTTGGCGCCCCGTGGCCCCATCGTGATGGGCTCGGAAGAGTGGGGGATCGATTTCGAGTCGGAGGTGGCCATCATTACCGACGACGTACCGATGGGGGTGAGCCCGCAGGGGGCCGCCAGCCACGTCAAATTGCTGATGCTGGTCAACGACGTGAGCCTGCGCAACCTGATCCCGGGTGAGCTGGCCAAGGGCTTTGGTTTCTTCCAGTCCAAGCCGTCCAGCGCCTTCTCGCCGCTGGCCATCACCCCGGACGAACTGGGGGATGACTGGCACGATGGCAAGGTGCTGCTGCCCCTGCGCACCTATCTGAACGGTGCCCTGTTCGGCGCACCGGATGCCGGAGTGGATATGACCTTCAGCTTTTTCGAGCTGATTGCCCACGCCGCCAAGACCCGTCCCCTTGGCGCTGGCTGCATCATCGGCTCGGGCACCGTCTCCAACTACGATCGCAGCGCCGGTTCATCCTGCATCGCCGAGCGCCGCATGTTGGAAATTCTTGATTGTGATCAAGCTACAACCTCCTATTTGCAGTTTGGTGATAGAGTGTCGATCGCGATGGAGGATCGCTCTGGCCAAAACCTGTTTGGCACCATCTTTCAACAAGTGGTGCCAGCGAACGGTCGGGGAGGTTGATGGCCAGCGCCGGTTGGCGGCAACGATATCCCGATTTTTCTGGATAACGACAAGCCCGCAACCGGTGCCGGATACACAAGGAGGCAGGTGGCGAGC
Source organism: Aeromonas sobria (assembly GCF_006243315.1). Classification (GTDB taxonomy): domain Bacteria; phylum Pseudomonadota; class Gammaproteobacteria; order Enterobacterales; family Aeromonadaceae; genus Aeromonas; species Aeromonas sobria_A. Next base: position 109,088 of record NZ_NKWE01000021.1, read on the forward strand.
ACCTGTCGGGCTTCGGGCCCAGATAAAAAGCAGGGACAGATTATGTTGCAGTTGTTTGGCTATTGGCGTTCGTCGGCAAGTTTTCGGGTGCGGATCGTGTTGCAGCTCAAGGGGCTCACTTATGAGCAGCATCCAATCAATTTGCGACAGGGTGAGCAGCGCGAGAAGGACTATCGCCGAGTCAACCCGCAAGGGCTGGTGCCATTTCTGGTGGATGGCGATGTGCAGCTGGGTCAGTCGGTTGCCATCATGGAGTACCTCGACGAGACCTATCCCGCCTACTCCCTGATGCCCTCTGCCCCCGAGGCGCGGGCCCGGGTGCGCCAGATCGTCAACATGATCGCCTGCGATATCCACCCCCTCAACAATCTGCGGGTACTCAACTATCTGGAAGAGCAGGTCAGGGCCAGCAAAGCACAGGAAGCGGACTGGTATCGCCACTGGATTGACGAGACCTTCACCGCCCTTGAACAGCTGTTGATGACTACCGCCGGTGTCTACTGTGTCGGCAACGAAGTGACCCTGGCCGACTGCATGCTGGTGCCGCAGGTCTACAACGCCCGCCGCTACGACATGACGCTGGACGATTACCCCACCATCTGCCGCATTGTCGCCAACTGCGAGCAGTTGCAGGCCTTTATCAAGGCGGGCCCTGCCAGTCAGCCAGACGCGCAGTGACCGGCTGATATATCAACAGTAACGGGATGGATGAGCACGCCATCCCGCTTGCAGCAGGCTGCATAGCTGGCTGATAAGTCCGTCTCGACCCAGTGGATCAGCCTGCCTTCCCGGCGAGTTTCGTTGTTACCGCTCGTTCACATCATCTTTGCCAGCAGATGGCATCATCTTCTCCCGTTATCTCATTGTTGCCCTGCGCTGCAGGTCTATTTTGCTGCGGGTTTTCCCGGTTGTTCGCTGAGCTCTGGCGGGTTGGTGCGCGCTGTACGCTACGTTTCCTGTAAAATCTGGTTAGAAGCGCCGCATTTGTCACATTTACTGACATTTTGCATCGCATCCGCCCATTTAATAGGTGTTTTGAGTTGTTAATCACATTTGTGTCAGTTAATTAGGCCTAGTATCGCCACGCCCTGGGGAGATACGAACAGGTCGCAAATCAGGTGTTTGGGGGCGTGACAGCTCAACCGCGCTGCCTGCACCTCTCTTCATGCGTTATCCACTCTTTTTTGTCCCGTTCTGCCCACACGGGCACGTCACCGTTTATTGGTAACAAGGAGATATCATGCATTCCTTCAAAAAGTGCGTCGTCGCACTCTCCATCAACCTTGCCCTTTTCTCGTCGGCATTCGCCTGCACCACCTTGCTGGTTGGCAGTGAGGCCAGCGCCGATGGCTCCATGATGGTGGCCCGCAGCGCCGACAGCGATGCCCTGAAAGCCCAACATTTCGTGATCCATCCGGCCAAGCAGGGGCAGAGCGGCGTGCACAGCTCCAAGGCCCACAACGGCGCCAATGATTTCAGCTACCCCTTGCCGAAAAACTCCCTGCGCTATACCACAGTGCCGAACTGGAAGACCCAGCTGCACGGCGCCACCGGGTTCAATGAGAAGGGGGTAGGGGTGAGCGGCACCGAGTCGATTTTCGCCTCACCCGAAGCGCTCGCCGTCGACCCTTATGTCGAGGACAAGGGGATCACCGAGGATGACATTCCCGATGTGCTGCTCTCCCGGTCCACCTCCGCCCGCGAGGCGGTCGCGTTGCTTGGCAACATCATCGAGACTATCGGCGCGGGGGAGGGATTTGGCGTCGCCGTGGTGGATGATAACGAGCTCTGGTATCTGGAGACTGCCACCGGTCACCACTGGATGGCGCAGCGCCTGCCGAAAAATCACTATTTTGCCACCGGCAATCAGGGCCGCCTGCAGCAGTACGATCCGGCCAGTGCCGACATGATGGGCTCGAAAAATCTGATCGAGTTTGCCACCGAGAAGGGGCTCTACCATCCGCAAAAGGAGGGGGCATTCAACTTCTCGAAAGCCTATACCCGAGATGACGAGCGGGATCGCAACTATAACGATCCGCGAGTCTGGACCATCCAGCAGATGTTCAACCCCTCGCTCAAGCAGGCGGTGGATGCCGGTCGCCAGTTCCCGGTCACCTTGACCCCCGAGAAGAAGGTGACGCTGGAGGAGGTCAAGGCGGTGCTGCGCAATCACTATGACGGCACCGAGCACGATCCATACAGCAAGGGGTTGAACGGTCAGGAGCCGTGGCGCCCCATCAGCGTGTTCCGCACCTACGAAGCCCACGTGATGCAGGTACGCCCCTGGATGCCGCGCGAAGTGGGGGAGGTGACCTATGTGGGCCTCGGCATGGCGGATCTGACCGCCTTCGTTCCCTACTACAGCGGTCTGGAAGCCTATCCGGCCCACTATGCCATGGGCAGCGACAAGGCCGACAGCGACTCCATCTACTGGAAATATCGTAAACTGCAGACCCTGGTGATGACCGATTACCCCAAATTGGCACCCATGGTGAAGCAGGCGTACCAGAGCTGGGAGGCGAAGATCGCCAAAGAGCAGAAAGAGATGGAAGCCAACTACCTGAAAACGGTCAAAACCGACAAGGCCGCTGCCAACAGCATGCTCAACGACTTCAATCTGCGGGTGATGCAGGAGGCCGAAACGCTGACCGAAGATCTGACCAACCAGATCTTCACGGTGCGCACCCAGGATATTCAGGCCGATATCTTCTTCGCCAACAAGGCGAAGAAGGATTAACCGCGACGCACTCATGATGCAACAGGGGGCGGCGGTCGGTTTGAGCAGCCGCCGGGCTGATCGGCTCCCCTGCTCACGTTTCCTCTATCGATGCCGGAGCCTGTGCTCCGGCATTTTTTCTCTATGAGATCCCGCCAATGTGTCTGGCTTGGGCAGTGGATTGCGCTACCAAAAACGAAAGTGGATGCTTTCATTCAGGTTTTTATTTCGCCTTTCGGTATATCAGTCATGTGATCAACTACCCACTTTTGGCTATTTGGTGGGTTTTATGCATCTTTCCTGTGTTATTTGTCACTACCCGTCGCATCCGTTGCGCTGGGCATTATCTCTATCCAGCTCATTTTTCTCGTTAATCCAGATGGTTATCGCGATGTTGTGCGATAGGTCGTCGGATCTCATCACTGAATTACATGAGTCACTACTCACAGGGCTACCGCAATGCATATTGTCGACAGATTTTTGGGATACACCGCCATCAATACCACCACCAACCGTGAAGCGGGCGCCGCCGGGGTGATGCCCTCCTCCCCGGGCCAGCGAGTGCTGGCTGATAAGGTGGCGCAGGAGCTGATCGCCCTGGGGCTGACCGTGGCGGTGGCAGATAACGCCATCCTGACCGCCACTCTGCCCGCCAATGTGGCAGGGGATCTGCCCACAGTGGCGTTCTTTGCCCATCTCGATACCAGTGCCGAGCACACCGCCGATACCCATGCCCAGGTGGTGAGCTATGAAGGGGGGGATATCTGCCTCAATCCAGAGCTGCAGATCACCCTGCGCCAGAGCGAGTTCCCGGAGCTGGCCAATTACGCCGGTGATCAGATCATCGTCACCGATGGCACCAGCCTGCTGGGGGCCGATGACAAGGCGGCCATCGCCGCCATCGTCAATGCAGTGGCCTACCTGCAGGCGCACCCTGAGATCCCCCACGGCACCATCAAAATTGGTCTGGTGCCTGATGAGGAGCAGGGGCTGCGGGGTGCCAAGGCGTTTGATACCGAGCGCTTTGGCGCTGACTTTGCCTACACCCTCGACTGCTGCGGTATTGGCGAGCTGGTCTATGAGAACTGGAATGCGGGGGATGCGGAGTTTGTCTTTCACGGTGCCTCGGCTCACCCCATGTCGGCCAAGGGCAAGCTGAAGAACTCCCTGCTGATGGCCCACAAGTTCATCGCCATGCTGCCGGGGGGCGAAGCGCCGGAATATACCGAGGGGCGCGAGGGTTACTACTGGGTCAAGCAGATGCAGGGCAACAGCGCCAACACAGTGCTCAAGCTGGATGTGCGCGACTTCACTCAAGAAGGTTATCAACAGCGAATGGCCCTGCTTGATACCCTCGGCAAGAGCTGTCAGGCCCTCTGGGGCGAGCAGAGCGTGAGTTACAGTTTGAGCGATCGCTACAGCAATGTATTCAACAGCTTGCAGGGGGAGAACCGCTATCCCATTGAGCTGGCGCTGGCCGCTTACGAGACGCTGGGGATCACCGCCAAGCCCATCCCGATGCGCGGTGGTTATGACGGCGCCGTGCTCTCCCAGAAGGGGTTGCCCTGTCCGAACCTCTTCACCGGTGCCCACAACTTCCACTCTATCTACGAGTACCTGCCGGTCAAATCTCTGGAAGCGGCCAGTGCCGTGGTGATCGAGATAGTCAAGCTCACCCACGCCCGTTTCAGCCGCTAAGGAGTCGTCATGTTTCAGGTAGTTATTGCAGTACTGGTCATAGTGCTGGTGGCCAGATTGATCCTGAAGGGCTATCGGGCCGAGCCGGTGCTGTTTGCCGCCGGTCTGGTGCTGATGGTGGCAAGCCAGTTGGCAGGGTGGGGCAGTGTGTTGCCCAAAGGGGTCGAGAGCACCGGGGTTGCCCTGTTTGATCCCTTTGAGGTGATGCGGGATCTGTTCAGCTCGCGGGCGGCGGATCTGGGCCTGATGATCATGGCGCTGATGGGCTTTGCCCATTACATGGATCATATCGGGGCCAATGATGCGGTGGTGCGCATCGCCATCCGTCCGCTGCGCAAGCTGCGCTCTCCCTATGTGTTGCTCTTTTTCTCCTATCTGCTGGCCAGCGCGCTGCAACTGGCGATCCCCTCGGCCACCGGTCTGGCGGTGTTGTTGATGGCGACCCTCTTCCCCATCATGGTGGGGCTGGGGCTCTCTGCGGCCTCGTCGGCCGGGGTGATTGCCACTTCTCTCGGGGTTGCCTATACCCCAACCGCCATCGATGCCATTCGGGCGACCGAGGCAGTGGGCATGGGTCACAACGTGATCGAGTATGTCTATACCTATCAGGGCCCTGCCGCGCTGGCGACCGTGCTGGTGGTGGGCTTGATGCACATCGTCTGGCAGCGTCGCTGCGATCGGCTCGATGGGCATCAGCATCAGGGCGCCGCTATAGTCGATGACAAGGCACAAGAGGCGGGGGGTCCCGGTTTTTATGCCATCTTGCCGATGCTGCCGATCATCATGGCGGTGGGGTTCTCTTCCCTGTTTGTGGATCACATCAAGTTGAACGTCATCACCATAGTGATGATCTCGATGTTTATCAGCATGGTGGTGGAGGCGGCCAGAACCCGCGACATGAAGGAAGTGTGCGGCGGTTTTAGCCACTTTCTCAACGGCATGGGGTCAGCGTTCAGCAACGTGGTGGGACTGCTGGTGGCCGCGGGGATCTTCGCCCACGGAATCAAGGTGCTAGGGGTAATCGATATCATGATTGTTGGCGCCGAGCATGTGGGGTTGCCCGCGTTCGCCATGGCGATCTTGTTTGCGCTGGTGACCCTGGCAGCGGCGATCATCATGGGCTCCGGCAACGCCCCCTTCCTCGCTTTTGTCGAGCTGATCCCGCAGATTGCGGCCAGCATGGGGGTCAATACTGCCGCCATGATCCTGCCAATGCAGCAGGCCTCCCATATGGGGCGGGCCATGTCGCCGGTGTCAGGGGTGATCATCGCCGTCGCCAGCGGCGCCAAGCTGACGCCGTTTGCGGTGATCAAGCGAACCTCGGTGCCGCTGATGGTGGGCTTCGTCTTCCATACCCTGATCGTGGGGATCTTCTATCTGTAACGATGGATAGTGTGCAGATGACAAAAAGCCTTCACGAGAGTGAAGGCTTTTTTATGTCTAACGGTTTCGATAAGGGTTGAGCCCGCTTGGCTAAAAACGGTATTCGATATGGAGGGTATGGCTGTCGAGCCCCGGGTTCTTGTCATACATATAGGCGTTGGACATGTGTTCGTATTGATAGCCGATCAGCCAATTCTTGGTGATAGCGTAACCGAGGCCGATACCCAGTGTGAACTGGAAGGGGCCGCCGTAATCCTTGTAGCCGTGGCCGCGAGTACCAAATTGATGCTGATCGAGCCAGACCATTTCGCCGGGGAGCCAGGTCACCCAGTTACCCCATTGGCATTCGATACGTCCCCCGCCACCCAGTCTGGCGGTCTCTTCCTCTTCTACCTTGAGCATGCCGCCACGCACCCCCAGCCCAAATTGGCAGCCTGATTCTCCCCAACGCCAAAACATATGGTGGAACTTGGCATCGGCAATTTTAATGTCGAGCTTTTCATTGCTGAAGGCGTTGCCAAGCTGCAGCACCACGATATTGTCGTTGGCCATCACTGCCGGGCTGGTGAGCAGTGCTGCCAGCAGGCCAATCCTTGAAAGAGTGTTAGCGTCCATGCTTTCTCCCGATCCTTGTTGTCATCGTGGTGACCCTGTTGGTCACCCTTCAGGCATAGTCAATCGAAGCGCTCCCTGTCAATGAATGGTCACTCGGTAAAGAAATTAAATATTTATGAAAAATCAACTATCTGCGGTGGCCTGATGTGGTTTGGCGGGCGTGGCAGCGAGGACATTAAAAAGCCCTTCACCATGGTGAAGGGCTTTTTGCTATCTGGCGTTATCCGCTCGGGTGAACCCGTTCGGGCTTAGTAGCCTTGCTGGTGCACGTCCATCACGGCGCGACCGGACGGGTCTGCCATCTCTTTGAACTTGGCATCCCACTCCAGCGCGGTGGGGGTGGAGCAGGCGACCGACTTGCCGTAGGGCACAGTGCGGGCGGCGGCTTCCAGCGGGAAGTGCTCGTCGAAGATGGCGCGGTAGAAGTAGGCCTCTTTGGTGAGCGGGGTGTTGATGGGGAAGCGGAAGGCGGCCGCCTCGAACATCTGATCCGTCACTTCGGTCTCGACCATGGCTTTCAGGCTGTCGATCCATGAATAACCCACGCCATCGGAGAACTGCTCCTTCTGGCGCCATGCCACTTCATGAGGCAGCAGCTCCTCGAACGCTTCGCGCAGGATGTGCTTCTCGATCTTGCCGTTGCCACACATCTTGTCGGCAGGCTGCAGGCGCATCGCCACATCCATGAACTCCTTGTCGAGGAAGGGCACGCGACCTTCCACTCCCCAGGCGGCCATCGACTTGTTGGCGCGCAGGCAGTCATAGAGGTGCAAAGAGGCGAGCTTGCGGACGTTCTCTTCGTGGAACTCGCGGGCGTTGGGGGCCTTGTGGAAGTAGAGGTAGCCACCGAACAGTTCATCCGAGCCCTCGCCCGAGAGCACCATCTTGATCCCCATCGCCTTGATATAACGGGCCATCAGATACATGGGCGTGGAGGCACGGATGGTGGTGACGTCATAGGTCTCGAGGTGATAGATGACATCCCGCAGGGCATCCAGCCCCTCTTGCACGGTGAAGTGGATCTGGTGGTGGATTGTGCCGAGGTGATCAGCCACCTTACGGGCGGCGGCCAAGTCCGGCGAGCCTTCCAGCCCCACGGCGAAGGAGTGCAGCTGCGGCCACCAGGCTTCGCTGTTGCCATCGTCTTCCACCCGACGGGCGGCGTAGATCTTGGTGATGGCGGAGATCACCGACGAATCCAGCCCGCCGGAGAGCAACACGCCATAAGGCACGTCGCACATCAGCTGGCGTCTGACCGCCGCTTCCAGCGCCGCTTTCAGCTCGGCCTTGTCGCTGACGTTGTGCTCGACCGCGCCGTACTCCATCCAGTCACGCTGGTACCACTGTTTAAGCTCGCCATCCTTGCTCCACAGGTAGTGTCCCGGCGGGAAGGTTTCAACGCTCTTGCAGACCGGCACCAGCGCCTTCATCTCGGAGGCGACATAGAAGTTGCCGTGTTCGTCGCGACCGGTATAGAGGGGGATGATCCCCATATGGTCACGACCAATCAGGTAGGCATCCTGCTCGGCGTCATAGAGGATAAAGGCGAAGATGCCGTTGAGATCGTCGAGAAACGCCGGGCCCTTCTCCTTGTAGAGGGCCAGCAGCACTTCACAGTCGGATTGGGTCTGGAACTGGAAGTCGACCTTGAGGTTCTTCTCCAGCTCTTTGTGGTTGTAGATCTCGCCGTTGACGGCCAAGACGTGAGTGCGCTCGGGGTTGTAGAGCGGTTGAGCGCCATTGCCCGGATCGACGATGGCCAGGCGCTCATGCACCAGAATCGCTTTGTCACAGCTGTAGACGCCGGACCAGTCAGGCCCGCGGTGACGCAATCGCTTGGACATCTCCAGCGCCGATTTACGCAATAGAGCCGGGTCGGTTTTGATGTCCAGAATGCCGAAAATAGAACACATTGGCGGTAATCCTCTTGATTTTTATATGAGCCCCCCACGTCCGGGCTCGAAATTCCATTTACATTCCTCGTCAGACACAATGCCTAGCGGAAAAACCTTTTGCAAGCGGGAAAACCGCAGAAAATCATGCCGTAAGCGTCAAGCAGATCAACAGGATAAGGCCCGCAGCAACGGGGTAGGGTGACGTGAACGTCAAGCCGCGGCGGGTTCGAAGATCACATAAACCTTGCGACAGGGGGTGAGGGTCTCCCACTCCCCGACAAAGCCGGCCGGAATCACGAATTGATCGCCGGGTTTGAGGGCCAGCTGGCCGCCCTGACTGTCGTGGATCACCACATCCCCCTCCAGCAGCTGGCAATACTCGTGCTCAGTGTAGTGGATGGCCCAGCGGCCCGGCTCGCAAGCCCAGAAGCCCACGTGAAACTGCTGGCTTGGGTCGGAGTAGTGGTTCCACACCGTTTGCGCCGGGTTGCCCGCTTTAATGCGCTCGGGGGCTGGCATCAGCGGGGTAGGGGCCGCCTCGTGGCGGCCCGGCAAAATCCAGTCGTTGAGGGTCTTCATGGTGCCTCCTTGGCTTCGGCAGATAGGAACGCGGGGCCTTCCAGGCCCCGCGTTTGTTCGTTTTATTAAACGAGGTTGTGCATAACTTAAACGATGCGTTCCTCCTTGCCAAGGGCTGCTGGCCGACGACTCAAAGCGGCTGCAAGCGGCGGATCACATGGCGGGCAAAGCCGCTGCCCGCTTCGTTGTAGACGTTGAACACCGCATCCACCCCCTGCTCCTGCAAGGAGGCGATATCATCCTCGAAGCGGACGATGGCGGCGATCTTGCCGTTGAACCCGTGGCTGCGCAGCTTCTCGATGGCGTAGAGGTTACCCGAGTGGTGGGGCATCGCCAGCAGCACCAGATTGACCTGATTGGAGAGCAACACCTTGTCCCAGAAGTCGGTATCGGTGGCATCCCCTTCGATGACGTTCATCCCCTGGGCGCGCAGGGTGGGCAGCTTCTCGCTGTCGTTCTCCACCCCGAGGATGACGTTGCCGTACTTGTTCTCCAGCTCGAAGTAGGCCCCCTGACCGATCCGCCCCATACCGAGGATGATCACCTCCGCATCGCCCAATTCGATGGGTCTGTCTTCCGGATGGAGGTTGCTTGCCTGCAATCCCCGCAGCCAGTGTCCGATGCGGTGATAAATGCGCTCGCTCTGGGCATTGAGCGGGGCGGAGATCATAAAGCTCGCCGCCAGCGCCAGCGAGACCGCCACCAGCCACTCGTGGGAGAGCCAGCCCGCCTTGGCGGCGATGGCTGCGACGATCAGGCCAAACTCCGAGAAGTTGCTGAGCGCCAGGGTGGAGAGCAGGGCGGTGCGCACCCGCAGGTGGGCGCCGCTGTAGACCAGATAGTAGAGGGCGCTTTTCAGCGGCAGGGCCAGCACCAGCGCCAGCGCCAGCAGCATGGTGTCGTGGGTTGGCAGGCCATTGAGGCCGATGGTGAGAAAGAAGCAGACCAGAAAGAGGTCTTTGAGATTAAAGAGCGCCTTGGCCAATCCCGCCGCAGCCGGATGGGAGGCGAGCAGCATGCCGATGATCAGCGCCCCGAGATCCGGCTTGAGCCCGACCACTTCAAAACCGGCCGCCCCGACCACCAGCGCCAGAAATACCCCGAACAGCACCTGCAACTCACCGTGACCAGCACGTTCCAGCAGCTTGAACAGCAGCGGGCGCAGCAGTGGCAATCCCAGCACCCAGAGCGCCCAGATGCTGGGCCACTTGCCACTGGAAAACGCCAGAAAGGCCACGGCGAACACATCCTGCATGACCAGTACCCCGATGGCGATGCGGGCGTAGAGGGCGTTCATGTCGCTGCGATCTTCCAGCACCTTGACTGCGAAGACGGTACTGGAGAAGGAGAGGGCAAAGCCCAGCAGCAGCGCCAGCTTCCAGTCCAGCGACAGGGCGAGGTGGAGCCCCAGCCCCTTGCAGACCAGCAACACCACGGTGAAGAGCAGGGTGGAGAGCAGCAGGTGCAGGCTGGTGGTGCCCCACACATCGCGCCGCATCAGGGTCTTGATATTGAGCTTGAGGCCGATGGTGAACAGCAGCAGGGTGACGCCGAGATCGGCCACCTCGCTCAGGGCGGGGGTGTTTTCATATCCCATGCCGTTGAGGATAAAACCGGCGGCCAGAAAGCCGAGCAGAGGGGGCAATCCGATGAGATTGACCAGCATGCCGCAGCCAAAGGCCACGGCGATCATAATGGGTTCCATAACAGATCCTGCAAGGGCAGGAGAGGCCTGCCCTGTTTAACGCTTGGGTGGTGATTAGACGATATCGATGTCGACCACGGAGTCGAAAATATGGTTCGGCCTGAACGGCATGCGGTCGATATCCGCCACCTTGCTCACCCCGGAGAGCACCAGCACCGTCTCGAGACCGGCCTGAAAGCCCGCCAGAATGTCGGTGCGCAGGTTGTCGCCGATGATGATGGTGTCGTCGGAGTGGGCCTCCATCCGGTTGAGTGCCGCACGGATGATCCAGGCGCTCGGCTTGCCGACATAAAACGGCTTCTTGCCAGTCATTCGCTCGATGGGGGCGCACAGTGCGCCGCAGGCAGGGTGCATCATGGGGCCGTGGGTATCAGGGTTGGTGGCGATAAAGCGGGCCCCCTGATCGACGAACTTGGCCCCCTGCTGCATCATGGTCCAGTTGTAGTTGCGGGTCTCGCCCACCACCACGAAGTCGGGGTCGATGTCGGTGATGGTGAAACCTGCCTTGTAGAGCTCGTGGGTCAGCGCCCCTTCACCAATCACATAGGCCTTCTTGCCATCCTGGCGTTTGAGGAAGTCGGCGGTGCCCATGGCAGAGGTGTAGAAGCTCTCCTCCGGCACCTCGATGCCAGCGGAGCGGAAGCGGTTTTGCAGATCTTTCTGGGTCTGGGCCGGGTAGTTGGTGAGGAACAACAGCTTGCTGCCCTGCTCCAGCAGGCGGTGGACGAAACGGTCGGCACCGGGAATGAGATCGTTATTGTGCAGGATGACACCGTCGATATCGCAGATGACGTTCTTCTTCATGAAAACTCCTTGTCAGGGCGCAGGCGAGCCGCCAATCGTTAAGATGTTCAATCATTTATGATTTTTGTGACGCCATTATAAGTCTGTTTGATGACAAGTCTCCCCTGTCGCGCCACTTAGGTGCACAATAAAGCTGCCGTCGGGTCAGTCTGGTGGAGGGGCTGGCGCCGGATCACTTTGCTGATGGAGCCGTCACCATGGACACCCCGATTCCCAAGCCAGTCACCCCCGAACACCTCACCGCCGCGCAATTTATCGCCGGACTGCCGAAACTGGAGCTGCACCTGCATATCGAGGGCAGCCTCGAACCCGAGCTGATGTTTGAGCTGGGCCGCCGCAACGGTGTGCCATTGCCCTGGCCCGACGTGGCCAGTGTGCGCGCCGCCTATGACTTTGACTGCCTGCAATCCTTTCTCGACCTCTACTATCGCGGTGCCAGCGTGCTGGTGACCGAGCAGGATTTCTTCGACCTCACCTGGGCCTATCTTGAGCGTTGCGCTGCCGACAAGGTGGTGCATGTGGAGATCTTCTTCGACCCGCAGACCCACACTGCCCGCGGTATCCCCTTTGCGACTGTGCTGAGTGGCATCGAGCGGGCGCTGCAGACCGGGGAGAAGGAGTTTGGCATCAGCTGGCGCCTTATCATGAGCTTTTTGCGCCACCTCAGCGAAGAGGATGCCTTTGCTACCTTGGCAGAGGCGGAGCCCTTCCTCGCCCGCATTCACGGCATCGGCCTCGATTCGGGGGAGCAGGGCAATCCGCCCAGCAAGTTTACCCGGGTCTTTGCCCGCTGCCGCGAGCTGGGGCTGCCGGTGGTGGCCCACGCCGGTGAAGAGGGGCCCGCCGAGTACATCTGGCAGGCGATCAATGAGTTACACGTTTGCCGCATCGATCACGGAGTGCGCTCGGCAGAGGATCTCGCGCTGCTGCGCTATCTGGCGGATACCCGCTTGCCGCTCACCGTCTGCCCCCTCTCCAACACCCGGCTCAAGGTGTTCGGCAATATGGCCCAGCACAATGTGTTGCGGCTGCTGGAGCAGGGGCTCTGCGTCACCATCAACTCGGACGATCCTGCCTATTTTGGCGGCTACATGGTGGCCAACTTTGCGGCGCTGGCCGATGGTCTCGGCGCGACCATGAGTCAGCTCTGCCGCTTGTCGCTTAATGCCGTTGAGGCGAGCTGGCTCTCTTTGGCCGACAAGGCGCGGCTGACCCGGGAGATCCGCTGTTATGCCGAGACCCACGGGGTGATCCTGCACTGAGTCAGGCGCTAATGAAGTCGAGATGACATGCAGTCGATATAAAAACAGGCCCGCCATCACTGGCGGGCCTCTCTCGTTTCAATGGCTGGTGGGGTCGCCGGGGGAAGGCAGCGTTACGCCACTCGCACCAGAAACTTCTCGCCCTGTCCTTCGCGCTTGAAGCGGTCGAGCAGGGTAGGCAGCGCCTCGAAATTGCCGACCACCAGCGGCGGCAGGGTCAGCTCGCCGCTCGCCATTTGATCCATCATGGCGACACCGGCGGCCACCAGTCGGCTCCACTGCTTGTCGGTGCCAAAGGCGTGTTGGGCACCCAGCGCAATCTCGTGCAATGAGAGGCAATGGCTAAAGGCGGGCTGCGGGTTGTGCGGGATGCGCCCGAGCACAGTCACCATATGGCCGTAGTAGCCCAGAGCAGACAACAAGCTTTCTGCCTGTTGGCTGGAGACCAGATCGATGATCCCCTCAAACGGTTCGTTACCGTTGGCCGCCTGCAGGGTGGCTAGCCACTGCGGATCCCGATAATCGGCCACCCCCTGCACCCCGATCTGTTTGAGCCACTGATGGTGGCGTGGGCTGGCGCTGGCAAAGACCCGCGCTCCCTGTTTAAGGGCCAGTTGCACCGCAAAGCGGCCGACGCTGCTGCCCGCGCCGGTGATGAGCAGCGCTTCCCCGTGCAGGCGCGGCAGCTTGGCCAGTGCCTGCCAGGCGGTGAGGCCGGGACAGGGCAGGGCGGCGGCCGCCTCGTCACTCAGGGCATCGGGCACCGGCAGCAGGGCGCGAGCCGGTACCCGGGTGTGGCGGGCAAAGCTGCCGTGGTGGCGCAGGTCGGTGTGATAGGCGACCCGGGCGCCGAGACGCAGATGGCTGACGTTGGCACCGAGCGCCACGATGGTGCCCATGCCATCGACGCCGGGCACTTGACCATCCTGCCAGTTGGAGTGGCCATATTCGATCAGCTTCCAGTCCACCGGATTGAAGGCGATGACCCGGTTGGCTACCAGTACCTCATCGGGGGCGAGCGGCGAGAGCGGCAGGTCGGCGAGGGTAAGCTGGGTCGGTTCACCGGGGGCATGCCAGCACCAGGCTTGGGTGTGATTCATGAGGACTCCTTGCGAAACAGTGGGAGAGCTTAACGAGATGATTGCAACAGTAAGGCAGTCATAAGTATCACTGTTGCGAATGGGCAACAATACAGCAGGCCCCAACCAGTGGGGCCTGCTTTAAGTGGCCGGTTGGCCATCGGCAATCAACGGCTGGTGGTTGCGTCATCGGCCTGATAGACGGGGTAGTCGGTCAGCCCTTTCTCCGCGCCGCCAAACAGGGTAGCCGGATCGTGGGGGGCCAGCGGATAGCCGTGGCGCAGCCGGTTCGGCAGATCCGGGTTGGCGACGAAGGGGCGGCCAAAGCCAATCATGTCGGCCCAACCCGCTTCGAGGGCGGCGCGCGCACGGGCCCCATCATATTTACCGGCATAGATCAGGGTGTTGGGAAAGGCATCTCGCAGACCCTGCTTGAAGTTCTCCGGCATCAGGGGGGCATCATCCCAGTCCGCTTCGGCAATGTGCAGGTAGGTGACATTGAGTTGGCCCAGCAGGCGGGCGGCCGCCAGATAGGTCTGCTGCGGGTTGGCATCCACGGTGCCGTTGAGGGTGGTGAGCGGCGCGAGGCGCACCCCAACCCGATCGGCGCCGATTTCGCTACTGACCGCCTCAGTCACCTCTTTGAGAAAGCGCAGCCGGTTCTCCAGCGAGCCGCCGTAGCGGTCGCTGCGGGCATTAGATTCGGAGTCGAGGAACTGGTTGATGAGATAACCGTTGGCGGCGTGCAGCTCAATGCCATCAAAACCAGCGCTGATGGCGTTGCGGGCTGCCTGACGGAACTGGCCGATCACCTGCTCGATATCGCTCTGGGTCATGGCGCGCGGGGTGACGGTCTCGACAAAACCCGGCTCATCGCTGCCGTTATCGACGAACACCTTGACCCCCACGGCGGCAATGGCTGACGAAGAGATAGGCTGGGCGCCGCCGATGTTGTCCGGATGGGTGACCCGGCCGACGTGCCAGAGCTGGGCGAAGATGGTGCCGCCCTTGGCGTGCACGGCATCGGTCACCAACTTCCAGCCGGCGATCTGCTCGGCGCTATGGATGCCCGGCGTCCAGGCGTAGCCCTTGCCCATGGGGTCGATTTGGGTGCCTTCGCTGATGATCAGCCCCGCTTCGGCGCGCTGGGCGTAGTAGCTCGCCATCATGGCGTTGGCCACGTCACCGGGCTGACTGGCACGGGAGCGGGTCATGGGGGGCATGACGATGCGGTTGGCAAGGTGCAGCTGGCCGAGGCGCAGCGGGCAAAACAGGTGATCGTGGCTCATCTTGAGTTCCTGAAGGTGGGAGTGACGCCACTCTATGCCGGCATCTTGTTGTGAAAAAGAGGGGTAATCGCATAATTGAATTGCGAAAAATGCAGCAATCAGGCCAACCAGCTCTTAAACAGGGGCAGCTATCCATACCCGTGCTGGAGCTGGATGCAAAAAAAGAGGGCCGTGTGGCCCTCTTGTCATGATGGTGGGCAGCTTACACTGCCTGCGGGATCACCCGCACCCGCTCGATGCGCCGCTCGCTCACCTCGACCACCTCGAAGCTGAGTTGCTGCAGTTGCAACTGCTGGCCCGGGCTGGGCAGGATGCCAAAGTGGGAAAGCAGCATGCCCGCCAGGGTCACATATTCGTCGTTGTCACTTACCAGACCCTCGTGCTCCAGTACCTGCTCCACATGGTGGATGTTGGTGCTGCCGTTGATCAGCCACCCTTCGCCATCGCGCACGATATCCGGGGTTTCGTCCTCGTCCGGCAGTTCGCCGACGATGGCCTCCAGCAGATCGTGGGTGGTGACCAGCCCCTGAATCACGCCAAACTCGTCTGAGACCAGAATGAGGCTCCCTTTGGCTTTGCGCAGCTCTGCCAGCAGGCGGATCACGTTGATGGTCTGCGGCACGATAATGGGGTCGTTCTGCTTGGCCAATTCGCTTAAGGATTGCCCCTCGTTGAGGGCAAACAGCAGATCGCGGGCTTTAAGTACCCCGATCACCTCATCGAGATCCCCGTCGCAGATAGGGAACAGGCTGTGGGGCTCTCGCTGCAACAGGGCGCGGATCTCGTCGTTGGAGTCGTTGATATCGATCCAGGCCATGTCTGAACGTGGTGTCATGATGGTGCGAATGGATCGCTCGGCCAGTGACAGCACACCGGTCACCATATAACGCTCCTCTTCCCCAAAACTCAGCGGCGCAGGCGCTGGCGCATCCAGATCGTCGTCCGGCTGATCCTGGTAGGCCTTGCTGCCCATCAGCTTGAAGATGGCGGCGGTAGTGCGCTCACGCAGGGGCTGTTTCAATTCATGACGTTCGGCGCTGCGCTGGGACAGTTGGTTGAAAAACTCGATCAGCACCGAGAAGCCTATGGCCGCGTAGAGGTAACCCTTGGGAATGTGGAAGCCGAAGCCTTCCGCCACCAGGCTAAAACCGATCATCAGCAGGAAGCTCAGGCAGAGCACCACCACGGTCGGGTGGGCATTGACGAAGCGGGTCAGCGGCTTGGAGGCGAGCACCATCACCACCATGGCGATGGTCACGGCGGCCATCATGACGCCAAGGTGTTCCACCATGCCGACGGCGGTGATGATGGAGTCGAGCGAGAAGACCGCATCGAGCACCAGGATCTGGGCGATCACCACCCCAAAGCTGGCGTAGGCGCCGACCGGGCCATCGTCATGGGGTTTGGCTTCCAGCCGCTCGTGCAGCTCGGAGGTGGCCTTGAACAGCAGGAACAGGCCACCGCCCATCAGGATCAGGTCCCGACCGGAGAAGGGATGATCCCACAGATGTAAAATCGGAGTGGTCAGGGTAACCAGCCATGACATGACGCTCAGCAGCGCGAGTCGCATCAGCAGGGCGAGGGAGAGACCGATGACGCGGGCTTTGTCCCGTTGGGCGGGGGGCAGTTTTTTCACCAGGATGGCGATAAAGACCAGGTTGTCGATCCCCAGCACGATTTCCAGAATGATCAGGGTAAACAGACCAACCCAGATGTGGGGATCCAGCAGCAATTCCATTATGACGACCTCGATAAAAACAGACAGAGCAAACAGTGATCACGGCGCGCGGTGGCCGCAGTAACAGCAAGGCAATGGCATTATTCAGAGGCGCGGATTAAGCAGATAAAGAGAGTGCGTGAAGGGAATGAACGAAGAGCAACTTCGGGGATTGTCCATGATGGGCAATAAAACCTCGGGTGAAAAATGAGCCCTGATGATAACGATTGGCGCCAATTTGGCAAGCACAGCGTCAGCGGGAGGTGATGGGGGAGTAGCAAGACTGGGGGAGGCGGCCAAGCCGCACTCCCCGTGCGGTTGTTACAACCAGCGCTTTTCGCGGGTGAAACAGACCGAGAGCCAGGCATCGCCCAGGGTATCACCGAGGCGAGACCAGAGCTCATGGCGCAAGGCATCCTGGCGATCCACTGACCACTCTTGATCCGGTGCAATCAGGATATTGAGCTCGAGATCAAAGCGCCGACCGCTCTTGGCCAGATGGCTGTAGCACTCGATGCCGTGGCGCTGGCGCAGCGCTTCGATTTCCCGCTCGACTTGGCGGGGCACATCCCCCTTGGGGGCGATCTTCAACACTTCCCGCAGGTTGCGACTGAGCACCTTGATGGGGATGAGGGTGGCACACAGGGCCAGCAGCGAGACCAGCACCGGGTCTATGTAACGGTTATATTGGCCATAGCCGATGGTATCGAGCCCCATCGCGACCAAAAAACCCACCAGCAGGGTGGCACTCAGTATGGTATCAACCAGCCACTCCTCTGAATCGACCCGCACCAGTTCGGAGTTGAACTGCTTGGCCAACCGCGCTTCGACCAGATAAAACAGGGAGCATAAAAAGGTGGAGATGGCGGCGCAGATCAGTGCGTGGCCGAGGTCAATGTCACGGCCACCCGCCAGCAGGGTGGTGATGCCGCTATAAAGTGCCCCCAGACAGAGCAGTAAAATGATGACCCCGTTGATCACATTGGCAATGGGTTCGAAATGGGCGTAGCCGTACTGGAAGCGGGCATCGGAGGGGCGGGTAACGAGGTAGGCGGTGATGAGACCAAGGCCGGTCATGCCCATACTGAACAGGCTAAAAATACCATCGAGCATGATGGCGTGGGATCCCACCAGCAGGCCATAGCCGATGCCGAAGATGGCAAACCCTATGCTGCCGAACAGCGACAGGGTCAAAGCCTGCTTTTCGGTGGTGATAAACGTACTGATAACATGGCGGTAGTGAGCCATAAAAGTCCTCCATTCAAATGGTGAATATTGCCAAGGGCAAGCGGTTTTCTTGCTGATATACTGCCCGCTCACATGTGAGCGGACTGGTCTGATTGCCATTGATAGGCGGCTGGCCAGTCGTTGTCGCCGGCGTGCCGGCATCAAGCAAAGGATGGGAACAAGGATTCATGATCCCGAGACTCGATTACCAGGACAGTTTGTCACCCGCAACCCTGCAGTTTCTTGAGTTGCTAGAGCGCAGCGCATTTCGTGGTGATATCGAAAAGTCTTATGCAAGCCGGTTGGCGATGGCGACGGATAACAGCGTCTATCAGGTAGTACCCCAGGCGGTTCTCTATCCGCGCAGTGCGGACGACATAGCAGCAATGCTCAAGCTGGCCGCGGAGCCGGCATTCGCCTCCTTGAGTTTTTTCCCTCGTGGTGGCGGTACCGGCACCAATGGTCAGTCCTTGGGCGGCGGCATTATCGTCGATCTCTCCCGTTATATGAACCAGATCATGGAAATTAATCTGGAACAGGGGTGGGTGCGCGCCCAGGCCGGGGTGGTGAAAGACCAGCTCAACGCCTATCTCAAGCCCCACGGTTACTTCTTCTCGCCAGATCTCTCCACCTCCAACCGCGCCACCATTGGCGGCATGATCAACACCGATGCATCGGGGCAGGGGTCACTGGTCTACGGCAAAACCTCGGATCACGTGCTGGGGCTCAAGGCGGTGCTGGAGAACGGCGACATCATGGCCACCGAGCCGCTGACTGGCCCACGGCTGGCGGACAAGCTGGCGCTGGAGAATCGGGAAGGGGAGATCTATCGCACCCTCTATCGCATCGGCAAGGAGCGGCGCGCCGACATTGAAGCCACCTTCCCCAAGCTCAACCGCTTTCTGACCGGCTACGATCTCAAGCACCTCTATCAGCCCGAAAGCGATACGCTGGATGTGAGCCGGGTGCTGTGCGGCTCGGAAGGATCCTTGGGCTTTATCACCGAAACCAAACTCAACATCACCCTCATCCCGCGTTACCGGACCCTGGTCAACGTCAAGTACGACAGCTTCCCCTCGGCCCTGCGCAATGCCCCCTTTATGGTGGCGGCAGAGGCGCTGTCGGTGGAGACGGTGGACTCCCGGGTACTGGGGTTGGCCCGCGCCGACATCATCTGGCATTCGGTGAAAAACCTGATCCAGGATGTGCCTGGCAAGGATCTGCAGGGGCTCAATATCGTCGAGTTTGCCGATACCGACGAGGCAGAACACAAGGCCAAGGTAACAGAGCTATGCCGCCGCATCGACGCGCTGCTGGCCAAGGGGGAGGCGGGGATCATCGGCTATCAGCTGTGTGACCACCTGCCGAGCATCGAGACCATCTACACCATGCGCAAGAAGTCGGTGGGGCTGCTGGGCAACGCCGAAGGGCGCAAGAAGCCGGTGGCCTTCACTGAAGATACCGCGGTGCCGCCAGAATCCCTGGCCGATTTCATCATGGAATTTCGCGCCCTGCTGGATGCCCACGGCCTTGATTACGGCATGTTTGGCCACGTTGATGCAGGTGTGCTGCACGTGCGACCGGCGCTGGATCTCTGCGATCCCGAACAGGAGGTGCTGCTGCGCCGGATCTCCGATCAGGTGGTGGCGCTCACCGCCAAATACGGTGGCCTGATGTGGGGGGAGCACGGCAAGGGTTTTCGCTCCGAATACAGCCCCGCCTTCTTTGGCGAGCTGTGGGAAGAGCTGCAGCGGGTCAAGGGGGCGTTCGACCCAAGCAATCGCATCAACCCGGGCAAGATCTGCATCCCCTATGGCAGCGGCGCCGAGCTGGTGTCGGTGGATGGCCCCAAGCGCGGCAAGTATGACCGCCAGATCCCGCTCGCGGTGCGCACCAGCTACACCCGCGCCATGGATTGCAACGGCAATGGTCTCTGCTTCACCTTCGAGACCGACTCCCCCATGTGCCCCTCGGTCAAGATCAGCCGCGATCGCCGCCACTCCCCCAAGGGACGGGCGGGCCTGATGCGCGAATGGCTGCGCCAGCTGGCAGAGCAGGGCTTCGATCCGCTTGCAGAAGAGGTGGCGCTGCAATCCGGTGGCGTGCGCTTCAAACAGCTGGTGGACAAGGTGCGCAACAGCTGGGCCAAACAGCGCGGCGAATATGACTTCTCCCACGAGGTGATGGAGGCGATGGCGGGCTGTCTGGCCTGCAAGGCGTGTACCAGCCAGTGCCCGATCAAGGTGGATGTGCCCGATTTTCGCGCCCGTTTTATGCAGCTTTATCACGGCCGCTACCTGCGCGCGCCCAAGGATTACTTCGTCGGCACCGTCGAAAGCTATGCGCCGCTGCTCGCCAAAGCGCCGAAGCTGGTCAACTTCTTCCTCGAAAAAGAGTGGGCCCAGAAGGCAACCGAGAAGAGCATTGGCATGGTCGATGTGCCGCTGCTCTCGGTGCCGACCCTGGCCGAGAGCCTGCATGACAACCGCGCCCGCTATTTTGATCTGCCGGGGCTGGAGCGGATGAGCGCCGAGCAACGCAAGCAGGTGGTACTGATTGTGCAGGATCCCTTCACCAGCTATTACGATGCCCCCGTGGTGCGGGATTTGGTGAAACTCGCCAGCAAGCTCGGGTTCCTGCCCTACCTGCTGCCCTTCAAACCCAACGGCAAACCCCAACATATCAAGGGGTTCCTGCGCGCCTTTGCCCGCACCGCCGCCAATAGCGCCCAGTTCCTCAACAAGGTGGCGGGGCTCGGCATCCCCATGGTGGGGGTGGATCCGGCCATGGTGCTCTGCTATCGCGACGAATATGCCAAGGCGCTGGGGTCGGCTCGCGGCGATTTTCAGGTGCTGCTGCCACAGGAGTGGCTGCTCTCGCTGCCGACAGATCAACTGCCCGTTAGCGCCAACAAGGCAAAAAGCGAGGAGGGGAGCGAACCCGAACCTTGGTATCTGTTTGCCCACTGCACCGAGAAGACTGCTCAGCCCTCGACCCACGGCGACTGGAGCACCTTGTTTGGCCGCTTCGGGGCCAGCTTGCAGCCGGTCTCTGTGGGGTGTTGCGGCATGGCGGGCACCTATGGTCACGACGTCAAACAGGTGGAGAACTCCAAGGGGATCTACGGGCTGAGCTGGGCCGAACCGCTCGCTCGCCTGCCCAAAGGGCGCTGTCTGGCCACCGGTTATTCGTGCCGCAGTCAGGTCAAGCGGATGGAGGGGGAAAAACTCAAACATCCATTGCAAGCCCTGCTGGAGCTGCTCTGATGCTGCGTTTTCCCAAGCGGTTTAGGGTGCCGAAGGCCTATCGGCACCCGCGTTTCTTGTTGTTGCCTGCCACCCCCGCTCAGGCGGTGGTGGAGTTTGTCGCCATGTTGCGCGAGCGCGAGCAGCTTCATCAGCTGTTTCGCCCGAACGATATCTGGCCCTCCGCCAACTTCAGCCTGAGCCAGCACCAAGGGGATCTGGAGTGGCAGCAGTCGGAGTTTCTGGCCAAGCGCTCCTTTGCCTATGGTCTATGGAGCCCAGAGCGAGAGCCGCAATTCTGGGGCGGGGTTTATCTCTACCCCTCGGTGTTGCCGGAGGTAGAGGTGGAGCTCTTTTTCTGGAAGGTGGCCGAGGCGCCCATTACCGATGAGGCGCTGGAGGCGCAGCTGCGCGACTGGCTCGCCAACGTCTGGCAGTGGCCGCATCCCCGTTTGCCAGGGCGAGAAGTGCCTTGGGATGAGTGGCCAGGGGTGACTTATCCCTGGTGATGTCCTGGTTGCTGTTATCACTTATCAAACGGCCCCTTGCTCGGGGCCGCTTGTTTTCTGACCCGGTTTGCCGATGCTGGGTGTGTCACCCCATCGGCACCAATCCATTATTGATTTAAGGAGTTGCTTGCCATGAGTCACGATATTGCCCCCATCTGGCGGAAACCCATGAGTCTGGACGGGCTCAATGCCACCTCTCGCAACACCTTGATGGCCCATCTCGACATCGTCTATACCGCCTTTGGCCCCGACTGGCTGGAAGCAATCATGCCGGTGGACCATCGCACCCACCAGCCCCTTGGCATGCTGCATGGCGGCGCGTCCGTGGTATTGGCGGAAACCTTGGGATCGATTGCCGCCAACATGGCGGTGGGGCCTGAGAGTTACTGCGTGGGGCTGGAGGTGAATGCCAACCATCTGCGGGCCAAGCGGGAAGGGGTGGTCAGCGGGCGTTGCTCACCGCTGCATCTGGGGGCGACGACTCAGGTGTGGCAGATTGAAATTCGGGATGAACGGATGCGTTTATTGTGCACCAGCCGACTGACCATGGCGGTGCTCAAACACAAGCGGGGCAAGGACTCCTGCGAGGAGTGATCTGCAATAACGCCTTAAGGGTGCAAAATAAGCAAGCTATAGTCGCCAGATCCCTCTATAATTGCCAACGTCTTGAGAGGCTTATCACATTTTTCAAGACAGCAGAACAAAGTGGCGCTATAATCGCCGCCTTTTTGCTATTCCGCGGTGTTTAGCCGCCTGCCTTAATCTGGAAGAATCTATGTCTGATACCGAACAACTGCCCCTTTTTAGTGAGCTTGGACTGGCCGCGCCTGTATTGAAAGCGCTGCAGGACGTGGGCTATGAGCGCCCGTCACCGATCCAGGCCGCAGCAATTCCCCACCTGATGGCGGGACACGATCTGCTGGGGCAGGCGCAAACCGGTACAGGGAAGACCGCTGCTTTTGCCTTGCCTCTTTTATCTCGTCTGGAAGCTGGTAACCGCAACACCCAGGTTTTGGTGTTGGCACCTACCCGTGAACTGGCGCTGCAAGTTGCTGAGGCGTGCCAACGTTACGCCAAGCACATGCCTGATTTCCACGTTCTGCCTATCTACGGCGGTTCCTCTTACGAAACCCAGACCCGCGCACTGCGTCGTGGCGCTCAGGTTGTTGTAGGTACTCCTGGCCGTGTGATGGATCTGATCCGTCGCAAGAACCTGGACCTCTCCGGCCTGAAAGCCCTGGTTCTGGACGAAGCTGATGAAATGCTGCGTATGGGCTTCATCGACGACGTTGACTGGATCATGGACCAGTGCCCGAGCACCCGTCAGGTTGCCCTGTTCTCTGCCACCATGCCGGACCAGATCCGTCGTGTTGCCCAGAAGCACCTGAAGCAGCCGAAAGAGATCAAGATTGTCTCCAAAACCTCCACTGCACCGACTATTCGTCAGCGCTACTGGCAGGTAACCGGTCTGCACAAGCTGGACGCCATGACCCGTCTGCTTGAAGTAGAGCCGTACGAAGCAGTACTGGTCTTTGTGCGCACCAAGAATGCTGCCGAAGAGCTGGCTGGCAAACTGGCCGCCCGCGGCCACGCTTGTGAAGCGCTGCACGGTGACATCCCGCAGAAGTTGCGTGAGCGTACCGTTGACAAGCTGCGTCAAGGTCAACTGGACATCCTGATCGCGACCGACGTAGTTGCTCGTGGTCTGGACGTTGAGCGTATCACCCACGTGGTGAACTACGACATCCCTTACGATACCGAATCCTACGTTCACCGTATCGGCCGTACCGGTCGTGCTGGCCGTAAGGGCGAGGCCATTCTGTTTGTGGCTCCCCGTGAGCGTCGTATGCTGCGTGCCATCGAGCAAGCAACTCGTCAGGCCATCGAGCCGATGAAGATGCCGAGCACCGAAGACATCAACCAGCACCGTATGACCAAGTTCAAAGAGCGCATTCGTGAAACCATGATGGGCGAAGAGCTTGAGATCTATCACAACCTGGTGAACGAGCTGATCGAAGAAGATTCTGCAGATCCGCTGGAACTGGCTGCCGCACTGGCCAAACTGGTTCAGGGTGACCAACCGCTGCTGCTGGATGACTCCATCCCTGATCCGCTGCTGAACGCCAGCAATGATCGCGGTGGTCGTGACTTTGAACGTCGCGATGGTGGCCGTGATTTCGGTGGTCGTGACTTCGTGGACCGTGGTGATCGTCCTGCCCGTCGTATGCCTTCCCTCGAGCCGCGTCCGTTGAAAGACAACCCGGATGTAGAGATGGAGCGCTACCGCGTAGACGTGGGTGCTAACCACGGCGTCAAGCCGGGCCAGATCGTTGGCGCTATCGCTAACGAAGCGAACATCGAGAGCCGTTTCATCGGTAACATCGACATCGCTGATGACTTCTCCACCGTTGATCTGCCCAAGGGTATGACCGGCGACGTGCTGGAAGTGATCAAGAAAGCTCGCGTTTGCCAGCGTCCGCTGCAGATCAGCCGCTACACCGAAGTACCTGCCGGTAGCAACACTGCCAGCCGTCCGCCGCGCAGCGATCGTCCTTTCAACAAGGATCGTCGTCCGAGTGGTGACCGCCCGTTCAATAAGGGTGGGGATCGCCGTGAAGGTGGTGCTGACAAGCGTAAATTCGGTGGCAAGCGCCGCGAAGGTTAATTGCTGACCCAGTGATAAAAAGGCCGCTCATCGAGCGGCTTTTTTTATGGCTGCAGTTTGCCCCGTGTTAGCACAACACCATCAAGCGGGCCATGGCTTGAGCCCATGGCGACAGCGTTCGGAGGTGTTGTGTCGCTCTATATAAGCCCTGTTCCAGGGCGGTTATGGTGTGCTATCTGACGTCAACCGTCCCTCTGCTACCGAGACCGCTGGGCTGCGGTTGTTCTTATTACCGAGTGGCGGGAGCGTATGTGCGAAGAGCTGCGATATCTGTCATGTGGGCAGCCAGAAGTGAAGAGAAGAGCAATATCTATGGTTTTCATCTCAGGCTGCGCAATTCCTTGTTCAAGCGATAGCTGAACAGCGCGCGGGGCAGCTTGAGAGACTGGGATCAGTGGCGGTGCGCTGATGGCTTCGATGTCATATCTGACCGACGGCTCTTAGCAGGGTTGAGCTTGGCCATTGGTTAGCGCGAATGAAGAAGGCGACCCTGAGGTCGCCTTCGTTTTATGCATAGTGCCTTGGTCAGATATGCGGGTCAGAGCACCATGGCTGCCACCCAGCCGAACAGGATGAGCGGAATGTTGTAGTGAATAAAGGTGGGCACCACGCTGTCCCAGATATGGTCGTGCTGACCATCGGCGTTGAGGCCGGAGGTGGGGCCCAGGGTCGAGTCGGAGGCCGGTGAACCGGCATCCCCCAGCGCGCCTGCGGTGCCGACCAGTGCGATGATTGCCATCGGGGAGAAGCCGAGCTGCAGACAGAGCGGCACATAGATGGTGGCGATGATGGGCACGGTGGAGAAGGAAGAACCGATCCCCATGGTGATCAGCAGGCCCACCAGCAGCATCAGGAAGGCGGCGATGCCCTTGTGCTGGCCAATGCCGGAGGCGACCACCTCGACCAGACTATCGACCCCGTGGGTTGCCTTCATCACGGCAGCAAAACCGGCGGCGGAGATCATGATGAAGCCGATCAGCGACATCATCCGCACCCCCTGGGTGAAGGCATCCT
The DNA here is from genome assembly GCF_006243315.1 of Aeromonas sobria. Lineage (GTDB taxonomy): Bacteria > Pseudomonadota > Gammaproteobacteria > Enterobacterales > Aeromonadaceae > Aeromonas > Aeromonas sobria_A. The sequence goes on from NZ_NKWE01000021.1 coordinate 134,490, forward strand.
GGCTTTCGCGAAACTTGATGACGCCGCCACAGGTGAAGATGACAAAACCGGCCAGCGCACCCAGTACGATGCTGTTGGTCATTAGCTGCAACCCAAGTGCTACGCCAATGGCCAGCAGGGCCACCCAGATATGGGTGAGATTGAGTTCAACTGTCTCTGGTTCGGCTTCCAGGATCTTGGCCAGATCATATTGGCGCGGTTTGCGATAGCTGATGAACACCGCGATGAGCAGACCCAGCACCATGCCACAGACCGGAATGGCCATGGCGAGCGGGATCTGACCGGAGGTGATCGGCACGCCGTTATCGATCAGGTTCTTGGCCAGAATGTTGTTCAGGAAGATGCCGCCAAAGCCGACCGGCAGCACCATATAGGTGGCGGTCAGGCCAAAGGTGAGGACACAGGCCACCTGACGACGGTCGATCTGCATCTGTGCCATCACATGCAACAGCGGCGGGATCAGAATGGGGATAAAGGCGATATGAACCGGGATCAGGTTTTGGGACGAGATCGCCACGGCTAGCACGGAAGAGAGCAGCAGGGTTTTGACCCACATAATGCGGGTCGAGCTGGCATCTTTGCCCAATTGGCTGATCACCTTGCGGGCCAGCAGGTCGGTGATCCCGGAGCGGGAGATGGCGACGGCGAAAGCACCCAGCATGGCGTAGGAGAGCGCAATCTCGGCGCCACCGCCCAGGCCACCGCTGAAGGTGGTGAGGGTCTTTGTCAACGACAGCCCACCGACCAGGCCGCCCGCAATGGCGCCCAGCGCCAGTGAGACCACCACATTGATCCGCAGCAGACTGAGCACCAGCATCAGTCCGACTGCGATAACAACTGGATTCATTTGATTTCCTTATAGTTTGTTATTGCTGTCTGTCATGTGAAGGGGAGTTAGTTTGCGAAAAATGTGACAAATGTCGAGAAAAAAATCAGTCAAACCCCTCATATCACAGCAGCAGGTGGCACAAGGTTAATCAACATGAGGGTTTGTGACCTGTTTGTCTCCGTGCATCGCGTGCACAGCGGTTGATAGTGAGGTGATGGTGAGGTTGATGGTGATTTCCGGGGCGTAGTGCAATCAATCACTTCCCAAAAAACGAAGGCTGCCAGTGGCAGCCTTCTTGCGCTTATTCCTGCCCGTCATGGTCGGCAGGGGTATCCGGCGTGTTGTCATCCGGATGGGCTGGCGGCCAGCCCCCCATGCTCTTCCAGCGGTTGACGATATGACAGAACAGCTCTGTGGTGCGCTCGGTGTCATAGAGGGCAGAGTGGGCCTCTTTATTGTCAAACGGGATGCGAGCGCTCTGGCACGCCTTGGCCAGCACGGTCTGACCCAGCGCCAGCCCGGAGAGGGCGGCGGTGTCGAAGGTGGCAAACGGGTGGAACGGATTGCGCTTGAGGCCAGCGCGTTCGGCGGCGGCCATCACAAAGCCGTGATCGAAGGTGGCGTTGTGGGCCACTATGATGGCACGGCCGCAATCCTGCTCCTTCATCCCTTTGCGGATCCCCTTGAAGATCTCGGTCAGTGCCTCTTTTTCCGAGACAGCGCCACGCAACGGGTTGTAGGGATCGATGCCGGTGAACTCCAGCGCGGCCTTTTCCAGGTTGGCCCCTTCGAAGGGCTCGACATGAAAGTGGAATACCTGATCGGGAACGAGCCAGCCCTGCTCATCCATTTTCAGGGTGTAAGCGGCGATTTCGAGCAGGGCATCGGTCTTGGCGTTGAACCCGGCTGTTTCAACATCGATGACGACGGGGTAAAAACCACGGAAACGGCCCTTGAGGGTATGAACTGCGTCGGTCATGGGATCTCGGTCGGGATAAAATGAGGCGGCATTATGGCAAAAAAGCACAGGCTTGTCCCCCCATCCCACGCAGGATGCCGCGGCAAGATGGCACAGGATTCAATATCTGTGCAGCCACCAGCGGGCGGCGATCAGCGCCGTGAGCGTACCCAGCAGGGCGCTGGCCAGCACATCCACCGGCCAGTGCATGCCCATCACCATGCGCGACATGCCAACCCCTAAGGCCCACAGTGGCAACAGCCAGACCCCGGTGGGGGCGCGGGCCAGCCAGATCAGGCCGAAAAACTGGGCTAGGCTGATGGCGGCGATGCTGTGGCCAGAGGGGAAGGCGTAATTTACCTCCTTTTGCCAATGGTGGCCGAGCCACTCGGGCAGGGCCAGCAACTGGCTGGCGGCGTGAACCTGTTCGCTGCGCACATCGACGCTACTGGCGTAGAAGCTTTTGATGGCCGGGATCAGCGTCTGACTCTCCAGCCAGAGCAGATAGGGTCTGGGCTCTTCGGTCAGGTGCTTGATCAGGCTCTTGAGCACCCAGTCGCTGGCGAGCAGGGCCGCCAGTGCGCATCCCAGCGCAATAAAGGGCGCCAGCTCCAGTTTGAGTTTGTAGCGGGTCAGCAGTAGCAAGAGGGCGCCACTGACCCCGATCCCGGGAATATCGACCATGCGGGTCAGGGCGTATGACCACCATAGCCAGCCAGATTGCAGGGAGCCGGTCAGAAAAGGCTGCCAGGGCAGCGTGGCGAGTAGCAGCAGGGGCAAGGTTAGCAGGGCGGTGAAGCCGAGGACCTGGCTGCGAGAGAGTGACGTGGTGCAAGGAGGCATGGTCGTTGGGCGGTAGTGAGAAAGTTGCGCATTGTGCCATTAGCCGATCTGCGGGCAAAGTCGGGCGGATGATTTGTTACCTCTGCTTACATATTTGCGACCCGATCCCGCGCCCGGAGCGGGTTATCTGCGGCTTGTGGCGCTGCGATGAGGGAATGTCGCGCCCTTTCGCACCAGATTGCATCACAGGCTGAAATATCGGGCGGCTTTGCGCTAGAATGGCGCCCCCGTGGCGGTTGTGACCAAAGAGAGCCCGATGAAGATAGTCGTTGATGAGAATATGCCCCATGCTGTGGAGCTGTTTGCCGAATTTGGCGAGGTGGTTGCCTTGCCCGGGCGGCAGATGCAGGCCAGCGATCTGCAGGATGCCGATGTGCTGCTGGTGCGTTCGGTCACCCGCGTCAACGGCGATTTGCTGGCGACTAGTCCTAAACTCGGGTTTGTCGGCACCGCCACCATAGGCACCGACCATGTGGACAAGGCTTTGCTGGCGAGCCGCAATATCCCCTTCTTCAGCGCCCCCGGTTGCAACAAGTATTCGGTAGGGGATTATGTGCTCTCCGCCCTGCTGGTGCTGGCGGAGCGCTATGAACTCGACCTCTCTACCATGTCCCTGGCGGTGATTGGCGCGGGCAATACCGGCGAGTGTGTGGCTGGCAAGGCCCAAGCGCTCGGCATGCGGGTGCTTCGCTGTGATCCGCCCAAGGCGCGGGATAATCCCGCCGGCGGCTTTGTCGACTATCAGACCGCGCTTAAGGCCGATATCGTCAGCTTTCATGTGCCCATCACCCGTGAAGGGGCGGATGCCACCTACCATCTGCTGGATGCCGAGCAGATTGCCGCCCGTCCTGCCGGGCAGATCCTGATCAACGCCTCACGGGGCGAGGTGTGGGATAACCGGGCTCTGCTGGCACGCCAGTTGAGCGATGAGCCTTTGCGACTGGTGATGGATGTGTGGGAGAACGAGCCTGAGCCACTGGTGGATCTGGTGCCCCATACCGAGATTGCCACCCCCCATATCGCCGGTTACAGCCTGGAGGGGAAGGCGCGCGGCACCTGGATGCTCTATCAGGCGCTCTGCCAGCAGTTGGGGCGCTCGCCGCGTCAGGATTTGAGTCAGCTGTTGCCTGCCCCCGATGTGCAGGCGGTGGTGCCGGGCCGCGCGCCGGATCAGGCGCTGATCAAGCAGCTGGTGCATCTGGTCTATGACGTGCGTCGCGATGATGCCCGTTTCCGGGCCCGACTCGGCTTGTCCGGCAGCTTTGATGAGCAGCGCAAGCACTATCCCGAGCGCCGTGAACTATCCTCCCTGCGGGTTGAAGGGGCGTTTGCCGACAAGGCGCTGGGTGCACTGGGATTTGCGCTGTCACGCCCCTGAGTCGGGGCTCTTATGATCTGAAAGATAACCGGCAGGTGTGAGCCATTTGTGCCACATCGCCGCCATTTTTACTGTTCCGGCGCAGCGTCTTCTGCGCCGAAACAGCCATCTCAGGCGAGGGCGTCTCGATCCAGGAGGCCCTGCCGACCATGGCGCCAGCCGGTGCCATTGCAGCATTATCAGAGGAGAACAGAATGAGCCAGCAGTTTAACGTAGCGGTATTGGGTGCCAGCGGCGCCGTGGGTCAGGCGATGATCGAGATCCTGGAAGAGCGCGAATTTCCGGTAGCGACCCTCTATCCGCTGGCTTCCAGCCGCAGCGCCGGTGATACCGTGCGTTTTGGCGGCAAGAACCTTGAGATCCTCGATGTCGAGGAGTTTGACTGGAGTCAGGTGCAGATCGCGCTGTTCTCCGCCGGTGCCGAGGTCTCTGCCAAGTGGGCACCGATTGCTGCCGAACACGGCTGCATCGTCATCGACAACACCTCTTGCTTCCGTTACGACGAAGATATCCCGCTGGTGATCCCGGAAGTGAATCCGGGCGCCCTGGCCGATTTTCGCAATCGCAACATCATCGCCAACCCTAACTGCTCCACCATCCAGATGCTGGTGGCCCTGAAGCCGCTGCACGACGAAGTGGGTATTGCCCGCATCAATGTGGCGACTTATCAGTCCGTGTCAGGCTCCGGTAAAGAGGGTGTCAGCGAGCTGGCAGGCCAGACCGCCCATCTGCTCAACGGCCGTCCGGTAGAGCCGACCATCTATCCGCATCAGATTGCCTTCAACCTGATCCCGCAGATCGACAGCTTTACCGACAACGGTTACACCCGTGAAGAGATGAAGATGGTGTGGGAAACCCAGAAGATTCTGGGGGATGCCAGCATTGCCGTGAACCCAACCTGTGTGCGGGTGCCGGTTTTCTATGGTCACGCCGAGGCGGTACACGTCGAGTTGCATCAGCCACTGGATGCCGAACAGGCCAAAGATCTGCTGCGCAATGCGCCAGGTGTGACCCTGTTTGATGACGAAGGGGATTATCCGACCCCGGTACGCGATGGGACTGGCAAGGATGAGGTGCTGGTGGGACGGGTGCGTCAGGATATTTCTCACCCGAGCGGTATCAATATGTGGATCGTGGCCGATAACGTTCGTAAGGGCGCGGCAACCAACAGCGTGCAGATTGCCGAGTTGCTGGTTCGCGACTATCTGTAAGGCCAGATAGCCTTGGCAAAGGCGCAGCAAGGAGTGCTGCGCTTTCACAGTAACAGCGGGGCGTCTGTGACCTGAGCCGCACTCTACTGCATCCAGATTCTGTTGGGATATCAACTGATTAAGTTTTTTCCTACACTCAGTGGCACATTCAGTGACACATTGGGTGCTAAATGTGTCGGACAGCTGGCTTGCCAGGCGAGCCTGATTTATATTGAACCGACTGTTTTGGGGTAACTATCCAGATTTTTCAATGTGATAGGGCCGTCATACGAAGGAACGAATATGGGACATTCCCGCATAACATTGGCAACACTACTCGCATTGGGTCTGCTGGGCATCGTCCAGGCTGAAGACTCGGCGCGGGAGCCTTTTTTTGTCGAGCTAAAAGGCCCTGACGAGCCGGCACCTCCTGCCGTTAATCGTCAGCCGCTGGTCCAGCCACAAGCAACACCCGTGGCGCAACCGGTGCGCGCAACCGCCCAGCCGGTGGTGCGTCAGGCCACTGCCAATGCCGGTAGCTATGGCCCCGTTCGTCCTACCGACACCCTCTGGAGTCTGGCGAGCAAATATCGCCCCGCCAGCGGTGTCAGCGTCTACCAGACCATGGTGGCGATTTACGAGAAAAATCCCCGCAGTTTTGCCGATGGCAATATCAACCACATTCTGGTGGGATCTCGAATTTTGCTGCCCAGTGCAGCAGAAGCGAGTGTGATAACCGATGCTCAGGCCCGTCAGCGTTTCAACAGTGACAACGCCAGCTGGAAGGGGCTGAGCCCCAAATATCTGGCTGACAAGCAGGCCCACACCGCAAAACCGGTAGCAGCCAAACCGGCGAAGGTTGAAGCTGCCAAATCCGAGCCGGTGAAAGCCGCCCCGGCACCGCTGCCAGTGGCGAAAGCTGCACCCATTCCAGCCCCTGTGGTGGCACCGCAACCGGCTGCTGAAACCAAAGAAGTGGCCAAGGTCAGCGAACCGGCGCCAAAAGAGGCGGTGGCTCCCGCTGCTGTGCCCAGTGCAGCACAGAGCACCACACCCGCACCGCTGCCATCTGACCTGGATAAGCCGATTGGCAAACCGGCCACCGAGATGGCGCTGGCGCTGGAAGATGCCAATGCCCAGCTCGGTCAGGTCACCGAGATGAACCACAGGCTCAAGCTGCGTCTGCAATCCCTGACCGAAGAGGTGGAAACCCTCAAGGCCCAACTGCAGGACCAAACCTCGCTGCAAAAAGAGATTGCCGAGCTCAAAACACAGCCAGTCGCGCCGATGGCGGCCGCGCCTGAACCGGAAAAAAACTGGTTGATGGATCTGCTCGCCTCACCGCTCAACCTTGCCATGATCATCTTGCTGCCGGTGCTGCTGGTATTGGCACTGGTGACCCTGTGGTTGCGTGCCCGTGCCCGTCGCGAGTTGGAAGAGCAAGAGAAGAGTCTCTCCGAATCCACCGCCATGATGATGGATCAGGAGCAGAGCGAGTTTGATGATCTGCTCAGCATCGATGTGACCGATAACGAGCCTGTGCGTCCGGTCGCGGATCTCAATACCCCTGATGGCTTTATGCCGATTGAGCCTGATGCACCGCAGCGGCCAGATGTGGATCTGGTGTTCAGCGATGATGGTGAGGTGGCGCTGGAGGGTTTCGAGCCCGAGCGGATGCCCGCCCAGTCTGCCAGCCGGGATCCGGATTTGGTGCCTGATCTGGATCTTATCCATGACGAACCCAAGGTGCAGCTCAAGCAACCGGCCATGGACTTGGCCAGCGAGTACAAGCCCAAGGCGAGCAACGAGGTAATGAGCGAAGAGGAGCTACAGGCGGCCCTGTTTGCCGAGCTTGATGCGGACCTCTCTGCCGATCTCGACCCTGACTTGAGCTCCATTGACGAGGTTGGCGCTACTGACGACGATCTGGCCAGCTTCGATCTCAGCGATTTCGAAAATGCCCTCGATGAGCAGACCGCTGGCAAAAAAGGCGATGATAACGCCATTGATCTCAGTGCCGCGGACGAGAGCGCGGATGCGATGCTGGCCGAGCTGGGTCTCGAGCCCACCAAGGTCAAGGAGGCCGAGCTGGATCTGGAGTGGGATCCTAACGAGTTGGCGCTCTCTGATTTTGAGGATGCCTTTGCCGAGGTGGAGTCCCATCAGGGGGATGTGAAGCCGCGTGCACAGGCTAACGAAGGCGGTTATGTCGAGATCGACAAGCTGCTGGCTGAAGCGGATGCCACTGCGTCGGAACCGGAGCCTTATCAGGGCTTCTCGCTGGATGTGGGGCTGGATGGTTTCCCCGAGGTGCTGCCCGAATCCACCGGCTTTGACGTCGATGCCGATGACGGTGGCGTGGGGGCCAAGCTTGATCTGGCCCGTGCTTACCTGGAAATCGATGACAAGGATAGTGCCCGCGAGCTGCTGCAGGAGGCGGCAGAGCAGGGTAGTGATCACCAGCGCGCCGAGGCGGAGAAGCTGCTCAAGCGCTTGGCGTGAGTCACTTTCCAGTCACTGATTAACACCATGAGGGCAGCCAGCAGGCTGCCCTTCTTTATGGTGATGTCTTATTGCGATGGTGCCCGACAATGCAAGGCGAGCATTTGAACCGATTTCGCGGTTTGTGGGACTTTTTGGGCTGAGCGCGTATAATCCGCCCCGTTTCTTTCATCGCTTACTTTCACTACAAGATACGTTTATCCATGCGAATTGCCCTTGGCATTGAATATGACGGCAGCCGGTATTTCGGTTGGCAGCGTCAACGAGAAGTGATCAGCGTACAGGCTGAACTGGAAAAGGCCCTGAGCCGGATTGCCAACCACCCTGTCTCCATCCAGTGCGCCGGACGCACCGATGCCGGGGTCCATGCAACCGGTCAGGTGATCCACTTTGATACCGATGCAAACCGCGGCGAAGGGGCCTGGACCCTGGGGCTGAACTCCAACCTGCCACCGGATATCGCGGTGCGCTGGGTCAAGGAGGTGGATGAGTCGTTCCACGCCCGTTTCAGCGCCACCGCCCGTCGCTACCGTTATGTCATCTACAACCATAACTACCGTCCGGCGATCCTCGGCAGTGGGGTTAGCCACTACCATGAGACCATCGATGCTGAATTGATGCATCAGGCGGGCCAGAGTCTGATTGGGGAGCATGACTTCACCACATTCAGGGCCATTGCCTGTCAGTCCAACACCCCGTGGCGCAATGTGACCCACCTCTGCGTCAGTCGTCAGGGGCCCTATATCGTGCTGGATATCTGTGCCAACGCCTTTTTGCACCATATGGTGCGTAACATCACCGGCTCCCTGTTGCTGGTGGGGCAGGGGCTCAAACCGGTGGAGTGGATCGCCGAGGTGCTGGCAGCCAAGGATCGCAACCTGGCCGGGCCGACCGCCAAGGCCGGTGGCCTCTATCTGGTGGATGTCGATTACCCGGCCGAGTTTGCCCTGCCCCAGTTGCCGCTTGGCCCGCTGTGGCTGCCGGACTCGGCACCGGGTACGACCAGTTTTTAGTAACTGCGCCCAAAAAATTGTGGTTTAATGACCCGTCATTTGTTGCCATCGAGCTAGTAAGTCATTGAACAATCTAGTCTCGATGCGTGTTGTCAGGCACAAAAGCATTAAGGAATTCCATGAGCTGGCTTGAGAAGATTCTTCCCAAGAGCAAGATCACTGCGCCCCGTCGTCACAACATTCCGGAAGGAGTGTGGACCAAGTGCAGTGCTTGTGAACAGGTGCTCTACCGGGCAGAGTTGGAGCGCAACCTCGAAGTGTGCCCCAAGTGTGATCATCATATGCGCATCAGCGCCCGTGCCCGTCTCGAGAGTTTCCTCGATGAGCAGGGTCGTACCGAGATCGGTGCCGAGCTGGAGCCGCAGGATGTATTGAAATTCAAGGATTCCAAGCGCTACAAGGATCGTTTGTCTGCCGCTCAGAAAGAGACGGCTGAAAAAGATGCGCTGGTGGTGATGAAAGGGACCCTCAAAGGGGTGCCAGTCGTCGCCTGTTCGTTCGAATTCTCTTTCATGGGTGGCTCTATGGCCTCCGTGGTCGGTGCCCGTTTCGTGCGCGCCGTCGAGGAGTGCATCAAGGATGGCCGCGGTCTGGTCTGCTTCTCCACCTCCGGTGGTGCCCGCATGCAGGAAGCCTTGTTCTCCCTGATGCAGATGGCCAAGACCAGCGCCGCGCTGGACAGACTTACCAAGGCGGGTCTGCCCTATATCTCTGTGCTGACCGACCCCACCATGGGTGGTGTTTCCGCCAGCCTAGCGATGCTGGGTGACATCAACGTGGGCGAGCCCAAGGCGCTGATCGGCTTTGCCGGCCCGCGCGTCATCGAGCAGACCGTGCGCGAGAAACTGCCGGAAGGCTTCCAGCGCTCCGAGTTCCTGCTGGAGAAGGGCGCTATCGATCTGATTATCGATCGCCGCGAGATGCGTAATCGTCTGGCCAGCTTGCTCGCCAAAATGCTGAATACTCACATCATCGAAGAGTGAAGATGAGTTCAAACATGCAACAATCCCAAAGCCGGTCGCTTGTCGACTGGCTTTCTTATTTGGAGCAGATCCACCCGGTCAATATCGACATGGGGCTGGATCGGGTCGGTGCCGTTGCCCGGCGTATGGGTCTCACCCAACTGCCATTCAAGGTGATCACTGTGGCCGGCACTAACGGCAAGGGCTCCAGCTGTGCCATGGCGGCCAGCATTCTGATGGCGGCTGGCTACCAGGTCGGGGTCTACTCCTCTCCCCATTTGCTGCGTTTTACCGAGCGGGTGCGGGTCAATGGGCAAGAGCTGGCCGATAGCGAGCACTGCGCGGCGTTTGTCGAAGTGGAAGCCGCTCGCGGCGAGATCGCCCTTACCTTCTTCGAGTTCGCCACCCTGGCTGGCTTGTGGCTCTTTCGCCGCGCCGCACCGGACGTGCTGCTGCTGGAAGTGGGGTTGGGCGGTCGGCTCGACGCCACCAATGTGGTGGAGTCAGATGTGGCGATGATCACCTCCATTGCCCTCGATCACTGCGACTGGCTGGGGGATACCCGCGAAGCCGTGGCGGTGGAGAAAGCAGGGGTCTATCGCGCTGGCAAACCCGCCATTAGCGGCGAGCCCAACCCGCCAGCGACCATCGCCAGCGAGGCGCAGCGCCTCGGTGCCTCCCTGCGTCAGGTAGGGATCGACTTCTCTGGCAAAGAGCATGAGAGCTGCTGGGATTACCACGGCCTCAATCAGTGGCGGGATCTGCCCAAGCCGGTGTTGCCGCTGATGAACGCGGTGACTGTGCTGGCGGCGCTGGAGTCGCTGGGCTTGCCGCTGCCAGAGTCCGCCATTCGTGACGGGCTGGCCAATGCCCAGCTGGCTGGCCGGATGCAGCGGCTGCAAAGCGCGCCGCTGGTGATCGTTGATGTGGCCCACAATCCCCATTCGGCGGCTTACCTTGCCACCCAGCTGCGCCAAATGCCCTGCACCGGTATGCGCCGCGCCGTGGTCGGCATGCTCAAAGACAAGGACATGGCTGGGTCGCTGGCCGAGCTCGATGGCCTGATTGCCCAGTGGTATCTGGCCAGTCTGACCGGCCCGCGCGCCGCCACTGCCGAGCAGCTTGCTATAGCGCTGGGGGCAGGCAAGGGGCCTGTGCACTGTTTTGATGAGGTGAGCGGCGCTTATCAGGCCGCGTTGGCCGCCTCGAGTCCGGACGATATGGTCATTATGTTTGGTTCGTTTTACACTGTCGCCGACATTCTGGCAGGTGTCGCCTCCTAGGCCACACCGCCGCTTTCCTGCCCACGGCAGGAGAGTTAAACCGCGTATTGAGTTAAGTAAAGGTAGGATTCAACTTGGCCTCGAAGTTTCAAAACCGTCTGGTGGGCACCGTCATCCTGGTGGCCCTGGTTGTTATTTTCCTGCCGGACTTGCTGGATGGTCACAAGCTGGCGCAAAAGGAGGAGGCCTTTGCCAAGATCCCGCTGCGCCCTGATCTGGAGCCTGCCAAGCCTGCATTGCAGGTGTCGGCGGCGACCAGCTTGCCCGCCGAGCATCTGGCTAGTCAGCAACAGGCCTCGGCGGCCCAACAGTGGCAAGTGGAAGAGGTGGCCGATCCCATGACTCTGGCGGGTCAAGGGCAGGGCAATTCTGCCGCGCAGCCGGTTACCCCAACGGTCAAGCCCCAGCCCAAACCGGACGTGGTTGCCAAGAAACCGGTTGAGCAACCGAAGCCTGCTCCTAAGCCGGTGCCCAAGCCTGTGCCAGCCAAACCGGTTGAGGTCGCCAAAGCACCTGCGCCAGCCAAGTCGCAGGCGGGTCAGATCAAATCCCTCGACGATCTGATCGAGAGCAAGATGACGCAGCCGACCAAGCCTGCGCCAGCTGCTGCAGCGCCAGCTCAGGGCAGCTGGATCCTGCAGCTCGGTGCGTTCAAAAACGTCGACAGCGTCAATGCGTTGGTGGGCAAGCTGCGGGCCGCCGGTTATTCGGCCCACACCTCGCCACGCACGCCGGTGCAGGGGCAGATCAACCGGGTCTTTATCGGGCCTGATGTCTCCAAGGAGAAGCTGCAAGGCATACAAGGTCGGGTTTCCCAGATGACCGGGCTGAGCGGTTCAGTGGTCGCTTACAATCCGTGATGGTTGGTCTGAGCTAAAGCGTTGCCAAAAAAGCCCCCTCGTTGCACCAGGGGGCTTTCGTTATCTGCAGGGGCACCGATTAAGGTGCCCCTTCTTTATCTGTTGCTCAGTCTATCTCGATATCCACTGGCGCTATGATGGGATTTGCGACCGGCAGGTGGTGAAACAGTTGACGGAAATGGCGCTGAACTCGCCCTATGTCGATCAGCGACATGCCGGACGAAAAACCGAACCAGACGTAGAGCCCGGTGAGATCGCGAAACATCGGCGGCAGGTAGCGGGGGGCCGCAATCAGTCCTTCCAGATAGTGCTGATAGAGCACTGGAATGTCATCCAGCGTCACCTTACCGACAAACAGCATCGGTAGGATCTCGGGCACGCCTTCCAGCACGGCGCTGCGGATGAAGTTGACCGTCTCCACATAGCCACGCACGTAGGAGAGATCCTTGGTAAAGCAGGCGCCGCCGCCCACCATGCCACCCCGAAACACCCGTTGGGTGATCTTGTAGGCATCGTGCTCGCTGGTGCCTTGCTCGACGAAGTGGCGAAACACCTCGATAAAGTTGGCACCGCGCTCGGCCATGTCGATGGCCATCACCCGATCGGAGATGCGTTTGGCCCGGTCCGGAAAGGAGCTGAAGGTGAGCGTCTCAATCAATACCGCCAGCCCTTCCTGACAGGCGGTGATGCGCGGCGAGCCAGCGCTCAGCCAGGTGGCATAGGGCTGTTGACGGCCATTGAGGGTGGTGCCGACATGTACCCACCCTTCGTGTACCTCCAGCACCTGCAGATCCAGCTCGGAGAAGCAGGCGTGGGAGTTGAGCTTGATGTAATCCCCACCGGCAGCTGCATCTGAGACAATCCCGTCGCTCAGCTTCACCTGCACTGTGCCATCACTGAAATAGGTCGATAGCTTGTTTTGCAGCTTGGCAACGGCCGCTTCCCCTGAAAATGCCTTGGGATAGGGGCGCACCAGATGACGGGCGCCAGGCAGGGAGAAGATATCGCACAGGCGGGAGCCCAACTCCTTGAGGGTTTTGCGATCCCCGCGCAGGTGATCGCTGGCAGAGCCATACAGTAGCTGGCTGTAGCGCAAAAAATCCGGTTGCCCGCGCTGGCGCAGCATCTCGCTCACCACCATGTACTGGTCGACGGTTTCTTGCAAAATGCGACCCAAATCATCCTGTGGCCCCAGCTTTCTGCGGATCCTGTCGCGCAGTTCCTTTAGCTCCAGATACTTGTTGCGCGGGTCGAAACCAAGGGAGAGACTATCGTAGAAATGGTGATCAATAGCGGGCAGTTCTCGCCCCCCTTTGGCCAGAAAATCAGCCTGCAGGTGGCGTGGCCACTTGATGGCATCCAGAATGCGGATCGGTTTTTGCAGGGCAAGCAGCTCATCCGAGAGAGACTTCAGATGCAGGCGGTACTTTTCTTGGATGGTCATGGGGCCCCCTGTGGGGCAAGCGTAGCCGTGGATTGGGCTGAGTATATGCATAGTGCTTGCCAAAAAGAAGCGGGCGGCAGGGTTATCGGGCTGGTGTGCTTTTGGTTGATAGAGAATTGGTTTAGACTGCGCCCCTTGATCCAAATCTTGTCGTGGAAATGATGAATATCCCCAGCTCCGAAATGGTAATGCGTTGGTTACAACAGGCTCGTATCGAACACTATGTCTGCGATCAGTGTCATGGTATCCACATTGTCTCTTTGCAATCGGTAGATGGTATTCAAGAGAGTCGAATTTTTGTCGAAGAGGAGGGACTGCTGTTCTCCTCCGAGCTGGAAGTACGCCCTTCCGCTATGCTGCCGCTGGTGGCTGATCTGGGTCGACTCAATATGCAGTACCCCTCGCTCAAGGTGTTCCTCGATATTATCGATGACAACCTGCCGCGACTGGTAGTTGGTCATACCATCTTTACCAATGCCGGACTGACGGTTGAACAGTTCCTGCTGTTCGTGCAAAGCACCATAGCCGCGACCCATGAACTGGTTGCAGAGTGCGAGCGCTCAGGGTTCCTTAACCTCGCCGACATTCAGGTATCACCAGAATCTGTGCATTAAGCGTGCAAACGAACCGGTAATTGAAAAAAGCCGTTGACGAAGGAGGGGCTTTCTCCTACATTACGCCCCGTTCCAGCGCAACAGCGCAGTGAACTCCGTGTTGGCTGAACACGTAAAACCACAGACCAAAATTTGGTGAGCGGCTCCAGTGGCTGCCCACCGACGAAGTCGGCAAGAAAGCACGCGTAGCGTGATCCGAAAGCCACTTCAAAGAAGTAAAAATTTGGTGAGGTGTCCGAGTGGCTGAAGGAGCACGCCTGGAAAGTGTGTATACGGCAACGTATCGAGGGTTCGAATCCCTCCCTCACCGCCAAATTAAAAAAACCGACCTCAGGGTCGGTTTTTTGCTTTCTGGCAAACTTGGAAGCCAGGCAACCGCACTATGGCTATTGATGCGGGAGGGTGATCCCCTTTACCGGGTTATTTGCCGAAATCTGAATTTAAACAATATCCCTTCCTGCATCCCAATTCCCTCGGTCAATACTAATCAGCCAATAACCGGTTGTGGCAATCTTGTCGCGCCGAATGGTCACTTGCGTCAGTCATGGGGGGTTAGGTTGGGGGTGACTCGCTCTGCATCAGCACTATTGCCTCTTGTTGATAGTGCCGTAGCAGGGTTAGAAAGGCCTCTGGCTGCCGGTCCAGGCTGTCGATGGGGATCAGCAGGTCATAGCCGAGCAACTGGCGCAAACGACTCATCCGCTGTGCCAGCATGGCAATGGTCCCGTCATAGTGTTGCCCTTCGTGGGAGCGAAATCGTCCCTCTTCCAGCAGATCGCCCCCCAGCAGGGGATCGCCGCAACTGCCGCTCAGGCAGCCAGGCTGTTCGCTTTGCATTGCGTGTAACAGCACACTGCGCTGCTCGGTCAGCAGATGAACCGCCAGCCGCGGGGTGATCAGCGGTAGAAACTCGTCATAGCGTTTGATTTTGAAGCCAATGTAGGGAAGGGGATGCAGATCCCAACCCACATGAACCCGTGGTTGATCAACTCGCACAATGTTGTTCCATTTAATCGCCCAGCCACCATACCTGTGGTGGTAGTGCAGATAATCCCGGCACAGGGAGAGGCTGACCGCAGGCTCGTTGAGCTTGAGCCAGCCGATAAAGGTCATCATCAGGCCGGTCAGTAGTAGCGCATAAGCCGGGATCAGGGGGGCGCTGGCAAGTCGCCAGATCAGCAATAACATCAGGCTGGTGATGAGCACCCCGGAGCAGAGCAGGGTCAATCCGTTACGGCGGTTCAAGGGCTTCACGTGGCGTGTTTTCATCGGTTAGCTCCTCTCCTGACGGTTGGCGCGGCAATAATGCAAATGGCCATCTGTGGCCAAGTATAAGGGGCGCCCTTTTTTGAAAGCCAGCCACCCCGGTTGAGGGATGGGTGTTGGCGTGTCGGAAAGCAGATGGCAGCGACGCGCCTGCTCGGGTATAGTCCTGCGCCAATAGCGTGATCCAGTTCAGCTGACCTGTCGCAGCCCTGAGGGTGGCGACAGATAGGCCCGGTGTAAGGAGTGTTATGAAGTTCAGTCCCCTGCTCGATGAGATGATGAAAGCCCTGCAGGTATTGCCTGGGGTGGGGCCCAAGTCTGCCCAACGGATGGCGTTTACCCTGCTGGAGCGCGAGCGCAGTGGCGGCTTGCGGCTGGCTCAGTTGCTTAGCCGGGCACTGATCGAGATTGGTCACTGCAGCCACTGCCGCACCTTTACCGAGAATGATCTTTGCGAGATCTGCGCCAATCCCAAGCGTGAAGAGAGTGGCCTGCTCTGCGTCGTTGAGAGCCCGGCAGATGTGGCGGCCATCGAGCATACCGGTCAGTTCTCGGGTCGTTACTTCGTGCTGATGGGGCACCTGTCACCCCTTGATGGCATTGGCCCGGAAGAGTTGGGGCTGGAGATCCTGGAGCGACGTTTGCAAACAGAATCGATCGGTGAGCTGATTTTGGCCACTAACCCCACCATCGAAGGGGATGCAACAGCCTGGTATATCGCCGATATGGCCCGCGCAGCCGGTATCAAGGTGAGCCGCATTGCTCACGGCGTGCCGGTGGGTGGCGAGCTGGAGCTGGTAGATGGCACCACGCTTTCTCATTCGCTGATGGGGCGACAGCCGCTGAATTGAGTCCGCCTCGGCTCCCTCTGAACGGTATTCGTCATCACCACTTAACCCGCCAAGGCGGGTTTTTTTTGACTGAAGTAGGTGGCAGATGGTGTTTTTTGGCGCAAAAAACGCCATCTGCACTGCCAAG
Source organism: Aeromonas sobria (assembly GCF_006243315.1). Lineage (GTDB taxonomy): Bacteria > Pseudomonadota > Gammaproteobacteria > Enterobacterales > Aeromonadaceae > Aeromonas > Aeromonas sobria_A. The sequence goes on from NZ_NKWE01000021.1 coordinate 150,610, forward strand.
ATTTTTTTCCCCCTTGAAATGAGGAGTCACGGCCCCATCTTGTATCAGGAATATGTTCAACCCGAATTGCCTGAGGATAGTGTCGATGACCCAAAGCGTTCATGCCGAAACCCACGGTTTTCAGACTGAAGTCAAACAACTGCTGAGCCTGATGGCCCACAGCCTCTACTCCAACAAAGAAGTGTTCCTGCGCGAGCTGATCTCCAACGCCTCCGATGCGGCAGACAAGCTGCGTTTCAAGGCGCTTTCCGATGCCTCTTTGTTTGAAAACGACGGCCAGTTGCGCGTTCGCCTGGTGGTTGATAAAGAACAACGGACCCTGACCATCTCTGATAACGGCATTGGTATGAGCCGGGATCAGGTGATTGAGCATCTGGGTACCATTGCCAAGTCCGGCACCGCCGACTTTTTCAAAAACTTGTCCGGTGATCAGGGCCGCGACTCCCAGCTGATCGGTCAGTTCGGGGTCGGTTTCTACTCCGCGTTTATCGTTGCTGACAAGGTGACCGTGGTGTCCCGCGCTGCGGGTACCGAACAAGGTCAGGGCGTGCAGTGGGAATCACAAGGTGAAGGCTCCTTCACCGTGGCTGATGTGACCAAAGAGGGTCGCGGTACCGACGTGATCCTGCACCTGCGTGAAGAAGAGGGCGAGTTCCTCGATGACTGGCGTCTGCGCAGCGTGGTTGCCAAGTATTCTGACCACATCAGTGTGCCAGTCGAGATGTACAAAGAGGGCACCCCGGATCGCGAAGAAGAGGGCGAGACCATAGTCGGTACCCCTGGCGAGTGGGAGCAGGTTAACCGTGCCACCGCACTGTGGACCCGCAGCCCGAAAGAGATCAAGGATGAGGAGTATCAGGAGTTCTACAAGCACGTTGCCCACGATTTTGAAGATCCCATGCTGTGGGGCCACAACCGGGTAGAAGGGGCGCAAGAGTATACCAGCCTGCTCTATATCCCGGCCCGGGCGCCGTTTGATCTCTACAACCGCGAACAGAAGCACGGTCTGAAGCTCTACGTGCAGCGCGTCTTTATCATGGACGACGCCGAGCAGTTTATGCCGACCTACCTGCGCTTCGTCAAAGGGGTGCTGGACTCCAACGATCTGCCGCTCAACGTCAGCCGCGAAATTTTGCAAGACAACAAGGTCACTGTCTCCCTGCGCAAGGCATGCTCCAAGCGGGTGCTGACCCTGCTGGCCAAACTGGCCAAGGATGACAGTGAGAAGTACGCCAAGTTCTGGAACGAGTTCGGTAACGTGCTCAAAGAGGGGCCGGCGGAAGATCACGCCAACCGTGAAGAGATTGCCAAGCTGCTGCGTTTTGCCAGCACGGCGGGCGAGGGCGAAGCCCAGACTGTCTCCCTCGAGGATTATGTTGGCCGCATGAAGGAAGGCCAGCAGAAGATTTATTTCATCACGGCTGACAGCTTCGCTGCCGCCCAAAACAGCCCGCACCTCGAGATCTTCCGCAAGAAGGGTGTCGAAGTGCTGCTGATGTCCGAGCGGGTCGATGAGTGGCTGATGAGCCACCTGACCGAGTTCGACGGCAAGCAGCTGGTCTCCGTCACCCGTGGCGAACTGGATCTGGGTGATCTGGAAGATGAGGCATCCAAGCAGGCGCAAGAAGAGGCTGAAAAAGCCAATGCCGGTCTGGTGGAGCGCGCCAAGCAGAGTTTGGGTGAAGCGGTGAAAGAGGTGCGTGTGACTCACCGCCTGACCGATTCTCCCTCCTGCATCGTCACTGATGCCTATGGCATGAGCACCCAGATGATCAAGCTGATGCGTGCGGCTGGCCAGCCGGTACCGGAGCAGAAGTACATTCTGGAGCTCAACCCCGACCATGCGCTGGTGAAGAAGCTCGACACCATCCAGGATGAGGCGCTGTTTGGCGAGTGGGTCACCCTGCTGCATGAACAGGCTCAACTGGCCGATCAGGGTGGTCTTAATGATCCGGCGAGCTTTGTCTCCCGCATTAACCGGTTGCTGCTGCAAGCCTGATAACCCGTTGTGCTAACAGCAAAAGGCCACTGCATCTGCAGTGGCCTTTTTTGATCTGCTGTGGTTCCGCGCTCGCGTGGGCGCAGCCGTTACGCTTATCTGCGGTATTCGTTGTTGTAGTTCTGGATCAGCCGGCGGGTGATATCGTGCTGGGGATCGGCAAACACCCGCAAGGTTTTGCCGCGCTCGACGATCCGCCCCTCATGCATTACCAGCACTTCGTCACTGATATGGCTGACGATACCCAGATCATTGGCCACCAGCACATAGCTCAGCCCCATGGTCTCCTGCATCTCCAGCAGCAGATTGATGATCTGGGAGCGCACCGAGATGTCGAGGGTAGAGAGCGCTTCGTCAGCCACCACAATTTTCGGATTGAGGATCAGCGCACGAGCCAGTGCCACCCGCTGTTGTTGACCCGCAGAGAGCATCTGCGGATAGAACAGGGCGTGATCCGGCAGCATGCCGACCATGCGCAGGGTCTGGATCACTTTCTCATTGCGCTCCTCATTACTCATCCCGGTATTGAGACGCAGCGGGGTCTCCAGGATCTGGCCAACCCGGATCTTGCGGTTGAGCGAGGTATTGGGGTCCTGAAAAATCATTCGCAGCAGTTTGCAGCGAGTCTGGTAGTCGCCATGCACCATCAGCTGGCCGTCGATGGCGATATCACCGCTGGTGGGCTCGATCATTCCGGCCAAAATCCGGGCGAGGGTGCTCTTGCCGGAGCCCGCTTCGCCGACGATGGCGAGGGTCTGGCCCACTTCGAGATCGAATGACAGGGGCTTGATCGCCTCCACTGCCTGACGACGGAACAGACCGGTGCGGTTCTGGTAGGTTTTGCTAAGGCCTCTGACCTGCAACAGGGATGGCTCGATCACAAGCGGGGCTCCTTCATCGGGGCATTAATGATCATCATTTTTTCGGCTCCTCCATATTCAGCGGGAAGTGGCAGCTGAACTGATGACCTTTGAGCTTTTGCATCAGCGGGGTCTGCACGCACTGCTTCTGGGCATAGGGACAACGTGGCCCCAACCGGCAGCCGATGGGCAGGTGTTGCAGCGGGGGAATAATCCCGGGCAGGGTGTCGAGTCGTGACTTGTGACGCACCAGCTTGTCAAAGTCCGGGATCGATTTGAGCAGGGCGTCGGTATAGGGGTGGCGCGGGCTTTCCAGGATCTGCTCCCGGGTGCCCACCTCGACCATTTGACCGCAATACATGATGTTGATGGTATCGGTCAGGTTGGCGATGGCGGCGATGTCGTTACTGATGATCAGTATGGTGGTGTTACCCAGCTTGTTCATCTTGTCCAGCAGTCGCAGGATCTGGGAGTGAGTGGTCGATTCCATGGCGCTGGTGGGCTCGTCGGCCACCAGCAAGCGCGGTTTGTTGGCAATGGCCATGGCGATCATCACCTTTTGGCACATACCGTCAGAGAGCTCGTGGGGATAAGCGCTCATCACTTTGCGATGATCCTTGACCCCGACCCGGTGCAGCAGGGCGATGGCCTTCTTCTTGCGCCACTGGAAGCGTTGCCAGAACTTCCCTTCGTACGAATCGGTCGGGATCGCCTCTTCCAGCTGGGTGCCAATCTCTTCGGAAGGGTCGAGGCAACTGATGGGGTCTTGAAAGATCATGGCGATTTCGCGGCCCATGATACGGCGCCGCTCCTTGGGGGCCATGGTCAGCAGATCCATGTCGTTGAAGCGCATCCGGTCGGCGCGTACCGTCCAGTTGTCCTTCTCGATGCCGACGATCACCTTGGCGATCAGACTCTTGCCTGAGCCTGATTCACCCACCAGGCCACGGATCTCCCCCTCGGTCAGGGTCAGGCTCACCTTGTCTACCGCCTTGACCTTGCCCTGCGGGGTATCAATCTCGATGGTGAGATTACGAATATCGAGCAAGGGCATCAGCGGCGCTCCTCATTGCGGTGTGGCACAGGGGTTTGTATCAGCGCGATGCCGATAGAGTAAGTTTCGAACAAGGGCCTCATCAATCATTGCCCTCTTTGAGTGCTTCACGGATCCCTTCACCCACCACGTTGGTGACCAACACACTAAACAGGATGGCGATGCCCGGCAGAGTCACGGTCCAGGGGGCGAGGTAGATAAGATCGCTCGAATCCGCCAGCATGGCGCCCCATTCCGGCTGGGGTGACTGAGCGCCGAGGCCAAGAAAGCCTACCGCCGAGATATCGAGGATGGCCGCCGACAGGGTGCGGGTGGTTTGGGCCACCAGGGTCTCGACGATGTTGGGCAGAATCGCCAGGCGCATGATCCGGAAGGGAGGTGATCCATCAAGGCGGCTGGCGGTGATGTACTCCTTCTGCATTTCGGTGTGCACCGCATTATAGGTGGCGCGGATAAAGGGCGGGATCAACGCCAGGGTAATGGCAATCAGCGTATTGCCAAGGCCCGGTCCCAGGATCGCGACCATGATGATGGCCATCAGCAGGGAGGGGATGGAGAGCAGGGTATCGAGCAGGTGGTGTAGCACGCTCGATTTGAGCCCCTTGCTCATGCCGCCAAGGATGCCGATAGCAGAGCCCACCACCATGGCAATCACCACCACCACCAGCGCATAGCCAAAGGTGAGGCGAGCCCCTACCACCAGACGGGAGAGCATGTCGCGCCCCAGATCATCGGTGCCGAGAAAGTAGTCGATATTGCCGGTTGCCGCCCAGGAGGGGGCAAGCAACAAGTGCTCTGTATGCTGCTCATCGATACCGTAAGGGACCACCAGCGGCCCTACCAGGGTGATAAGCAGCAGCAGTAAAAAGCACCAGAGCCCTGCCATGGCGAGCGGGTTGCGGCTGTAGGAAGCCCACGTCTGCTCAAGGGGCGAGAGGATCTTGAGCTCGGGATAGATGTTCGATTTATCTTGCATAGGATACCTGACTCCTGGTCACGCCATGAGCGCGTTCAATCTTGTTTGGCATACAAATCTTTGCGCCGTGCCGGATAGATAAGGGTGGTCAGCAACTCGGTACTGACGCTGATCAGGATCACAAAACTGGCGACCACCAGGGTTGCACCGCGAATGGCGGCATAATCCTGCAGGGCGATGCTGCTGATGAGCCAGCGGCCGATCCCGTGCCACTCGAACACCACCTCGGTGATCATGGCGGAGGTGAGCACGCTGCCCAGTTGCAGACCCAGCAGCGGCAGCACCGGTGGCAGGGCATTTTTCAGGCCGTGGCGCCAGACGATCTGCCACTTGGAGAGGCCACGGCTCGCCGCCGCCTTGATGTAGTTTTGCTTCATCACATCGATGAGTGAACTGCGCACATGGCGGATCACCTCAGTGGTGGGCACCACCGCCAGCACCAGTGACGGGAGGATCAGGTGGCGCAGGGCATCATGCAGCGCCGCTTGCCGCCAGGGCTCGTTGCTGAGCAGCACATCGATCACCGCGATACCGGTGATCGACGGGACATCGTAGAGCAGGCTGAGTTGCCCCGAGGACGGCAACCAGCCGAGATCGAGTGAGAAGAGCATCACCGCCAGTAGCGCTAGCCAAAACACCGGCACCGCATAGCCGATGAGACCGGCCGTCATGATGGAGATATCCAGCGTCTTGCCTTGCGAGAGCGCGGCCAGGGTGCCGAGCGGAATACCCACCAGCAGCGAGATGGCAAAGGCGGCCAGACAGAGGATCAGGGTAGCCGGGAAATAGTGGCGGATCTCGTCCAGCACTGGCATGCCGGAGACGCTGGAGAGCCCCAGATCACCGGCGAAAATACGGCGCAGAAAGTCGGGATAACCGCTCCAGAAGCTGAGCTGATTGCCGATCAGCCGATAGTCCAGCAGATAGGCGACGAAGGTCAGCGCCAGCAGGGTGATGAGCAGCAGGTTGAGACGGCGCAAGGTGTATAAAAGCATGCTTACTCCCTGTGAGCCTGGTTGAAGGAGGTACCACCGAAGGGCATCAGCATCAGCCCCTCGATGTCGCTGCGGCTGACCTGAGTGCGCAAGGCGTGGGCCAGCGGAATAAGGGGCAGCTGTTCGTTGAGCAGGGTCTGGGCGTAATAGTAGTTGCGCAGCCGGAAGGCGAGTTGGGGCGTGGTCACCGCATCATCCAGCAGTTGATCGAAGGCCGGGCTGCACCAGCGGCTGTAGTTGTTGCCGCGCTCTACCGCAGAGCAGCTCAGCAGCTGGCGGAAGAAGTTATCAGGATCGGCGTTGTCGGCAATCCAGCCGGAGAGCAGGCTGTCGTACTGCCCCTGAGTAAGGCGACCTTCGATCACCTGCCACTCCCGTTGCACAATTTTGAGCTTGATGCCGACCTTGGCCAGATCACTGCGGATCAGCTGGGCCGTTTTGACCGCATCCGGGTTGTAGGGGCGGGCGTCCGGCTGCACCAGCACCTGCATCTCGAACCCATTCTCCAGTCCCGCCTCCTTGAGCAGCTGGCGCGCCCGTTTCAGATCAGGCTTGCGCTCGGGCAGGCTGGGATTGTAACCCCATGAGAGCGGTGGCAGCAGGCTGTTGGCCGGCAGACCGGTATCGAAATAGACCGCCTGCAACAGGTTGTCGATATTGATGGCGCTGGCAATGGCCTGACGCACCTTGATGTTGTTGAACGGCGGCTTGCGGGTATTGAGGGCTAAAAAGGCGACGTTCATCCCCGACTGGACCGAGAGGCTGAGGGCCGGGTGCTGCTTGATCACCGAGAGCTGGCTGGCAGACGGGGTGCTCATCACGTCACACTCGCCGGTCAACAGCTTGGCCAACCGCTTGGAGGATTTGGGGGCGATGTCGTAGACCAACTGTTCAATTTTGGCATCGCCGCCCCAGTAACCCGGATGGCGCAGATAGCGAATGAGCTCGTTGTGACGATACTCCTTGAAACTGAACGGGCCGGTGCCGATAGGGCGGGTGTCCAGCAGGGCTGGCGTGCCAGCCTTGAGCATCTGTTCGGCGTATTCGGCGGAGAGGATCACCGCATAGTCGCTGGCCAGGGTGGCGAGGAAGGAGGCGTTCGGTTGGTTCAACTCGAACACCACCGTCTGTGGCCCCTTCTTGCTCACCCGTTTGATCAGCAGATCTTGCCCCAGGCTGTAGAAGTAGGGGTAATCGCCACCAGAGACGTTGTGATAGGGGTGCTGTTCGTCAAGCTGGCGGGCATAGGTGAAGACCACGTCATCGGCATTGAAGGTGCGGGTGGGCTTGAACCAGGGGGTATGGTGAAAGGTCACCCCCTTGCGCAGAGTCAGGGTATAGGTGAGCCCATCTTCGCTGATACGCCAATCGGTGGCCAGTGCCGGTTCCAACGCCAGGGTGTTGGGGTTTACCTCCAGCAGGCGGTCGTAGAGCGGACGGGCAGTGGCATCTAGCGTCACCCCGGAGTTGGAAACATGGGGATTGAAGGAGAGGGGAGAGCCCTCAGCACAATAGATGAGTCCGGTTTTGGAGGCCTCGGGTTGCTTCTGGCAGCCGGTGACCAGCACCAGCAGGCCGAGTAGCAAGGGGGTGAGCATTCTCATTGTTGAACCATGTTCTTATACGATGTGGGTACGCACGTTTTGATACAAATGTGCCAGCGCGAAGGCTGGCGTGTTGCGGGAGCCGTCATAAATCGGACTCCTTTTGCTCTTGTTCTGCCTCGTTATCATCATTGAGCAGCTGATATTTGCGTAGCATGCCACGGAACTGGTGATAGCTTAGGGCCAGCAGTTGAGCGGCTTTGCGCTGATTATACTGGGATTGCTGCATCGCTTGCTTGAGTAAATTAATCTCGAACTCCGCCACCGCCTGTTTCAGCTCGAGCGGCAAGCTCATCGCCGTGGCGATTGGCGCCTCACCGGGCCCCTCTGGCAGCGGCGGGTTACTCTTGGCACCGGGGCGCCAGGGGGAATCAAACGGGTTGATCACCAGGGTCGAGAGCGGCAGTTGCGGATTGCCCTGACGGTAGATACTGCGCTCCACCACGTTTTTCAGCTCCCGCACGTTGCCCGGCCAGTGGTAATCCTGCAGCAGCTGGGTCGCCTTGCGGGAGAAACCGGCAAACAGCGGATAACCCAGCTCCCGGGTCATGCTGTGGGCGAAGTGCTCGGCCAGCATCAGGATATCTTCCCGCCGCTCCCGCAAGGGGGGGAGGGTGATCACATCAAACGCGAGCCGGTCGAGCAGATCGTGGCGAAACTGCCCCTTGTCCGCCAGCGCAGGGAGATCCTCGTTGGTGGCGCAGACCAGTCGCACATCCACCTTGAGGGGCTTGGCCCCACCCACTCGCTCAAATTCGCCATACTCGATGACCCGCAGCAGCTTCTCCTGCACCCGGGCGCTGGTGGTGGCCAGCTCGTCGAGGAACAGGGTGCCGCCATCGGCCCGCTCGAAACGCCCCTGATGGCGCTTGGCTGCACCGGTAAAAGAGCCCGCCTCGTGACCGAACAGCTCGGTCTCCAGCAGGCTCTCGCTCAAGGTGGCGCAGTTGATGGTGACAAAGCTTTGATCCCAGCGCGCCGAGAGATAATGTAGGCGGTGGGCGATCAGCTCCTTGCCCGTCCCCCGCTCACCGATGATCAGCACGGGTTTGCGCAGTGGGGCGAGCCGTGAGGTCTGCTCAATGATCTCGAGAAATGCGTTGGATTCCCCCAGCAGGCTTTCCGTGGCCGTGGTCATAGTGCTCCCTGTCGGTTGTTAAAGCTGGTCAATCTTACCAAAAGTTGGTGAATCTTATCATCACTTGCACCAGGCATCTTGTAATTCGCTCTTTCAGCCCCATATAAATCAACAAGTTAAATTTCATTCCAGATTGGCACACAAGTTGCCATTGTCAATGGAGAAACAACGCCATGCCAACAACAGGAGTGCAACCATGAGTATTTTTTCCCGTCTGGCCGACATCATCAATTCCAACCTGACGTCCCTGCTCGACAAGGCCGAAGATCCCCAGAAGATGGTGCGCCTGATCATCCAGGAGATGGAAGATGAGCTGGTCAAGGAGCGCTCCAATCTGGCCCGCTTCCTCGCCAGCCAGAAAGAGATTGGCCGTCAGGTCACCCGTCATCAGGAGCGGGTTGACGAGTGGCAGGCCAAGGCCGAACTGGCCCTGACTAAGGGTCGTGAAGATCTGGCCCGCGCTGCCCTTATCGAGAAGAAGAAACAGACCGAGTTGTCAGAGACCCTCTACCGCGAGCAGCAAGCGGTCGACAGTGGCATCGAGAAGCTGGGTGAGGAGATCCGCCAGCTCGAAGCCAAGCTGGAAGATGCCCGCGCTCGTCAAAAGGCGATGGCGATCCGCACCGAAGCGGCCAGCAGCCGTCTCAACGTGCAGAGCCAGGTAGCCCGTGGCGAGAGCCAGGCGGTGGTGAGCAAGTTCGAGCGGATGGAGCGTCGCATCGACGAAATGGAAGCCCGCGCCGATCTGGGTCAGTCCGACAAGGCACTGGCGCAGCAGTTTGCCGAGCTGGAAGTGGACGACCAGATCAGCCGCGAGCTGGAAGCGATGCGCCAGAAGCTGGGCCAGAGTGAACACAAAAGCGAAGGCAAACAGGGGGAGTAACAGATGGAAGATCTGCTGGGTGTATTGATGGTTCCCATGGTGGTCTTCATGGTGGTGGTGGCCCCCATCTGGCTGGTGCTGCACTACCGGGCCAAGGGGCGGATTGGCGCCGGTCTCGCCGATAGCGAGCGGGAACAACTGCAAGGGTTGCTCGGCCGTGCCGAGAAGATGCAGGAGCGAGTAGGGGCGCTTGAGTCGATTCTGGATGCAGAGGTTCCTGGTTGGAGGAACAAGGTATGAGCAGCGTCAATCGTGACGGGCGTAACCTGTACCGGGATCCCCAGCGCGGCAAGATAGCCGGAGTCTGTGCCGGTTTGGCAGAGTACTTCGGGGTGGAGACCTGGATCGTACGGCTGTTGGCCATCAGTGGCCTGATCTTCGCCGGTTTCATCACCTTCACCGCTTATATTGCGGCCTGGCTGCTGCTCGACAAGAAGCCGGTCACGCTTTATCAGCGCGAGGAGGCTGATTTTGCCGAGGTGCGGATGAAGGCACGCAGTTGGCAGGCGGGGGTCACCCCTCATCAGGCGCTGGGCCGTATTGCGCAGGAACTTGACGCGCTGGAGCCCAGAGTTCAGCGGATCGAGAAGTTGGTGACCTCCAAGGAGTTCACCCTGCAGCGGGAATTCAGCAAGCTGTAGTAGCCATCGTCAGTATTTATCGTCGATGGTGGAGCCTCCTGTGATGCTCCATCATTGACGCCACTCAGGCAGATTGACCATCCAGCGCGGATAGCCAGTTTGCCTTATCGCATGGCAGATCACGCCAGATGCAACACCAAGGGAGAACGGGTCAAGCCTTGATACTCAATAAACTGGAACAGAAGTTGACTCGCCTGCAACACAAGGCGAACGACGTGGTGAACCGGGTGCGGGATCGCCATATCCGGCTGGCGGTGACCGGCCTCTCTCGCAGCGGTAAAACCGCCTTTATCACGGCGATGGTCAACCAGCTGGAACACGCGGCCATCGATGGCCGTTTGCCGTTGTGGGATGCCCTGCGTCAGGGGCGCATTCTCGGTGCGCGCCGGGTGCCGCAGCTCAATGCCCACATTCCCACCTTTGCTTACGAGCGCGGCCTCGACTCCCTGTTTGGCGATCCACCGGCCTGGCCCGAACCCACCCGCGGCGTGGCCGAGGTGCGCCTCGAAATTCGCTATCGCACCCGCCACCCTCTGCGCAAGCATCTGGGGGAGATCTCCACCCTCTACGTGGATCTGGTGGACTACCCCGGGGAGTGGCTGCTTGACTTGCCGCTGCTTGAGATGAGCTACGAGCAGTGGAGCGAACAGGTGCGCGAGCAACTTCGTCGCCCCGAGCTGCGAGCGCTCGCCGCCAGCTGGCTGACACCGGAATGGCAAGCGACGCAATCTTTTGCCGAGCGACCGGTGGCAGAACTTGCCGAGCGCTACACCGCCTACCTGCACGCTTGCAAACAAGATCTGGGATTGCACCTGATCCAGCCCGGCCGCTTCGTCTTGCCGGGGGAGTATGCCGGTGCCCCCATGCTGCAGTTTGTCCCCTGGGTGTGGGAGATGCCCACCAGCGAGCCCGCCGATGGCACCCTCTACGCCACCCTCAAACAGCGTTTTGAGCAGTACAAACAGCATCTGGTGCAGGGTTTTTACGCGCAGCACTTTGCTGGCTTTGATCGCCAGATCGTGCTGGTGGATTGCCTGCAGCCTCTCAACGCCGGGGCGGCCAGCTTTGGCGACATGCAGCAGGCCATCGCCCGCATCATGGAGAGCTTTGCCTACGGCAAGAGCAACTGGTGGCGGCGACTCTTCTCGCCCCGTATCGACAAGCTGCTGTTTGTGGCGAGCAAGGCCGATCACGTCACCCCCGAACAGCACGCGCCCATGGTTTCGCTGCTGCAACATCTGGTGCGCAGTGGCCGTGGGCAGGCCCGTTTTGAGGGGATCACCACCGAGTGTCTGGCGCTGGCCGCCATCAAGGCGACCGAAGTGGGCAAGGGGGTGGCTAATGGCCGCGAGTTCCCCGCCATCCGTGGCACCAGTCTCGCGGGTGAGCCGCTGTTGCTGTTCCCGGGTGAAGTGCCGCCCCATATTCCCCCTGCGCAGTGGTGGAATAAACAGGGGGGGAACAATCAGGGCTTTGATTTTCAGGCGTTTCGCCCCCTGCCCATGAGCGCCCATCAGGCGTTGCCCCATATCCGGCTCGATGCGGCGCTGGAGTTTTTGCTCGGGGATCACCTCGAATAACGGTGTGCGGCCCGGTGTTGCCCTCAGTGGTGTACTTGATAGGCCGCACACAGGAGACTGTTTTCAGGAGAACAAGGCGATGAACGATCAGATAAAAGAGCGGCCACCGCTGCAGGGCAAGGTGATCCTTGAGCCTGCCTTGACGGTGGCCAGCGATGAGCGACCGCCCGCACCGGCCCAGCGGCTGGAGGAGGCGAGTTTCGAGCGCCTCGACGAGCTGGACGATTTCACCGAGGTGGAGAGTGCCCTCGTCAGCAAACCGCGCCGCCGCCGCCATCGGCTACTGGTGTGGGGGCTGGGGGCGGTCGGTCTGCTCTCGTTGGGCCAATATGGCGCCTTTCTTTACGATCAGTTTCTCACCACTCCGCTGTGGGGCAGCGCCTGGCTGGCGGCCTCGGCGTTGGTAGCGGCGGGCACCGCCAGCGTGGTGGGGCGCGAGTGGCTGCGCCTGCGCACCCTCAAGCGGCGCCAGGATGTGCGCTCGCGGGCAGAAGATCTGCTGGCCTATCAGGGAGTCGGCCAAGGGCAGGCCTTTTGCGAAGGGTTGGCGGTCAAAAGTGGCGACAAGGGGTGCGAGGGGTATCAAACCTGGCTGGCCCAGCTCGACGAGAGCCACAGCGATCGGGAGGTGTTGACCCTCTACAGTCAGCTGGTACTCGGCGAGCGCGACAAGCTGGCGCAGGCGCGGGTCGCCAAATGGTCGGGGGAGGCCGCGGTGCTGGTGGCGCTAAGCCCGCTCGCCACCGTCGACATGATGCTGATGCTGTGGCGCAACCTGCGGATGATCGAGGATATCGCCGATGTCTATGCCATCGAGCTTGGCTACTGGAGCCGGATTCGCCTCATTCGTCAGGTGTTTCGCAACATGCTCTACGCCGGAGCTACCGAGCTGGTGACCGAGGTGGGGATGGATCTGCTGGGGGCCGAGTTTGCCGCCAAGCTCTCTGCCCGCGCCGCACAAGGGGTTGGAGCCGGGCTGCTCACCGCCCGCCTGGGTCTGCGTACCATAGAGGCATGCCGCCCGCTGCCCTGGTGTGCGGACGAGAAACCCAAGCTTGGTGATCAACGCAAGCGGATCATCAGCCAGCTTGCGGGGTATCTCAACAAATCCTGATAGCTCTATCTGCACCTTGCTGCGATGACCCATGCCCCTGTTGTGCTCGCCAAGCCGCAGGGGCATGGTTTTAATCGGCAGATCATTGAGTTGGCAGCAGTGCCCGACTTTGGCGAGGCGCCCGTTTACGGTTAAGCTGGCAGTCAATCGTACCAATCACACCAATCGTACTAATCGGCAAGGATGCCCGATGAACTTTACCTTTCGCCAGATCCGTTATTTTGTGGCCGTGGCCGACAGCTTTTCAGTGAGTCGCGCCGCCGCCGAGCTGCATATCTCCCAGTCGGCGGTCACCAGCGCCATTCGCGAGCTGGAGACCGAACTGGGCGCTCCGCTATTCGAGCGCAATCCGCGCGGTGTCACCCTCACCACTCAGGGCCACCAGTTTTTGCTCCACGCCCGCCGTATTCTCGGTGCCATGACCGAGGCGAGCCACTCCCTCAAAGCGGTGGCCCAGCAGGATCAGGGGCGACTCACCATCGGCGTGACCACCCTGGTGGCGGGTTACTACCTCTCAGAGGCGCTTGGCCGCTTTCGCCGTGCCTTTCCGGCGGTACAGATCGAGGTGAAGGAGGATGAACAGCCTTTTCTGGAACACCAGATCGTCAACGGCGAGGTGGATGTGGGGATCCTGATGACCAACCGCACCATCCGGCAAGAGGCGTTTGATACCGAATTGCTGACCCGCTCGCCGCTGCGGCTCTGGCTGGCCGCCAACCACCCGCTCTGCGCCGAGTCGACCCTCTCCCTGACCGCGCTGGGGGAGGAGCCGATGATCTCGCTGACCGCCGATCAGCTCGATCAGATCATCGGGGGCGGCCTGCGCCGCTACGGCATCTCCCCCCGTATCGTGCTGCGCACCGCGTCGGTGGAGGCGGTGCGCAGTCTGGTCGCCAGCCAGCTCGGGGTTGCCCTGCTGCCCGATTTTGCCTATCGCCCCTGGTCGCTGGAACAGGAGCGGGTCGAGGCGCGCCCCATCAAGGAGCCCATTCCCGCTATCGATATCGGGCTGGTGTGGCGCCGTGGTTCTCGACTGGATTGGACGGCGCGGGAATTTATCGATATTGCGCGGGATCAGAGTCGGTTGCGGGCCCGTCAGGCGCTCCCTCGCTAGCCATATCTTGCGGGGTTGCCACTAAAATTCAGATTCATCTGCACTCGATATCGATTTAGCTGATACCTGAGCCACCAAAAATTGAAATATTCATCGTATTGCCACTCCCCTAAGCTCATAGCTGGTTAACGGAATGTTAACGCCCACGGCGGCGTTCCTTCACCTGATGCAAGTCAACACAATGCAAGGAGTGCATGATGAAATTGACCCCTCTGATGCTGGCTCTTGTTCCGGCGCTGCTGGCAGGCCAGATCCAGGCTGCCCCGACCGAGCTCGGCAAGGGTGAAGGCCAGCTCAATATCGTGGCCTGGGCTGGCTACGTCGAACGTGGCGAGACCGACAAGAACTATGACTGGGTGACCGGCTTCGAAAAAGAGACCGGCTGCAAGGTGAGCGTCAAGACGGCAGCCACCTCGGATGAGATGGTGGCGCTGATGAACGAGGGGGGCTTCGATCTGGTGACTGCCTCCGGCGATGCCAGCCTGCGCCTGATTGCCGGTGGCAAGGTGCAGCCGCTCAATCTGGCGCTCATCCCGAGCTACAGCAAGATTGATCCCCAGCTGCAAAATGCCCCCTGGCACACAGTGGATGGCAAACACTACGGCGTGCCTTACCAGTGGGGCGGCAATATCCTGATGTACAACACCAAGGTGTTCCCCAAGGCACCGGACTCCTGGAACGTGGTGTTCGAGGAGCAGACCCTGGCGGATGGCAAGTCCAACAAGGGGCGGGTGCAGGCCTTTGACGGCCCGATCCACATCGCCGATGCGGCCCTCTATCTGATGACCCACCAGCCCGCCCTTGGCATCAAGGATCCTTACGAGCTGAACGAGGATCAGTACAAGGCCTCCCTCGATCTGTTGCGCAAGCAGCGCCAGCTGGTGGGACGCTACTGGCATGATGCCTTCGTCCAGATCGATGACTTCAAGAACGAAGGTGTGGTCGCGTCAGGCTCCTGGCCATTCCAGGCCAATACCCTGATCGCCGACAAGCAACCCATCGCCACCACTGTGCCCAAGGAGGGGGTCACCGGTTGGGCCGATACCAGCATGGTGCACAGTGATGCCAAGAACCTCACCTGCGCTTACAAGTGGCTGGAGCACTCCCTGAACAACAAGCTGCAGGGGGATCTCGCCTCCTGGTTTGGCTCGGTGCCTGTGGTGCCTGCCGCCTGCGAGGGCAATGCCCTGCTGGGCCCGACCGGGTGCAAAACCAACGGTATCGACAACTTCGATCGGGTTCGCTTCTGGCGTACCCCGGTCTCCCAGTGCAAGAGCCAGGGAACTTGCGTGCCCTATTACCGCTGGGTCTCCGACTATATCGCCATTCTGGGCGGTCGCTGAGGCGGGGTGAGCAGCGCCTCCTCTGCACAACCGCCCAAACAGGATAATCAAGCGGGCCGGACAGGAGTCCGGCCCATCCCAGCACAGACAAGGACGTCCCATGAACGCCGTACAATTTGACCGGGTCAGTCGCCACTATGGCGAGGTGAAGGCGGTCGATGACATCTCTTTCCAGATCCCCTCCGGGGAATTCTTTACCCTGCTGGGGCCAAGCGGTTCCGGCAAGACCACCTGCCTGCGGATGATCGCAGGCTTCGAGTACCCGAGCGAGGGTGAGATCCGCCTGTTCGGCGAACCCTGCTCCACCGTGCCGCCCTATGATCGCAACCTCAATACCGTGTTTCAGGACTATGCCCTGTTTCCCAACATGGATGTGCGCGACAACATCGGCTATGGCCTGATGCTCAAGGGGGTCGCCAAGGCGGAGCGCTACCGCAAGGTGGACGAGATGCTGGAGCTGGTGCGATTGCCCGGGGTAGGCAAGCGCCGCCCGAGCCAGCTCTCCGGCGGCCAGCGCCAGCGTATCGCCATCGCCCGGGCCCTTATCAACCAGCCGCGCATCCTGCTGCTGGATGAGCCGCTGGGGGCCCTCGATCTCAAGCTGCGCGAGCAGATGCAGCTTGAGCTCAAGGCGCTGCAACGCCAGCTTGGCATCACCTTTATCTTCGTCACCCACGATCAGCAGGAGGCGCTCTCCATGAGCGACCGGATCTGCATCTTCAGTCAGGGCAAGATCGAGCAGATCGCCGCCCCCGATACCATCTACGACGCTCCGGCGACGCCGTTTGTGGCCCGCTTTGTTGGCACCGTCAATCTGTTCGAAGGGGATCAGGCCAGACGGCTGTGTGGTGACGGCAGCCAGATGATGGTGCGCCCGGAACGGATCCGGCTCAGTGAGGCGGGCACCCCGGGCTGGTCGGGGGAGATCCGCGAGGTGGAGTATCTGGGCCCCTTTGTCCGTTATCGGGTCGATCTCGGGGAGCAGCTCGAGATCATCGTCAACCACCCCAATGAGGGGCAGGCACGTCTGGCGCGTGGCAGCAGGGTCAGTCTCAGCTGGCCGGAGCAGGCCATCCATCGCCTGAGCGCCGCCCAGCAAGGGGCGCAGCCATGAGTGCCCCTCACAGTGCGAGTCTTGCCATGAACCATCAGCCCGAACCTGCCCGTTTCAGGCCGCTGCGGCGCCTCTCGACCCTGCTCTATGGTCGACCTGGCCTGCTGCTGGCGATCCTGCTGGGGCCGCCGCTGTTGTGGCTCGGCATCATCTATGTCGGCTCCTTGCTGATGTTGCTCTCCAACTCCCTGTTCGGGCTGGACGAGTTTAGCGGTCAGGTGCGCCATGAGCTGGGGCTGCAAAACTTCGTCGCCCTGCTGCGGCCTGAGAATCTGGATGTGATCGGCCGTACCGTCGGCATGTCGCTGCTGGTGACCCTGGCCTGTGCCCTGCTCGGTTTTCCGGTTGCTTACTACATGGCGCGCTACACCAGTGGCAAGACCCGGGCGCTGTTCTATGTGGGGATCATGCTGCCGCTCTGGTCCAGCTATCTGGTGCGGGTCTATGCCTGGAAGCTGATTTTGGCCAAAGAGGGGGTAGTGAGCTGGCTGGCCGACAGCATGGGGTTGGAGTGGCTGCTCGATGCCATCCTCTCCCTGCCGGTGATAGGTGGCCCGTCGCTCTCCTTCTCGCGGCTTGGCACCTTTATCGTGTTCGTCTATGTCTGGCTGCCCTTCATGATCCTGCCCATTCAGGCGGCGGTGGAGCGTATTCCGCGATCCCTGCTGGAGGCGAGCAGTGATCTGGGGGCAACACCCGCCCAGACCTTTCGCAACCTGATCCTGCCGCTGGCGTTGCCCGGTGTGGTGGCGGGCTCCATCTTCACCTTTTCGCTGACCCTCGGCGATTACATCATCCCCGGCATCATTGGCAACTCGACCATGTATATCGGTCAGGTGGTCTACATGCAGCAGGGAACTGCGGGCAACCTGCCCTTCGCCGCCGCCTTCTCGCTGGTGCCAATCCTCATCATCGCCATCTATCTGGCGATTGCGAAACGACTGGGGGCTTTTGATGCGCTTTGACCCTATCGCTCTGAACCGGCAGCAAGGAGGCCGTCATGTCAGCTAGCTCAGTGATCAGTCAGGGACCGCGCCCTTCGGGCCTGCTCAAGTACGCCGCCATCGGCGGGCTCTTGTTCCTGCACTTTCCCATTCTGTTTATCTTCCTCTACGCCTTCACCAGCGAGAGCAAGAGTTATCAGTTTCCGCCTCCCGGGCTCACCCTCAAGTGGTTCGAGGTGACCCTCAATCGCCCCGATGTGTGGCGTGCCATCCAGTTGTCGCTGGAGGTAGCGGGACTGGTGACGCTGGCAGCCATGATCCTCGGCACTCTGGCGGCAGGGGCCATTGCCCGCAGCCGCTTCTTCGGTCAGGAGGTGGTGTCGCTCTTGCTGGTGCTGCCCATCGCGCTGCCCGGCATCGTCACTGGTATCGCGCTGCGCTCGGCCTACGGCTTGATGGAGATCCCGTTCAGCTTCTGGACCATCGTTATCGGCCACGCCACCTTCTGTGTGGTGGTGGTCTACAACAATGCGCTGGCCCGTTTTCGCCGCACCAACCAGAGCCTCATCGAGGCGTCGATGGATCTCGGGGCCGATGGCTTTCAGACCCTGCGCTACGTGATCCTGCCCAATCTGGCCACGGCGCTGCTGGCGGGGGGCATGCTGGCCTTTGCCCTGAGCTTTGACGAAGTGATCGTCACCACCTTCACGGCGGGCCAGCAGACCACCCTGCCCATCTGGATGTATCAGGAGCTGATCCGTCCCCGAGACAGGCCGGTCACCAACGTGGTGGCCCTCATCATAGTGGCCTTCACCACTATCCCCATTTTGCTTGCCTACTACCTTACTCGCGACACCCATGATGTCGCTGGCAGTGGCAAATGATGACTCAACGCGTGCGCAAGGATGCAACCATGAAACTCTCTACCCAACTCTTGATTGATGGCCAGTTTGTGACCGGCGAGGGGCAGGCCGAACCCATTCTCAACCCGGCCAACGGCGAGCAGATCGCCGCCGTACCCGAAGCCTCGTTCGAGCAGGTGAACCGAGCGGTGAACGGTGCCCAGCGGGCCTTCGCCCAGTGGAGCCGCACCACCCCGGCCCAGCGCAGCAACCTGCTGCTGCGTCTGGCGGATCTCATCGAGCGCCACGCTGAGGAGTTTGCGGCGCTGGAATCCCTCAACTGCGGCAAACCCTATCTGGCGGTGCTCAACGACGAGCTGCCTGCGGTGGTGGACTGCTTCCGCTTCTTTGCCGGGGCTGCCCGTTGCCTGCAAGGGCCGCTGGCGGGGGAGTATATCGAGGGGCACACCAGCATGATCCGCCGCGATCCCATCGGGGTGGTGGGCAGTATCGCCCCCTGGAACTACCCGCTGATGATGGCGGCCTGGAAGATGGCGCCGGTGCTGGCGGCGGGCAATACGGTGGTGCTCAAACCCTCCGAGCAGACCCCGCTCACCGCTTTGCGCCTTGCCGAGCTGGCCAGCGAGGTCTTCCCCCGCGGCGTCATCAACGTCATCTGCGGGCGGGGCGAGAGTGTGGGGGCACCGCTGGTGGAGCACCCGCTGGTGCGGATGGTGTCGCTCACCGGCGATATCGCCACCGGCCAGAAGATACTGCAGAGCGCCGCCCGCACCATGAAGCGCACCCACCTTGAGCTGGGGGGCAAGGCGCCGGTGATCATCTTCGACGATGCGGATCTGGAGGCGGTGGTGGCGGGTATTCGCACCTTCGGTTTCTACAATGCAGGGCAAGATTGCACCGCTGCCTGCCGTATCTATGCCCAGGGCAAGATCTACGACAAGTTCGTCGCGGCCATGACCGATGCGGTGGCCTCCATCAAGGTGGGCAGCCAGTACGAGGAGGGGGTCGAGATGGGGCCGCTCATCTCGGACAGGCAGCGCAACCGGGTTGCCAGCTTTGTCGAGCGGGCCCAGAGCAGCGGTCATGTGGAGGTGACGGCGGGGGGCAAGATCCGTCCCGGCAACGGCTTCTTCTTCGAGCCGACCCTGATTGTCGGGGCCCGTCAGGAGGATGAGATCGTGCGGCGCGAGGTGTTTGGCCCCGTGGTGTCGGTGACCCGTTTCAACGATGCCGAGCAGGTGGTGCAGTGGGCCAACGACTCGGACTATGGTCTGGCCTCGTCGGTCTGGACCAAGGATTTGAGCCTCGCCAGCAAGGTGGCCAGCCACCTGCAATATGGCTGCACCTGGATCAATACCCACTTCATGCTCACCTCCGAGATGCCTCACGGCGGCATGAAGATGTCGGGTTACGGCAAGGATCTCTCCCTCTATGCGCTGGAGGATTACACGGTGCCGCGCCATATCATGGTCAAGCTGTAGTGGGTATTGGTTAGCTGGTTGTCACAATTTATTTACAACTGTTTCAGGCAGCCGACTCATGGGTCGGCTGCTTTTTTTGTTGCCATTTCGTTACAGTGAAGCGGTGATGAAACGGCAAGGCGCCTGGATGTGGCGCCAGAGGATGGAACCGCTATGGCAACCTTTTACACCGCACACCAGCCGGATGCTGACGGGGTGATCCACTACTGCAACGAGGAGCATGGCACTTGGCAGATCCTGATCGAGCGCCAGTTGGCGGCGCTTGAGGGCAAGGGGTGTGATGAGTATCTGGCGGGCCTTGCCAGGCTGGCTCTGCCCCGTGATCGCATCCCCCAGTTGGCCGAGATCAACGCCATCTTGCAGCCTGCGACCGGCTGGGCGGTGGCGGCGGTGCCTGCGCTTATCTCGTTCGATCGCTTCTTCGCCCTGCTGGCCAATCGCCAGTTTCCGGTGGCGACCTTTATCCGGCGCCGGGACGAGCTCGACTATCTGCAAGAGCCCGATATCTTTCACGAGATCTTCGGTCACTGCGCCATGTTGACCAATCCGGCCTTTGCCCACTTTACTCACCTCTACGGCCAGTTGGGGCAACAGGCGAGCAAGGAGCAGCGGGTTTTTCTGGCGCGGCTCTACTGGTTCACCGTGGAGTTTGGCCTGCTGGCGACGCCGGATGGGCTGCGTATCTACGGCGGTGGCATTCTCTCCTCCATCGGTGAGACTGTCTATGCCCTCTGTGGCAAGCCGCTGCTGCAACCCTTCGATCTGCTGACCGTGCTGCGCACCCCGTATCGTATCGACATCATGCAGCCCACCTATTTTGTGCTACCGAGTCTCGCGCACCTCTACCAGCTGACAGGGGAGGAGATCATGGCTGCTCTGGCGGAGGCCAGTCGGCTTGGCCTCTATCCGCCGCGCTTTGAGCCTGTCTCAGGCAAGCAGGCGAGCTGACCAAAAGCAAACAACCCGATTTCATATTCATTAATTTTTCATTAATTCAAGCAGGAGTAACCCATGTCCGAACTGGCCAGTCAGCAGTGTGAAGCGTGCCGCGCCGATGCCCCCAAGGTGAGCGATGAGGAGCTGCGCGAGCTGATGCAACGTATCCCCGACTGGCAGCCGCTGGTGGTGGAGGGGGCGCTGCAACTGCGGCGGGAATTTTCTTTTCGCAACTTCAAGGAGGCGCTGGCGTTTACCAACCGTCTGGGGGAGCTGGCGGAGACGGAGTTTCACCACCCCGCCATCCTGACCGAGTGGGGTAAGGTGACCGTCAGCTGGTGGACTCACAAGATTGGCGGATTACACCGCAACGACTTCATCATGGCTGCCCGTACCGACCAATTGCCCAGATAAGTTGAGAGCGGGTTGAGGCTGAGTATCCCCCTTCCTGCATTTCTGACCGAGTGGGGTAAGGTGACCGTCAGCTGGTGGACCCACAAGATTGGCGGTTTACATCGCAACGACTTCATTATGGCGGTGCGTACCGATCAATTAATCAGCTGACGGTGTGCGCAAACCGTGACACATGCTGGCTTGGGCCTGCCTGCGAAAGCAGCGTAGGCCCGCATTTTTATGGGCTGGCGCTCGCACTGGGGGGATCGAGACTGTATTATCCGCTCATTCATAGAGTTAGCTAGGAAGTGTGTCCCGAATGCGTCTTGAAGTCAGCTGTGAAGACCGCCTGGGCCTGACCCGGGAACTGCTCGACCGTCTGGTGGAGCACAATATCGATCTGCGCGGCATCGAAATCGATACCTCAGGCATCATCTATCTCAACTTTCCCGAGCTGGAGTTCAGCGATTTTCAGCACCTGATGCCGGAGATCCGCCGCATTCCCGGTGTCTACGACGTCAAGACCATCCCCTACATGCCTTCCGAGCGAGAGCACCACGAGATTGAGGCGCTGCTCAAGGCGCTGCCGGATCTGGTCTTCTCCCTCGACAGCAAGGGCAAGGTGACCCAGGCCAACCAGTCGGCCCTCACCACCCTCGGCTTGCCGGTGGAGGAGGTGCGCGGCGTGGCGCTTGGCTCGCTGGTCAAGGGCTTCTCTTTCTCCCGCTGGCTGGAAGCGAGCGAGATCAAGCCGCAGACCTGCAAGCTCAGCTTCAATGGCGAAGAGTATCTGGCGGATCTGATGCCGCTGTTTGTGGCGGAAGCGCGCGGCAAACAGGCACTGGCGGGTGCCGTGGTGGTACTCAAATCGGCTCGCCGGGTCGGCATGCACTTCAGCGCGCTCCATGCGGTGGAAGTGGAGGGCTTCGAGCACCTGCAGGCCGAGAGCCCCAAGATGAAAGAGGTGCTAGGTCAGGCGCGCAAACTGGCGATGCAGGACGCGCCTCTGCTGATTGTCGGCGAGACCGGCACCGGCAAGGAGTTGCTGGCCCGCGCCTGCCATGCTGCCAGTCTGCGTTCCAGCCACCCCTTTATGGCGCTTAACTGCGCCGCCATGCCCGATAACGTGGCCGAGAGCGAGCTGTTTGGCTATGCCCCCGGTGCCTTTGGCAACAACACCGAAGGCAAGCGCGGCGTGCTGGAACTGGCCAGCGGCGGCACCCTGATGCTGGACGAGATCGGCGACATGTCCCCTCATCTGCAGACCAAGTTTCTGCGGGTGTTGCAGGATGGGGTGTTCCGCCGGGTCGGTGACGAGCAGGAGGTGAAGGTCAACGTGCGTTTCATCTGCACCACCCAGAAGCAGTTGCTGGATCTGGTGCACGAGGGGACTTTCCGCGAGGATCTCTACTACCGTCTCAACGTGCTGAGTCTGGCGCTGCCCCCCCTGCGCGAGCGCAAGGCGGACATCATGGTGCTGGCCCAGCAGTTTGTCTCCCGCTTTGCCAGTGAACTGCAGCGGCCTCGTCCGCGCTTTACCCGCAACATGGCCGACTACCTGAGCGCCTACCGCTGGCCGGGCAACGTGCGCCAGCTGCGCAACTGTCTCTATCGCGCCATGACGTTGCTGGAAGGGGATGAGCTGGGGCCGGAGCAGATTGACCTGCCGGTCACCGCCGACTCGGTGCCGCTGATTGACGAGTGGTTCGAGGGGGACCTGGACGATGCGGTCAAGCGCTTCGAGAGCCAGTTGCTGGCAAGACTCTACCCCTCCTTTCCGTCAACCCGTCAGCTGGCCAAGCGCCTGGGTGTGTCGCACACCGCCATCGCCAATAAACTGCGAGAATACGGTATCAGCAAGAAGTGATCTGCGCCTTGATGCCCGCCACCAAAGAGCCCGTCGCCAGACGGGCTCTTTGGTTTATTTATACGGCGGTGAGCAATGACCACAGAGGAAGCCTTGTCAGACCATCACTGGCCAACTTACTATCAGCGTCTATATATCCGAACCGCAGTGCAGCTGCAGCGGTGTTGTTAAGGCGGCCAGTTTCTGATCATGTTGTTGCGCTCTTTCCCCCGAATCATTGCCCGTCTGGTGCCCGTGCTGGTCGCACTCGGGCTGCTGCTGCCCCGTGGCGGGTTGGCGGAAACAGTGCAGTCGGAAACCGCAGCCGAGAGCCGGGCAATGGCGGTCAGGGGGTTAGTGCTTGATCTGCTGAGCTACACCCGCTGGCCCACCGAGCCTGCGGTGCTGCGCATGTGCGTGGCGGCCCCGACCGAATATGCCGGCCACCTTTTTACCATCAACCGTCAAGCTAATGGCCGCCGGGTACAGGTCAATCGCTACGAGGCGACCGATCCAGCTATCAGCGGTAACTGCGATGTGCTCTATCTTGGCGTGCTCGATGAGCCAACCCGGATTGCGCTGTTTGCCCGCCTGCAGGGTCACCCCGTGCTCAGCATCAGCGAATACAACCACGACTGCACCAGCAGTTCGGTGTTCTGCCTGCAGACCGCTCAGGACCAAGAGCGGATACGTTTTAAAGTTAATCTTGATGCGTTGGCGTTAAGTGGTGTGAAGGTGCACCCGGCTGTGCTCAAGTTGGCCCATGCCGACAAGGAGACCCCATGAGTCGACCGCCGAACGTGGCTACCCGCCGTCTGACCCTGCGTCAAAGCCTGGGGCGTACCCATCTGGTGGCGGCCATCACCGCCGTCAGCGTAGCGGGACTTTTTTTGACTCTTGTCACCTTGCTGGTGGTGCGTTTGTACGCCGATCACAACCTGGAACTGGTGGCTCGCGCCATCAGCTACAGCGCCGAAGCGGCAGTCGTGTTCCGCGATGAGGAGGCGGCGAGCGAGGCGCTGATCGGCATTGTTGCCCATGAAGAGGTGGCCGAGGCCACCATCTTTCTGAACAATGGTCAGCCGTTTGCCAACTGGGCGCGCCCGAGAAGCAACCCGCTGGTGACACTGGAGGACTATCTGGCACAACTGCTGATGCCGGGACCGGTCAAGATCCCCATGTTGCGAGGGGGCGAGCAGATCGCCACCATCGAGCTGCGCGGTCATGGCGAGTATCTGTTGCTGTTCTTGCTCTCGGTGGTGCTGGTGATGGCGGTCTGTCTCGCCCTGAGTGCCATGTTGGCACTCCATGTGGCCGGGCGGATGCAGTTCACCATCACCTCACCGTTGCGGCAACTGGCGCAAGTGGCACACTCGGTGCGCCGTCAGCGCACCCTGGGGATGCGGGCACCACCGGCCGATATCGTCGAGCTCAATGAGTTGGGGGATGACTTCAACGCCCTGCTCGATGAGTTGCAAGCCTGGCAAGCTCAGCAGGCCCGCGAAAATGCCAGCCTGCTGCATCAGGCGACCCACGATAACCTGACTGGTCTGCCCAATCGGGCGCTGTTTGATGCGCGGCTAGGTCAGGCAATCATGCTTGCCGAGACAGCGGGGGAGGGATTCGCCTTGCTCTACCTCGATTGTGATCGGTTCAAGCAAATTAATGACAATCTGGGGCATAACGCCGGTGACGAGGTATTGGTGACCCTCTCCAGGCGGGTAGAACATCAGTTGCGTCCGCTCGATCTGGTGTGTCGCCTGGGGGGCGATGAGTTTGCCATCTTGCTGAGTCCGGTTTTTGCGCAACAGGATGTCGAAGAGGTGATTAAGCGTATTCAACAGGCGATGAGTGATCCTGTGGTGCTACAAGATGGTCAGGCGTTGATAGCGGGAGTCAGCATAGGCTTTGCGCTTTATCAACCTGGGATTAGTGCCAGCTCGTTGTGCGCGCAGGCAGATCAAGCCATGTATCTGGCAAAACGAGATCGTCGTGGTGACGTTCAGGCAGCCCCTGCCGGGGTGCAGTAATCGGTGTTACAGGAGTAATAACAATGAACATGTCTCTCTCCCTGAAAGTCATACTGACGGGCTTGGTGCTGACTATGCTGGCGGCGTGCCAGAGCCCTCCCAAGGGGTTGACCCCTGAGCAGGTGGCGGTCTTGAAGGAGCAAGGTTTTTATCTGAGCGATGCTGGCTGGACGCTGGATCTGGCCAACCGGGTACTGTTTGCCAATAACGTGGGTGAGCTGACCCCTCAGACCCGTCAGGTGGTCGAGAAGTTGGGCAACACCCTGCTGGGGGTGGGGCTGGACAAGGCAAGAGTGGATGGCCACACCGACAACACCGGCGAGAGCAGTTACAACCAGCAGCTCTCCCTGAAACGGGCCCAGTCGGTTGCCGAGGTGCTGGTGTCTGTTGGCATGCAGCCTGCCAACCTTGAGGTGCGTGGCCTTGGTGCGACCATGCCGCTGGCGGATAACAAAACCAGAGAGGGCCGTGCTGCCAATCGCCGGGTTGCTATCGTGATCAGCGATCAATAAACACAGTGCTATGCAATCAACCATGACAAAAGAGCGCCTGAATAGGCGCTCTTTTTGATCGTGACAGCTGGGGTCGCGGGGCATCCGGCGCGGGATCACTGCGCGCTATTTTGCCCGTTATTGTCGTGATGGCTGCGCAGACGGATGTTGATCATCTCGACCAGCAGTGAGAAGGCCATGGCGAAGTAGATGTAGCCCTTCGGAATATGCAGATCCATCCCCTCAGCCATCAGGGCAAAGCCCACCAGCGTCAGGAATGAGAGGGCCAGCATCTTGATGGTGGGGTGAGTATCCACAAAATCGCCGATGGACTTGGCGGCAAACATCATGATGAAGACGGCGATCATGATGGCCAGCACCATGACGGGGACGTGATCGGCCATGCCGACGGCGGTGATCACCGAGTCGAGGCTGAATACGATATCCAGAATGGCGATCTGGATCAGGGTGCTGATAAAGCCCGAGGCCGCTTTGCTGACACTCTCCGGCTCGGCAGCCCCTTCCAGGGTGACGTGGATCTCGTGGGCGCTCTTGCCGATGAGGAACAGGCCCCCCAGTAGCAGGATCAGGTCGCGGCCGGAGATGGCTTCACCCAGCACGGTGAAGAGCGGCGCGGTGAGGCGCATCACCCAGGCCAGGGAGAGCAGCAACAGGATCCGGGTACCCATGGCGAGCCCCAGACCCAGAACGCGCGCCTTCTGACGCTGCGCCTCCGGCAGGCGACCCACCAGGATGGAGATAAAGATGATGTTGTCGATGCCCAGCACGATTTCGAGCAGGGTAAGGGTGGCGAGTGCGACCCAGGCAGAGGGATCAAGAACCCATTCCAGCATGATTGAACCTTGGTTGAAGAAAGTGAAACGGGGCATTTTAGCAGGAGGAACCAGTGCTTGTCGCCGCGTGGGGAAAAGATAAAAATGGGCGCTATCGCAAGGGAGGCTGGCATGTTTCGATTAGGGTTCATCATTAATCCGGTTGCCGGGATCGGCGGCGCAGTGGGCCTCAAGGGCAGTGATGGCATGGTGGCCGAGGCACTGGCCCGTGGCGCTGTGCCCAAAGCGCAGGAGCGGGCGCGGCAAGCGTTATTGCCGCTGTGTGAGTTGACCACCCCGTTTGAACTGCTGACGGTGGCCGGGGTGATGGGGGAGAAGGTTGCGCGTTCCCTCGACTTGCCCTGTCGGGTTATCTATCACCCCGAAGGGGAGAGTACCTCTGCTGACGATACCCGCCATGCGGCTGAGCTGATGCGCGAAGCCGGGGTCGACCTGCTGCTGTTTGCCGGTGGCGATGGCACCGCGCGGGATATCTGCGCGGCGGTCGGGGAGTCCTGCCATGTGCTTGGCATTCCGGCGGGGTGCAAGATCCACTCCGGGGTCTACGGGGTGACCCCGGCCGCCAGCGGGCGGGTGGTGGCACGGATGATCGCTGGTGAATTGCTCAGCCTGGTGGATGGTGAGGTGCGGGATATCGACGAGGAGGCGTTTCGCGCTGGCAAGGTGCGAGCCCGCCACTACGGCCAGCTGAAGGTGCCCGGCGATCTGCGTTATGTGCAGGCGGTCAAACAGGGGGGCAGGGAGTCCGAAGAGCTGGTGCTGGCTGACTTAGCCGCCGGTGTGGTGGAGCAGATGGAGCCCGATACCCTCTATCTGATGGGTTCTGGCAGCACGGTGGCGGCCTGCATGGCCGAGCTGGGTCTGGAAAATAGCTTGCTCGGTGTGGATCTGGTGGAAAATGGCCGACTTATCGGGCAGGATCTCAGCGCCGTCGAGATCCTGACCCGGATCCGTGGCCGTCGCTGCCGACTGATCATGACCCTGATCGGCGGACAGGGACATCTGTTTGGGCGCGGAAATCAGCAATTGAGTCCTGAAGTGATTCGGTGTGTCGGGCTGGAGAATATCCAGGTGCTGGCAACCAAAGCCAAGCTGACCGCCCTCGCGGGCAGGCCGCTGCTGGTGGACACCGATGATCCGCAATTGAACCGGGCGTTGCGTGGTTATCTGCAAATAACCACGGGATACAAGGATCAGGTCATCTACCCGGTGGCCAACCCGGAATAGGACGCCAAGGACGCTGCTGGCCTGGCGCCAGAGAGCCGCAGTCACCCGAATTGCGGTTCCATACCCCGAATTATTTTCCCGGCAATTTTTTTGCCAGCCACTCTGGAAATGAGGCTGCGTTACATGACAATTCACGATTTTGAGCACAAGTTGTTGGGACTGATCGACAGCATGGTTGCCACCGCAACCGAAGATGAGCTGTTTGCCGGTGGTTACTTGCGAGGTCATATCTCGTTGGCGGTTGCCCGGGCCGAACTGGAAGGCAAGACGCTGGTACGAGATATCAAAAGCTATGTATTGCGCAGCCTCAACGAGGCGATTTTGCAAGGGGAGCTATCCGAAGAGGATGAGAAATTGGTGCAAGCAATGTGGATTCGTTTGCAACAAGATGCAGAAGCTTGATCGGATACACATTTCAAACTGAAGTTTGAGTTTATTCTTCCCTGAAGTTAGTGAAAGGTTAATAATAAGTTTCGCCTTTTGTTTCAGGGATTAAACTATGGCTTCCACACCCCGTATTGCTCAAAAACTGCCGCTCGAGATGCTCTATCACTGGGAGCGGCAGTGTCCTGATCGAACCTATCTGCGTCAAACTATCAACCGCGAATACGTCGACTTCACCTGGGGTGAAGTGGCCGATGAAGCGCGGCGGATGGTGACGGCCTTGCGTCATTTAGGTCTGGTGGCCGGTGACAAGGTGGCGCTGCTCTCCAAAAACTGCGCCCAGTGGTTTATCGCCGATCTGGCGATGCAGATGGGGCAGTATGTGAGCGTGCCCATCTATCCGACCGCCAACGTCGACACCATCGAGTACGTGCTGCGCCACAGCGAGGCCAAGGCCATTTTTATTGGCAAGCTGGATGACTGGAAGAGTCAGGAGGCTGGCGTCCCCGCCGATCTGCTGCGCATCGCCTTCCCCTACGACACCATGCCAGCCAGCCACCAGTGGGATGACCTGCTGGAAGCGCACGAGCCGATCCCTGACAGCCCGGTACAGGCCCCTGACTCCCTGCTGAGCCTGGTCTACACCTCCGGCAGTACCGGCAAGCCGAAAGGGGCCATGCTGAGCGTCGAGCGCTACGCCTGGTCTTGTGAGAAGCTGGTGGAAACGGTGGGATTGTGTGCCACTGATCGCGGCTTCTCCTACTTGCCGCTGGCCCACATTACCGAGCGGGTCTATGTCTACGGCGGCAGCTTGTATGGCTGCGCCGAAATCGCCTTCCCCGAATCCCTCGACACCTTTATCGAAGACGTCAAACGCTGCCGTCCCACCGTGTTTATCTCGGTGCCACGGTTGTGGGCGATGTTTCGCATCAAGATCCACGAGAAGTTGCCCCAGCAAAAACTGGAGTTGCTGCTCAAGATCCCGTTCATTTCGGGCCTCATCAAACGCAAGTTGCAGAAGGGGTTGGGGCTGGATCAGGCCCGGGTACTGGGTTGCGGTTCGGCGCCTGTCTCCCCTGCGCTGTTGCAGTGGTATCTGAGCATCGGCCTCAAGGTGACCGAAGCTTGGGGTATGACCGAGAACCACGCTTACTCCACCATCAACTACCCGTTCCGCGCCGACAAGATCGGCACCGTCGGCAAGGCGGGTCCGGGGGTGACCATCAAGATCTCCGACGAGGGGGAGATCCTCTGTCGCTGTGAGGGGATGATGCTGGGTTACTACAAGGATCCCGAGCACAGCGCCGAGGCCATCGATGCCGAGGGGTGGCTGCACACCGGCGACATGGGCAAGCTGGACCGGGAGGGTTACCTCACCATCACTGGCCGGATGAAGGACGTGTTCAAGACCGCCAAGGGCAAATATGTGGCGCCGGTGCCCATCGAAGGGCTGCTGGGACAAGAGCCCATCATAGAGCAGCTCTGCGTGATTGGTTATGGCATGCCCCAGCCCATCGCACTGGTACAGCTGGCCGAGAGCGCCATGAAGGGCAATCGGGAAGAGGTGAATGCCAAGTTGGAGGCGGCGCGGGTGCGGGTCAACGATCAGCTGGAATCCCATGCCAAAATTCGCGGAATCCTGGTGGTGAAGACCCCGTGGAATATCGAGAATGGCGTGCTGACCCCGACCATGAAGATCAAGCGTCACCTGCTGGAGCATAAATATGCTCGTCTGGGGGATGACTGGTCATCCTCCCACTCGGTGGTCTGGGAGGAGTAAGGCTCTTTTTACTGCTATAACAGCATCAAAAAACCGCGGCCCATTATGGGCCGTGGTTTTTTTTGGGGATTGTCACTCGCCCCTGTTTTGCGGGAGTGTGACAAGTGCCCCTTGGGCTAGATCAGCGCCAGCGCGGCGGCCAGATCGGCGATCAGATCGTCGGCATCTTCCACCCCGATACTGAAGCGGATCAGATCGTCATTGACCCCGGCGGCGAGGCGGCTTGCCTCGTCCATGGCGGCGTGGGTGGTACTGGCTGGATGGCAGGCCAGACTCTCGAGATCACCCAGACTCACCGCCTGCACGAACAGCTGCAGGTTGTCGAGCAGGGTAGCGCAGCGGGCAAAGCCCCCCTCCAGCTCGATGCTCACCATGCCGCCAAAGCCGCTGGCGAAGGCACCGAGGGCATCGTGACCCGGATGGTTGGCAAGCCCCGGGTAGATCACCTTTTTCACCGCCGGCTGGGCTGCCAGAAACTCGGCCACCTTTTGCGCATTGTGCAGGTGGGCATCCATCCGCAGTGGCAGGGTCTTGACCCCGCGTTGCAACAGGTAGGCCTCCTGCGGGCCTATGGGGGAGCCGATATGCTTGAGGGCCACGGTGCGGATCGATTTCATCAGCGCGTGAGAACCCGCCACCACCCCGGCAATGATGTCGCCGTGGCCGCCCAGATACTTGGTGCCGCTGTGCATCACCACATCGACCCCGAGCTCCAGCGGGCGCAGCAGGTAGGGGGTGAGGAAGGTGTTGTCACACACCGTAATGGCGCCCACCTTGCGGGCCGCTTCCACCACTATTCGCGGATCCACCACCTTGAGGGTGGGGTTGGTCAGGGTTTCGAACAGTACCACCTTGGTGGCGGGGCGGATATTGGCCAGCAGATCCCGATCGCTCTCGTAGGCGGTGACCTTGATACCGGCGCGGCTGAAGGTCTGCTTGAGGAAGGCATCGGTGCCGCCATAGAGCGGGCCGATATAGGCCACTTCATCGCCGCTGTCGGCCAGTGCATACATGATGGCGCTCACCGCCGCCATGCCGCTCGCCACCACCAGCGCCTCGTCGGCACCTTCGAGTGCCGCCAGCTTCTGCTCCAGCTCGGCGGTGGTGGGGTTGCCAAAGCGGCTGTAGATAAAGCCGGGGGCTTGACCTGCAAAGCGCTCCTTGCCCGCCTGAGCATTGAAGTAGCTGAAGGTGCTGCTCTGGTAGAGCGGTGTGGTGAGGGCGCCAGTCTGGGGATCGATCCGTTGGCCGCTGTGTACGCTCATGGTCTTGAATTTCATTGTATTACTCCGTTCTGGCCAGCTGCTGGCCCTGATGTTCCGCGTTTAAAATCGATATGAAGGGGCGCAACTGGCGTCCCTTCTGGTGACATATTCGCTCGGGCGATTGCCATCATCCCGCTGGTTCAGGCGGTTTCCCGCTCCCGCTGCTCCTTCGACCGTTCCCTTGGCTGCGATGGTGCAGCATAGTTGCTGGCATCCTGAGCGGTATAGTGACGCACTGCCACATCCGGGTGGGAGCGCAGCCTCCCTTTCAGCACGTTCTCCCCCACCTGATAGCAGAGCGGGTTGGCCGGGTCACTCTCTGGCCCTTGCGCCTGCGTCGCCAGCGCGGGGGTGAGGGTGAGCAGGGGCACGGTGGCATCGAGCCGCGCCGCCATAAAGAAGGCGCAGGAGAGGCGCGATACGCCGGGCGGAGGGCTTACCACCCGATGCAGGGTCGCCTTGAGATAACCGTTGGAGGCAAGCTCCAGCAGCTCGCCGATATTGACCACCAGTGCCCCCGGCAGGGGCGGCGCCGAGATCCAGCCGTCGGTCGTCTCGACCTCAAGCCCTGAGTGATCATCCTGCATCACCAGCGTCAGGTAGCCGGGATCCTTGTGGGCGCCGACCCCCTGACTGCTGCCACCCGCCTCTTGCCCCGGGTAGTGAATGAGCTTCATGTGCTGGTAGGGGGCACCGCGAATGCTTCCGTCGAACACTCCGACCGGCTGTTCCAGCACCTCGGCAAAGGCGGCGAGCAGGGTGAGGGTGATATCGCTCAGCCGCTCTTGCCACGCCAACAGGTGAGATTTCATTTCTGGTAGGGCGGTCGGCCACTGGTTGGGGCCGATCAGCCGCTGCCAGGATTCACGGATCTGCACCACAGGCAGAGCCTGCGCCTCGTTCATGATATCGAACTGCTCCCGCAGATCCGGCTTCTGGCGGGTCAGCTCGGCACCGACCCGGTTGTAGCCGCGAAAGTGGGGGCTGTTGACCATCTGCACCGCCAGCTTCTCCTGCTCCGGCAGGGCAAAGAAGCGCTCTGCCAGCGCCAGGGTCTCCCGCTGCTCGGCGTCACCCAGGCCATGCCCTGTCAGGTAGAAAAAGCCCACCTCGCGGGCAGCTGCCGCCAGTCTGGCCAACATAGGGCGCCGCAGGTCGGGCGCCCCGTTGAGGGCGGCCAGATCGATGATCGGCAGTGGTGAATGTTCCATGTGCACCTCCTCACTCTTTCGTTATCTCTGGCGCCATCTCTTGCCCTGCCACCACGGTTGGCAGGACGGATGAGCGGCAAACGGGGTGGCGCGACAGCGTGGCATAGTGAGCCCGGGTGATTGCGCCATTTGGATGAGGGGGATGCTACTGTGCGGTTTAGGAAGACGGAAACAACAAATTATTCTTAGTTATATACAAAATTCGAAATTGAATTCGGGATTGAATTCGAAATTGTGTGGCCATGCTTGTCTGTTAGACAAGGGCATGCCGCGTGAGTCGCAGCGGGGAGGCGTAGCCAACCCGCAGGATCACTCCACAGGGCAAGAAGGGGCGATAATACCAATCACATTAAAGATGCTTTCACCCCCAACGAGGGCAGGGGTTCGACAGCGCGGCAACCCTCCTTTGAGGGTGTGGGGCAAGCGCACGGCATCCATACCTTTGTGGAGCAGCGGACATGGATGCCAGCTATCACGCTAGGTTACCTGAGCAGTATCGGTGCCCATGTGTGGATCAATCAGGGGGGCTAAGCGATAGGGAGGTGGGCCCGGAGATGTTCCGGGCCCGTTGCATTATTCACTGGGCGTTTTCAATACCCAGTAGCTCAGGGCCGATCCCACGCCACAGCAGGCGATGGCGATGGCCATGGGCAGTGGCGATTGGGGGGGATTGAGGTTAACCAGAATGCCGACCAGGGCGCCGATGCCAAAGCGCAAGGTGCCCGCCAGCGCGGACGCTGTGCCCGCTGACTGGGGGAACTGCCCCATCAGGCCGGTCATGGCATTGGCCCCCACCAGACTGATGTGGCCGATAAAGAGCACCACCGGAATCACTATGCCCCACAGGCCGCCGGTCTGGCTCCAGGCGTTGTAGATCAGCAGGGCGCCCGCACAGGGCAGCACCAGCAGGCCGTATTGCAGCATCCGCTCTGAGCCCACCCCTTTCACCAGTCGGCTATTGACGAAGGTGACCACCATCATCAGCAGGATATTGAGGCCAAACAGCCAGCCGTAGTGCTCGGTCGGCACCTTGAAGTATTCGATATAGACGTAGGGTGAGGCGCTGAGAAAGGCGAACATGCCGGAGCTGGAGAGGGCTCCGCACAGCACGTAACCCATGGCGCCGCGATGGGAGAGCACCCCCCAGTAGTTCTTGAGGATCTGGCCGAGATTGAGGGGCTGGCGGTGTTCCGGTTTGAGGGTCTCCTGAATTTTCCACTGCATCACCAAGGACACCAGCAGGCTGATCCCCACCAGCAGCCAGAAGATCACCCGCCAGCTGGTATGGGCACTGATATAGCCACCAATCACAGGGGCCACCAGCGGTGCCAGCGTCATCACCAGAATGACGAATGACATGGCGCGGGAAAACGCATCCTTCTCGAAAAGGTCGCGCAGCAGGGCATTCACCACCACAGATCCTGCTGCGCCGCCAGCCGCCTGCAACATCCGATAAGCCAGCAGTTCCGGCAGTGAGTCTGCCATGGCGCAACCCACAGACGCGATGGCAAACATGGTGAGCCCGATCAGGATCACCGGTTTGCGGCCATAGCTGTCGGCCAGCGGGCCGTAAAAGAGTTGGCCGATGGCAAAGCCGCCCAAAAAGGCGCTGATGGTGAGCTGTGCCCCATCAATGCTGGTGGCCAAGTCCCGGGCAATGGCCGGAATGGCGGGCAGGTACATGTCCACCGCCAGCGGAGTCAGGCCTGCCAACGCGCCAAGCAGAATAAAGAGAAAGCGGGGTGAGAGAGGGAGGGTATGTCTGTGGGGCATAAGTTATCCGGTCGTGAACTATGGCGGCAGAAGAAGAGCGGGAATTCTATCAGCTTTAGCGTCGTCGGGCATGGCGTTCCTGCCCCCTCACCGGAGGGGGCAGGTGTTAGCCTTGGCGCTGGCGCCGCAGGGTGCGGATCTGACTGGCCAGCAGCAGGCTCCAGATCAACCAGGCGATGAGAGAGAGGCCGTAACCGAGCCGCTCCGGCCAGCGGGCGGTCAGGGTGAAAGTAACCTGATGGCGACCTGCAGGCACCCACACCTGTATCAGCCCATTGCGGGTGCTGCTGATGGTCAGTGGCAAGGTGTCATCCAGCTTGGCTTGCCAGCCCGGGTAGTCAAATTGGTGCAGGATCAGTTTGGCAGGGGCTGGCGCATCGACGGTCAGGACGATCTGCCGTGGCTGCCAGTTGAGGATCTGCCATGAGATCCCTTGCTGCTCTGTGGTGACCGCGGGTTGAAATTCATCTTTCCAGGCCAGCAGGGTCGGGGCAAACATGCCTTTTGGCACCTGCTTTGGCCGGTATTCGCGGGCGCTGCGTTTGCTGTCAAATTCCCCGTCCAGCGCGCTCTTTTGCGGCGCCTGGGTGAGCGGCGATTCATGCACATAGACCGCCTGCGAGAGCAGGGTGAGGGCCAGCACCGTCCACCAGAGCCATTGCCATGGACGATAGGCGGGGACGCCCAGCGCCACCACCGCCACGGTAGCGATCACCAGCAGCAGATTGAGCCGCCAGGGAAACTGCACCAGCTGTAGTGGAGGTAGCAGGTGCCAGAGTGGCTCGCTCAAGGGGAGCATCATTAAAAAGCTGAGGGTGCCCAGGGTGCCCCAGATCAGCAGTTCCGGATGGCGTGGTTCGCGGGCGGCAGCCCATGCCACCAGTAGCAGGACGAGGGTGAGCAGGGTCAGCCAGGCCAGATGGCCGCGAAAACGCCAGTCACTATTCGTTTCGGGCAGACGGTCAAGGAAGTTGCGGTGAAACTCGAACATGCCAATGCGCATCTGATCCATGGAGATCCCCCCCTGATCCAGCAAGGCTGGCAGCAGCAACAGGCTGGCCATTGCCAATCCCCAGAGTTGGCCCAGCAGGGTGGGCCAGAGGTGCAGGGTTATCTTGCTACGCCAGGCCAACAGCAGGCTGCGCACGGTGAGCAACCCCAGAATGAGCAGGGTGCTCGGCAGATGGGAGAGGGTCAGCAAGGCGACTGCCAGTGCGAGCAGCAGCAGGGCAAAAGGGGCTCGGCGGCAGAGGCGATCCTGGGCCAGCAGCGCCAGCGGCGCCCAGACAAAGGCCCAGCTCTCGGCCAGCGCAAAGCGGGCATAGATGTCGATCGCCAGATGATAGGGCAGTGCCATGTAGAGCAGGCTGGCGGCCAGCGCGCGCCCCGGCGTGGCAAAGGGGTGCAGCCAGAGATAAGCAAACAGCCCGGATAAACCGAGCGCCAGAGTGCTGCTCCAGAGCAGGGGGATCATGGCGTGATGGGCGAGGGGATCGGGGCCTGCGAACAGGGCACTCACATAGTAGGGGAGTGGGGGATAAAAGAAGAATGCCGGGCTGCCGAAGGCGCCGTTCATCTCCATCAGCCAGCGGGGATAGATCTCCCCTTGCCACAGTTGCACCGCAAAAAAGTGGCCAGATAGCAGATGGTGAAACAGATCGTGACCCTGACTGCCCCCACGTAGCCAAAACGGCAGCAATAGCAGGGCGGTTGCTGTCATCAGTGCCAATGGAACCCATAGCCACTCTCTGGTCATACGCATAAGGAGACTCACTTGTTATGGATGCGCAGTGAGTGTAACCGAGTTGCAACCCTCTTTTTGAGTCATTTGAGTGCGTTTTGCGCTCTTTTTATGTTGTTTGTCATTGGTGCTATTGCTTGCTGCGAAGGGATGGCGAGCCAGAGTCCGGGCTCGGCGGCAAAGCGCGGAGCAAACCAGTGCTGGCGCACCGCAGTGGGCATCTCGCTCGCGGCTATCGGG
Source organism: Aeromonas sobria (assembly GCF_006243315.1). Lineage (GTDB taxonomy): Bacteria > Pseudomonadota > Gammaproteobacteria > Enterobacterales > Aeromonadaceae > Aeromonas > Aeromonas sobria_A. The sequence goes on from NZ_NKWE01000021.1 coordinate 186,484, forward strand.
CGGCGACTGAGGCGGCAGGCCTCTTGCTTGAGTGCGAGGCTCGCATCCCCTTTGTACCAGCCATCGGTGACGGCCAAGGTCGTGGTCTCCCGCAGCAACCTGACTCCCCACTGGGTCACCAGCGCCGGGCAGCTTTTTTCTGCCAGCCTGGCCGCCTGCACCATGGCGGGCGGACGGGGCAGGGTTAAGGTCGCGCCAAGCAGCAGCAATCCGGCCACCACTGTCAGCCCCTCGGTGCGGCGTGGCAGCCAGCCTGCCAGCAGCACGATACCGAGCAGGGTGACGGGCGCCAGATGGCGGGGATTATCGGGATTCTGGCCAAACAGGGTCCAGAGCAGCAGGGCAAGCCAGTAGAGCGTCCAGAGAGGGGAGAGGGCAGCAGGGTGGTCTTTTGATCTTGGCCAGATCGGCAGTACCAGCAAGGCTGTGACAGCCAGGGGCCAGAGCGGGGTGAGCTGATCGTTGAAGGTGTTAGCCCAGCTGAGCAGCCGATCGCCGTGGGCCGCCGCCGTGTTGCCCCAGAGGGTAAAGTGGCCGTCGGTAAAGCGTCGCCCTTCGCTAAAATAGGCCGAGCCATCGGCCTGCCAGACAAAGAGCAGACTGGTGAGCCCCACCAGCGCGATGGGGAGCACAAACCTGACGCGCGTTCCCTTCTGCGCCATCCCGAGCCACAGCGGCAGCAGGGCCAGTACAAAGTAGGAGGGGCGTAGCGCCAGCAACAGACCCAGCAGCAGACCGGCCAGCGCCGGTTTGCGATGCTGCAAGGCCAAGAGAGCCCCGAGCCAGGCGGCGAGCGCGGGCCCATCCGAGAGACCGGACAGCGCCAGCGTAGGTGTAAGTGGCAGTGCCAGCACCAGCAACCAGACGGGGGCGAGCAGGCCTGGCCGTTGCCACAGCTTCACAGCCAACAAGGCGGCGAGCGGCGCCAGCAAACTGCTACCCAACAAACTTGCCCACTGCACCGTGCGGGCCGGATCGTCCACCAGCAGATTGATTAGCCGCGCCAGCCAGATAAAGGCGGGGTAGCCCGGAAAGTGGGGGGAGAACTCCAGCACGCTAAAGCGCGTCACCCCGTGGGCGAAATTGAGGGCATCGTCGGAATCGAGCGCCACCGGGAAGGCCAGCAGCCAGCCGAGCCAGGCCAGTTGCAGCAGGGCAAGCAGCCAAATGGTGGTTGAGCAGGGGGAAGCACAACGCCGGGACCTTGCCTTCCCCCTCATCCCCAGCCCTTCTCCCGCAAGGGGAGAAGGGGGCAAACTGGCGTTCGGGTGCATCTATCGGCAGGCCGTGCGTAGGGTGGGTAGCGCGAAGCGAAACCCACCGTTTGTCACAGTGAGATGGCGCAATGATCGGCAAACGTTCATCAAAGCGGCGCCAGCACGGCCATCAGCGCTTTTTCTGCATCGCTAAAGGCGGCGGCATCGGCGGGCTTGGCGCCTACCCCGAATACCCCAGGGTTGCCGATGGCATCCAGCACCTTGGCCAGCGCCTGTTCGGCCGCCTTGCGATCCCCTTCACTGAGGGAGGGGAGGATCAAATCGAGGAAGCGCTTGCTCTTGACCACCAGCACCTTGGCGGTCTGGTAGTCGCCAAGATTCTGACTGGCCCCTTCGAGGCGGCGTTCGATCTCCGCCTTGTAGGCGCGGTTGAGCAGGGCAGCGGTGGCGGCGGCGTCTTTCCCCTTGATGGCGGCCGCCAGCGGCGCTTGCAGATCCACCTTGTGGTGCTGTTCCAGATAGGCCAGCTCGTCGGCAATCTCGCTCAAGGTGGCGCTGGCATCCTTGCCATCAGTGGCGGCGCCCAGCAGCGCTTCGCGGGCGTCGATCAGTGGCTCCTTGCCGGCGGCGGCATAGGAGTATGCCTGTGCTTGTTCGCTGAGGGTCAGTCCGCTGAGGGTCAGCAGCAGGGTGAGGGCGAGTAAAACCGGGCGTATGGTCATCCTGTTCTCCTTACTTATGCCAAGAGGTTATGCCAATGGCGCGGCCCTCAGGCCACGCGCTGGGTTTCGATCACGGTATTTTCGTGGCGGTGGTGGAAGGTGTTGCGGCGTCTGTCTACCTGTTGGACACCGACAATCCTCAGGCCACGCTCTGGGTCTCGATCACGGTATTTTCGTTGCGATGGTTAAAGATGGCGTGGCGTCTGTCCACCCCGTCGATCACCATGTCGGCGGCCATCATCCCCATCTCCATGGCGGTGTCGGTGAAGATGTAGCGGAATGTCCCCTGACGGCCAGTCATGATGAGGTTATTGATCGGCATCAGCGCCTTGATGGCGTCGTTGCGGCGGGCCTGATAGCCGAGATCCATCAGCGGATAAGCGTACTCGCTGCGGGCCTCGAAGGTCTCATCGCCAAGCTTGGCGGTATCGACGCCGAGGCTCGCCAGATCAGCGGTGACCCGACCACGCAGATCGGCGAGCGGTGCCTGCCAGGTGGCATCCCCCGGGTTGCAGGGGATCTCCAGCATCACCGAGGTCTGGCCCTGTGGCGCCATAAAGGGGCTGCGGCGGCGCGGCTCCTGCAGGCGGGTGGCCAGAATATGGGGGTCGGAGAGGTACTGCCAGGTGTTGTCCGACAGGTTCTCTGTTTTAAGCGGCATATTGACGAAGCGAAGCGACCGGTAGTGCAGATCGCACGGCAAGCCCAGATGCTGGCAGGTGAGGGGCAGCGGCAGGGTGGAGATCACCTGATCGAAGGCTGCGCTCTGTTCAACGTCATCTTGTTTCCAATAAACCCGTTCGATGCGGCCATCAGCCTGATCAAGGCGGGTGATGGTGGCGCCGGTTTTCAGCAGGGCCCCTTCGGCTACCAACCGCTCGCCCAGGGTGGTGAAGATCTGGCCAAAACCATACTTTGGATAACGATACTTGCGGGCATAGGTGCGCACCGAAATGCTGCCATTACGTCTTGGCAGCAGGCGGCGCGCCACGTCTTTGAGGTCGATCAGGCTGATACGCTGGCCAGCCCAGTCGGCGGAGAGCTTGTCCGGGTTGATGCCCCACAGTTTGCCGGTGTAGCCCTCGAAGAACTGGCGATAGAGGGTGCGGCCGAAGTGGCTCTGGATCCACTCGGCAAAGCTTGCCTTGGCAAAATCATCCGGCTTCTTGCTAAAGGGCAACAGCAGCAAGTCTTTTACTGCACCGGCCATCAGGGCCAGCGGCGCCGTTTTGAGCAGGTTGGGCAGGTTCAAGGGGTAGTCATAGATGCGCCCGCCAAAGCGGATCACGCTCTTGCGCTCGGCGTGGAGCAGATCGTCGCCCATCAGCTCGTCGATAAAGGCGAGCAGCTCGGGGTTCTTGGTGATAAAGCGGTGGCCGCCGTAGTCGAAGCGATAGTCGCCATCGCGCCCCTTGAAGGTCTGGGTGGCGCACATGCCGCCCACGACCGACTCCTGCTCGAACAGGGTGACCGCAAAACCGGCGCGGCGCAGGCGCCAGGCGGCCATCAAACCGGCGGGGCCAGCACCCAGCACTGCAATGTTCTTCTTGTTGTTATCGCTCATGACCTATTCCGAAACTGCTTGTTCAAGAAGGGAACCGCGCCAAGGCACGGCCCCGAAGGGTGTTGTTACCGTGTGGCCTTGTTGCCACAGGGCGTGCGGGCTCAGCCCTTGCTGGACGCGGCGCTTACCTGCGGGCGGTAGCTGCGCTGCCAGAGGGTAACGAAGATCGCCAGATAAACGGCCCAGGTCAGCAGTTGCAAGCCAGCGGGTGAGGCATTGTAGCCAAACAGGGCGCGCAGGAAGGTACCAAATACCCCCTGATCGTCGAGAATGTGGCTGATGTCGAACACCGGCGTGGTCCAGAAAGTGATGATGTCTGCCGCCTGCAACATGTTGACGGCGGACGACAACAGACCTGCGGCGATGATGATGATCAGCAGCCCGGTCCAGCGGAAGAAGGGGGCCAGCGCCACCTTGCGGGTGGAGCGCAGCAGCCCCCACACCAGCGCGATGGAGACCAGCAGCCCCGCCAGCGCACCCATCAGGCCGGATTGCAGATCCACCCCTTGTCCCGAGTAGAGCAGGGCGGAGAAGAAGAGCACGGTTTCAAACCCTTCGCGCATCACAGCCAGGAAGGCAAGCAGCACCAGCCCAAACAGGTTGCCGCCATCGATGGCCGCATCGATGCGCGCCGTCATGGCTCCCACCTGGGATTTGGCCTGCTTTTGCATCCAGACTGCCATATAGGTGAGCACCAGAGTGGCAAAGATCAGGATCCCCGCCATCAGCAAATGGTTATAGCGCTCGCTCTCAAACTGGCTCACCACCACCTGGAACAGGAAGGCGACGATCAGGGAGGCGACAAGGCCGAGCCCCACCCCCAGATAGATGAACTTGTTGTAGCGGCTCGCCCCCAGCTTGGCGAGGTAGGAGAGGCAGATGCCGACCAGCAGGAAGGCTTCCAGCCCCTCGCGCAGGGTAATAAGAAAACTTGCAAACATCAGGATTGAGGCTCCGTAGCGGGTGTGACGGGAAGAGGCGGCAAGGTGAGTTGCAGCTGATTGAGTTGAAGTCGATTGAGCAGCACTATGGGTGGCTCCGGCAAGCTCGGCTCGGCGGCGCGCACCGCATCATTGACCCACTTGGGGTAGGTGCGGAAATTGAGTTTGATATCGGCCTTGAAGGGCCCTTGGGCATCTGCGGGGAGCGGCCAGGTTTCATCGCGCCAGCCATCGGCCGGAATGCGGGTATCTTCCAAGAGCTTGGCGTAGCGCCAGAACTTGAGCCCCACCGGCTTGCCCTCGGCATCGCCGAACACTTTTCTGAACAGTCGCGCATCTTCAGGGACAGCGCCATCCACCGGCTGGCCGCTGGCAAGCACCACCCTGCCGCTGGCGTCGGTGACGGTCAGCTCCAGCCAGAGTTCACGAAAATCGGCCACCCCGGTGGGCAGGGCGTGGCCTGCGCCGGTATTGGCGACCCGCACCACCAGCTGCTGGCTATCGGCTGCTTGGCCGATACGGGCAGAGAGGGGTTCGATCCGGGCCGAGAGCGTGGCGCTGGAGCGCAACAGGGCCAGACTCTCCTGCTCAAGGTCGGGATTGCGCAGCCCCACCAGCTGGTGCTGGGCACCAGTAAAGTTGTGGCGATAGAGCCGTGCCTTTATGGTGCCGTTTTCGGTGGACTGGCCCGCCACCGGCGCGCCGCCATTGCCCGGCTCCGGGTTCATGTGGCAGTCGATGCAGGTACGCCGCTTGGCGGGATCCTTGGCCTTGGCGAAGCTGGATTTTTCCCACTCGTCCCAGGTGTTGACGATATTGGCGCCGGTGCCCGGGGCAAACTCGTTGTGGCACGACTTGCACAGGGCCGCGTCGCGGTAGAAATCCTTCTGATAGGAAGCTTTGTGGGCCGCCGGACGGGCGTTGATCTGCCGCTCTGCCAGCCAGTGCTGGAGGCTGCCACCCGCGGCATCCTCGAACACATAGCTCTCGCGGTCTTTCAAATTCACGGTAAAGGCACTGTTGCCGCCCGCGTCTTCGACTTTGGTGATGCGATGGCAGAGCACGCAGCCGGTGCCTTCCTCAACCACAGGTTCGCCAGCCTTGTGGGCGGCAATCAGCGAGGCGCCGCCCTGCTCGAACATGTGGGAGCCCTTGGGCAGATCCGTCTGGCCTGTCATCACCTGCTGGGGCATGTGGCAGCCCTGACACCACTGGCCGAACGCTTCCCCTTCGGTTTCGCGGGCCAGCGCCTGTACCACCTTGTAGTAGGGGTGGGAGTTGCCCATCAGCCGGTGGTTGCTCTCGCTCCAGTCCGCAAACGCCTGTTGGTGGCAGTTCTGGCAGGAGGCGGAGTTGAGCCACTCTTTCGGGTGAGTGGTCGGCGCCTTGGCGGGATCCGTGCGCGGGGCATCGAGTCGCAGCCAGTTGGCGAGATAGGGGAGGTTGCCATCGGCGGTCACGAAAGCATGCAGATCCTCCATCATCGCCTTCACTTCCGGTTGTGGCTTGGCGGGGTCAACCGCCTCGGCGCCATCGCGGGTGTCATGGCCCATGCCGCCCTGGGTCTGCTGGGTCATGCGCAGGTATTCGCCGACAAAATCCCCCGCCACCATATTGGTGAGGTTGGCGTGGCCGTTGATGGCGTTGTCGCCGCTCTTCTGGCGATGAGCAGCCATCAGATAGCGGTTGGTGAAATTGAACCCATCCAGATGGCAGGAGTTGCAGCTCATCCAGTTGTCCCCCGCCATGGGGAAGCGTGCATTGGCGCCGTTGTTGCCCAGCGTGTTACCAAGATGGAACAGCCGCTCGCCGCGCTTGAGCGGTTCGGGGCGGGGATCTGTCTCTACCAGCTTGGCGAAGTGGGGCGTATCCACCGTCACGCGAGCGAAAGGGCCGCTGCCGCCGCTATTGAGACGGGTAAGATCCTGTCCCATGGCGTTGTGTACCAGAATGTGGTCGCCGTCTATAAACAAGTCCCGCGGGTTCTGGCCCGGCAGGTGGCGCAACAGCTGGGTTGCCTTGGCGCCCCCCTGAAACTTTTTGCGGCGGTGGCGGTTGTTGTTGGACTTGCCGCTGCGAGAGAGGTCAAACACCAGCAGATCTTCCGAGCCCGCCAGCGTCAGATAGACCCGCTTGCCGTCGGCGGCGAAGCGCGCGGCGAACGGGTTGGAGACAATCTGGCTGCGGTTGCCGACGCTTGGCAGATTGATCTGCAAAAAGAGCTGCTTTCTTTCATCTATCCGCTCTTTCTCCTCATCCAGATCGATGATGGAGACGGCCGGAAAGACGGTGCTCTGAAACTGGAAGGGGTGATCGAAGCTCCACAGCACATGGGGCAGCCAGGCTTCGCTGCCATCGGGGGAGAGGGCGATGCCATCGAGCAGGCGCGGCAATCCCTGGGAATCGCTTGGCGTATTGCTGTGGGTCTCGGCCAGGGTGATGAGCTTGGGCTTGGGCAGGGTGGTTTCGGGCAGGGAGGAGCCCTTGGCGCCGCTGCCCAGCTTGGCGAGATCATAGATGGCGAGCTGGCCTGTCATGGCGTGGGTCAGCAGCAGGCGATCGTTGTCGGTCAGGGCCAGCCCGCGCGGGCTCTCGGCGGTTTTTGTATCCAGCTGGAGGTCGCCTGCGGTGTCATAGGCTTGCAGGCGGCCTGCCTCAAACAGCGTGACCCAGAACCACTGCCGCTTGGGATCGAAGATGACCCCGTAGGGTCTATGGCCGGTGGGGATCGCCTTTTCCAGCTCGAGATCATCACCCAGCAGCAGCAACCGATCGCCGCTGTAGTCGGTGACCAGCAGATTACCGTCGTCTGCACGGGCAAGCTGGCGCAGATCGCCACCCAACTGCACCTCTTTCAGCCGCTTGCCGCTATCGCGTTCAAGTTGGGTAACCGAGCCTGCGTTCAGGTTGGCGGTGACGAGGCGCGGGGCGCTCCCCGCCTCATAGGCGAGCATTCCAGCGCCCATCTGCTGGGCAAACGCGAAGGGGCTGGCCAGCAGCAGGACGAGGGCCAGCAGGGGTGACAAACATGCACAAAGAGATGACTTCAACATGGGATCAGGAGCGCCATTTCAAGATGGTCCAGCGCCAGGCATGGCGCAGCACCAGAGGAGTTAACGCTAAAGCGCTCAGCCAGTGGGCCCAGCTGGCGAGGCTGCCCATGGCATCGCCCGGGGTGCCGTGCAGCACCAGCAACAGGCCGCTGGTCAGACAGACCAGCAGCAGGGCTTCGATAATCCGCCCTGTGGTGCGCAAAAAGGGCTTGTTGCTGCGGCTCAACAGGCTGCGATGAGAGAGCCAAAAAGCGCCAAACAGCAGCGGGAACAGGGTGAGCGAGAGCATCACATGTAAAAACAGATTCCAGCGCGCCAGCGACCAGAGCGGAGTCAGCGGTTCCCACAGCAGCAGGCCGGAGAAGAACATCAGATAGAGGGTGCCCTCGGCGGCCTGATGGTGATAGGCCAGCCACTGCCAGAATTGTCGGGGTGAGAGGGAAAGGCTTGTCATAAAGGCTCCAACGCCCGGGCGGTGCCGCCCGGGGGGAGCAAGTTTATAACGCAGTAAGAGTAATGAAAAGAGTTATCAATTGTATTGCTGGTGAATCAAGGCTGAACAAGCACAGTGATCAAGCCCGACTATTTATGATCTGCCATCCGCTCGGTTACGGCATAGATGAGTGCGGCGACCGAGAAGGCGAGAAAGACGATGACTGACCACTTCATCTCCACTTCATTGGTGATGCCATCTTCGAGGAAGGCTTTGAGCACCTCGACCCCGGCGATGGTGACCAGCGAGTTGATGACAATGAGCTTGAGGGAGGCAAAGTTGATCTTGCTAAGCCAGTTGTCGCCAATGGCTTCGCGTTGCTCCTGAGTCTGGATAAATTGCACATAGCCGCAGACCGCCACCAGGATCAGCATCTGGGCCACCAGCACGAAGTCCACCAGAGTCAGCACGCCGGTGATGAGGTCCATATAGTGGATTTCTATGATGTTGATGCAGAGCAGATAGAGCTGCATGGCAAACTTCACCATCAGCAGGGCCACGCACACCAGAATGCAGACGTAGAAGGGGAACATCATCAACCGGCTGCCATTGAGCATGAAATTGAATCGACGCATGAGAACTCCGATGTTGAAAATAGTGTGAGTATGACGTGAACAGCCAGCGAGGGATCACGCCTGTGGCGGCTCATTATGGCGGTAGCATCCTGCTTGCGCCCATAAAAAGTAAACGGGTTACCAATAAAAAGAGGGAGGCATAATGCCTCCCTCCCTGTTGAGTCCTGATCCCGCTTGGGGGACTCATATGTTCTTAACTGACCTGCATCAGAGTAAGAGGCTTATTCCCATTCGATGGTTGCTGGCGGCTTGCCGGAGATGTCGTACACCACCCGGGAGATACCGCTGATCTCGTTGATGATGCGGTTTGACACATGACCGAGGAAGTCATAGGGCAGATGGGCCCAGTGAGCGGTCATAAAGTCGATGGTCTCAACGGCGCGCAGGGCAATCACCCAGTCATATTTGCGGCCATCGCCCATCACGCCAACGGATCGCACTGGCAGGAACACCGCAAATGCCTGGCTGACCTGATTGTACAGGTCGGCCTTGCGCAGCTCTTCGATGAAGACCGCATCGGCACGGCGCAGGATATCGCAGTACTCTTTCTTCACTTCACCCAGCACGCGAACACCCAGACCCGGGCCCGGGAACGGATGACGGTAGAGCATGTCGTAGGGCAGGCCCAGCTCCAGACCAACGCGGCGTACTTCATCTTTGAACAGTTCGCGCAGCGGCTCGACCAGACCCATCTTCATCTCTGCCGGCAGGCCGCCGACGTTGTGGTGAGACTTGATGACGTGGGCCTTGCCGGTGGCACTGGCGGCAGATTCGATCACATCCGGGTAGATGGTGCCTTGTGCCAACCAGCGGGCATTTTTCAGCTTCTTGGCTTCGTCGTCGAACACTTCCACGAACACGCGACCGATGATCTTGCGCTTGGCTTCCGGCTCGGCTTCACCGGCCAGGGCAGAGAGGAAGCGCTCTTCAGCGGCAACCTTGATGATGTTGAGACCGAAGTGATCACCGAACATCTCCATCACCTGCTCACCTTCGTTCAGGCGCAGCAGACCGTTGTCAACGAACACACAGGTGAGGCGATCACCGATGGCACGATGCACCAGCATGGCGACCACGGAGGAGTCGACACCACCAGAGAGGCCGAGGATCACCTCATCGTCACCCACCTGCTCGCGAATGCGGGCTACGGCGTCGTCGATGATGGTGGCCGGGGTCCAGAGGCATTCACAACCGCAGATATCTTTGACGAAGTGCTCCAGCATGCGGGCACCCTGACGGGTGTGGGTCACTTCCGGGTGGAACTGCACGCCGTAGAAGCGCTTGGCTTCATTGGCCATGGCCGCATGGGGGCAGGTCGGAGTGCTGGCGATGGTGCTGAAATCGGCCGGAATGTCGGTGACCTTGTCACCATGGCTCATCCAGACATCCAGCAGGGCGTTGCCGTTGTCAGCGATGGCATCTTCGATGTTGCGCAGCAGGGCGCTGGTCTTGCCAGAGTCGCCCAGCACTTCCACCTTGGCGTAACCGAACTCACGCTCGGCGGAGGATTGCACCTTGCCACCCAGCTGCTCGGCCATGGTCTGCATGCCGTAGCAGATGCCAAATACCGGTACACCGGCGTTGAACACATACTCGGGGGCGCGCGGGCTGCCCGCTTCGGTCACGGATTCCGGACCGCCGGAGAGGATGATGCCGTTGGGATTGAATTCGCGGATCTGCGCTTCGGTGACATCCCAAGCCCACAGTTCGCAGTAAACGCCGATTTCACGGACACGGCGGGCGATAAGCTGGGTGTACTGAGAACCGAAATCCAGGATAAGGATACGGTGTTCGTGAATATTTTTAATCATGTTATTCCTGCATCAGGCGGATGTTTAACAAAAATCACGGGGATAAAAACGGTGACAAAACGGGGCCGTAGCCCCGTCTTGATCAGCCCATCCGATAGTTGGGGGCTTCTTTGGTAATGGTCACATCGTGGACGTGGGACTCTTTCATCCCGGCGCCGGAGATGCGCACGAACTCAGCCTTGGTGCGCATGTCGTCGATGGTGGCACAGCCGGTCAAACCCATGGAGGAGCGCAGGCCGCCCATCTGCTGGTGGATGATCTCTTTGAGGCGGCCCTTGTACGGCACGCGACCTTCGATCCCTTCCGGCACCAGCTTGTCAGCGGCGTTATCGGTCTGGAAGTAGCGGTCGCTGGAGCCCTTGGACATGGCGCCCAGGGAGCCCATGCCACGGTAGGATTTGAAGGAGCGACCCTGATAGAGCTCGATTTCGCCCGGCGCTTCTTCAGTGCCGGCAAACATGGAGCCCACCATGACGCAGCTGGCGCCAGCGGCGATGGCCTTGGCCACGTCACCAGAGAAACGGATGCCACCATCGGCAATCACCGGAATACCGGTGCCTTCCAACGCTTCAACGGCGTCGGAGATAGCGGTGATCTGCGGCACACCCACACCGGTCACGATACGGGTAGTACAGATGGAGCCCGGGCCGATACCGACCTTGACCGCATTGACGCCAGCCGCGACCAGCGCCAGTGCGCCAGAGGCAGTGGCGACGTTGCCACCGATGATCTGCAGCTCAGGATAGGCATCACGGGTTGCCTTGATGCGATCCAGCACGCCCTGGGAGTGGCCGTGGGAGGAGTCAATCAGCAGCACATCCACACCGGCTTCCACCAGCGCAGCAACGCGCTCTTCGTTACCGGCACCGGCACCGACAGCCGCGCCCACCCGCAGACGACCCTTGTCGTCTTTACAGGCGTGCGGCTTGCGCTCGGCTTTCTGGAAGTCTTTAACGGTGATCATGCCCTTGAGTTTGAAGTCCGCGTTCACCACCAGCACTTTTTCGATACGGTGCTTTTGCATCAGGGCAACCACCTCTTCGCGAGGGGCTCCTTCACGGACGGTGACCAGGCGATCTTTCTGGGTCATGATCTGTTCGACGGTCTGGGAGAGATCAATCACGAAGCGCACATCACGGCCGGTGATGATACCGACCAGCAAGTTGCCCTCGGTCACCACAGGGTAACCGGCGAAGCCGTTCTTGTGGCTCAGCTCCTTGACCTGGGCGATGGTCATGTCAGGGCGTACGGTGACGGGGTCAGAGACCACACCACTTTCGTACTTCTTGACCTTGCGCACTTCGGCAGCCTGCTGCTCGATGGACATGTTCTTGTGGATAAAGCCGATACCGCCTTCCTGGGCCAGTGCGATAGCCAGACGGGCATCGGTTACTGTGTCCATGGCAGCGGAAATCATAGGGATATTCAAGCTGATAGAGGAGGTCAGCTGGGTACGCAGATCGGCAGTATTGGGAAGAACATCGGAGTGGGCGGGAACCAACAATACATCATCGAAGGTCAACGCTTCTTTGGTAATCCTGAGCATGGCAATATCTCACCGTTGAGGAAGTGGGGGTGTAAAATATTGCCGACGAAGTTTACTGACCGATCGGGTGTTGGTAAAGAAGTTTTTTTGATTTTTTATGGTCTAGCCGCACTTTAGGTCGCCAACAGGCTAAAAAACCAAGATTATCCCTCCTGAAATGGCCGTTTTGATGAAAAAGAGTGAAGCAGTTGCTGTTTTATACAACATCCATATCGTCAGCAGACATCCGCTCAACGTGTCTCGCCCCGAGGTTTGCGTCATCACATCCCCGACCATCGACATGGCGCCATCGCCCCAACCGCGCTGGGTCGGCACAGATCCGGGCCACACAGATGCAGCTTGCCATCGTGGCCGGATGAGTGTGCTCAGATCACATTTTCAACCCGTTAATTGACCATAAAACGACCGATCTCAGGTGGTCATACCACCAAAGCACCTCTGACCGGTGAGCAGTGGCTTTTTTTGGGTTCAGTGGTGGTTCCGTGATACGGACAGTGCATTTGCCGTCAGGCACATCATCAACCAGATCAAGGGTCTGGCAAGCCGGTGCCATCAGCGCTGCCGCCATCTCCCCATAACCCACCAATCGACATACGTGGCGCACGCCAGGGGCGGTCACTTGTGCAAAAAATGTAAAAATAGGCCATTACCGACACTTTTTTGTGTTCAATCGTTTGCGTGAAAATTTACGTTTAACGGTGAGGGCTTGATGTCGTCTCTGACTCGTTGTTCTCGATCAGGGAAATCGATATGTTGCCCATAGATAGCTGTGGCGGGTGCTCTGTCTGAAAGGTGGGCGTCCCAATTAGGGTTACTGGCTAAGTGGGGCAAGGTCTTTAGCAAGGCGGCCTCCCAGGGCTCTTCCGTTGGCTGCTACTCCGCCAGCAACGAAGCGGATCTGGTGCAGTGCATTGCCAATGCCTTCGGTTACTCCGAGCAGGTACTGATCGAGAAAGCGGTCAAGCCGCGTGAGGTGGAAGTGCCCCACTTCTCGCGCATCGACTTCTTCCTGACCGACGAGGGGGAGATCCTGCTCAACGAGATCAACACCTTCCCGGGCATGACCTCCATCTCCATGTTCCCGAAACTGCTGGAGCATCACGGTCACAACTTTGCCGACTACCTTGAGCAGATCCTGCGCAAGGCCAGCTAAGTGCGCTCTCCCGTTCGCGGGATGAAGAACGACCCAATAAAAAAGGCTCTGTCCCAATTA